>CAIXGR010000021.1 GCA_903919075.1 uncultured Bacteroidota bacterium | reverse complement strand
TATTTACTTTAAAAACAAATCTTCTAACTTTGCATTCACAAATTTAAATTCTCTGAATTGAAAACTCTCTAAAAGTTCACTTTGGTTTGAAGACATACACTTTCATTGTTTTAACTCTACCACGCTTTTTTAGGGTATCTATCTTTGCATTGTAAATACGCTGATTGTATTTCACAAATCAAAATTTGTATTTAATAATAACCCTAATCCAAAACTATTATGAAAAGCGAATTCCACGACGTAATCAAACAACATGCAAAGTTAGGCACCGACCTTGGCTTTTACCACTTGTTTACCGAAGACGAATATTTTGATGGAAGGCATATTACTGTAAAAGGTAAAAAGCAGGTATTTTTTAGCTCATGCAGCTATTTAGGGCTTGATACCCACCCAGCCTTAAAATTGGCATCTATAGAAGCTACCCAGCGCTTTGGTGTTAACTTATCCAGCTCTAGGGTTACAGTTTCATTGGGCCTTTACGAGCAACTTGAATCTATGCTTGCCCAGGTTTTTGGCAAACCGGTGTATGTGACCCCATCTACTTCTTTGGGACACATTTCTGCCATTCCTTTATTAGTGGGTAAAGGCGATGCGATAATTATGGACCAACAGGTGCATAACAGTGTAAAAACAGCGGTGCAATTAGTAAAGCCAGAAGGCATACACACCGAAATTTTAAAACACAACCGCATGGACTATCTGGAAACACGCATCCAGATATTAAAGCAGGATTATAATAATGTTTGGTATATGGCGGATAGTGTTTACTCCATGTTCGGTGATGGGGCGCCGTTTAATGAAATTAATGGGATGCTTAATAAATATGAGCAATTCCATTTATATGTTGATGATGCACACGGCATGAGCTGGGCCGGTAAAAACGGACGCGGTTATGCTTTATCAAAAATGCCTTTTCATAAAAAAATGATTATGGCTACATCGCTGGGCAAAGGTTTTGGAAGCGGCGGCGGAGCTTTGATATTTGAAAATGAAGACCAGAAAAACCTGATTAAAAGTTGTGGTAGCACAAGTATTTTTTCGGGCCCGCTTACACCCGGTGTTTTAGGTGCGGCTATAGCTTCGGCTAAAATACACTTGAGTGATGAGATAGATACTTTGCAAGATAACCTGTTTGAAAAGATGATGTACTTTTCGGAAGCCGCAAAAAGGCATAACCTGCCGGTAGTGGGGAATGAACTTACGCCTATCTTTTTTATAGGTACCGGTAAAAAGGAAGTGGCATATAAAGTGTCATCCTTCTTGCAAAAAGAAGGCTTCTATTGCATGACTACAGCTTTCCCTGCGGTGCCCATGAAAAACTCGGGCTTAAGATTAACAGTACACAACCACCTTACCTTCGAGGATATTGATGGTATGTTAGAACGCATTGCCGAAATTTTGCCTTTTGCATTGCAAAGCGAAAACTCTTCGATGGAAGAAATTTACGAAGCATTTGGTATGGCACCCAAAAGCGATGCAATACCAATAGAGGCAAGAAAAGTAGCTTAATAATAAAATATACCCTGTCCTGTCTGCTTGTTCATCACCCATAACTAAACACCCACTCTAACCTGCATCCATGCATGCATGCCCCGAAGATGTTCTTCGGGGCTTTTTTTGTTTTAAAAAGAGACCACTCATGTTTGAGTCTTTTCAGCTTGTTATCTTCATGTTTTTACCCGATATTGTGCTAAGAAATCAGGACAATTTCAATTCGTTTAAAAATTTGGGTTAAAAATTAGATATATGAAAAAGCTATGCTCTTTTTTTCTGATGCTTTTTAGTGTTGCAGCGTTTTGCCAAACCGGTGGTGTTGGTATAAGCCCCGGCGGCAGTGCACCTGATCCTTCGGCGGCATTGGATGTTAATTTTATAAATAAGGGTGTTTTGTTGCCCCGGCTAAACCAAGCCCAGCGCGATGCTATTGCTGCGCCTGCGAAAGGCTTATTTATTTATAATACCGATTGTGATGTGGTTAATTATAATGCTGGCACATCATCCAGTCCAAATTGGGTAACGCTTAATTCGTCCAATGCTTTGGTAGCGGCTGTTAGTATTTCGGCCAACCCGGTGGGTGCTATTTGTTCGGGTACTAATGTAACGTTTACGGCTACACCGGCAAGCGGTATCAATTCACCTACTTACCAGTGGAAGCTTAATGGAGGAAATGTAGGCACTAATAGTTCTACTTATACCAACTCTTCTTTAAATAATGGCGACGTGGTAACTTGTATTTTATCATCAAACGCACCTTGTGTTACCGGTTCCCCGGCCACATCTAATTCAATTTCTATGACGGTGAACCCTATTCCGGCAACACCAGGTTCAATAACCGGCAACACCAGTGTTTGTGCAAGCTCTACCGGTAATATTTATTCTATTAGCCCGGTGGCAGGGGCAACAGCATATAACTGGACGGTACCGGGCGATGCTGCTATTGCATCGGGTGCCGGTAATACTTCTATTACGGTTACGTTTGGTTCTCAATCAGGCTTTGTTAGTGTGGCAGCAGCAAATAGTTGTGGTATAAGCGCACAGGTTAATGATTCAGTTACCGTAACTTCAGCCCCGGCAACGCCGGGTAGTATTTCTGGGGCTAGTAGTGTTTGTGCCAGTGCTACGTCAAAAATTTATTCAATAAGCGCAGTAAGCGGTGCCACGAGTTACAACTGGAGTGTACCGGGTGGTGCAAGTATTACTGCAAATTCTGATACTACTATTACCGTTAATTTTGGTGTAAACCCTATTGGGAATATTGCTGTATCGGCCACCAATTTTTGTGGTACCGGTGGGCAAAGCACGCTTTCAATCTCGCAAACAAGTATTTGTCCCCCACTTACATTATCGTATACTGGCGGCATGCAAACATTTACAGTGCCTTCGGGTGTAACTTCTTTAACTATTGAAGCATTTGGTGCGCAGGGTGGCAACCACTCGCCAGGTCAACCTTATAATAGTGCTACTTGTGGTTGTAACGGTGGTAATGGTGCAGATATATTAGGCACGTTTGCAGTTACACCGGGCCAGGTTTTAAATGTTATTGTTGGCGGACAGGGTGTTGATCAGCCAAGCGGAAATTCAGCTAACGGAGGAGCAGGTGGTGGCGGAGGAAGTTTTGTTTATAGTGCGGGCCCTAATTTATTTATTGCTGCCGGCGGTGGCGGTGGCGGTGCGCTTTATGATGATGCATATACAAATAATTATACTGCATCGCCTACCGGAGTTGTAGGGCAAGCAGGAAATTGCGGCTCACAAAACAGATCATGTTGGGCTGGTGGTTGTGGCGGTAATAATGGTTCGGGCGATTTGGCTGGACAAGGTTGGAATACTATTGCCTCGAATCCAGCAGGTGTTGGTTACGGTGGTTATGGTGGCGGTGGCAGTGCTGAATACCACGGCGGTGGTGGCGGCGGCGGTTACGGTGGCGGTGGCGGTGCTGGTTCAACAGCTGGTTGTGGTGCTAATTATGGTGATGGCGGTGGTGGCGGCGGCTCTTACAACGGCGGTAATAATCAAACTAACACTGCGGGTGTTCAAACAGGTAATGGTAAGGTGATTTTTACATGGTAACACCCCTTCCGTCCCCTAAAGGGGAAACCAAAGCCGGAAAAATTTATGCGCACAATGTAAAATGGAGCAACTACTTTTCTTTGCGTAACAAACCTTCTACAGCATTTATTAACTCCTCGCCATGCAAATCTTTGGCGTAAATTTTACCGGTGCGATCTATCAGTACATTTCTTGGCAGGTCCGTAATATCGTATATTCCAGAAGTGGCACCTGCGCCACCGCGAAGTTCTGAAACTTGCTCCCATGGCAATCCGTCGGATTGTATGGCGCTAACCCACAAGGGGCGCTCGTTATCTAACGAAAAGGATATAATTTCGAAACCCGCAGAATGATATTTTTCGTAAACCGGTAACATTTTTTTGTTTTCCTGTCGGCAGGGGCCGCAGTATGAGGCCCAAAAATCGAGCAATATTACTTTGCCTTTAAGCGATGCGAGTTTAACAGGTTGGCCGGAAGTATCGCGGCCGGTAATTTCGGGTGCAGGGATGCCTGGTGAGATTTTATGCAAATGTTCGAACTCAGAAATAAATTTTTTACCCGCAGAACTTTGACGAACAGTGGGACTGAGTTGCATAAATACTGAAAATACAGCGTCCATATTATCAGTTTTAAGTAATGACCATTTGATGAAAAATAAGGCAGCATAATTTTCTGGTTGTTCGGTAATAGATGAGCGAATAGTTTGCAGCCATGCATATTGCCGCGTAACCCAAAGCGAATCGGCGTTTTGCAATGCTTGAGTGTTATGGGTAGTTAAGGCCTGCTCATGTGCCTCTTTGTTTTCACGCGTATGGGCAAAAAAATCATTTAACCCGGGTTTTAGTTTTTGGTAAGTTATGTTGGAGGGAGAACCGGTAACTATAGTTTTTTCAGGTGCATCTTTAATAAGCTGTATGCTTATAGCTTTATTCTCTAAAAAGAAAATCAGGTTAAACGACCTATCTTCTGAAATTGTTAATGTTGCCAACTCCGGTTCCGGTATCTGGCCGGTTAAAGTAAAATTACCACCAGTAATAGGGGAGGTAATAGTAGTATCGTCACCTGAATTATTAAGATATGCTAACGACACAGCACCGGTTTGCAATCCTTCAATATGTCCTTTTATAATAAAGCCATTGGCAAAGACAATAAAGGGGCACAGAAGTATTAGAAGAAAAGGAAATGCTTTTTTCATTTGTATATCCAAATATATCTATTTGCTTTGGGTAAAGTAATTATAACCCATGACAGAAAATTTACCCCTTAGCCGCCGCCCTTTAGACTATTTTTTTATCGTAATGTTTTCGCTGTATTTTATTACATCGATGATATCGGATATGGTGCCTACACTTACAGGCGCGCTTGACCCTACGAGCGCCAATGTTTTTGTGCAAATGAACTATGGGTACGCGAAAGGCTGCGACCCGCTGTTTCTTAATCCGCCAATATGGATGCGGTTTGTTACTGGCTTATCGGCGTTTGTGTATGGGCCTTTTTACCTGGTATTGGTTTATGCTTTTATAAAAGGCAAAAACCGGATACAGGTACCGGCTATTATATATGGTAGCGCTATTTCGTTTATTACTGGTGTGGTTGTTTTTGGTGTGGAGTTTTTTGGTGAACCGGAGTGGCGCTGTCAAAACCCTGCAAAATTTCTTCCACTTAATTTGCCTTATGTGCTGGTACCTATATTGCTAATGGTGCGTATGAGAAAGGAATTGCCTTTTGCCAGAAAGTTTTAGCGTTGTGTAATTACTTAGACGGCTCAAAATCTAACACGTTGCCATCCATGCAAAAACGGTCTCCGGTAGGTGGAGGGCCATCGTTGAACACATGGCCTAAATGCGAGCCGCATCTTTTGCAGCTAACTTCGGTGCGGTCGCCATCGGAGTCTGGCCTTAATCCAATTGAATTTTTATTTAAAGGCTTGTAAAAACTTGGCCAACCAGTGTGGCTATCGAATTTAGTTTCAGAGCTATACAAAGGGTTTCCACAAACGGCACAATAGTAAGTTCCCTTGGCATGGTTATTCCAATATTTGCCGGTGAAGGCCCGCTCGGTGCCTTGCTCGCGCGCTATTTGATATACGGCCGGTGGCAATATTTTTTCCCATTCTTCATCAGATACTTTAACCAATTCGGCATTAGTATGCGAGTAGTATGGGTTTTTTGAATGGTCGTATTCAACACCTGACTGAGCTATTAGATAAGTAACAAAGGCAATTGATAAAATGACCGGCATTATAATTTTAAGGTAATTCATGGCAGTTTATTTTTTAGTGTTGGCTAAGGTAAAACAACTAATTACTTTGAAAGTTGGACGATATGTATTGAAAACCCTTACAATAGGCATTTAAGTTTATATGTATAGTGAATGAGATAAATATTAAGGTATTGATTGCCAAAACTTTTATGACGTACTTAGCAGTGACTTTTGGATAATAACGCATGTAATTAAGAAATTTAAAATATCGGCACATTTGGTGTTAAGCTTAAATAAAGTCGGTTATATTACGGTTTCAAACTAAGAATTGAAATGCTGACGACGCTGCGAAAATACCGATGGCATGTTTTAATTCTTCTGTTTTTTACTCCTTATTTGGTTGTTAAGGCTATTGGGGGTGGCGATTTCAGGATACTACTTACCGGCGCAGCTTATTTGCGAAATGGAATATCGCCATACGGCACTAATATGGCAATTCCGGGCGGCACTACCGATGTTTTTTTGTATAGCCCCTTTGTAGCTTTTATAATAACACCACTTACATATCTGCCTGAATTTATTCCGGTTTTTGCTTTTCTTATACTAAACCTTTTACTTGTTTTTAGACTTTGGTGGCTAATTGGTGAGTGGCTGAATATAAGAATGCTTACACCGCTTTTGCAAAAATGGTGGTTAGGCCTAACAGTATTTTTTCTTCTTCGGTTTGTGCTTCATAATTTCGAAAAGACGCAAATGAATATTGTTGTGCTTTACTTGTCAGTTGAAGGTATGTATCAAATACTTATTAAGGAAAAAATCAGTGGCGCATTTTTACTTGCTTTGGGTATTTGCCTTAAAATATTGCCCATTGTTTTTTTACCCTATCTTCTTTATAAGAAAAAAATAGCATCATCGCTTGCTATAGCTTTAGCTTGTATGGTGTTCCTGTTAATCCCCGCAACAGTAATTGGGTTTCATTTTAATAACGAATTATTAACAGGTTGGTGGAGTGCAATTAATCCGTTGCTTGACCGATACAATAACCAACAAAATACAGCACTTTACAATGGAATTTATTTTCAATGTATTACATCGCTTGTTCCGGTGTATTTTTCAAACTTATCGTATAATGGCTTGTCGGTAAATGTGGCTAGTCTAAGTTCTTCTCAATTACTCTGGTTTATAAATTTATTACGGGCTGCGTTGATTCTTTTTACATTTTATTTTTTGGCAAAAAAAACGCCAGAAAAAAATGGTGAATCAAAACTTTATTTTTTTTGGCAGTTATCCTACCTTTTTCTTATTACCCCACTTGTATTTCCTCATCAGCAGAAATACAGTTATATAAATATGCTCCCTGCCTTTAGCTATCTTATGTATTATTTAGTTTGTAGTTATCCGGCTAATAACGAAAGAAAAATGCTGATTGGGGTATTGGCATTTGCCTTGTTGTTTACTGTTTTTACTAACGACCTGTTTTGGGGTGTAAAGATTGGACGGGTGTTTCAGTTTTTGAAGCTTATTGTAATAGGCGTTATCCCGGTTATCCCGGCACTTGCTTATTTTTCGCCACGAAAATTATTGAGGCTAATGGCTGAATCTAATGGATGCGATATAGATCAGGTGGAAAGTAGACGAGGTTAATTGAAGACTTGAATAGAATGAATACTAACCCAAATAAAAAATGGAAAAGACTTTTGTAGAAGATAAAACTTACGAAAAAATTGATTTTAGAGAAAGCCCCTTGCCCAAGGGTGAGTATGAAAATTGCACCTTCAACGATTGCGATTTTTCTAATGCTGATCTTTCTGATATTAAGTTTATGGAATGTAGTTTTAACGCTTGTAACATAAGTTTAGCTAAAGTAAACAATACCGCTTTTAAGGAAATAGAGTTTACAGACTGCAAAATGCTAGGGTTGCTTTTTAGTAACTGCTATCAATTCGGGCTTTCATTTACGTTTAAAAATTGTTTAATGAACAGTTGTTCTTTTTATCAAACAAAAATCAAAAAAACAATTTTCACCAATTCAAACTTACAGGAAATTGACTTTACGGAATGTGATTTAAGCGGTGCTTTTTTTGAAAACTGTGATTTAACGGGGGCCGTATTTGACCATACAATAATTGAAAAAGCTGATTTTAGAACATCATACAATTATTCTATTGATCCTGAAATTAACCGGATAAAAAGGGCGAAATTTTCACTGCCAGAAGTAATTGGATTATTAAGTAAGTATGATGTTGAAATTGATAGCGCCCATTAGTAGATTTTTAGAGTGGGTTCGGTAAATTTAAAATTGAGTAATTCGAACTATGCTTACGCAATAAAATTTTACCTATTTTGCATTTAAATATTGAATACACTTATGCGTTTAAGGTGTTCAATAATGTTTATTATTAATTTCAAGAAAAATAGAAGTATGAAATATTTTTTAGTGTTAATCTTGTTTTCCCCCCTGTCAATGATTGCGCAAGTGCCAATTAACGTGGTTGACACAGTAGGTAGTTTTAGTAAAGCAACTGCTAATTCGTACAGAGTACAAATACCCGAAGCGAAATTGAAGAGTATTGATAAAAACTGGACCAGCTATTTAAAGAGCCTATCAACCGGTAAAGTACAAAACATAAATGGTGAGTATTGGGCTACATGGGTGGTATACAAAAATATTTCAACTAACCCCATTAATATATATAGCAAGTTATTAGAAAACAATCAGGGAGTTCAGCTTACGGCTTGGTTTACCGCTAATGATAGTGTGTATTTTTCTAAAACAGAGAATATAGATCAAAATACAGCCTCGGAAAAATTTGTACGCGACTTTGCCATTACAGAGTACAAACGCATTGTGCAAGGCCAGCTTGATGCGGGTAAAGAAGTGCAGCAAAAATTGGAGGACAAGCTTGCCAAAGCTATTAAAGGTGAGGAGAAAAAGATAAAAAAGATAAGTGAAGATAATCGTTCTATTGATAGAAATTTAAATGCGATAAAGCTAAACGAAAGAGAACAGGCGACACAATCTAATTTAATAGCATCACAAAAATCATTAGTAGAAAAAGAAACAGGTGAGGATGCTGAAAGATTAAAAACCGAACAGCAACGTTTAACTGCCTACGAAAAGGACATGAAAAAACTGGTTAAAACAAACGAAAAACTTCAATCTGCCATTGATAAGTGGCACAAAAATATTAGAGACTCCAAGCGTGCTATGGAGCAGTCGAGAAAAGACCAGGAAGGATTAAAGGCTCAAATTGAAGGGCAAAAAAGCACAGTTCAGAAAATACAGGATAAGCTGAATAATATTAAATAAAGCCAGGTTAAAGACTTTAAGTAGGTTTTTGCAATTAACTATTCTGTATAATAGCCCACTAAGCTGCAAAATAGTTTACAAGTATAGACGGAGATACCCTTTGAGTGTGAATTTGTTGTTTGCCGGTTCCAATTACCCTCCTATTTTTAGCTTTCTGAAATAGAACAGCCCATGAAGCAAAATGTATTAATACATACATTTTTATTTTTATTTATTACAAATGCATTTTGCTCGGGTTTTGATGTGAAAACCAGTTCGGTGATTGATCAGCCAGGCCTTGAGGTGTTGGGCGATTACAATGGCTCTTGGTATCTTATAGGGTTTGAAAAGCCGGGACGACTTAATGAGCCACCCCGGTATAAAATTTTTAAATATGCCTCGGGTTTTCCATCGGCAAAAACTTCGCCCATATACCCTTCTTTTGGTGAAAAGACTATTTACCTGCAAGCGGCATTTATCAATAATAAAATTTCAATGTTTTATGGAAAATGCAATAGGCTTTCGGAAATTGAAGCATTGAGCGATACCCGCGAAGGGCATAAGCAAATCCCAGTAATATTAAGGCAAGATTATGACCCAAATACATTAGAGCCGGTAGGTGCTGCACAGGTTGTTTTTAATCGTGATGAGGTAGGTTTTGCAGCATCAGGAATAGATATTGCAGAAAGCGAAGACAAAAGTAAAATTGCTGTTTTAATAAAGAGCTATTATAAGGAGCAGAACTATAAAATAATTTTGACAGATAATAATCTGGGCCAAGTTTATGCTAGAGTATTTAGTTTAAAGCAATTAAAAGAATATATCAGTTTTCGCAGCCTTAAAGTTGGAAATGGAGGGCAAATATTGATAGCAGCAAAAACACGTAATGATATTCTTTCTTTGGCTCAAAACACAAAAAACATTAAACAAATCCGCTATTGGTTTTTTTCTATTGATAAAAATCAAAATGAACCAGCAGTACTTAATTTTTCCTCGTCGGTTGATGGTGATAAGTTTATTGCTGAACCCACCACAGCCTTATTGAATAACGGTGAAATACTTATTGTCAATAATTTTTTTCAGGATGAAAGGACAGTAGTTGTAAAAGGAGTTTTACTTTCTAAATACAATACCAAGTTTAGTTTTATAGGAAAAAAGGAAATTATTCCTGATGCTAAATTTCTTGCGCTATCGTCGGTTTATCAGGATTCGAAAAAAGAAAACGGCTTGCCTTACCTTGAAACCCGACAGTTATTACCGCTTGATGGTGGTGATTTTATGCTTATTTCTGAATATCATCGAACACTTGAGAATCACGACCAGCCATCAGCCCCGATACAGAAAAACTGCTACCTGGCTACCTACCGGATTGATGAAAAAATGGATATAAAAGATTTTCATTTTATACCGAAAAAACAAGTTAGTTCGGCGTTTGATTATGCTTTTTCTGCGCAAGCTTACCGAAAGGGAAGTGATGTTTTTTTATTTCATAACGATGATTGGGAAGCGGATGAAGAACATGGAATGAACTTGCAGTGCACACGGCTTTTAGCTAATGGTAGTGAACCAGAACCAGAAAAAATAATTCACACGTCAAACGATTTTTTTACCAGCATGAAGAAGCTTTATTATTCTGCTGATGGCAGAATTTTGTTTACTGAAGAGAAGCTTGTAGATTATGAAAGCGTATCGCGAGAGATAAAATTGCTTGAGGTAACTTTCAAATAGCGATGCGCCGGGTACTCTGTTCCTAGGCTTGTTTTTCTATGCCGAATTAATAATATTTATTTATTTTTAGTATTCATACAAATCTACATGAAAGCTATTCGCATCCTACTTCTTTTAGTCATGGTTAATTTTATGGCTGTGTATTCATCAGCTCAAAACAATACGAATACCGGAATTGGTATTTTTTTAGTGCTTGATAGTATAGCAGGATACCCGAAAATAAATTGGATTATTGTGGATGCTCCCGCCGAAAAGGCGGGCCTGATGCGTGGCGATTTAATTGTTTCAGTTAATAGTATATCTATCTTCAAGAAATCGCTGGAAGATGCTATTAAAATTATGAAAGGTGAGGAAGGCACTACTATACAGCTTAAAATAAAGCGCGATGGCAAAGAGATACCTTATAGTATTGTAAGGGAGACATACACTTATTCTAATTCATTTTATGTTAATCCGAAACCCGATGATGCCTTTTTATCGGGTCTGTTTAGAATAATGAATGATGCGCCTTATTGGTTTAAGCATACAAAAAGCAAAACGCCCATATCTATAGATAGTTCGAATGTATTTCATACCCTGTATTATCAATCCTTAGTAACCCTTCCGGGAGTTGAGAAAATTATTTTTAGCAATATGAGCATGGATTCGAAGGTGGACATAATTTTAGGCACATACGATACAAAGGATATGGCATTTAGCAAGCTGGAAGAACAACTTACAAAGTTGCAGGGACAAATGCCTGAATTTTATTTCGAGCCAGTTAAAAGTGAAGAGGATGGAAGTAAATATATAGTTATTGGAAAAAAATTTAAGGATGGATATGAAGAAGCAAGGATGACTGCAAGTATGCATACAAGTAAGACCGGGTATGAAGCACTGCTTACGATTTTTGCAGATGACCATGCAAGAAATTATATTATTTCAGGCGAGGCTGCCAATGATGAGTTTTCAACTTCAGTTCGCAGAATAATGCAGGCTGTTCCCGAAAAATTTGAAAGTTTAAAAGGAACGCTACATCCGCGTACTTCGGATTATTACAATAATTCTTGGTACGAATTAAATACTATACCAGCAGGCGCAGCGAATTGTGAAATAAGGACTGGTAGCTTAGGTACACAATGTTTGTGTTTTTTTTATGAAGGAACATCGTATGATGACGCATATGCCGTTTATAAAAAATTATTCTCCCAAATTCGAAAAAGCTTAGGAAGTTCGTATGTATATAATTTCGAAAAGCCCTTTTTAAGCGATGATGATCCTTCTTCAAAAATTGCAAACTTTGCACATAAAAGCAAAAAGGAAAGTGAAACTTGCCCCAATTTGGCCCTTCATTTGAATAAGGATGAGGGCGGAAAATATTTAGTAAGTATTATTTTTGATAACTCAGGTATGTAGCACATCCTTTTTTCTCTCCCCAATCTTATTCTAAATAACAATGCTGACATTGTATTTGTTGCTGTTTTATATAGTGAATCAAATACAAATGTGTGGTTGTGCGTTAACCTTTTGGCACAAAATTACGTATACAATTTAAAAGTTGTAATGCACCTGTGTAGGATTGTATAAAAGAGCATCGCAAGCCTTTACTTTTATTGTACAATCCGTTAAATTACATAGACATAATTGAAAACCATGAGGAAGACTTTGACGATTGCCTTGATTTTATTTGCAGTGAATTTTTCTTTTGCCGGAACCATTAGCGAACAGGCTGCTAAAAACGTAGCGGTTAACTTTTTTAAGGGCAATGCCGGCGCTGATAAGTCTACAGTTACTGCAACACTTAAATACACTCAAAAAGAAAGCGATAACACGGTTGATTTTTATGTGTTTGATATTAGCCCAAAAGGTTTTGTAATTGTATCAGCCGCGGATAATGTTTCGCCGGTAATAGCATATTCTGCCGAAGCAAATTTTAGCAGTAATTTTAAAAAGACCGGAATTAGTACTTGGATGAACCACGCTGCAAAAAATGTTCATACCGCAATTCTACATCATGTTCAACCTAATGCAAACATTAGCAGTTTGTGGACGGCTTACGCTGCAGGCCAAAATGCAGGAGGTGCCAAAAGCGCAGGTTTGAAACCACTTATTTTAAGCAGTTGGAACCAGGATGATTTTTATAACCAGTATTGCCCATACAACAGTGCCGACCATCAGCGTTGTTTAACCGGGTGTGTTGCTACATCAATGGCTCAGATTATGAAATTCTGGAACTATCCTGCAAAGGGTACCGGTTCGTATTCGTATAATAATAGCACACCTAATTACCCGCATAATTATGGTGTTCAATCTGCAAATTTTGGTGCCACTACTTACAGTTGGGATTCAATGCCCCTTTCAGTCAATGCCCCTAATAAACAAATTTCAACTTTGATGTATCAGTGCGGTGTAGCGGTTAGTATGAGTTACGGTGACGACAACCAAGGCGGCAGCGGGGCCTACGTTCTTCAGTCTGATGTTCCATCATGGAAACATTCAGCTGAATATGCTTTCAAAAATTATTTTTCATACAATCCAAATACCTTAAAGGATTTACACTCGGCTGATTATACTTCAGAGCAGTGGATTACTTTAATAAAAAATGAATTAAATCTTGGCCACCCGATACAATATATAGGCCTTGATACACTTTACGGTGGACATGCCTGGATTTGCGATGGGTATGATCAGAACGATATGTTGCATATGAACTGGGGTTGGGGCGGAGATGGTAATGGTTATTATAGTGTATCAAATCTTAGTATAGATGGCTTTAACTTTAGTAATGAAGAAGGTGCTTTAATTGGAATTGTTCCTAATAACATAAAAGGCACCCCAACACCAGTAATAGCAACGGTTAGCAAAAACCATATTTGTAGCGGCGAGTCAACTACTCTTAATGCAAAGGGCTCATCAGTAGCAACGTATACCTGGGAGCCGACGACAGGATTAGAGTGTCCGACTTGCTCGATTACAGTTGCACACCCATTAACCAGTACAGTTTATACTATTACTATGGATAGCGCAGGATATAAAAGCCACGCTTCTGTAACTATCAAGGTAAGCACAGCTATGGTGGTTACTGCGGAAGTTATAAATGATGTAACTTGTTTTGGAGGGTCTAATGGTTCTATTGGTGTTACAGTAACCGGTGGTAGCCCTAGCTATATGTATAGTTGGAATAATGGGCAATCTACTTCACATGCCACTAATCTTTCGAAAGGAACATATACGGTTACGGTACATGATGCTGCCGGATGTTCATCAACTGCAGCGCAAACTATTTCGCAGCCAGAAGCTGTTAGAGTAGCTATAAAAGCGAGTAACGGAAATAAGGTTGTAGCAAACGTTACCGGTGGTAGCGGAACCTATTTCTTTTTATGGAGCAATGGTAGTAATGAGGCTTCTGTTTCAGGCCCATCAAGCGGTAGTTATAAAGTAACTGTTACTGATAGCCATAATTGTACAACAACTTCTTCAAGCACATCTGTTTCGCAGCAAAAGGAAACGGGGCTTAGGCTTAACGAGGATAATAATGAACTAAATATTGATGCTGGCTTAATAGGTGCGGAAAATGAAGGAGCTATAATAAATAATGATGGGATTACATTTGATGTATATCCTAATCCTGCTAAAAATTTATTAAATGTAAAATTGGGTAGCTTAAATAGTGATGTTACTATAAGTGTGAGAAATATTATAGGAGAGAACCTATGTACCAGAAGTGTGTCTTCTTTGAATACTCAGTTAGACCTTTCTTCATTTTCCGGAGGTATTTATTTTATTTCTTTGTCTACTAATGGGCATTCTTTTGTTCGCCAATTTGTGATTAGTAGATAAACACTTCCTTTCCTCTTTATACTTAATTATACGAGGGCTTTTCTATTTTGTTTCAATTTTCCTGATATTTTTTCTGCTTTTTTCCCGGCTTTATTATTTCCGGTTTTTGCTTTCATTTTTTTCAGGGTCATCATATA
This sequence comes from uncultured Bacteroidota bacterium, assembly GCA_903919075.1. Classification (GTDB taxonomy): domain Bacteria; phylum Bacteroidota; class Bacteroidia; order Chitinophagales; family LD1; genus Bog-950. The sequence continues at coordinate 19,137 of CAIXGR010000021.1, read as the reverse complement.
TCATATATATACGGGGCTATTTTAGAAAGGTTACATAAATTATAAAAGAAATATACAAGCAGCATCTGTGCTGGTGTTCTTCAATTTTGAGTAATAATCAATTAAAATCGACCATTACGGAATATGATGAAAGTCAGCGGTTAAAACCAATTGGGCGGGTTAACTTTGCTTAGTTATGGTTTCCTCAAGAAATTTCAGGTATCAATCTCTTTTATTTTTTAAACACGACCTTCCGGCGGGGCTAGCTGTATTTTTTGTGGCCTTGCCATTATGCCTGGGGATTGCATTAGCCTCAGGGGCGCCTTTATCTGCAGGTATTATTTCGGGAATAGTCGGCGGGCTTTTGGTATCAATACTAAGTGGCTCGCCGTTAAGTGTATCGGGCCCGGCTGCAGGTTTAACTACTGTGGTTGCAGGGATATTGGTGCATTACAATAACTACCCTGCTTTTTTAACTATAGTAGTAATGGCGGGTGCAATACAAACAACACTTGGCTTGCTGAAGCTTGGAAACATTGCATCTTATTTTCCGTCATCGGTTATTAAAGGTATGCTAGCGGGTATTGGTATTATTCTTATTTCGAAACAACTACCGGTAGCTATAGGATATAACCAACCCGATTTTTGGTCGAAGGAGCTTATTAATATAGTATCGGGCTCGCACCTGTTTACTAATTTGAAAGAATTTTATTCTACACTATCGGCCGGTGCGCTAATAATTACAGCTGTGTCACTAAGTGCTTATTATGTTTGGGAGAAACCATTTTTTAATAAGGTAAGATTTATGCCGGTGCCGTTATTAGTAGTTGTGGCTGGTATTGCACTAAATATTTTTTTTGAAAAGGCTGTTCCATCATTGGCTTTAAGCAACCGGCAAATGGTGCAATTGCCGGATAATCTATTTGCATCTCTTTCTCATCCTGATTTTAGTAATGTGCTTGGCGATTTTACAGCGTGGAAATATGCCGGGGTAATTGCTATTCTTGCCAGCCTTGAAACATTGCTTTCAATTGAAGCGGTAGATAAACTGGACCCATGGCACCGCTCAACACCCGCCAATAGGGAACTTGTGGCGCAAGGTGTTGGTAATATGGTTTGTGGTTTTTTGGGCGCACTGCCCATAACTGCAGTTATAGTACGTAGCTCGGCTAATATTGATGCCGGTGCAAAGCGCAAGGGCTCAGCTTTTATACATGGGTTTTTTCTGCTGTTTGCGGTTTTGTTGATTCCACTTGTAATTAATAAAATTCCGTTGTGTGCACTGGCGGCTATATTAATTGTAACCGGTTTTAAACTTACTAAGCCTAAACTTTATACCGGTATGATAAAGTTGGGTTGGAATCAATTGCTTCCGTTTGCGCTTACTATTGTAGTAATACTTTTTACCGACCTATTGATGGGCGTTAGTTTGGGATTACTATTGTCGGCTTTCTTCATTATTCGAAATAATTATGTGGCCGATTACGATGTAAAAAAGGAAGTTTTTCAAGGCATTACTACCTACACGGTTAAGTTACATACCAACGTTACTTTTCTTGATAAATCAAAAATTAAAGGACTGCTGAATAGAATGCCTGAATTTTCATCGGTAGTAATTGATGGCTCGTTTACCAAGCATATTGACCATGATGTGCTAGAGGCTATTAGCGAGTTTTGCGAAAGTGCCAAGCGCAAAGGCATTGAGGTGATTTTGAAAGAAGTGCAAAGGGTTAATGTAACGGATATTCATTAAGCAAATTGTGTTTTTGGATTTTAAGCCATATTTTTTGCCTCCGCCCGCACCCTCTAACTCCCTAAAGGGAGAACCGGCTCCGCTGCAAAAAAACAAACCGGGCCTAATAATTATTAAACTTTGAATTACCTTGTGAACCTATTTAAGGCAGTTATGTTTAATATGTTTTAAATGGAGAGAAAGGATTTTATAAAAACAGTAATAGGAGTTTCAGCTATGTCGAACTTAAGCTCATTCAAAAGTTTTGCCAGTAACCTTAAGGAAGAGGATGAAAAAATGCCGGTATTGTTTGTGGGCCATGGCTCGCCGATGAATGCCATTGAAGACAACGAATTTAGTGAGCGCTGGAAAAAAATGGGTAAGGAAATTCAGCAACCTAAGGCAGTGCTATGTATTTCGGCACACTGGTTAACGCGCGATACGCAGATTACTGCGATGGAGCACCCCAAAACCATTCACGATTTTGGAGGATTTCCGAAAGCATTATTTGATGTTGAGTATCCTGCACCGGGCCAGCCGGAATTGGCAGGGGAAACAGCAAAGATGATTAGTAAAACATCAGTAGGGTTGGACCATGATTGGGGCTTGGACCATGGCACATGGTCGGTAGTAAAGCAAATGTACCCTGATGCAAAAATACCGGTGCTGCAATTAAGCATTGATTACTATAAGCCCGCACAATATCATTACGATTTGGCAAAAGAAATTGCTGCCCTACGCAAAAAAGGAGTTTTAATTATTGGTAGTGGCAATATGATACATAACCTGCGTATGGTGGACTGGCAAAAACTGAACGAGCCTGAATTTGGTTTCGATTGGGCTATTGAAATGAATCATCTTTTTAAAAAGAATATTACCGAGGGTAACCACCATGCCCTTATTAATTACCATAAACTAAGTTCGTCGGCTAAACTTGCTGTGCCTACCCCTGATCATTATTTCCCGTTAATGTATACACTTGCCTTGCAGGAAAAAAATGAAGAGCCAGTTTTTTTTAATGATAAAGTAATAGGCGGCTCATTGAATATGACTTCGGTTAAGTTTGGGTAGAAAAGCAGCAGTCTTTCTTGCCTATCCGCAGTTATAATGTATGGACATGTTTTTTTACGGCATCTTTTAGTAGGCTGTTTTTGGGGAAAATAAAAGGCAAGAAATGCCATTACATTGGTTAATATTTTTCGAGCTTAAGCAACAGGCTTCCGTTATGTGTAAACACTTTTACGTAATATAAACCACTGACAAGTGCGCGAATATCAGCAACAATATTCTCTCCTTGCCTTTTGTATTTAAGCGGTATTTCTCTTCCAAGCCCATCGATAAGAATAGCTGAACGTATAATTGTGCCACCGGTGTTAATAATTTCAAATTCATCGGAAGCGGGATTTGGAACAAGTTTAATGCCAGTTAATCTATTGTTTTCAGAAATTGATTCTACACAAGGTGGTGAGGTGCTGACATTTACCAATATAGTATCTCGATTGACACAACCGGTATCACTTACAATTACTGAATATGCAGTGTCGTGCATAGGTGCAATGTAAATCTGCGAGGTAGTATCACCGGTGTTCCACTGATATTGTATGCCCGCATTGCTGGTATAGTAAATAACCAGATTCAATGCCTTAGGGCCGGAAAAGGTTCCAAAAGGGTATTCGTTTGCTGTTCCCTGAATGAAATCGACCACGCCATCGGTTTTATATACAACACCTTGCTGAATGCCTATTCCATTACCTATAGCTTCGTTAATATTGTTAGAAGAGGTTACATAAAAAGCAAAAGTATCTCCAGCGGAAATATGTTGGTTTATATGAATGGGTATTTCGGTCATCTGGCCTAATGGAGCAGGTGGAAAATTGTAAAAAGAACCTAATTCATTCCAGTTGGAAGATGATTGTTCAAAATTTCTGTAAGAACCCGGCTTGCCCCATATTTCAACTTGTAAGGCTTGTGTTGAAAGATATTTAACGGCAAATGAATCTATAGTTACATCGTTATGCGCTTTTATATTAAACATTGCACCCGGGTACCCTGTATGCGCAGTATCTGAACTTTGGAATTGTCTATGGAAATTCGGTGTTTCGGCTACAAGTGTAAGCGATTGGCCGGCGCATATAGTAGTATCATTACCAATATTCAGATTAAACGGGGGAACTACAGTTACGTGATAAGTATCTGAATCGGTACCACATTTATTTAACGAAGAATTTGAAATGGTATAAGTACCTGTTGAGTTAAATATCATACCGGTTTGCCGGTTAGAAGTATTAAAAATTTGGACTCCCGCAGGCGCCCACCAGTGGTAATAGGTTTCTTCGATGAAAGTAACATCATAGTTAACAGTATCTCCAATGCAAACTGTTAAAGGGCCTGAAATGCTAAGATTAGGTTTTGAAATAATGTAAAAATTAAGAGGAATTGATTCAGTACCGACACAGCCATAATTAATCTCATGTACAAGGGCGGAATAGCTTCCTATTGGGGTGTATGATTGAGTAATTATTCCAAGATTCGGACCATCCCACTCAAAATCATTACCACCAAAAAGAAGATTACTAGACCAAATGTAATTTGACGGTGGGTGATTAAACGGTGAAATGAAGATGCTAATTGTGGACCCTCGACAAAAAGTAGAATCTCCGGCAGGAGATAAACGTAGAACCGGAGGCGTAGCGCTGGGTGCCCCGATAATAACTCTGATTATGGTGCCCGTTTCATTCCATGGCTGGCTGCCACAACTGCTTACAATACGCATATAATATTCTCCGGCAGGTACCGGTAGAGAATCAACTGTAGAAGGTATGCAAAGTTTAAAGTTGCCACCGGTTGTGTCGTGATAAACCGCCAGCCCGCCGGTGTTTACTATGTTGAGGGTTGTCATATCAAGTAATTGTAATGACCAATCGTTACAAGCATCATAATTTACATGATTATTCCATTGATGTGGATGAATTTGAATCGTGTCGCATTGGGGGTAAGGGCCCGAAGCCACACAGAAATGTATATCGGTTTGGTTGTTGGTTAATACATCACACTTTGTAAGGCAAAAAGGACCTATAGAATCGCTGACAGAATATGGATTTGTGGAATATACCCGGATATAATAACCACAAGCAGGTATTACGCCAGAAGGTATTACGCATTGGATATTGCCCTGGGGATTGTAAATGGGAAATGAATCGGACGTGGCAAGGTGGCCCAATGTTGTGGGGTTAGCGAAATTGCCCAAGGTGTCGGAAAGCTGGGCGTAATAAATATTATTGTGCCCAAAAACGCCACCGCTTCCGTTAGCGTTGCCTGAATTAAAATGTACATCTAATTCGCTTAATATGCAAGCTGTGTCTATATCATTCATTACCGGTGCCGTTACATTATAAACAACATTATTACATTGCATAATACTGAAACAAGCGCTAGTGTCCCCAATAATGTAAGGAAACGGGTCGGTTCGCACAAAGCGCACTCTGAAGCAATTGCCGTGCATATTTTGTGAAGGAACGATTTGAGCAAAAATAAAAGTATCAGCAGCGGATAGCGGATAGTAATAAGGGCCATTGTAGGGGTTGGCAAAACTTCCATTGGCATCACTCATTTGTAAAACATAATTACCACCACACAGTGGCGGACTAATTTCAATAAGCGCATATCCAATATCTCCCTGGCATATTGGGGTGTCAATTAATTCCAGTATAGAAAATTTAGTGGGATTGATGGAATCATACACTCCTGCAGCTACAATATCATCAACACTAAAGGAGATATCTGAAGTGTGCATACTTATTGGGTTCACCCAACGGAAGCCAAATTGCAGTTCCGATACGTTATTAAAAGCGGTATCATGAATAACCTCATACCTCCATTTACTTTGGTTATAATATTTGGCCTGTCCGGTTGGGGTCCATGGGCCGCCGTTGACACTGTAATATACCTGACCGTAGGCATTTGTGTCGCCCTCGCACATCCACGAAAAAGTGAAAGTTACATCGGTTAATGCAAGGGTACAAAATGATGAGCCTAAGGTGCAAAACCTGGAAGACGGTGAATTAGTATTCCAATTGGCATTGGCTACCCCATCGGATGCGTTAATATCGTGAATATGTAAGTAGTGCGAGTGCGGAGCAAGGTAAATACTATCGCCATTTATTGTGCTATCCTGAGGTGGGGTGTTGGGGTAAATTGATTGACCATTATATTGGTTATTGATTACCCAATCGTTGTTTCCGATACTTGTGTCTATACCTGTAACATCAAAGCTTAGATTGGGGTTATTCTCGAACGTTTCGGTATACAATAATATTTGTTGGGCGGAAAGAAAGCTGCCAACAAGGATAGAAAAAATAAGCAGGTAAATTTTTCTCATGGGTTTATTTAAAGCACTGAATACAATAAGTTATTTAAACATTGTAAATTTAAAAAATAATAATATTTGGTTGTAATATTGAAGAGTCCTTATTGCTACAGAGGTGTTATTTCAATGCAATTCTCTATAATATTTTCCCTACATCTCCGTTAGAAATACGACAGCTATTTTTTGTTCATAAAAACAGGAAATCATGGGAAATCTGCTGTATTTAATTGCCGTAGTATTGGTAATAGTATGGCTTATAGGCTTTGTGGGTTATCATGCAGGGGGCATTATTCACATATTACTTATAATAGCTATTATAGCCATACTGCTAAGGCTTATACGAGGAAAAGAACCAGTATAGCGGAAGTATTTAGTAGTTAGTATTTAGTATAAGACTGAATACTAACTACTCTTTCTTATTTACAATCGCATTCAAATTCATGGTCTAAATCGATGCAGGTAACTACTTTCCAGGTATTACTGCATTTGGCAATTACAATTCGTAAGCGTTGATTGTCGTTGGTGCGCCCTTCGTAAGCATAAGTGGGGCATGGGTTTCCGTTAGCATTGCTTTTTCTTTGGTTAATATGGTTTTCGAGAATCACCTCTTTTATTTCGCGTTCGTTAATATGCCGGCAATCCATGCGGCAACGTGCGTGTTTGGTATATATTAAAGAAGGGATGGAAGACGGCTGTTGATCGTTTTCGACACCGGTATTGTTTTGACAAGCCGTTAAGAAAAGCAAAATCAAAGTAATTACACCAAGCAATATTTTGTGACCTATCATCGCGAAAAAATATATTTTTGAGGCAGAAAAATCGAAAGTATGAATTTTATTATCAAACTTTTTTTGAATGCCATTGCGGTGGTTATTACTGCCTACTTATTGCCAGGGGTACATTTAATGGATTTCTGGAATGCTTTTTTGCTGGCTGCAGTGCTTGCGTTGCTTAATGTTTCAATAAAGCCGCTACTTATTTTTCTTACCATACCTGCAACTATTTTTACCTTGGGTTTGTTTTTGTTAGTTATTAATGCGCTTATTATTGAAATAGCCGCTTGGATACTAACGCCGGGGTTTACAGTGAGAAGTTTCTGGTGGGCACTGTTGTTTAGTATTTTGCTATCGGTTATTAATGGGCTTTTTGAGCGATTAACGGTAAAGCCCAATCACCGCGATGATTCGGTTAAGGTATTTGATAAGGATGGAAACCGGATTGCTTAAGGTATTTATACTATCCCGCATTTTGCACTCGTAAACACTGCTTTCTGAAAAAAGCTTAAAATTGCCATAAGCGCTTAAACTTTGTTCTATTTTGTACATCGAATCTTGTATTGGCATTGTTTTTGAATTGACAACGATAACTTATTAAGTATGAAAAAAATCATTCTGTTTACTGCCATCGTTTCTATGCTTGCATCGTGTAAAAACTTAGTTCCTTACACCGATTCAATGAAACAATCGCACAATTGGAGCAACGAGCAGGTAAAATCTATCCAGTTTTATTTGTCGCATGATATTATACTACACCGCGAGCTAACCCAGGGCAGCAGCGATATAGTGCAGGGTAAGATAAAAATTATTGATGGCAGGCGTGTAGATGAAATATTAATAAGGGCAGGAACGCCTGGTGTGGTTTCGGAAATACCCAAAGAAGATAAGTTGAAGGTGAGCTTTGAAATAGGAGATGACCATTCGATAAGTTTTGGTGTAAACCCTAATGTTGGCGAAAAATATGTATTACTGGCTTCGGAATGGAAGAACGGCTTAGGCAAGGTGCATTATGCCGGTGATGAATATTATACCGACCCGAATAGTAAATACTCGTACCTGATGGTTGACCTTCGAAGAATTGATAAAAGTGCCCTTAAGCAGCACGTAGCCAAGGGGCGAAAAATAGTAAAGCAACATCCGCAGACCCTTTAAAAAAATGCCACCGATTAAACGGTGGCATTTTTATTTATGCTGTAATAACAAACAGTTTTTTTAAATTGTGTGACATCAAAAAATGCAAAAGTGAGCTTTAAAGAAAAATACGGGCCGGTAGCTATTGTGGCCGGTGCATCGGAAGGACTTGGTGCTGCGTGGGCACGCGAACTTGCCGGAAAAGGACTCGATTTGATTTTGATAGCACGTAGAGAAAATGTGTTGCAACAGTTCGCTAATCAATTGGCATGTGAGTTTTCAATTAAAGTAACGCCACTTATTTGTGATTTAAGTGAAGAAGGTGCTGCTGAAAAGATATTTAGTGCTACCGGCGGTGTTGAGGTGGGCCTTATGGTTTATAATGCCACGCTTTCGTATATCGGCCCGTTTATTGAAAATAGTAGTGAAGAGCAGGTTAAGCTTGCAACTATGAATATGATAACGCCATTGAAGTTGGTTCATTATTACGGAAAGCAAATGGTTGAACGGAAAAGAGGTGGTGTGATTTTAATGTCATCTTTAGCAGGGTTTCAAGGCTCAGGATTTTTGTCGGGCTATGCTGCCAGTAAAGCATTCAGCAGGGTACTGGCGGAAAGTTTGTGGTATGAATGGAAGGATAAGGGCGTAGATGTAATAGGCTGTTGCGCGGGTGCGACATCGACACCTAACTATAATAACACAAAACCTGAAAGTGCCGGATTTTTTGCGCCGAAAGTTCAAACACCCGAGGAGGTAGTGAAAGAATGTATTGAGCAATTAGGAAAGACCCCATCATACATTACAGGTATAGGTAACCGCATTGCAAGCTTTTTTATGCATAGAGTTTTATCTCGAAAGATGGCGGTTAATATCATGGGAGATACTACCCGAAAAATATATCGCATTAAATAATTGTTTTTTCGGCCCGCTAATTTATGTTGTCATTGATTCAACTAATTAGTGTTGTAGTCGGCTTTTAGGGTGCGCTATGCCGGTTATTTTTGTAGGGTCTTTCTTTTCCGGTATTCTGCTTTCCCACACTAATACAATATCGAACAATACTACGGCTGCGGTTGGCACAACTAACCACCACAACATGGGTAGGTGCCATATATTATTTAGGAGTACCATAAATTTAAATTTAAGAAGTGAAAAAACAATCACTACACCTTACGCGAAGCCACTTTTACTTTACCTAAGTTAGTTAGATTTTTCGAGGCCTGCAGAAATCATTTTTTTGAATGTAGGTTATGTTAAAACCCTTTTATAGTATAAATGGAAAAACGGCTTTTCTGTTTTTAGGATAATCGGGAAAAGTTTTAAGATACCATTTGTGGTGATCCAAAGTGCGGGGTACGAGATTTACCAATGCCCAAATAAAAAAGCTCCATGCAGGTAATGAGCCTGCCATGATGGCAAAGCCCAGCCATTCAATTATTTCGCCAAAATGATTGGGGCATGAAATGTAATTGAACATGCCACCGGTAGGGATTTTGTAGCCGGTTTCACCTGGTTTGCGTAAGTTTATTAGTGCAGTATCGGCTTGGTTATTTATAAAGAAACCGATTATAAAAACCGGTAAACCAATAATGAATGGAAGGGAAGCGAAATAATTTTCGGGATAATTGCCTGCAAAATTTCCGAGATAAGTTCCGTTTAAAAAACCATTTGCAAAATTGAAAGTAATGGCGGAGCAAACAATTAGCACCGGTATTTTTTTGCCTTTAGTTTTTGTGCGCAACGGGAAAATAATACTGCGATTAATATAGTGTAACGCCCACATGCCCCATAGAAACCACGCCACATTTGTTTTAGGGCCGGTACCGGTTAAAAAAAAGACAGTCAAGAAAATTAATGACGGAAGCTCCTGAATAATCCAGCCGGCTTTGTTGCCAATCATTGGCCCCCATTTTGCAGTTACGTGGCGGCCGTAGGGTTGAGTAATGCGTAATAAAAAAGGAAAGGTGATAACGCCAATGGCTATCCAGATTAGGGAAAGGGTGTTGAGGGTGTGTAGGGTCATTGTTGCTAAATTAAAAAGATAAAAGTTATTGCTAATAGCGGCCTTCAAAAACATTATTCCTACTTTTTGCTTGACCAAAAAGTAGCAAAAAGTCAAGCCTGGCATGAAAAAGGCCTAAAATTTTCTCCCCGCACACAACAAAAACGAACTCGCCTTTTTTGCTTAGTCTTAATATAGTAGAAGTTCTTGGGCTCAAACAGCGTTTTTGTTCTCTTGCCCTGCTTCGAGAAAATTTCTTAACGGCATTTTCATGAAGGGCGATTTTAAGAATTAAGAAATGAACGAAATATTGCGTTGGTGCGTGCAATGACATTATATTATTCAAAAACTGCGTAATCGGTTTTTTTCTTTTTCGATTCTAAAAAATATTGAGCGGTTTCATGGACGGATTCGGCGATGCTTCTGAATTTATATCCTGTTGCTTCAATAATTTTTTTGTTGCTATAGTAAAAAGGTATTTGGGCAGTGCGAATATCTTCTTTAGTGAAATTGGGTTGGCTATTGGTAAATATTGCCCTGGCACTTTCATATCGCCAAGCTATTTCAGCCAGAAAATTATTTAGCTGGTATTTAGGACGCTTTACTTTTAGTTCATCGGCCACCATTTCCAAAATAGTTTTAAGGCTAATGTTTTCAGCCGAGAGAATAAATCTTTCGCCGCTAATGTTGCTTTCCATTAGTTGTATCATTAGCTCAACTGTATCGCGCACATCAATAAAACCATTTACACCGGTGGTGTAAATATTTAAGCCACCATAAACGGCATCAAACATATTCATAGGCTCGTGATGCCAGTAACCGGCGCCTAATATTGCAGAGGGGTTTACTATTACTATTGGCAAACCTTCGGCGTAGGCGCGCCAGGCCTCCAGTTCGCTGTGGCGTTTGGTTTTGGTATATAGGGGCGCATTTTTTGCAATGGGTGTAAAATAATTTTCGTCAATTATTTTGCCATTAACCGATGTGCCCATAGCTGCAACGGAACTTACATGCAATACTTTTTTTACGTCTTTTTGCAAGGCCAGATTTAGCAGGTTAGTGCTGCCGTTGGTATTGATAAGTGCAACTTGTTCGCTTCGCAACAACGTTGAAGAAATAATACTGGCGCAATGGTATATTTTTTCAATACCCTCTACTGCTTTTTCTAATGAAGTTACGTCCAGCAAATCTCCTTCAACCCATTCAATTTTCGTGGCATAATCGCCGAGCAACTCCAAGCCCGATGTGCTTCGCCTTAACGCACGAATTTTCTCGCCTTTATTTATGAGGCTTTTTGCAAGATAGGAGCCTAAAAAGCCGGTTGCGCCGGTTATAAGTATCATGAAAATTTATTCTGTTGGTTAAAATTCATTTCTAAATAGCCAATTAGAAGAAGCAAGATGGGAAATTTATTATTTTACGCGGCAATTTTTTTCTTATGTCAACCATCTGGCAGGCCCAGCAAATTTTAAAGCACAAATTCGGTTACGATAATTTCCGATTGGAACAGCAAAATGCTATTCAATGTACTTTGGATAAACGGGACAGTGTAGTGCTAATGCCTACCGGCGGTGGAAAATCTATTTGTTTTCAGGTTCCGGCTTTGTTGTTTGAAGGGCTGACGGTTGTAATTTCTCCACTTATATCGTTGATGAAGGACCAGGTAGATAGCCTTCGTTCTAACGGTATTAATGCGGCTTATCTCAATTCGTCTTTAAGCGCAAACGAGCAGAATCAAATTATGCAATTGGCGCGCAACAATCAATTAAAGTTGCTGTATGTGGCGCCGGAAAGATTGTTGCAACAAGGCGATGCGTTCATCAATTTTTTGAAGGAGATAAAGGTGTCGTTTTTTGCGATTGATGAGGCGCATTGTATTTCATCGTGGGGACATGATTTTAGGCCGGAGTATTTGCAATTGGCAAGATTGAAACATCTTTTTCCCGGTGTGCCGGTGGCGGCGCTTACTGCAACGGCGGATAAACTGGTTCGGAAAGATATTATTGACAAGTTAGAACTGCGCTCGCCGGAAGTTTTTATATCGAGCTTTAACCGCCCCAACATTAATTATTATGTAGAAGCCAAGAAAAATTATTTCGAAAAGTTGGTAGCGTTTCTTTCGAAGCATAAAAATGATAGCGGGATTATCTATTGTTTATCGAGGGCAGGAACTGAATCGCTGGCAAGTGATTTGAGAAAAGACGGGTTTGATGCATTGGCTTATCATGCCGGGTTAGAAAAAGGAGAGCGTGAGAAAACGCAGGAAAGATTTATACGCGATGAAGTAAAAATTATTGTTGCCACCATTGCCTTTGGAATGGGTATTGATAAGCCGAATGTGCGGTTTGTGGTGCATGCTGATATACCGAAAAACATTGAGGGCTATTATCAGGAAACCGGCCGTGCCGGGCGCGACGGGCTGCATAGCGAAGCGGTTTTGTATTACTCGGCGGGCGATGTAATAAAGCTGAAAAGTTTTGTGCTGATTACCGACAATGCTGAACAAACAAAAATACTTACCCGCAAGCTGGACCAGATGGCGAAGTATGCGCAGCTTACTACTTGCAGACGAAAATATTTGTTGAATTATTTTGATGAACCGGCACCGGATACCTGCGGCAGTTGCGATGTGTGTTTAAGTAAATATGAATTGGTAGACGCAACGGTGATAGCACAAAAAGCGCTTTCGGCGGTGGTGCGATTGAAAGAAAACTTTGGTATTAATTATACCATTGATTTTTTGCGGGGCTCGAAATCGGAGAAAATTAGAGAGGAGCATAAGCAGATAAAAACTTATGGTGCCGGTGCTGATATTTCGAAGGAGGAGTGGGCGGTTTATATGCGCGATTTAATTGCGAAAGGATTTTTGGCGCAAACGGAAGATGAGTACCCGAAGTTGAAACTGACGGAACGAGGCAAAGATGTTTTGATGGGCAAGGCGGAGGTGCAGCTTGCAAAAAGCAGAGTGGTGGAAGAAACGAAACCAGCGCAGCGCACTAAAGCTGAAATGGTTTATGAGAAAGAATTATTTGAATTGCTACGCAGCCTGCGAAAAACTATTGCCGATAGCGAGGGTGTGCCGCCGTATGTTATTTTGAGCGATGCTACGTTAATTGAATTGTCGGCATACTTGCCACAAAGTTTAACCGATATTAGGAAGATAAGTGGCTTTGGTGATGTGAAGGTGAGCCGGTATGGTGGCGATTTTTTAGATGTTGTAATTAAGTATTGCAAACGGAAAGACATTGGCACCCGCATGGAATTGAAACAGCCGAAACGCGAGAAGAAAAGCACCCGGCCGGTGATGGCGGAAGATGGCAGTTATAAAAACACGTATCAAATTACCTTGGATTTGCACCGGCAGGGATTGACGATTGCTGAAATTGCGAAGCAGAGAAAGATGTCAGCCACTACTATTGCGGGACACCTGGCTATGTTTGTGGAGACCGGTGATTTGCGGGCGGATGAGTTTGTAACGAAAGAGAAAATAAACTACATCAGAAACCTGATTGATGAGCATGGGTCGCTATCGCTTAAGGCTATTAAGGAGCATGGCGGTGATAGTATAACTTATGATGATATAAAGTTTGTGGTGAGTGAGATAAGGGGGGTGAAGTAGTTTTTAGTGAATGGGGAGTAGTCAATAGTCAATAGTAGGCGCGGCTCAGTTCTTAGTCGGTTGACGCAGGCGTATCTTCAGACTAGGGACAGCATGGATTAGCAGCTTCAATTTATCATTGCGCATCAAGTTTTTAATTTCACTTTTATTTCTTTAACCAGCTTTTCTGTTTTGCCTTTAAAAAGATACAAGGTGACTTCGGGGACTGTGGTATCAACTGTAAATGAAATTTCGTTTTCTCCGAATCTTCCCCCAAACATACCGCTATGCATATCAGGATTATCAATTGTATAATATAAGATATTGCTGTCAACCGCCTGATTAGATATAGCGTTTAAATAAATGAAGCAATTGTTTTTGTTTGTTCTTATTTGCTTTTTTAAAAAACCTCTGTCATCTTCCCTTATTTGTTTTTCGCACCAAGCCTGTTTGAAAAATATACTATCATCGCTAAGCCGCACCGGATTTTCAGCAATTTGGATTTCAGCAATAAAAAGACCATTTGTTTTTGAAAGTTCAATGTCTTTGGAGGGCGGAATGTTCCATGCCATACCTAATGTATTATAATAAGATAAATAAACTGCGATAACCGCGCATGAGCACAAAAGCACAAGGAAATATTCGATCTTACCATTTTTATAGACCGAAAAACCATATACAGTAATAATGAGTAACGAAATGGCCAATCCAAAAAACAAAAATAGGGTTATCCAGCCTAGCCCTTCGAAATCATTAGCCCCCCCTGCAAAAAATTTTATTAAAACGTCATTCGAGATTATCATTGCTGCAATAAGAGAGATTTTTATTGCTGAACGAAAATCGGTGAAGAAGAGAACTAAAGCGGTGAAAGAGCCAAGCAAAACGGGCGTGAAGGAAATGGAAAATGGAGGATATATATGTCCCCAATAATTACTTATGATAAGCAATATTATTCCCGAAATTATTACGAGATAATTTTTCATAATATGTTCAACACTGTCAAATAAAAATGAAAGATAAAGAAACTTACTTAGGTAGAACGAAATGGGCAATTGTAGTTGTGGTTCAGTCCGTAATCGGCGGCCAGCAGGCGTGTCTTTAGATTAGGGACAGCAAGGGTAGCCATCTTAAGTCCGCCCGCACCCTCTAACTCCCTAGAGAGAGAACCACGCCCCGCAAAAGAAATAATTTTCTGAACTACAGAAGAAAGTTAATTATTGCGTATAAATGAAAAATATAAAAAATAACTAATTTTGTTATATTTGCGAAAGAGTATTAAACAGGGTGTATACAGGTGGTAACACATTTATTTTGTAATATATTGATTATCATGTATTTGATTTTTAAAGTGTAACCCCCAACGTAAGTTGTTGATAGTCAATAAAAATTGGGTGAAAAGGGGGTTGCAGTGTTAACCCTCGGGCTTTAATAGGGCAAATACAAACACATCCCTGCTGCCCCTCAGGCAAGCGCACCACGCCAAGAGGGGAAATACTGAAGCTATTTCATATTGCTAAATACGTGGCTTACATCATCGTCTTCTTCAAACTTTTCGATTAGCTTGATTACGTCTTCGGCCTGGGCATCGGTTAGTCCTTCTTTAAAGAAGTCGGGTATTTTTTCGTAGGTAGATTCGGTTACTTCTATGCCTTTTGCTTCGAGTGCCTTTCCAAGTTTGCCGAAATCGTAAAAATCGCAGTAGGCAATTACTGCATCGCCATCGCTTTGCAGCTCGTTTAGGCCGGCGTCTATTAATTCTAGTTCTAAATCATCGAGGCTTAAACTGCCTTTGTTGAATTTGAAGACTGCTTTTTTCTTAAACATATACTCAACCGAGCCGTTGGTGCCCAATGCACCGCCATACTTAACAAACAGGCTTCGCACATTGGCTACTGTTCGGGTAGGGTTATCGGTTTGTGTGTCTATTACTATAGCAACGCCGTGGGCCCCGTAACCTTCGTAAGTAACTTCTTCAAATGCTTTTTCTTCTTTGCTTGATGCTCTTTTAATAGCGGCATCAACCCGCTCCTTAGGCATATTGGCCGTTTTGGAGTTTTGGATAGCCGCCCGCAAACGTGCGTTGGTATCGGGGTTAGGCCCTCCTTCTTTTACTGAAATGGCAATTTCGCGACCTATACGGGTGAAGGCTTTTGCCATGGCACCCCATCTTTTAAATTTCCTCTCTTTCCGGTATTCGAACGCGCGACCCATAGTAATTGTATTGAAATGTTAAGGTATAAATGTTTTGTGTGTTGCGAAGTTAAAAAAGCCCGATAGAAAACAAAGCAAGCCTGGTTTTTGATGAATAATAAAAGCGTGCCAAAGAAAAAGGGGTAAGCAATCTATTGGTTGTTCAAAGCCCGGGCGCTTAGCTACAAAAGGTGCGGCTTGTTGGAAACCCAACATACACTGTAACATATATATATGCCCTGTGTCTAAGGAGGTATAGTGTAGGATTTTAATATGAACAGAAACTAAATACGATTTCTGGTTTAGCGAAAAAATGGGTTCCAAAAAATTACGGTAACAAAAAAAATATTTACGTGAAAAAATTTACTCTTCTATTCTGCGCAATTGTTGCTTCGGTGTTACTGAATGCACAAAGCCTTTCGCCGGTTGTTATAGCATCGGCCGGTGGGTTTGCTTCTAATTCAAATAACAGTTTATCGTACACTATAGGCGAAATGTCGATGGTGCAAACTTTTTCTTCAAGCAATACCATACTTACACAAGGCTTTCAACAACCTAATGAAAGTATAACTGGTTTGCTAGATGTAGCCAGTAATGATTTTGGCTCTTTCGTTGTTTACCCCAACCCGGCGGTTAATGATGCCTGGATAGGCTTTCAATTAAACGGACCGGGAAAAGTAACCGTGCTTCTTTATAATGAACTGGGCCAAAAACTGGCTTCAGTTTATCATGCAGAATATACCAATGGCAAGATTGTGCAGCCGGTGAATGTTTCATCGCTTTCATCAGGCGCTTACTTTTTAAGCATGATATATACCTGCGATAAAGACGGAAAAGATTACAACATCAGTAAACAATTACAAGTAATTAAGTAAACCAATTATATAACAAAACCCAAACCAATGAAGAGCAAATTATTACTAACGTTGGCCATGTTCCTTGGCTTTTTTATAGGAACAATGGCACAATTGCCGCAGCAGATAAATTATCAGGCGGTAGTTCGCGATGCGTCGGGGCAGCCTTTATCAAACGGTACAGCAATTTCCGTTCGATTTCAGGTGCACGAAGGCTCGCCTTCTGGTTCGATTGTATTTACGGAGGTTCAGCACCCTGTTACTAACCAATTTGGATTAGTAACACTTGCTATTGGATCTTCGGCAGATCTTTCAACCGTAAGTTGGGGCACAGGCCCCAAATACCTGCAAGTAGAAGTAGATGTTGCAGGAGGAACAGATTATTCAGATATGGGAACCTCTCAGTTATTGAGTGTTCCATATGCATTATATGCGGCCAATTCGCCGCAGGGTGCAACCGGCGAAAAAGGTGCGACCGGTGCACAGGGACCGGAAGGTGCTCAAGGCCCTGTTGGCCCTCAAGGAAATGCTGGCCCTCAAGGTGCAGTAGGTCCTCAAGGTGCAGTAGGTGCTGTTGGCCCTCAGGGTGTTCAAGGACCCGCCGGCTTACCGGGCAATAAGGGAGATTTAGGACCTCAGGGCCCTGTAGGCCCTCAGGGTATACCGGGTATTGATGGAGCACAAGGTATACCGGGTATACAAGGTGTTACCGGAGCACAAGGTATTAAAGGTGATAAGGGAGATAAAGGTGATGTAGGTCCTCAGGGACCTGTTGGTGCTGATGGCGCAGTAGGCGTACAAGGCCCTAAGGGCGAAACTGGTGCCCAAGGCCCACAAGGTACACAGGGTAACCAAGGAGCACAAGGTTTAAAAGGTAATACAGGTGCCCAAGGCCCACAAGGTTTGCAAGGTGTAACCGGTGCCCAAGGCCCACAAGGTGCTACAGGATTGAATGGTATAAACGGTATTGACGGTGCACAGGGCCCTCAAGGGTTACAAGGTGTTACCGGTGCCCAAGGTCCTCAAGGCCCCCAAGGCCCAACCGGAGCACAAGGTTACATGGGTCCTCAGGGTTCTGTAGGTCCTCAAGGTTTACAAGGTCCTCAAGGTCTTAAAGGGGATAAAGGAGATAAGGGAGACATTGGCGCCCAAGGCGAAATGGGTCCTCAAGGTGCAACAGGCTATTTACAAAGTGGTGATGCCCCAGGCAACACACCTTATTGGGATGGACAACAATGGATATTAAATAGCAGTAATATATACAATAATGGTAGTTCAGTGGGTGTTGGTACTTCGGAGCCAGCCGCAACTTTGGATGTTAACGGAACATTAAATACATCGGGCAACACAACTGTGGGTGGAACACTTGCAGTTGGTGGTGGTTCGGTTTCAAGTGGTGTAGCATTGCAAGTAAATTCAACCACGGGTGGTTTCTTGCCACCGGTAATGAGTACCTGGCAAAGAGATGCAATATCCAGCCCACAATCGGGAACTGTGATATTCAATTCAAGCGTAAACAAATTACAGATGTATACTGCCGCGGGCACCTATACTGAATCTAACCAAAATGGTGTTTCATTTGGTTACCCAGGATACGCGGAAGGACAAACTTTCCAGGTTTCTAACACGGCAAATCTAGATTCAGTTATGGCTATTATTGCCAATTTTGACGATTTAAGTGATGTTTATGTGATGAGCTTGTATGATGGTGTAAATGGAAATTTACTTGCTACAGCTTCAAATACATTCTCAGCCCCAAGCCATGGTTATACAGGTGGGTATTTCGATTTTTCTTCTGCCGGTATAACTTTAACTGCCGGTAACACTTATTATGTTGAAATTGTTTCGAGAGACGTAACCAACTTCATTCTTTATGCATCATACGCCAACAATTATGCAAATGGCGCTATGTATGTAAATGGAACTTTAGAAACAGATGCTGATATAGTATTTATAGCCGCTTCGCATACTGCAGCTCAATGGAAAAATATAGAAAGCGGACCGGGTGCTACTGGCCCTGCCGGTGCGCAAGGCCCACAAGGTCCAGCGGGAATGGATGGTGTTAATGGTATCAACGGTATTAATGGAGAAACAGGCCCAATGGGTCCTCAAGGTCCTGCCGGTGTAGATGGTATCAATGGTGCTAACGGAGAAACAGGCCCAATGGGTCCACAAGGTTAGCAAGGTTTAACCGGTGAAATGGGTCCACAAGGTCCAGCCGGTATTGATGGTATCAACGGAGTTAATGGAGAAACAGGCCCTATGGGTCCTCAAGGTGAGCAAGGTTTAACCGGTGAAATGGGCCCTCAAGGTCCAGCGGGTATAGATGGTATCAACGGAGTTAATGGAGAAACAGGCCCAATGGGTCCACAAGGTGAACAAGGTTTAACCGGTGATATGGGTCCACAAGGTCCACAAGGCGAACAAGGCCCGGCGGGAATGGATGGATATAATGGAATGGACGGTATGAACGGTATTGATGGAGCACCAGGCGAAATAGGTCCTATGG
>CAIXGR010000020.1 GCA_903919075.1 uncultured Bacteroidota bacterium | reverse complement strand
GAAAATATAACTGTATTATCTGCCATAATTATTTAATTGGAGCGCGAATATAATGGTTTACTTGCTTATTGAGCTAACCATTTCTTTTAAGACGAAAAACGAGAGAATTAAGGGGTTTTGCCTATGGCATGGGCGGGCAAAAACTGAATGAATAGTGTTTATAAAACTTCTTAAACAGTAAAATCGGCCCCGTAAATCTTTCTTACCGGTGGCTTTCGTGATATTAAATAACCGAGGCAGGCAAAGGGGATAAAACTTAAAACACTGGCCGCAGTAAACCAAAGAGGATGGGGAGCTTCATAAGGATTAAAAACACTAACCACCATAGCCACTACCCCGGTAACCACAGCCGGAATAATTTCAGTCCTGCCAGAAAGCAATGTGGTTATAACCCCTCCGATAAGGGAGGCAAGCGCATAACCCAAAAACAGCCCGGCGAAAGTACCCCTTGGCAACTGGTTCATGAGCCGGTCGAGTACGCGTGCTTGTTCAAAATCGGTACCCGTCGGCGATGGATACATTCTACCCACCATTGTTTCGCAGCCATAAATTATGGCCAACAGTACGGCAGCACCCACTAAAACTGAAAAAATCTTGTTTACCATAAATATTACTTAAATTAGTTATATTAATTTTGTATAAACAATATTTTCGTTGCCGACCTGGTAGAACCAACTACTCTTATTATATATACCCCGCCAGCTAAATTAAAATTATCAAAAAAAACCTTATCCAGTGTATTTACTTGTTCCTTTTCAACAATCAATTCACCTAAAGCGTTAAATAACTGCACTTTTGCCTGGCCCAAGCCTAATGCTGAAATATTTATGGTAAATGCGCCCTTGGCAGGATTTGGGTATACGAGCACTGCGTATTCGTTATTTACCTGAGCAACAGATGAAGCTGGGCTGCCGTATTCATGCGCACCTATATCTATAGCATTATTAACAAACCTCGAAGATTCGTTCACCAGACCAACATATTCATACGCCGGTGTAAGCGAAAAACTATTAGCGCTACCGGGCATAGTTCCATTATTAATGGCAGCCGATGTTGAAAGCAAATGATAATCGTAATTTGCAGCATCAACCAAACCTGCATTAGCAACTGAAGTGTAAAAATTATTTGAAGTATCAATACTTGCTGAATCTGCAATAATTGCCGTACCGGCACCGGCAAAAATGTTATTATAAGCTTTACACAATGAAACACCTGTTTGTGCCTGCACAAAACTTCCGTTGGGTTTATCGTTTACAAAGGTGTTATTAACCACGTACAATTGCTGTGGGCCAGGGTTAACTAAGCCCTCTAACCCAAATTCCATAAAATTCGAATTTTGTGCCTGTGGCCCCTTTTCTATTTCATTACCTATAATAATTGCCACGCCGCCGTTAGGTAAATCAATATCTTTACTTGCGGTGCCGGTAGCTTCGTCGGCAAACCGGTTGTATAATATGTAGTTATTAATGGCACGGCTTTTCAATTCATGCCCAACACTGGCGTGATGAGAGTAGTTATATTGAAAGGTAAGACTACGCACCTGCCCTATATATAAATTGTGCGAATACCCATCGCCATATCCGTTATTATAAAACTGGGTGTATTCAATCAATATATCGCTGGTGGTATCGGCGGTTGTTAGTATGCCGTCTTCATTATCATGAAAATAACAATGCTTGACAGTAAGGTTTGTACCCTGTTGGCGTATACCGGCTCCATTATGGTCAACACAAGCGCATAACGAAAACTCTATTGAATCAACTGTAGTATTATTGCCATTTATAACCCATATAGCTTTGCCACCGTAATTATGCCCGTTGGCTTGCAGGTGCGCATAACCGCCACCGGTGCCTTTCAACAATAAATTATTGGCGTTCCATTGTGTTACATCCGAGTTGTAAGTTGCTGAATCAATTAATACCGTATCTCCATCCTGAACAAGGTTGGATACCTGGCTGGGTGCCGTATAGGTTCGAGAGGGTCCCACTAACCAAGTAGTGGCAAACAAACTTGTTTTGCCAATTAATAAAAACACAGATAGCATTACTATCTTTTGCATAGGCAGGTTTTAACAACTCTCCTCTCCTCGTAAAGATAAAGTAAAAACCTACCTATTGCTGCCGGTTACCAACACAAAATGAACCCTGTATTGTTTACTGTTCTGTTATAGGGGCATTAATCAGAGATGCTCCTGAAATTGAGTCAACCCGTGCCATTGTATTTGAAAAAAATTGCACATGATAATTAGTCCACCCGTGCTTTCCTGCTCTTGGGTCGGGACGATAATAATCAGTAGAAACTATTTGAGCGCCACTGGTAAATGCTGCGTTTATTCTTGAATAATCTCCTTGTCTTGCCTCCCATGTATTTTCGTCGCTACGGGTTCTTAGTATATAGCCTTGCTTTACCAATTGTTGTATTCTTTCATGCTCTTTAACCGGATCGTTGGCAATAACAAATGCGGCCTCAGCCTCACCGGGCTTTGAATAAACAAACATGGCCCGGCCTTGTAATGAAGAGTGCCCGGCCTTGTATACATTTCCTGATTGGCCGTCGGCATCTATGATAAATATTATTTTTCCCCGGGCACTTGCAAGTGTGGGCCAGTTGCCAGCCAGTGCCGCCTGTTCAAGCGTTGTATAATTGCTGCGGACTTCATCGGGTGTAATAACTCCGTTTAATTTTTCGCCAAAAACATCTTTTACTTCTTTATCCAAATTATTGGCTGCTGTTGAATCGAAGGGCGCGGCTTTAGCCAATCCGCGCAACATATGTATTTGATTACCCGGTGCCGAAACCTCGGTTTCAATATTTATGAAAACCGGTAAGTGGTTAGGGTGTGCCTCGCTCCATTTTTTAATTTCCTGTAGCGCATCTTTAAAAGTATAGTTGGTAGTATTAAAATCAAAATCGGGTATATGCAGAATTTTGAATCCCGGTGGTTGCAAGGCTGCAATTTTTGAGCTTGCTTTTTTCCAAACAAATTTTCGACCTGCGCGTTTGTAAAACCGGTTGCCTTCGGGGTCGTTCCATACATCCAGTTCCAAGCCTCGCAAGCCATACTTATCTAATTGCTCAGTTAATGATGCATTGCTGTAATCAATATATTGAGGATTGTAAGATGAGGGCAAAATGCCAAGAGCATGTATGAA
This sequence comes from uncultured Bacteroidota bacterium, assembly GCA_903919075.1. GTDB lineage: Bacteria > Bacteroidota > Bacteroidia > Chitinophagales > LD1 > Bog-950. The sequence continues at coordinate 12,586 of CAIXGR010000020.1, read as the reverse complement.
GGAAAGAAACCTGAAAATGGCGGGCTCGGTTTTTAGATGATAGCTATTATGGCTGGCAATAATTTGAAGCTGATTTATTTTTAAAGTTTCAGGCGCAAGCACAGACTTATTCTGCCCACTCGTTCCAGGAAATGAATATCCTACACAAAAAAATATTAAAAGAAAAAGAGTGAAGAATTTCATTGGCTTTTGCAATTCGCAAAACCAAAGAAACAATAAGCAAGGGAGAAAATGAATTTACGTGCCTATTTTTTTAAACTGAGCGCCTCACCAAAAAACTCCTGCGCTTGTTGGGGATCAATAGGCTTTTTTGTTCCGTCATCTATTTTAGAGTAGGTTGAATAGCCAAACTGGTCCACCTCCTTTGAATAGCCTTTTACTAATCGCCCATTTTTAAATTCGCCGTAGTAGCAATTTCCCTGAGTGCCGCGTAATTCGCCATAACCAGTTCTTTGATTGTATTGGTAATTACCCAAGAATACATCGCCATTTTTTTCTTTTGCATAAACTATGCCTTCATAAAATTTCCCATTCTTAAAAGTGCCAATAACATAATCGCCGCTTTTATACCGCATTACTCCGTTTCCATTCATGTATTCGTTATTGTATTGGCCGGTATATTCACTTGAATCTTCTTTAATAACTGCACTGCCAGAAATAAATACCCCACGGTCAAAGGTTCCGTCATAAGCATTGCCATTATCAATTAATAATCCTTTGCCTTCAGGTTTGCCTTTTTTCTTTTCTCCGGCATATTTTTTCATGTCATCTTTAAGGCGGCTTTCACCCAACTTAGTTCGTATATCTTTATCAATACCCGCCCTTAATCCGGTAATTAATTGGTTGTATTGATTATTTTTTATATACAATGAATCTCTGAGCTTTAATAGCTGCATAGCAAATGAATTGCCCTTTTTAGCTATAAGAACGTTTTTATTGCCCCACAAATCGCCCTTATATTCATTGCCGTCGTTGTCGTTGCTTTCCTCGTCCATCTTTTTCTTCTTTTGAGCCACATAAGCGAGCACACGGTGGCTTTTTACAATTTCATTATGTTTCCTTAAACAATATTTACTTAGCGGGTCAAGCACAATACGTATACCGGTACCGGTTTGCATTTTATGAAGTACAGGATAGTCGCGGTTGCCATCAGTAAACGATAACAAATATTTATAGGGACTAGCTATATTGAAAACTGTATCCATATTTCCCCTATCGCTAAAAATTAAGCCGCATTCGTTTTCATCGTATTCAATTACTGCACCTTTTACACCACTGCCTTCGGTTTTCACGGCAACTGTCATCTGCGATTTTAATTGATCATGAGTAATGGTGACATTATACAACAGAGTTCCCTTTTTGCTTAAAACTTTATACTCGGAGCGGAATATATTTGTGCTTAATGCACTTTCAGTACGATCGTAATTTATATCGCGAACGTGGCCCTGGTTATCAATAAGCTTACCGGTTAAATAGTTTTGTGCGTTGGAAACAAAAAACAGATTCAAAAAAACACAGGCAGTCAATAAGTTTTTCATGTTGGTTGAAGTATGATTATTCACAGTTTGTTCCATCTACTTTAATAAAGCTGCCATCTGCCTTATAGTACACATAAGGCGTAGAATTGTAGGTCTCGTTGCCCTGCACTACTCTTGCAGCCACTCTGTATTTCATATAACCTGATGGTAATTGTTCAACATAAACAGGTGTGCCGAGGCTTACAATATCTCCGGCTTTTCTTATTGTAATTCCACAGCCCGAAAGCTTTCTGCCAACTAAGTCCGCTCTAACCTTTGCTGACGTTAAAACGAAATCAGTTGTATGTTTCGCTTTTACCGGTGCAGCTGGTGTTACCTCTTTATTACGCGATATTGCTGCCGTGATAACCTGGGCCTTTTGCTGGGGTTTAACGGTATCAACTGAATTTGAAAAAGGGACTTCATTGGTATTTGAATTAGTAGCGTTGCTTACAGCGTTGGGTACCGGAGAAATTTCAGCATGTAAAGCACTTGAATTAGGTTCGGTGGACTTTACGCTATAAAAATAAATAAGGCTACCGCCCATTGTTAGCAAAACTACAAGAACTGCAGTTACAAGCATCCATCTTTTAGGCCGTGCGCTTTTATAAGCTTGTTCCGCAACCGGTGTATCGTTATACTCAAAATTTAATAGGCTACCGCTGGCAACCGGTGCTATACTTTCAGGTTGAGTAGTAAATTTGTCACTAATTTCACCTTGACTTTTTTCAACTACAACCGGTGTTGCAGTTGTTTCAAGCATCATTTCTTTTAAACGTTCCTGATGTCTTTTTTCTGCTTCTTCTAACTCTCTTTGTATTTTTTGTTCGCGCTTTTCTTTTTCTGCAAGCTCTGCCTCTATCTTTTTTTCCTCTTCTAGCCGTTTTTCTTCAACCATTTCAGATTGAATGGCAGGAGTTTTGAAGCCAGCAATAAAATACGGGTTAAATGCGCCGCACGAGGTACAACATCTTTTATCAATGTCTAACTGATGTCCGCATCTGTTGCAAGTCTTTTTCATTTTTAAGGTTTTGGTCAATTCACCTTTTATACACTTTTATTGCCTCGAACAAGGAAGGAGGCATATTAATTACTTAATGTGAAATAAAAATTACTGCCGTGGCCGGGTAAACTTTCCACCCATATTTTTCCGCCATGTGCTTCGGCTATTTTTTTGCCCATGGCTAAACCTATACCATTGCCACCGGCATTGTTTTCGTTTTCGAGGGTTTGGAAAAATTCAAAAATTTTGGTGTGGTCTTTTCTCGAAATACCTACGCCGTTATCGCGCACGCAGAAAATAATATTGCCATCAAACTTATCGTGCCCAATATCAATAACCGGATTTTTGTTTTTGCGGCTAAACTTAAATGCGTTGGTTAGCAACTCGGTAATTAACTTAGTTACAAGCTCCTTGTCGGCATTTAATGATGGTAGTTCTGAAATATTGATCTCGGCTTTAGCGGCTTCAATTTGCGGTTTCATTGACTCCAACACATCTGCAACTACAGTTTTCATTGAAACCATTTCAGGTTTCAATGGATGGTTACTTAGGGCGATATATGACTTAATATTGCCAAGCAGCGTTTCAATTTTAGCAACTGAGTCTTCAGCAAAACCTGTGTGCTCGGCAGCTTTATTATACTTACCTGCATTTAAATGTTCGGCAACAAGTTCTACTTCATTCAATAACTGACGAACCGGTTCGTATAAATTTTTCGAGGCGAAATGTTCTTTACCGGTAACCATAAATTCACTTGCACCGGTGGCGGCTTCATTTGCAGGTGCAACTACTTCTACAACAAAAATGTTGCCCCTTTCTTTGTTCCAATAAAAATTATTAACGCGAAGCACTATATTCTGCTTTGCATCTCCTTTTATTTCAATTATCTGTTCACTATCTACCTCGCGATTAGTAAGATGAGCCGTAATTTTTTTCCGCAATTCCTCATCTTCAAAAAGTGATGAGGCTTTTGCATTGGTATATTGCACCTCATTGTTAGCATCAATGAGCACCACTCCGTCCTTAATCACATCCAGCATCATTGAAAAAGATTCGATGCGCGTGGAATATTCTTCGAAAACGTTATTCAGTTTATTTTCAGTTTCGCTCAGCTTTAATGTGCTTAAAACTGTTTTCATCAGGTAGTAAGGCGTCATCCGGTCTTTTACCAAATATTCTTTGGCTCCGGTTTTTTCCGCCTGCCTGATTACTTCGGTACCGTTAACATCGGAAAGGAGAATGTATGGTATTTTACCCTCGGCCAAAAGGCTTTTTACAGAAGCAAATCCTTTGGTTTCGGCTAAATTATTATCCAACAATACTAAATCGGGTACAGTTTTTTTAAGATAGCTAAGTCCGCCTTCAATATCGGTAGCGTGATTTACTTTAAAAGTTTTTTCGTTTCCCTGAAAGGTTTGGAGAATTTGTTGCGCATTTTGAGAGCTGCGCTCAAGCAGTAATATATTTTTTTGTGCTCCGTTTGTCATTTTATGCGATTAGTGGGTTTTATCTGTAAATGCATTTACCGGGCCTTTTAAAAATAATTATACTGCTAAGGCTAATTCGTCGTACACTTTTTCAATAAAGTATATTGAAAGCTTGTGTTTTACTTCAATTGACCTTTTAACTGAAATAAAGAAATCAACCAGCTTTTTAAAGTCGCCGGGCTTTTGAAAATAGCCATCAGCTCTTAACCGGTAGCACTCAATCATATCTTTTTTGTAGTCGGAATTAGTAACTACAATTACCGGTGTGCTTTCAAGATCCGGATCGGTTTTAATTTTCTCAAGCACTTCTTTGCCCGAAACTTTAGGCATGTTCAAATCCAAAAGCACCAGGTCAAAAGCCTTATTAAAAATTTTCGAAGCGTCTAAAGCTTCGCAGGCTTCTTCGCCATCGTAAGCATAGCTTAACTCCAATAAATCGGTCAGCTCAGCTTCCTTAATTGCTTCTTGTATCAGGCGCACTTCTGCCGGATTATCTTCTATCAAAAACAAACGGTAAGGCTCAGTTCTTTGAACTTTAAGCATAATTATATTTTGAACGCAAGGTATGGCGCATATACCTATTAACGCCCCCTACTTATGAAAACGTATTTGTTGATAACCTAAAAGAGTGTTTAAAAAAGAGGAGTGACATTTTGCAGATGAAAATCAGCCCAAAAATGCCATTAGGCTAGTGGTTTAAACACTAGCATTTCTTGAACAAAAACCAGGAGACAGGACTTTAATTCACTATCAATTAAAAAGCCAACCACTTGCAATGAAACCCTTTAAAATTTCATTGCAAGTGGTTGGCTGTCAATTATTAACTACTTCTCTGAACCTTCTTGCTTTTCTTCGTCGCTTTCGTTGATTTTGTTTGAAAGCTTTCCAAAATACGCAGGGTTTTCGAGGTGAAGAATGTAATCTTCAACCTGGTCGGCTCCTATTCTACGGGCTTTAATATTTTTATTACTGTCTAAAATATACACCTGTGGAGTGCTTTGTACATCCCACTCGTAACGGAAATTATTGTGCCGTTTAGGGTCGCATACATTAATCCAGTCTAAATTATTTTTCTGAATAAATTCAACCCAGTCTTTATAGGCCTCTATTTCCATGATGGCTGGGCAATAAGCGCCAACATCAACACCCTTTTTCTTCAAATTATGCCATGCTTCTAAAAGCACTGGTATTTCTTTTTTGCAATGTCCACAATCCGGATCCCAGAATGCGAGAATGGTGTATTTAGCTTTTATATCATAAAGCGATTTCCATTGTGTTTCGGTAGAGTCGGTAGGCAGTATCAGCGATTGAGCTTTCTTATCGCACAATACCGGTTTTAATCTTTGCACTCTGTCGCAAATTTTGAAACGCTTAACTGAATCTATCCAAGGTGTGTAGCTGGCATCGCAAAAATACTTGCTGCCGTAGTGAACATACACCGCATCAAAACACATCACTTTCGAGTTTGCAGCTTCATTAAAAATGTAGGTAACTATATAACGATATATATCGTTTTTCATATCTGTTTTTGCCAAAAGGTCTTCTCCACCGGCATTGATTGAATCAGGAGTTTGCACCACAATTTGACCCATGTATTTTTTCAGCATACCATGAAATACAGGGCAGCGTAATAGCCTTTCGTCCTTCAAATCCACATAGTCCCAATAATGAGATTTGTAATATCGCCATTGAAATGTTGAATCAATTTTACCATTAGCATCTTTAGGCGCCTCCGGTACATCTATATCTTTCATTGCTTTTAAAAGCTTGGCATAAAACAAAGTAGGATATTTTTCAATAACCTCGCCCCTCCTGGCCTTTACATCTTTGTCCATATCGGTCAACTGGGTGCGATAATTTTCTTTTTCTTTAGGGTCCTTAGCAGCCTTGTATAGTTTCGATACAGAGTCTGAAGCCTCTTTCATTTTGCTGAGGTAGTGCATGTCCTTATAAAAAAGTTCGTTTTCAACCGAACCAATAACTTTCATATGACCGGTTAGGTCGTTGGTATCTGTTTCTAAAGTAAACTGGGGCTCATTCAGAATAAATTCGAAATAGCGATTGCCCATGGCAGGAAATACGGCCAGATAAACGCCACCTGGCAATAATGTATCCATCTTTAGCGTGGCTGTGCCCTTCTGGTTAAACAGCAAAGAATCTTTTACATACTCCTTATCGCCATAATAATTAGCAAGTATCATTTTAGTGTTTTCAAGGCCTTTAACCGTTATTTTAATATCGGTGCCTTTGCCGGCAAATGAAGCCAGAACAATGCCGAGAGATACGATAGACAAGAAAATCTTTTTGTTCATAGGTTGAATTTAAGCGAGTCAAAAATATTTTAATTCTGTTAAAACTGGTAATATGCCTAGCAGTTAAAAAATCTTAACCAAGTTCATAGTTACGATTTTCGAAAGGAAAGTTGCAAACCACCCCGCCGTTTTAAGAGAATTTAGGGAAACACATTGCGCTAATAGCCAATTATTACAAAAATCTATTACTCTACATATAAAACCAGCCCCTTTAAATACAACCCTTCGGGATGATAAATGCTTACCGGATGATCGGCAGGCTGGGTAAGATGATGAAGTATTCTGATATTCCTTCCCGATTCAATAGCTGCTGCGGTTACTGCACCCTGAAACATTTCGGGGTTAACGGCCTGCGAACATGAAAACGTAAATACTATACCACCCGATTTAATTTTTTTGAAAGCGGTATGGTTAAGCCGTGTGTAAGCCTTAATAGCCGAGTGCCTTGCTGATTGCCCTTTTGCAAAAGCAGGCGGGTCGAGCACCATGATATCATAATCTTCATCGGCATCTTTCATAAAATCAAAAACATCGGAAACGAATGATTGATGTTGGGAAGCTGAATTTGCATTCAACTTTATGTTCTCATCGGTCCATTCAATAGCTTTAGCCGAACTATCCACCGAATGCACCAACTTCGCTCCTGTCCCCATTGCATAAACTGAAAAACCACCAGAATAACAAAAGGTATTCAACACCTTTTTACCCGCAGCATATTTCGACAGCAGTAAACGGTTATCGCGCTGGTCAATAAAAAAACCTGTTTTTTGGCCCCCTACCCAATCTACTTTAACGCGATGTTTATTTTCGAGAACCAGATCATCTGAAGGCTTGCCGTAAAGGTAACTATCAGTAGAATGCTGAGTGTTGAGTGCTGAGTGTTGAGTATCTGAATCTGAGGCTTCTTCTTGCTTTGCCGGTTTGTGGTGCATGGATGCGTTACTCTTATCGTATACTGCTTTAAGGCGGCTGCCGTAAACTGCTTTAATTGCTTCAACAAAATTCTCTCGTTCGTTATACATTCCCTTTGAGTGGGCCTGTATAACTGCAGTTCCGTTATACCAGTCAACAATCAGTCCCGGCATGCCATCGCCTTCGGCATTGAGTAAACGGTAAGCATTGGTGTCAGTACTTTCGGCCAAGCCAGCTACCTGACGCAACCGGTAAGCACTTTCAAATTTTTGCTTCCACAAGTCATTAAGTGCAGTTACCTTATTGAACGAGAAAATTCGTACAGCAATACTGCCCATACCATAATGGCCTATGCCCAGATATTCTCCTTTATCTGAATAAACTTCAACTACAGTCCCTTCTTTAAGGTCGCCATCTTTCTTTTTTATAGCGCCTGAAAACACCCAGGGGTGAAACCGCTTTACAGCATGAATTTTGTTACTATGTAATATAACCTGAGGAAATGATTGCATGAAATATTTTTGGCAAAGAAAAGAAAAACGAGAAAGGAATTTAGCGCTATGAAATTAATTTGTCGTTCATTACCTAGTGCTCTCATCCCCCCGACCATCTTTTCCTAATGGAAAAGATGGTCGTCCCCCTTCGAAGGGGGACAATCCAATTCAAAATATGGAAGACTCTGAATACAGAACTTTACCAAGTTTTCTTACCTAGCCAAAAATCGAGGCGGTAATAGAAGATTGGTAAAAAGCCAAGTTGGTTAATAACGTTAATAGGATGGCTTGCATCGACATATTGTAAACGGAGGATGTTTTTATATCCGGTTACATTCACTATGTCTATGCCCACCTCGTGTGTAAAACGCTTGGTGTTGCAGCGGTAATTAAATTTAAAGTCGAACCGGAAATAGGGTTGAAAGGTAAATTTATCGCGCAGCGAATCAATCACCACAGGGGTTTCATGTGTTTTTGAAAGAGTGGTATCAAATGGCGTGTAGCGCATGCCACCACCAAAAGTTATTTTGCCGCCAATGCCAATGGTGTTTAATCTTTTCTTTCCCCATTTAAATTCTTTGGTGCCCAACAGGTTTAAAACGTAGTTGTTATTAAAGTCGCTGTTGTACCATTTGCCATCGCTACCCTGTAACCTTGAATCGTAGACGGAGCCGGTAAACATGATAAACCAATTATGCGTAAAGAATTTTTCAACAGTAAGCTCCACTCCTACGTTTCTGCCTAATCCTTTATTGGTTAATTTGCCGGGGAAGAATAAATCGAAGCCGGTGCCTTCATCTAAAATATTGTATGATGAAGGGAAAGTATCAACCGGTATATTCCAAAGCAACTGGTAGTAGGCTTCTAATTTAATACGAACGTCATTTTTGAAGAACACATCGTAACCTAACACGGCATGAAAGCTGCGCACAAAATCGAGATGGCGGTTGTTTTGAGTGCCATTAGTATCTTGCGTAAAGTATTGATAAAACGGCAAAAGCTGGGAGTAAGTACCGGTGCCAAAAGCCAACGACTGATTTGGTTTAAACTTCCATTTAATTGAAAAACGAGGCTCAATACTCCACGAGTTAGACAGCGTAAAATACTGCCCGTGCAAACCCATAACCGTTGAAACCTTATCGCTTATATTATATTTCCACTGTATGTATGGTTGAAATAAAAAATGGAACCCGGTGGTATTATTTAAGTATTGCGACCATTTGCGCGTAGTTAAATCCGGGTTCAACATAGGCTCTAGCGAATGCCTGTAGCGATAGTAAGGTTGAAACATCTCAGTAACCAAACCATACCGTATTGAACTGTGAGAATTCAATTTAGCATTATGCATAAGCGATAATGTATAACGGGTATTGAAAAAAAGATAATCTTCGAGATGGTATAGGCTATCAACTACATAAGCTTTAGTTATAGGGTCTATATGCCGGATAATACGGTCGAATGAATCCTGGCTGTATTGTGTTGAGGCGGCAATAGTTACTTTGGTGTACTCGTGTTCATTGTCCTGGTGCGTATAGGTGGCACCAATTACACCCATACCGGCTTTAAAATATTCGTTTGTGTTAGGGGCCGCATAAATTTCCTGAGTTGTGGGGTCTAATTGATTGCTGCTGATAAAATTAATAGTGGAATAACCACCAATACCAAATACAGATATATTGCCAGCGTTTTTCTTTAAAGGAAAATTCATTTTAAACTGAAAATCCTGATAGGTTGGAATGGCTGAAGTACCGATATCGAACCCCAACTTAACCAAGGCACCTAAAGTTGAATACCGGTAGTTGAAAATGAAAGAAGATTTAGTGTGCTTGCCAAATGGGCCCTCACCAAAAACCTCGGCACCCAATGCACCAACCTGTGCAGTAAATTCGGGGCGCTCGTTATTTCCATTCTTCAGCCTTATATCAAAAACAGCGGCGGTTGCATCACCAAATTCGGCCGGAAAGGCACCGGTTAGGAAATCGGAATTAGAAAGCATTCTATCGCTTAAAATGGCTACTTCGCCACCGGTTTGCCCCTCACCGGCAAAATGGTTGGGGTTGGGTACTACTACGTTATCTATTCGATACAAAACACCAAACGGAGAATTACCGCGCACCACTAAGTTATTTTGAGAATCATCGGTACCGGAAACACCGGCAAAATTAGTAGCCATACGAGCCGGATCGCCGCGAGAGCCTGAGTAACGTTCAGCTTCTTCAATCGAAAATTCATGCGCACTCAGCATGGCCATGTCGTTCACTACTTCTCCTCTGCGCTTGCCTGATATTACTACATCTTCCTTAGTTGCTACCGAGGGCTCCATTTCAATATTCAACACTACTTCTTTACCCGAATTAACTAACACGTTCGGTATAAAAAACTTTTTGTAACCCAAATATGATGCGATAAGATTAACCCTGCCCACAGGAACTTTCTCCAGTCGAAAAGCTCCTGTTTCATCAGTAACGCCGCCTGTAATTATGGCCGAGTCTTTTAAAACAGCAACACTAACACCAATTAAAGGAGAATTAGATTCTTTGTCGATGACAGTACCTCGCACAATTTGGGTTATTTGCGAATTTGCACTGTAATGAATTATGCTTAATAAGAAAAAAACAGGGAGTATTTTTTTCACCATATGGGTTGTTTTACGGAGATAGTATCGGCGGATAAAATTGCAGGAACCACCGAAAAAATATTATTGACTAATTACCTGTACACCATCAACAAAATATGTTGTTTCGCCTTGCCAAGGCATGCTTTTTATAATTTGACGATAATGAAGCGACACTTTTCTACCCTCTAAATGCATTAAAGTATCGCTATGGCTTTATTAGTTACAGAAAAAGTCCAGGGCTGGTTCATTTGCACTGTGTTCGAAATATTGCCAAGGCCGGCAACATTTAACTCGCCTTCGCAGGTTTTAAAAACATAGCCTTTTTCTGAAAATTTGATAAGTATACCGGCGCGATTGCCCTCGCTGTATGTAAAATTGAAACCTAAAAAGGTAAGCACCCCAATTAAAACAAGAACTGCAATTACAATAAACAACCATTTGCCAGCCGAAGATTTTTGTTCGCTACTCATAACTTTATTTTTTTGTGCAGTTCTAAATTAGAACTTAGGCAAGATTTTGATTTACGAGTTATCAAGATGTAAATTGTGGATTGAGCCCGAAACTGACCTTTAAAGTGCAAAACCAAGCTTTACGGGCATAAAAAAAGCGGCCTAAAGCCGCTTTGCTAAAATCAATACTGATTTCGAATTATTTAATAAGTGTTACGGCACCTTTATAGTTTTTAATGGAACCATTAGAAAGGTTAAGCTTAATCATATATACATACACACCTACCGGTGCAGGTTCGCCTTTGAAAGTTCCATTCCAACCGGTATGTGCATTGTTGGTTTCAAAAACTTCTTCGCCCCAACGGTCGAATATTGAAAAATCTATTCTAACAATATCATCCAATACGCCATATATTTTAAACTCATCGTTATTGCCATCGTTGTTAGGCGAAAAAGCGTTAGGGATATAAATATCAGGATGGGTATTTACATCAAGCGTTATAGTATCTATAGCCTTACAACCGTTAACATCAATAACCGATATTGTATATAATCCAGTTTCTTCAGCTAAAATTTCGGTTGTGGCACATGTGCTGCACGACATTTTGTTTAACGAGGCCCAGCTGTAAGCGTTACAATGGTTAACATTGGTAGTTGCAATTAACTCAACAGATTGGCCAGGGATAATAGTTGTAACCGCCGGTGGTGTAATGTGTACTTCCAATTCGTAATCGCTGGTAATGGTAAAATCGTTCGAAGAAGAACAACCGTTTGCATCTGTAATAGTAACCGCGTAAGAACCGGATGACAATGCGGTAAGATTTTCGGAATGTGCGCCGTTGCTCCAGTTATAGCTGTAAGCAGCCTTGCCACCGGTAACCAACAAAGTAATAGAGCCGTTCTGAACTTCATTACATGAAGTATTGCGAACAGACGGAACAATGTTTAACGGGCTTGATGAAATTACTGAGGCATTTACAACTGTTGTGCAGCTTTTGCTATCAGTAATGGTTACGTCGTAATTTCCGGCGGCTACACTATTTAAGCTTTGAGTAGTTGCCAGATTAGACCACAAGAATGAATAAGGCGCTGCTCCCCCATTTACATTCATTTGAATTGCACCATTGCTTAGACCTGAACATCCCGCAGGGGTAACATCAGTAGTAGCTGTAATTTGTGTAGGCTGACTAACAACAATATTATTTGCAGTAACAGAGCAGTTGCTTGAATCGGTTACTGTAAGCGCATAAGTTCCAGCAGAAAGATTTGCTAAGTTTTGCGAAACTGCATTATTGTTCCAATGATAAACATAAGCTGCTGTGCCGCCGATAACGTTAGTATTTATTGCTCCGTCATTATTTCCGTAACAGTTAACCGGTTTTACTGTTTCGGATAATTGTATTTGTACTGGCTGGTTAATGACAGTAACATTTGAGATATTACAATTATTAGCATCGGTAACTGTAACATTGAAAGTATCGGCAATAAGATTAATAATATCTTTTTTATCGGCACCATTGCTCCATAAAATATTGTATGGCGGTGTTCCATTGGTTACATCCAAATGAGCCGAGCCATTATTTCCGCCATAGCATGTAACATCAATTTTTGTAATATTTGATACGAGCGATGCAATTTGGTTTATAGTAGCACTTGTTGAAGCCGAACATGAGCCGGCATCGGTTACTGTTACTAAATAATTTCCGACGGCAAGAGCTGCTCTGTTTTGTGAACTAGCACCATCGGCCCAATTGTAAACAAAAGGAGCAGAACCACCACTTATATTAATATTTAT
>CAIXGR010000019.1 GCA_903919075.1 uncultured Bacteroidota bacterium | reverse complement strand
TTCGCTATAACTCTTTCCGGGAAAAGTATTATTGCCCTTAATCCTTTTGCTCTCCATAATCTTGACTTTTTATAGTCAACTTTTTCTGGGACGAGACAGGCCATGAAAAAGGCCTAAAATTTCCTCGCTACCCGCAACAAAAACGAACTCGCCTTTCAACTAGTCTTTAACTGAGAGGGTGTGTTAGGCTCAAACAGCGTTTTTGTTCTCTTGCCATGCTGCGAGAAAATTTCTTGACGGCATTTTCATGAAGGGCATTCTGAGAAAATAAAAGAGAAGTAAATTACTACGTTGATTTAGATTGTGGGCTGCCTCTTTTCGCGTTAGGGATTGAAGCGGAAAGCCCGCAGCCTGCGCAGGCTTTGGCGTTGGTGCGAGGACTTGTAGCGTAAAGCCCGACCCGGCGCTTTGGCCGGGGAACGCCCATCACCACCCGATATTGCTTCGCGCGGCCACCCTCTCCATTGCATGGACAAGGAAACAGCCTGTATAAGAGTCACGTAAATAAATTACAATAAACTAAAATATGTTTTAATATTCCAAAAAGCATTTCATAACATCTGCTTTTTTGTATGGAATGAGAAGCCCGACGGTAAGTTCGTAGGCACCTGCGGTTTGCATACCTAAACCCATGTATGGCAAATCAACTGAAAAACCAATTGAATAAGCAAGCGGATTAGCACCGTTGGGGATGATGCCTTTATGTGTGGCCGATATTATTAAAGCACTGGTATTAATCTTGGACTGGTTGGTTTCCTGATTTTTAGTTATTTCGGAGAACCGGTTGTAGAGGCCGATGCTTAAAGGCACTGTTTCGGTTTTTTTGTTGAGCTTGAAATAAAAATCGAACCCGGCGGTGGTTTCGTAAAACTTGCCCTGCGTTTCGAATAATACGGTGGGGCCTATGTAAAATTTGTTTTCGGTAAGCGCAATGTTGGCGCGGTAGGTAGCTACATATTTTCGCGGCAGCTTGGTGGCATCGGTATTAGAACCGGTAATGGAAATAGACGGCGATAATACATGCGCCATTGAAAAACCAAGTTCGTTAATCCATTTTCCTTTGCCCCGAAAATTGTTGCGCACCAGCACACCAAAATCGAAATCGAAATAATCGCGTTGCGAAATGGCGTATTGCGAAAAAGAGGAAGGACCGGTAACCCCATAGTTAGGGCTCAGCTGGTCTGAAAAAACAAAGCGGCTCCAATCAACATGTATATGGTTGTAGTAAACTTTAAAGCCGGCATAAATATCAAAGCGCGCAGGCAGCCTTTTATCATCATGCAGGGCACGTATGGGCGGCAGGTGTTGCGCATACATAATACCCGCCGATGTGGTGGCTAAATAACCCTGCCCTTCAACATCCTGCCCTACAAAGGCACCGGCACCGGCAATAAATTTATCATGCACATTAAAATAAGCATCGCCGGTAGCCGTATAAGTTGACAGCGGGCCGGGAAATGCTTTACCGGGCACATTGGGCCAAAGGTTGCGATAGGTAACTCCCACGCGGGCCTCTTTTTTGTAACCGGTGTATGCCGGATTGTAATAAAGTTGGTTGGCGTCGAATTGCGAAAAGGTAGGGTCCTGCGCCAAAGTAATAATGGCAGAGCCTATAAATAAAATAAGAAAAAAGTATTTTGAGTAAAAGTTAAACCTCATCCAATACGGTGTTGTTAGCGCTTCTAAATTTAAGATAATTTCTTGGTCTGCAAAGTTTTTTGTGTTCACATATTTTGGAGCAAACAGGTGTAAATGGAAAGTGTTGTCGGATGAGCCAATGGGCGTTCCCCGGCCAAAGCGCCGGTCGGGCTTTACGCTTCAAATCCTCGCTGCAACGCCAAATACAACGCAGGCTGCGGGTTTTACGCTTCAATCCTTAACGCAAAAAAATGCAATTCGCAAACAGCTGGACTCCGGTTGGCGGGGACGCCAACCGGGAGAAAATTTCTCGATTTTAAGTGGGTAAAACCTATCTCGTTTCCTTTTTCAACACCTCAAACTGCAATTCCAGCCTTTCGCCGTTTTGGTCTACCAGGGCCAGCATGTGTTTGCCCTGATCGGGGCTTAATGCCATTTGGTGTGTGCCTTTGGTTAAGCCCAGGTAATCATCATCAAGGCTCCAATAAATGATGGCATCGGTAGACCGGTGTACGGCTTCAAATACAGTTTTACCGGTTTTACCATCCAGTTCAACCGGTATATAAATTTCGGTGCTTTTTTTAGGATAGATAAATTCCATGGGTATTGACTTGGTGGAATTTGAACAGTCTTTCCTAAAAGCAGGCAACATTTTATATTGCGGGTTCTTCGATTTATAAAACCACTCCTGCGCGGGTGGCAAAATAAACCACGATTCATGTTTCATTTTCGAGGTCGATTCGCATTCGCTGTTTACCCGCCATTTGCCGGTGGCATCTAAATGCACAATTTGATGATAAGGGCAGGGCGAGGTACGCAAACCTGCAACCGGTACCCACATAGGTGTTTTTTCTTCGCAAATATCAAGCGCCCGGTAGCCGCTTTTTGAGCATACATCAATTTGCTGCATTTCACTATACGGCTGCTCGAACCACGAAGAAGTTTTTAATAGCTTGAAAATATCGAACATTACCGGTGCCGCGGTTGCCACACCCACCAGCCCCGGCCTGCCCTCGCCGGTGGCGTTGCCTACCCATACCATTACTACGTATTTAGGGGTTACGCCAACCGCCCATCCATCGCGAAAGCCGAAACTGGTGCCGGTTTTCCAGGCAATGCGTTGCGATGAACTGAATAGTTTCCAGTTGGTTTCCATATCGGGCCGGTTCACTTCTTCCAGAGCATTAAAGGTGCACCATATAGATGCGGCACTTAACACACTGCTGTTTTCTTTGGCACCAGTAGCCTGTTTTTTTTCTTTTACCGGTAAGTATGTTAACGGGTGAATATCGGCGGCGCTATATTTGGCGTGAAAATTACTGAAATGATTGAGCGTTCGCGCCATGC
>CAIXGR010000018.1 GCA_903919075.1 uncultured Bacteroidota bacterium | reverse complement strand
TGTAGCATCGCCCCATGTATATGAAGAATAACCCGAACCTGCATCAAGCGTTACGGCATCACAAGCTGTAAATTGATCGGGTGAACCTGACCCTGTAATAACAGGAGCAGATAACGAGAATGAATTTATGGTTACCGACACGGAAGCACTGGCTGAACAGGTATTTGCATCAGTTACTGTTACACTATAGGTATTAGTTCCTGCAGTTGTTGCTGCGTCGGTTTGGGCCGTTGTCGCATCGCTCCATGAATATGATGAATAACCAGAGCCAGCATCAAGTGTCAGGGCATCGCAAGCAGTAAATTGGTCTGGTGAGCCTGAACCTGTAATTGTAGGGGGCGCTAAGCTATTTACCGTTAATGTAGCCGCTGTAGAGGTTACAGAGCCGTAAGTATTAGTAAATACAGCTTGGTATTGATATCCATTCATTGCCGAAGTAACACCGGTTAATACCAGTGTTGACAATGTAGGGTCGCCATAAACTCCTCCTATTGTAATATCACTCCACCCGCTGCCCTGATTTTCCTGCCATTGAA
This sequence comes from uncultured Bacteroidota bacterium, assembly GCA_903919075.1. GTDB lineage: Bacteria > Bacteroidota > Bacteroidia > Chitinophagales > LD1 > Bog-950. The sequence goes on along the minus strand of CAIXGR010000018.1, from coordinate 83,214 downwards.
TAGTAGGAGTGGGGGTTGAAGTTGAAGTGCTTGTAAAACTGGCATTCAAATCACTGCAAACAGCAACGTTATCAGGGTTAGTTGCTACTGACAAATCAGGATCGCCCAAAGCATAATCGGCTGCTACAAATGTTGCACCTGTAGTTGCTGTGCTGGTACTTGTAGGCGTACCGCTTATAGATAATGTTGCCCATGAACCATTGTACTGAGCGGCTATAAAGTTAGATGGAGTCGCTCCTCCGATAACATCTCCCGAAGAATAATTGAAGGTCGGATCGAAAGTAGTAAAGCCGCTAATGCTGTTGTTGCTTAATGTCCAAAAACGAGCTACATCTTTAGCGCTATTAATTCCCGAACCGGAAATATTAGATTCCTGTCCCGAAGTTGTGCTTGCAGTTACAGTACCCCCAACGCTTGAACCATGAAAAGCAAGATTAAGCGGAGCATATACTGTAGCATCTCCGATTTCAAAATCAATAGAAGGATCGGTAGAGGCGGTAATCGTTTTTTGGAAATTGCCGTTTACATATTTTCCTGAACCCGCGCCCAACACACTACCGGTTGCAGCCAAAGCAAGCGTATAAGATGGTGTAGTATTAATTAAACCGGCAGCAAAAATCAGCTTTCCGTTTACGGTGTTATTTACCCCTAACGAAACGCCATTACTATTGTTTACTAAAAGACTGTCGAAAATCGTTGGATCAGAGCCATTAATATTCTGATTGAAGGAGCCCAAAAAGTCTACCGTTCCTGAAGAGCTATCCGTAAATACAGCACCTCCAGAATTATTGGTCCAATCGCCGGTAACATATATCGTATCTCCATTGTTGCGAATAGTACCGCCATTTATTACCAATACTGAATCGTTAACATACAAGCTGCACCCCGGCGAGATATATAATTGGTCGCCATCAATAACAAGTCCAGATTGCGCACATAACGCCAGAGGAAGAAAAAGCAATGCGGTAAACAGCCATTGTAAAGTTTTAAATAACATAAATTTTAATTTTTATGATTAAAAACGTATTCAAAAAATTGGGTGCCAATAAAAAAAATCAATAATAATTATGTCCGTGTTGCCCGTTGTTGAAGCAAGTCAACAGTAAATAAAAATAGTATTATATTTTAAATATCACTTTATTATTTTTTTAATGCTATCCAACTCGCTTTGGGTTATGGTTGGAGGAAAAATTCCACTTTTAATTTTCATTATTGCCAAACTCGCAACTTTCTCCCCCTCAGCCCGTGTTTCAAATGGATGAACACCGGAAATGCCCGGTATAAAAGGTTGATGTATCAATAAAATATCTTTATTCATGATATCGTAACCCCAACCTTTATCAACTTGAAAAACCTTATAATTTAAATCTGTATAAGAACTATTACCCGCCTGATTAAAATGAGCTGAGGCCATATGTGAAAGGCAAATAAAAAAAAGCACCTTCAGAAATGATTTCATAAACCGAAAATAAATCTGTTGTCAGACAAGTTATTTTTTACTTTAAAAACTAAAATCTGTTATGTGTTCGTGGGTGTCCCGATGGGGTATACATGCAAAGTAGGCATGTTTTTTAAATATTCCAAGATTTCTTTTTATTATTTTTTTGCACCACAAGAGATACAACCCACTGAGTTAGTATTGGTATATTTCTTGTTTTACCCAAATTTAATTGATGGCAATCTTAAACCTTGTCTGAGACCGCCGAATTTGTTTTTAAATGAGGAGCAGTAAACATGTTTTTTAAGGTATCTACCACATAATCAATTTCTTCGGTGGTATTGTATTTGCTGAATGAAAAACGTACAGCTTTGCGTGAAGGGTCGGCTTTAATGGCTTCCAATACATGCGAGCCCTTTTCGGAGCCCGAGCTACAGGCACTGCCACCACTGGCAGCAATACCGGCTATATCTAAATTAAACAAAGCTAAATCTGATTTTTCATTAGGCGGGAGTGAAACATTTAAAACTTTGTAGTTGCTTCCTTCATCACTTACATCGCCATTGAAATTAACACCATTGATATTTTCTTGCAGCTTTTTTATCATGTATTTTTTAAGGCCGCTGATATAAATTCTTTGTTCATCCATTTTTTCGCTAGCCAGTTCAAGGGCTTTGCCCAAACCTACAATGCCATATACGTTTTCAGTACCGGCACGCATATTACGTTCCTGCGAGCCTCCTTCAATAAATGGCTTTAGGGCAACCTCGCTATTAATATAAACAAAGCCAACACCCTTGGGTCCGTAGAATTTATGTGCCGAGCCGCTTAAAAAATGAATTTTATTTTTTTGAACATCAAAGGGAAAATAACCAATGGTTTGAACCGTATCGGAATGGAAGAAAGCATTATATTTTTGGCACAATTGCGAAACCCGTTCTATATCAAGAAGTGTTCCAATTTCGTTATTAGCATGCATTAAACTAACTAATGTTTTACCGGTAGGTATTTGCAGTAAAGTTTCCAGATGGTTGTAATCAACACGCCCGGCGGAATCTATATTTACATAATCAGTTTTTATTCCATCGCGATTCATAGTTTCAACCGAGTGAAGAACACAGGGATGTTCAAGACGGGATGAAATGATTCTTGTAACTCCCCAATCATGCACGGCACCTTTTACTATCATGTTACTACCCTCGCTACCCGAACCGGTAAAGAAAATTTCGGAAGTAGAAGCATTCAGATATTTGGCCACAATTTTACGGGCCTTCTCAACAGCCGATTTTGTTTTACGCCCAAAGGCATGAATAGAAGAGGGGTTGCCATAATATTCAGTCATATAGGGCATCATCTCGGCTAATACTTCTTTATCAATGGCTGTGGTAGCTGCATTGTCAAGGTAAACTTTCATGTAAAACTAATTTAGAGCAAAAGTAAGTGATTTAGCTGCAAATTTGATAATTTGCCTAAATGTAAATGCCAATTGCAAATGAAGCCTGTTGCACCAATGAAATGGCTTTTTATATTTACATCTGCTAAATTAAATTTATGAGGAGATTTTTGTTCTTCTTTTCGCTATTGTTTTTTGTGATGTATTGGGTGGGGTGTAAAAAATGCTATACCTGCCAGAATACTTGTGAAAAGTGTACCTATACCGGCAGCGGTTTTGTTCTAACACAGACTTTGTGCCGTGATAGTTTTGCCACTGTTGCCGAATACGATACAGCGATAGCAAAAAAAGCAGCCTATGGGTATATTTGTGTTCCAACCTCACCAACTTATAGTCAGGACTTTTGCGTTAACAAGCCAGGTGAGGCCAGCTACCCTGATTATTTTACACAGGGTGGCAAAGTAACTTGTAAGCCTATGTAATTTTACCTTTTCTTAAATTTATTATAGCTTAAACACAAAAGCCCACCACTTTAATTAAGCGGTGGGCTTTTTGTATATTTCTATTTCAATATTACCAAGTAATAATTACCTGCCCGTTGCCCGTTTGAACCCCGCTTTGCATTGAACCGCTAGTAACGCCGCCAATGTAACCACTGCCACCGCCGCCTTGCGTACAAGCTCCGCCACCATAATATCCGCCACCGCCACCGGCGCCATTACATCCACTGCAATAACCGTCTTCTCCGTGTCCTTGTACCGGAGCATCACATGGGCAGCAGCTACCAGTGCCGTAGCTATCTTGAGTACCACCAAAAGAATTGTTATCGCTGCCGTTGCCTCCTATAAGTCCGCCACCGGCACCACCGTGTGCATTTGCCGAGCAGCAGGGGTCACTACTCGAACCACCACCACCACCGGCAACTATAATCCTGTTACTTATATCTGCTCCCCCTAGCCTAACATCGGAAGCGCCACCACCGCTTCCACGATAGTCGAAACCAGCACTACCACCACCACCAAAAGTTTCGCCCGAGCCTGGGCCACTTCCGGCCTGTCCTACATAAACATATAATATATCACCTGGGGTTACAGCTAAATTTCCTATAGAATAGCCACCTAATCCACCACTTGTATTACCTCCCTGAGCGCCCCAACATTCAATAGTTATTGTAGCTGCACAAGGCGGTACTGTAAACGTTTGCTGGCTACCAGTATAAGCAAATGTTTGCGAACCAGCAGCCTGCGATAAAAGAATGGCCTCATTGCTAGTACTTATCGGGCAAGGCCCAACTGCGCAACGATATTGATTCCGGTTCAAACCTGCAGTTGCGCCGGTAATATTTAAAGTAGCTGTATTTATATTTGAATATACACCACCGTTAGTAAGATTGATAAAAGTATTTCCATTATCAGTTGATACCTGCCATTGGTAAGTTAACCCAGAACCTGTAGCTACAACGCTGAAAGTGGCGGAAGTATTTCCAGGAAGGCACAATGTTTCGTTGGCTGGCTGACCAGTTATGGTTGGCGCCCCACCCGATGGAGATAACATGTTAACAGATATGCAACTTGGTGCGCTGGCCCCGCAACCATTAACTGACGAAACACAAATATTGCCATTCTGCACACCATAACTTATATTAGCGCTGGTACTTCCTTGCCCTAAAACTATACTTGCATCAGATGGATAAGTCCAGTTATATGAATTAGCACCATCAACAGATGAAATAGAATATAATTCACCAGTGGCATATGCACAAACGGTGCCAGTGCCCGAAACAGCGCCTGGTGTTGCAGGCGTGCCTGAATTTACGGTATCAGCTACCGAGGGGCTTGCAGGGCCAAAAGGGCAAGTGGCTCCGTAACTACCAGCCACACTTACATTGTAAATGCCTGGTGTGCCGCCTATAGTTACTGTAATATTACTGGTGCCATCACCGTTTGTAATTATTGAACCAGATGGAAGACCGCTCCAACTGTAAGTATTAGCCCCTCCAATTGGGCTTACAGAAAATACAACACCCGACTGATTGATACAAACGTTGGTTGAACTTGTTATTGGAGCTGAAGGCTGCCCCGGCGAACCAGAAGACGTGGTAAATGCAACCGTGTCGGAATATGCGCTCGTTCCACAAGGGCCAACGTAACTAACCCTATAATAATAGTTTGTATTACAGGTTAGCCCTGAAACAGTGGCTACAAAATTGCCTGCATTAACATAAAAAGGCGACCCGGGTGCCGGATTGGTAAAGTTGTTGTCTGTAGCTACATCTATATAATAATTTTGTACACTTAAATTATTATCAGGAAACCATTGCCAGTTAGCATCAAATTGACCAGGGCCGATATTTTGTGCTGCGTTTGCAACGGGTGTAGGTCCGCCTGCTGGTATTTCAATGTAATTTGATGGCGTACTTAAACCACAGTTACTTACTGCTTCTACCCGGTAATAATAGGTAGTACAGAAATTAGGTATGCCTATCCATGCGGCTGTAGTTCCGCCAACATTTTGGCTTTGAATAATGTTTGTAAACCCGGTATCAGTAGCCAGATCAACTTGAAATGAAGTAGCGTTAGCCGACCAGTTCCAGTTTGCATAAAACTGCGATGAATATATATTGCTACCAGGAGGATAAACTACTGTAGCCGACGGAAGCGGTTGTAAATTAAAGTTAGTGTAGCTTGAAACCGTGGCACAGGCTGTAATCGCCTGAACGCTTATCCAGTTATTGGTATAGCTACTGCCCATATTAACCCCTACACTTGCAGTTCCCTGCCCCGAAGTAATAGTATCGCCATCAGGTACCTGCCAAATATAATTGGTGGCATCAGGAATAGGTGCAATACTAAAATTAGCAACAGAAAAAGGGCAAGCATACCCGTTTGGCAAAGAAATGGAAGGCTGCTGTAGCGCAGCAACTCCGCCAACTCCAATAGGCACCCAAAATGATCCATTAAAATAATTATCTACTCCGCAATCGGTATTATATATATGCAAACCATTAGCGGGATTTGCAATTGCATCTCGTTGAGCAGTGGTAAGGCGGGGAAACAGCAGCCCTTTATTAATGTAGTTAATGTCGAGTGCGGCCGAGGGGTCGGGCGGAGCGCCATTAGGATTAACCCCAACACCCCCATTTTGGCAAAATGCACTTAGGCTATAAAAGGCAAGTAAAACCATATAAAATTTATTCATAACTAATATGTGTTTTAGATTAACAAAATAGAGGGGGCCAAAGATTGGCGCGTGTCAAAAAATAAAAACTAAATAAAAATAATACAAATTAATCAGTATACAAATATTGACCCTATTTTATGAGATTGGCATAAAGATGCTCAAAAGCATATTAAGGCAAACAGCAGAATGGTATAATTATAGTTTCAGAGAGATAAAAGAGTGCTGAATAGAAAATTCAGATTAATAAATTAGAAAAAATAGAAAATGGAAAGTATAACAGTGGCCCCCTCAATAGATAATTTTAAACAATATCTATATATCCAGTAATCCGCCTAACTCTCTTCGATTACGCTTTGTGGGCCGGCCTTGCTTGCTTTGGCGTTTACCGGTATAATCAACAAATGAAGAAGTTTCCTTTGCTACTAAAACTTCTTTGGGGGTTAAATCAATGTAATAGTTAATAGCTTCGGAATATTGAACGCGGTGAGATAATAAACCTGTAACTTCAATAATCCACTTCCGGTCGCCGGTATTTATTTCGTAATGGTCGGCAATTGAAACTTGTTTGCTGGCCTTTGTTTCCAGGCCATTGCATTTTACTTTACCGGCTTGTATAGCCTGCGATGCCTGTGAGCGGGTTTTGAAAATGCGAATTGCCCAAAGGTATTTGTCAATGCGTAGTTTTTCGCCGTTCATTTTGCAGGGGTAAGTTCCTGATGATAACCGAACAAGAATTTTTCTTTAATAATATCAGCTACAGTATCGGGCACCATTTCCTCCCAACCGGGCTCGCCCAACTTAATCATTTGAATCACTTTCGGCGAAAAAATCTGTAACACACTTTCATCGCAGCCGGGCAAATCAACCATAAAGCCATTTAATTTTAAATGCTCGAAAAGATGCCTAATGTTTTCAGATACCTTTAAAGTTGCTGTAGTAATAAGGGCTTTGTTCTTTTCGGGCTGATAAGGATATATCAGCATTTTTGTATTACGCGAAAATATTTCGCCAAAATACCGTAGCAATTCACCAGGGGCGTTTTTGTAATATTTTTCATTGAACATTTCAACAATATTCAGAATGCCTAGTATAATACCTATACTTTTAGGTTTATAGCAGTCCAGACAATTTATTAACACATCATGTTTATGACAGTTAGATACCATTACTGTATGCCCCAAACTGCATAGAAGGTCGGCTCGGTCAAGAAAGTCTTTGCTGTCAAACTCACCGTCAGTAGAAAGATTGTTGAGGGTAATTTCAGAAAGCATTACGAGATTATCGGTATTTCCGTTTTGCTTTTTGTAATAATCAATGCCACAGCGCATCATATCTTCATTTACCTTCGTTACAGGCCGATACCTGCCCCGAAGACAAAGCACATCTTTTTTATAAAGAATATCTTTAGGTTGGTAAACCATATTATTGGCACCAAATATGGTAGCATCGGTCATTTCTTTTTTAACCAATTGCAAGGCCAGTAAACGGTTGTCGATTTTAGCAAAGGCAGGCCCCGTTACATGTATCATATCAACTTCGGCCTGCTCAGTTGTAAGATTATCTAAAAGTGAGTCAATAAAATCATCCATTTGGTCGAAATACCAATAGCAGGCAAAAAGCAGGTTGGTACCAATACTGCCTATAACCTGTTGCTGATAAATGTTGTCCGTACCCTTTAGCCTTACGTGTATAATCACTTCATTAGTCTCGCCGCCGGGGGTTAATTGAAACCGAACGCCCATCCATCCATTAGGGTCGTTGCTTTTATGGTAATTAAGCGTAGAGCAGGTATTGCTGAAAACAAAAAAGCGTTTCTTCCGGTACTTTTCATCAGTTAGCCTTTCTTTCAGCAGGCCAAATTCGTAATCAAGCATTTTGCGAAGCCTTGGTTCACTAACATACCTGCCTGAACCGGTGCTTCCATATATGGCATCTGAAAAGGCCATATCGTAAGCACTAATAGCTTTGGCTACTGTACCTGAAGCCCCGCCAACCTGAAAAAAATTCCGTACCACTTCCTGTCCGGCGCCTATTTCGGCAAAGGTTCCGTAAATATGTTCGTCTAAGTTAATCCTTAGGGCCTTACGTTTGGTGGATAGTACTTCTCGTTCCATAATAAACAAAATTAGCGAAAGCTTGGGGATATTACGTTTATACCATGCTTTAAGTTATAAATTTTTGAAGAAAAAATTACTTTTGCAGCCGCCTCACCCGACCATCGCTTCTCTCGGCCACCCTCTCCACGCTTCGCGTAGAGAAGGAAAATGAAAAGAAGAAGGGGTGAGGAAGAAATAATATCCAATTTTTGACCCGGTAGCTCAGCTGGATAGAGCAACAGTTTTCTAAACTGTCGGTCACTGGTTCGAATCCAGTCCGGGTCACATAATAAGGCCAAGCGTATTTTCGTTTTGGCCTTTTATTTTGTTACCAACCCGTCAATCGCGTTTTTAGGTTATTTTGCTCATTATTAAGGCTAAAACATAATTATAATTTATAACATGAAGTTTTCTGTTTTGCGGCTTAAAATGAGATTTATTTTGTTGGTGTTACTAATCATTAGCTTTAAAACTCAAGCTCAAACCGAGCATATAAAAATTTACTTTAACCATCCGGTTGATACTACGGTTGCTACCGGGCCAGAGGCGGTTAATTTGCATGGGAAAACCCTTGACACTTTAGCTGCTTATATTAACTGTGCTAAATATAGTGTTGATGTGGCTCAATATGATTACATATACTACTACAATACTTCCAGCATTGCCGTTGCTATTGATAGTGCCTATGCAAGGGGAGTGAAGGTGAGGTGGATTTACGATGGCTCTGGACCAAACACAGGTTTGGAGTATTTAGATTCAGGAATTTATACCCTTGGCAGTCCGGTTTCGCCTGATTATGGAATAATGCATCACAAGTTTGTAGTTATTGATGCGCATTCGAATAATGCAAATGACCCGGTTGTTTGGACCGGTTCAATGGATTGGAATTATGAGCAGGTAAGCGGCGATTATAACAATACCGTTATTATACAAGATTCAGCACTGGCACTGGCTTATACGGCTCAGTTTAATGAAATGTGGGGCGATACAGGGCTTATTCCTGATACTATTAATTCAAGGTTCGGGCCTTATAAAACTGATACTACCCAACATCACTTTGTTATTGATGGAATACATATTGAATTGTATTTCAGTCCGGTTGATGGCACCGATACCTATATAGTTAATGCCATAAATAGCGCCAACAGCGATCTTTACTTTGGCGTTTACACCTTTACTGAACCCACAGCTTCGGGTGCTATAAAATCTAAAATAGAGAGTGGTGTTTATGCATTGGGCATTATAGATCAGTACAGCACATTATATGGTTCAGCAGACTCAATACTAAATACTGTAATGGATAGCAGTACTTTAATAGTTTATGCCCAAGACTATACTGTTTATCATAGTAAGTATTTAATAGTTGACCCTTGTGATTTTTCGTCGAACCCAATAGTTGCCACCGGTTCTCACAACTGGACTTGGGCGGCCAATAATTTGAACGATGAAAATGAACTCATTTTTCACGATTCAACCATTGCAAATATTTATTACCAGTCTTTTTTGAAAGACTTTACCACTTTAGGGGGTACGGTTAGCGCCTGTAATTCATTAATTAATACTGGTATAAATGATGTAAGTAACGCGGCCAACATTAAAATTTATTCTAATCCATCTTCCTCGGCATGGCAGTTAAATATTGATGGAGATTTGGTGGGTGGCTGGTACGAGTTATATGATATGGGTGGGAAGATGGTATTAAAATCAATTATAAACAGTTCTGCAACCAATATCTCGGCTTCATTAGAACAGGGGGTCTACATTATTAAAGTTCATTTAAAACAAAAGAGTTTTGTACAAAAGCTGATAAAACTATAGCGCAAAAAAAAGGCATACGTTTTACCGTATGCCCGAAATAACTAAACACTATGAAAAATTCTTATTCCTGATTTACTTTTAAGTTAGCTGAAGTAAGATACAGGCCTTTAGAGTTATATACTTTTACACGATAATTTCCGGGATCGAAAAACACTAATTCTTTCCAAACATAATCCCAACTTGGTTCTACCTTTTGAGGCAGCTTCGATATTTCTTCTTCCTTTCCTGAATCGTTGATGTAGTAAATTTTGAAATCCATTTGGTCGGTGTTCAGCTTTTCATCTGTTTTGAGCAACAGCTTTAACGCGCTGCCTTGCTTATCCACCATAAATGAATTAGACGCTTTTTGTGGTTTGCCATCATTATTTACATCCTCGCAAAAAGTAAGCGAATATTGCGCTGCCCCAGCCTTTGTAAGTAATGAAACCAATAAGATTAAATAAATTTTTTTCATACAAAAAATACAATACAAATATAGTACACCTTGGTACGGTGCATTGCTGAGTTTTCAGCCATTTAGTGTAGATAGTTCTAATAAAACCTACACTTAAGCCCCTGTTCATGTTTTACGATGTGATTTATAGGTTGTTACGTTAGGCAACTATGTTCTTATTATAATTTTTGGAGACAGTTACAACTTAAGAATTGTATTGAAAAGAAAAGAGATGCATAGTATTTAAAAGGGTAAGCCAAAATTTTGGAAAAATACTATTATGCACAAAAAATATTTTTTGTCAACAAAGATTGCTTTTTGGTGTTTCAATATTTAACTTCACGTTAGTTCTTTGATATTCTTCAATGCTGAATCAATTTCAGCGTTACTCAAGATAACCCACACAGACCAATGCGTTAGATGGATACTAAATATAGAACCGGGCTTAAATTTGTAACGTTAATGGCGGGCTGCATCGCGATGAAAGTCGCGACTTCGTCCAAAAAACAAGTTAACAGCAGATTACAACGATGTTACTAAGCCCAAATCCTGACTTAAGAGCGTCTTAACTCAGAGCTGTGTGGGTCTTTTTTCTTCTTTATTAATTACCAAGTAAGAACTACTAATCCATTGCCACTTTGAAAGCCCGAAGCGCTACCATTTCCAGGTATGCCATTAATGTAGTATGAACTTCCACCACCGCCGCCACCGGCATAGTTACCACCACCTGCTATCCATGCGTTTCCGCCACCGCCACCATTGTAGCCACCGCCGCCGCCGCCTGGGTAAGTAGCACCGCCACCACCCCCATATCCGCCAACTCCGCCATTAAGACCAGCGTTACCAGCTGCGCCACCGTTTACTGGTGAAGCACCACCGGTGCCGATTGCTTCGCCGCCGTATTGTCCATCTGCTCCATTGCTGCTCCAACCGGCACCACCACCACTACCTGACCACACCGGATTAGGAGCGCCACCAGTGCCACCATTACCGCCAGTGCCACCGGCTGCAGTGCCGGTACCACCACCGCTACTTGTAGTTGTTGTAATTTGCCCATCGCCGGCAGTAGGAGCCACGCTGCCATTCTTAGTATCGCCACCACCGCCGCCGCCGCCAGCTGCTACTAGTAAGGTATTCGCATTGCTTGTATTCCAAATAAAAGAGCCGCCGCCGCCACCACTGCGAAAGCCCCCTTGTTGACCTACTAAAATGCCGAGGATATCGCCGGGAGTAACATTAACTGTGCCTAATATATATGCACCTTTACCACCGGGTACGCTGGCACTGCAACATCCATCGCCACCTTGGGCTCCGTATGCCTGAATAGTTATAGAAGTAATACACACCGGTACCGTAAAGTTGGCAATACTGCCGCTATAATTAAATGTTTGCGTACCTGGTACCGCACATGAAGCAAATGAAATGATTACAGTATCAGTACTTGTAGCACACGAATTGCTAATGGCCCACACCAAAGTGTAAGTAGTTAAGGGTTGACCGGTAAAAGTACTTGTGGGGCTAGACGGGCTGGCGATTGTGCCACCGGCGCCACTAATAAGATTCCATACACCGGTGCCGTTTGAAGGGATATTAGCGGCTAGGTTAACCGTAGTATTGGCGGTTACATTCAGTTGGTCAGGACCGGCATTGGAAGTGGTGGGAGGTGGGCCAAAAAGAGCCAAAGCGGATGTCATTTGAAAATTAGTTCCATCGAAAACTACGGTTACTGCTTGATTGTTTTGTATTTCGCAACCGGCTAAAGGCATGTTAACGCTTTTGGTTATAGGTTTAGCGCCAAGATTATTAATGTTTAATGTGGTAGAGCCTGTAATTGTTTGATTAGAGAGAAAATTAAAAACCATGCCCGGCTGATAGAAATTAATAGGTGGCGAAATATTAAGAAAAAAATTATTGTTTGAACCACTAGCCACAGCGTAGATAAGAATACCACTTTGAATGGATTCAACACTGGTGGCATCAAGGCTGTCGGTAACACTTTTTATACCTTTAATTTTAGCATCGAAAGTATTGCCGACTAATTCTACCGGGCGGTTAATTTGTACTTGTGCAAAAACAGTTACTCCAAATAAAAGAAATATGGCAATAAAGTAAATTTTGAAAAAATTCATCACTACAAATTTTTGTTAACAAGATGTGGTAATTAAGGGTGTGTTAAAACAAATATATACAAAGTATATAATTAAAATGGGCCATTATTATAGGATTTACCGTGTGATATATTTCTGGCATTAATTTTGTTTACCTTAGTTGAAACATTATTATACCAATTACGAAATATTTTGTCGTACAAAAATAAACCACAGTTATGAAAAAGTTATTGCTTGTATTTTCAATCTGCACTATGGCAGCATCGGTTGCCTTTAGCCAGGATGATGTTTATTACAGCGACCCATCGGGCGTTGTGGTGGAGACACAAGTAGCGCCTCCTGAAATACCAGATTATGTTCAACCGCCTTGCCCTGGTGACGGATATCTTTGGACGCCCGGTTATTGGGCATGGGCCCCCATGGGGTACTACTGGGTGCCAGGTGTATGGGTAAGGCCTCCGCATATAGGTTTACTTTGGACACCAGGATACTGGGGTTTTTATAGCGGACATTATGGATGGCACCGCGGATATTGGGGCCCTAACGTAGGTTTTTATGGTGGCGTTAATTATGGATATGGCTATGGCGGTTTTGGCTTTTATGGTGGAAGATGGGAAGGGAGAGTATTTAGATATAATACAGCAGTGTGGCACGTAAATGAGCGGTATGTTCACAATACTTACCGTGAAGAGATAAAAAATGGTGGCGGTAGCCGTGCAAGTTACAACGGGCCTGGGAGAGCGCGCGGCAGGCCAGGTGAGCATGAAATGGGGGCAATGCATGAAAATCATGTACAACCAACTTCTAGGCAGCAATCTCACCATCAGGCACCGGCGGTTGATAGCCGGCAGTTTTCGAACAATGGAAGACCCTCAACTGCAACTATGAACAAGATAAATGGGCAGCATTTTAACCATGAGGGCCATGCAGCACCGTCATTTCACGGCGGCGGAAACAGGGGTGGTGGAAACAATGGAGGAAGAAGTGGTGGTGGGAATCATGGAGGCGGTGGAGGACATAGATAAACAAGCAGTAAATGTTAGCCAAAAAACAGCTATCGGACAACAGCATAAACCTTGGTTAAGGCAGCAAGCTTAACCAAGGTTTTTTTTATAAGTATAAATTTTTATACATTTACATAAACCCGAAAAAAATATACCATGAAAAGAATAAGCATTTTAACCTTAATGTTAGCATTTATTGCTTTAAACACTTTTGCCATAAACCCAATTGTACCACAACAGAAAGCTACGTCAAGCGTTGAAAAAAGAGCACAGGAATCGACTGACCAGCTTAAGACTAAGGTGCAGTTAACAACTGATCAGTATCAGAAAGTATTGAAGATTAATAAAACCTTTTATGCCCAAACAGACTCGATAAAAGGTTCGGGCAAAGCTATTACTGAGGATGTTAAAGTAAGAATTAAAGTACTAGCCCAGGTTAGTGAAGATGAAATAAATTCGGTTTTAACTGCAGAGCAGCGCAACAAGCTAGCTGGAAAATAATACAGGCTTTTCAGGATTAAAGAAATAACAGGATTCCGCCATTCCGATTTAGGTAGGTGAGAGTCCTGTTTTTTTTCAAGTAGTTTCTAGTGGAAATTCAGATTAGTTTACCAATCATCACAGGCAGATTACGTCGTATTTTATTATATCCTCACTGGTTATTATTCCGTTTATGTTTCCATCTTTTATGGCTCCACAACCAATCGGCGGGGGTTTCCTGAATTTGTTGTTCTAAGAGGCGTACGAATTTTTCGGTTATTTCACCAGGCGCGGTTTCGTTTGGAGTATCGGTAATTTTAATAAACTCGCCAATGTAATGACCTTCCTTTTTATTCATGGTTACTTTGGTAAATATTACCACAGCGTTGTGCAATTTAGCATAGCGCTCGGCACCGGTAAAAAAGGCGGTATCGCGGTGCAGAAAATTACTCCAGTGGGCCCTGTCGGGGTTTGATGGCGACTGGTCACAAATAAAAGTTACGAGCGATGGCTCGGGTAGGGGTGTTTCAAAAAACTTTTTGCTATCCTGCATAAATATCAGGTGCATTCCTAATCTCCCTCTGGTTCGCTGTATTAAATTATTAAAATGGGGGTTGCTTACTTTGCTTACAATGGCGTATAGTTTGTGCTTGCATATAAGGCTTAATTTATAGGTATCGAACTCCCACGGGCCAATGTGCCCGACCATTTGTACTATATGCCGGCCTTGCTTATAACATTCATCGAAGGCCTCGATATTTTTAATGGAGATTCTATCTTCAATTTCTTCTTTTGAAATACCATAGCACCTGATGCTTTCTACAATACGATAGGCAAGGTGCAGGTATGACTCTTTTGCGATAGCCTGAATTTCTTTTTCGCTTTTTTCAGGAAAAGAATTTCGCACGTTATTAATTACAACTTTGCGCCGGTACCCGACTATTTTATTGAGGATAGAAGCAATAATGTGTGCAAAGCGGTACAAAATACCTGTAGGTATGTACGACAGGAGATAAATTATAGGAACTACTATATAATACGTTAGCATAATTTATTTACGGCTTAATTCTTTTTCATTAATATAAAGTTCATGTCTTTTACGCCCGCTTCTTCCATAAACTACTAATTGCAATTTTCGGTTATCCTTGTTGCCACTAACAAAAATTTTCCCAAAACTTCTGAAAGGATACTCTGTTCCTTTAACGCGCCATTGGTTATGTATTGCTCCAAAAACCCAACGCGGCGGTGGGGGAGTAGTAAGAGGAGAGGACGAAAATTCGTACAGGGGGTACCCTTTCCAGTCTTGTTTAGATATTTCGCTGTAATTTTTGCCACCGGTTAAAAATATTACTCCTTTTATATTATTGGTAGCTATAAAATCAAAAAGACTGTTTCTTTCTTTCGGGTAGTCGGCGTAGGAGTCTTCTATATGTGTATCGTTAATAACCCCTGACCCGATGCATATAATTTTGAAAGCAGCATCGCTCATTAATAATTTATTTTTCAGCCAAATCATTTGTGTTTCGCCTAAAAAATCGGCGGCCGTATCTTTTTTAGAAGCACGATAGTAGCGGTCGTCCATCATAAAAAACTCGACATCGTAATAGCGAAAATTAAAGTAGTTACCCTTAAACTTATCTTGCTCAGGATACTTATTGGGCCAAAAGCCTTTAAAAACTTTAAGTGATGAATCTTTAAGTGCAAAATTTTTATCGGGGCTGTTATAACCATAGTCGTTACCATCCCAAATAGCATAGTTGGGCTGGTTGCCTAAAAAATCGCGATAGATAACTCTGAAAGAACGCCGAAGTTTTAATTGCCTGTCGAACATGGCATCGTAATTCGTCGACTGCCAAGGATAGAAGTAATATACGTTATCACCCAACCAAACCATAAAATCGCCGCCTCTTTTTCGCATCCAATAAAAAATCCAGTTAGCGCCACCGGGCCAAATGCCTCTTGTAATATCAGTATTCATTAAGGCGCAGGAGCCCGTAAGGAAACTGAAGTCTTTTAATGTTGTATCAGCCTGGGTTTTAAATGAGTACTTAACATGCGATCCCCAACCATCAATAGAAACTAGTATATTATATCTATGATTAGGCTTAAGGCCTGTGAAATCCATGGTAAGAGCAATATCACCCTTGGCGTTAGTTATATAGCTGTAATTGGTTGGGTAGTAAATTTTCTTTTCAGCGGTATCGCCAAGTATTAGCATGTTTTGCCCTTTGCCGCGATAAGCTATCCATATTTTGGCACTAGTTTTGGTTACTGTACCTACAATTGGACCGGCAAGAAGTTTTGGTTTTTTATGCTTTTGCGCCGAACTGTTTTGAACTATTAAAAATACTAGGATGAGCAGAGCAAATTTTCTCACTGTGCGAAAGTAAAAAGTTATAGGATAATGGGTAGAAACAAAGCCCCAAGAAGATAGAAAATGAGATAATTTGGTGATTAAGATATTTGTATTTTTACATACAAATTAAGGATTTATTATTTTGGCGTTTTATAATTACACCCTAAAACCAAAAGTATGAAAAGGATATTATTGGCAACTTTAATTTCGGCCACGGTAGTTAGCACAGGCTACGCACAGAATTCGAATAACATATGCGTGTATAACCATATGGACAATTATAATAAGGGTGGGGGGCCTGATGATTTGGAGGGGGGAATGAAATGCAGTGACGAGGCGGCAACAAATGAGACAACAATTAACATAAGCAAAACTTGGTTTTACAGGGGGGAGTTGTATACCTTAATTTTTAGCGATTCAACACTTCGTAAAAAATATGGCACCTCGGCGTTTGAGGCTGTTAAAGCATTTAAAAAACTACAGGATATAAATGATTCAAAATTTAGAGATTGGGATGAAGTTTTTAGATACATGGAGCCGCTTTCAATTAACATTTACAATGAAGCCGTGGACCTTTACCATACCAATAACTATGCAAATGCATACAAGTTTTTTTATGCCATAAAGGATATTGACGGCATATATAAATGGAAAGGCAAAGAGCCTAAAATTGCATTAGAAACTGCTTTAGATAATGCTGGAAAAAGTGCTGAAAGTGCGGGAGATACGGCAAATCAAATAAAAGTATATAGAGAGTTGCTTGAATTAAACCCAAGCGCAAAAGCCTACCTTAATTATGCCATAACATTGCGTAAAGCAGGCAAAACAGATGAGTTAAATAAAACTGTAGATGAAGGATTGGCCAAATACCCTAAGGAAGGTGGTTTGTTAACCGAAAAGATTAATATTTTTCTTGAAGCCAGTAAAGCTGCTGAAGCAATTACATATATAAACCGAGCTATTGAAAACCAACCTAAAAATGACATGCTGTGGTTTGTAAAAGGACTTGCTTATGAGAAGATAAGCGAGGATTCATTGGTGTCGGCTTACAACACAGCTATTACTATTAACCCGGGCAACTTTAAAGCCCAATATAACTTAGGTGCACATTATTTTAACCAAGGCACCAAAATAACAGATGAATTGAACGCCCTTGGAAACACCGATGCCGACCGCAAAAAATATGATGTATTAAAGAAGAAGCAGAAGGAATACTTTTTACAGGCCAAGCCATATTTTGAAAAGGCACATAACATTGACCCAAAAGACCCCCAAGCGACAAGAACCTTAAACCAGATTAATTTATATACAGGCGAGTAGCCTTAAGTAATTTAAAAGAGATGCTTAACAAACATCTCTTTTTTAGTTTGCATTACTTTACATAATATAAATTATGGTGTAGAATGTGCCTATGGAGGGTATACAGGTATATCCACACCATATTGAATACATCGTTGATTTACAAGGCTATAAATTTAAAAGTATTAACACCTTGGAAATAGTAATTACAAAACTTAGGGATTAAACAGGACTATAAGTATTTGAAGTTGAAATTGGGCGAAAGCTTTAAAAGCGATTCGTACATTAACTTAATTACATTCTCTACGTCCTCGATTGCTACCAATTCAACTGTGGTATGCATGTAACGCAAAGGCAATGAAATTAGCATTGATGGTATGCCGCCGCTTGTATAGGCAAACGCATCGGTATCGGTTCCGGTTGAGCGCGACGCGGCATCAATTTGGTATGGAATTTTACTTGATTTAGCAACATCTAATACAAAGTCTAACAACTTGTTATGCACTGCTGGGCCTACGGTTAAAACGGGGCCCTTGCCTGCTGTAAAATCACCTTCAACAGTCTTTTCAATCATTGGGGTGGTGGTATCGTGGCAAACATCGGTTACTATGGCGCAATTAGGTTGAATTGCGTAAGCCACCATTTCGGCACCTCTTAAACCAACTTCCTCTTGAACTGAGTTTACAATGTATAAGCTGTATGGCAGTTTCTTTTTGTTCTCCTTTAACATGCGGGCCACTTTGGCAATAATAAAACCACCTGCACGATTATCCAATGCGCGTCCACCGAAATATCTTCCGTTTAGTGTAAAGAATTCATCCTGATAGGTAATAACACAACCTACATGAACTCCAAGATCAAGTACTTCCTGCTTTTTGGTGCAGCCTAAATCCAAAAATATATTCTTCATTTCCGGGGTCTGCTCCTTACCCTCGCGGCGAGTATGGATAGCCGGCCAACCAAATACGGCTGGTATCTTTTTGCCATCGCGGGTATGAATCCAAACTCGTTTCGAAGGCGCAATTTGATGATCACTACCACCATTACGCTTTACATATATCAAGCCTTGTTCGGTAATGTATGATACGAACCATGAAATCTCATCGGCATGTGCCTCAATAGCTACTTTAAACTTTTGGCCGGGGTTTACAATTCCGTATACAGTTCCGTAATTATCTACTTCATGCTTATCAATGGCGGGCTTAATGTATTCAAGCCAAAGCTTTTGCCCTGCTGCTTCGAAACCAGTGGGCGAAGCGTTATTAATGTAAGCTTCAAAAAACTTCTTGTCTTCATCGGTTAATATGCTTGGTTTCTTTTTTGCGGTTGCTTTCTTTTTAGTTGCCATTTTATTGTGGGATTAGTGGGATTAAATACTTCTTTTATAATGAACGAGCGGCAAGATTAGGTATTTTATTGCCAATGGGCAAACGTATATACCGTATTAACTTATTGTTAGCAACACAATGGCGCATTATTACAATCGAATTTTTGTACAATAAACTGCATTAGTAACAAATGATGGTGCAGTTTGAAACTTGAATTCACCAAAATATTTCTGTACCTTAGTTATATGAATTTTATAGCCAAATATTATAATTATTACTACTGCCCTACCACAAACGGAATGGTGGCGTGTAGATGGTTTTGATAAATACAAAATAAACCTAAACTATACCAAGCCCGTTCCAAAAAAGTCCGGGCTTTCTTTTTTTATTAAAAACCTATAACCTATGAGACCAACTAAACAGATTTACGCTAACTATACCGAAGAAGATTTTGCCGTTTGGAAACTGCTATATAACCGGCAAATGGAAATATTGGAGCCCTTGGCATCAGAAGCATATTTAAAGGCCGTGAATAAGGTAAACTTTAAAGCCAATGAAATACCTGACTTTAAAAAGACTGATTCTATACTGGCGCCTTTGACAGGTTGGGGGATTGAGGTGGTACCCAATCTCTGCCCACAAAAGGAATTTTTCGAGTTTCTTTCCAAGAAAAAATTTACAGCTACTTGCTGGTTGCGCACCATGGCCCAATTAGATTATTTGGAGGAGCCCGATATGTTTCATGATGTATTTGCGCACATACCTTTACTTACCGATAAAGCTTATGGCGATTTCTTTTTAGGCATGAGCAAAATTGCGCTTGATTTTATTGATAACCCTAACGCTATTGAATTACTGAGCCGCCTATACTGGTTTACTATTGAATTTGGATTGATACATGAAAAGGGCCAATTGAAAATATATGGTGCAGGTATTATATCCTCAAAAGGCGAAACCCATCATTCGGTTGACCCAAAAATTAAGAAATACGATTTTAACGTTGAGCAAATTATGAATACCCCCTACCGGACTGATATTATGCAGGATAAATACTTTGTGGTGGATTCGTTCGAGCAGTTATACAAATCATTGCCTAAAGTAAGAAGTTGTTTAGAAAGCAAATTGCAGACGGTGGCATAATGCCAACCTAAGCTTTTCCGGCATCAATACTTTTCAAAAACGGAATTAAAATATTAAAATAAGCCTCCTGGTCATCCCACATGGATAAGTGGCTACCGTTCTCACAAATCCCAAATTTTGAATTTGGAATCAACTGGTGCATTTTCTCAATGTCGGCAACTCTCATGCTGTCATATCTACCAACTATAAGTTGTGTGGGTACGTTTATTTTATGCAAGTCAGCCCAACGGTCCCAGTCTTTAAAGGTACCGGTAACCACAAACTCGTTATTACCCTGCATAGCATTATACACCGGTGTTGCTAAATGGCGGAACATACGTGCTACCGGCTCGGGCCAGGGCACAATGCGGCAAATGTGTTTATTGTAAAGTTCGCTAGTAACCAGATTTTGGTATTCCGGTGCATCCCATTGTTCTTTGGCTTCATACTCAGCCAACATTTTTTGAGTAGCCTCTGGAAATTGCGCCCTTAATTCGTTTACATATTTAAGGTATGAGGGAATACTGGCCGTCATGTTAGAAATAACTAAAGCTTTGAGATGCTGGCCATATTTTAAAGCATATTCAATACCCACCATGCCACCCCAACTTTGGCCATATAGGTAAAAGTTTTCAAGGCCCAACCCTTTGCGTACTTGCTCCACCTCATCGGTAAATCTTTCAATACGCCATAAGTTTTTATCGTTCGGTTGGTCCGAATAATGGGAGCCAAGCTGGTCGTAATAGAAAAACTCCACTCCTTCCTGCGGCAAAAAATCTTCGAAGCATTCAAAGTATTCATGGGTACAACCCGGACCGCCATGTAGGGTTAGCATTTTTATGCGCCCCTCTCCCACTTTTTTGGTCCATACTTTATGGCCTCCATCAATTTCAATCATTTTTACACCACCGGTTTTCACTTCACCTTTTTTGTATTGCCATGCCGATGGAACCTGCTCTTTCGGTTTCGAATTACAAGACTGCAAAGCCGGTAACGATAAACCGGCACCAACAGCAACTGCAAGATTTACTTTCAAATAGTCTTTACGTGTAAGCATATGATTGAATTTGCGAGTTATTACTTTAAAATTACCACTTGTTTCAAATTTACACTATTGCGTGTATAAATTTTCAAAAAATAATTTCCGGATGGTAGTTGAGCGCAGTTAACCTTATCACCAGAAGACAAGTGTTCTTTTTTCATTAATATTTTCCCTTCAGTATTCAACAATTCTATATCAAATTTCTCAACCACCCCGGGTAAGGCTACAGTGAAATAATCTTTAGCCGGTACCGGATAAACTACCGCATCGTAAGCATCTTCTTCAGCTATTGTAACAACACCGGTATTAATTCCGGTAGAATCAGATGCTTTTACAAAATAAATATTCAGCTTGCCGCTCCGCACATCGCCCCACACGGCATTAATAGTATCATCAACCAAATAGCAACTCATAAAGTCATTTCCTGATTGCATAAGCACTGAATCGAAAGCTGCGGTAACATTGCTTAGCCTTACATTCTCTCCGAAAGTTGCGCCATTGTTATGCGATACAGCAGCATAAAAATCGGATGCCTGATAGAAGCCAGTATCGGCAGCATTACGCCGGTCGCGCCAGGTTACCAGCAAGTCGCCATTGGCTGAATATTGTGCCCAAACCATATCTTGCCCAACCCCATTGTGCAAACTATCGTCGTTTACCCTAACCGGCGCCGCCCATGTAGTGCCACCGTTGCTACTTGTAATTGCAAAAATATCAGGGTCGCCATGTAAGTTGGCTACAGTAGCAAAACACAACCGGTTAGCATTTACAGGATCGGCGGCTAAACGATATCCACCTTTATAATTAGTATCAACCGTGCCAAGCAAACCGGTATATATATTGGTGTAATTAAAACCCAGCGCCCGGTTATAACTTTTAGCAAGATTAATTTGCGGGTATATTGATTGAGAAGTTACATAACATGGGTAAGCAATACATAGAGCCCCATCGGAAGTAACCGCCGGTGCGCCCATAGGTGCTGCAATAAAATTGCCTACTAAATAACCGGTGCTATCAACATATCTAAAAGCGCTCCACGTTTGCCCACTGTCCGCTGAAACTTTAAGGTAAGGACGGTTGGGTGGTGGAATACCCGGTGCCGGTTTAGTTGTAATGTATAATGTACCTGCATTAGCTGTTGCCGAATTATCAATCACCAGCCAAGGGCGGTCAATAGGTTCTTTCTGCAAATCTTCGGTTACTCTCCATACTTGCACCGGACTGGTCCAGGTAACACCTCCATCGGTAGACTGTTGTATATATATACCACCACTATCAGTAATCTCACTGTAATCTATATACGATATAAATAGCGTACCATCATTTCTAAAGGTCATTGAAACATCAGCCGAGTGCAGGGTTGCACCACCATGCGGATGAACAACAAGATTATTCCACGTAGCGCCTCCATCAAATGTTGTTTTAGTTTTAATGGCTACCCTTGGTATACCTCCTAAAGCCAAGCCCATCCATGCCACCACCATATTTTGATTGTTAGTAGGATTAACGGCTATGTATGGCTCGCCATCGTAAGTAGTGCCATTCGAAATATTGATATTAGCGGATTGTGCGTTAATTGAAGAAGATTCAATTAAACTGAGTAGTATGATAAAGCAACTGAAAATCTTTTTCATGATTAATGCTTTATACATGTGATACAAAATAACAGAAAAGGTTTAAACTATTCAACCCGGCCATGCGTCTGGCTGCCGATACCATTTTAGCAATGTCTCCTTTTCATGCTTCTTCACGTAATCATTTTTAATAGCGGTTTCAAGCAATGTCGGGTAATCTGAAAGCGTAAAAAACGTGCAGCTTGCAGCTTTAAATGCATCTTCAGACGATGGGAATGCGTAAGTAAATATAGCCCCCAATCCTAATACATTAGCACCGGCATTTCGCAGCGCTTCAACAGTTCTTAACGAGCTGCCACCGGTTGAAATTAAATCTTCAATAACAATTACATTTTGACCTGCATCTATTCTGCCTTCAATTTGGTTTTCTAAGCCATGCCCTTTGGCTTTATCGCGCACATATACGAATGGCTTGTTTAATACATCGGCTACTAATACGCCATGGGGTATACCGGCGGTAGCAACACCGGCTATCACATCACACTCTTTAAACTCTTCAGTAATAATGTCAACAAAGGCTGTTTTAATTAAATTTCGCACTTTAGGGTACGAAAGTGTTTTGCGATTATCGCAGTAAATAGGGCTCTTCAACCCACTGGCCCAGGTAAAGGGTTCGGCAGAATTTAACACAACCGCTTTTATTTCCAGTAAATACTCTGCAACTTCACGGGCAATTACGTTGTTATAGATCATATATGCATTGCAATTATAAAATTTACCATAACGATTCTTATTTACTGATTAGCTGCGACCGCACACAAATGAACAAAAATTTTGCCAGGATTTTGGTAGAAGAAAATGAGATTGCAGAGTTTTTAAATAACCCGTCTCCTTTATTTAATGAGAAAGACAAACTAAACACCCTGATTGTTTGCGAACAACCGGGCGAAGCCATATGCAGCCTGCTTGACAAGCTCGACATTGTTATTGCCGGTGGTGGAATTGTAACTAACGAACAAGATGAACTTCTTTTAATATTCCGGCGCGGCAAATGGGATTTGCCTAAAGGGAAAATTGAACTTAATGAAGAAATAATAAATGGTGCTATGCGCGAAGTGGAAGAGGAAACCGGGGTTAAAATTTTAAGCGTTACTGAAAAACCTGTAATTACTTACCATACCTATAAATTAAAAGGTAAAGATTGCCTGAAAGAAACCAACTGGTTCCATATGAAAGCTAAAAACGGCCAGCAAAATCTTACCCCTCAACTTGAAGAAGATATTGAAAAGGCCTGCTGGGTAAAAAAAACCGACCTTGAGCAATATAAAAATGGTTGCTATCCCTTAGTCTGGGACTTAGTTTCAGGCGGCTTCGTTTCCGATCCTACCGACTGCGATTAGTGCAATACAACATATTCCGTTAGTATTGTTAACTTGGCGCGCCAAAATCATTTTTATGAAAATAAAGCTTACCACATTATCAATATTGCTGCTATTTGCAATAACATCAGTTTTCTCGCAACAGGCCGATACCGCAAAAAGCCAATTTGCCAAAATAGGCGATGTAACCCTGCATTATAAAGTTTATGGCAAAGGCGAGCCCTTAATACTGCTTCACGGCTCAATGGAAAGCATGTCTGATTGGGATAAACAAGTGGCGCCATTCTCAAAATATTACAAAGTTATAACCTTAGATAGCCGCGGCCATGGCCAATCTACATTTACCGACCGTAAAATGGATTATGCCTTGTTAAGCGAAGATGTGGTTCAATTAATGAGTCAATTAAAAATTGATAGCGCTTACATTGTAGGATTTGGTGATGGTGGCATAATAGGGTTATTCCTTTCTATTAACCATCCTAAAAAAGTGAAAAAATTGATAGCCATAGGCGCTAATTATAAAGTAGATACTACCGCAGTTTATGCCGAAATTTTGAACAAAGTAAAAGCCTGGGATATTGATAAAATGACCGATTACGTAAAAACGCATTTTAAAGATTACAAAAACTACAATCTTATTGGGCAATTTACCCAACGCATGCAAACTATGTTACTTACTGAACCTAAACTGTCCTTGGAAAACTTGGCCGAGATTAAATGCCCCTCACTATTTATAGCTGGTGACCACGACATTATTAAACTAAGCCATACCAATGAAATGTTTGAAAACGTAAAGCAAGGCTATATGTCCATTATTCCGGGAACCAAACACTACCCGCAAAAAGAAAATCCTGCTTTGGTAAATACGATTATTCTGGACTTCTTGAAGCAGAAATTTGAAAATATAGATAGGTTTAAATAGATATGATTACATTTTGAGTGGTTCCATTTGAATAAGTTTATTCCCCTTTTTAGGGCTGTTCTCTATTGGCGCAATCCAAAAACTATTATCCACCCATTCATATATTTTAGCCCCGTCAATATCGCAAATATCAAGTACATTGATTAGCTCTTGATATTTGGTATTGCTACCAAAATGAATGTAAATCCCAGCATGTGTGTCATTCTGCCTTACTATGTTTCGTACTGAAGCCCTTACTGAGTCGAGGCTACTGCTATCAACTTCTCTTTCGCCGGTTAATTCAACTCGCTTATAGTTCCGTACCGGGGGGGGGAGAATTTCCAAGAAGATTGTTTTTTCGGGGCACGTTGAATTGAATTGCATATTCTTTTTTTGGGTGCAAATACCTGTTCAGGTAAACACAACAAAGCACCTGCAGAAAAACCAAGCTGATTGAACCGGGTCGGCAATATTTTCGGAAAATGGCTAGCATATTAATAAGATGCAAAACATTTTCTAATCCATAAATTGAAAGAAACCGATACAAATAAAAAAGGGTCCCAAGAATACTTGGAACCCTTTTTTATTGCCCAAAACGGCAAAGATTAGTTATACGTAAATGTTGTAGAATCAACAAGCATGTGACGGCCTTCGTCAAATGCTGTTTTTCCAATAACCCTGCCTTTATCATCAAAGTAATACTTGAATGTTACAGCAATTGAAGTATCGCCTGTAGGACGAACCTGAACAATCTTTTTAACTAAATTTTTTGAGTCAGTTCCCAAAAATTTCATTCCGTGGTTGCTATATGAAATTACATTGGGCTTATCAGTATAGTAGTCAAAATAGCGATTAACCAATGGGCGATTAGTAGAATCAGATACAGTTAATGAAATTTGATTGCCATCTTTAACTACATACTTAGATACATCCGTCATTGAGCCCACAGCGAAATTTTGCGATTCAACAATTAAACCAGCCGCATCGTGTACGTAAGTTGTTTTATAGTTGTTACCCTCATTTTGAGCTGTAGTGCTATCAACCCATCCGTTGCCTCCCAAATAAATTGTAGACTTAACAAACATACCCCTTGTCGAATCGTTCATTTGTTCGGCTATAGTATTGCCCGAAAATTTGTAAGAGGTTTTAGCCCCATCGGAATTTACAAAATAAGAAATAGAGCCATCCGTATTATAAAAGTATTCGGTTGAGAACCCTCTGCTGGAAGTCATTTTTTTAATTCTGGCCTCCGAATTGTCGTGTTTATTACATCCTGTAATAGCAACTATTAAAACTGTACAAGAAAAAAGCAATGTATTTTTCATACCTGATTAAGTGTTTATTTTAAAAGGGGCAAGAATAACAAAAAAGAAGCGGTTTATAGCGGGGGAAACCGATTATATTTTCCCTTTAAATGTTATTTAGCAGCGGTTTTCTTTCCTTTAGGGGCAAGGGTCATAAACATTCGTTTGCCCTCAAGTGTAGGTAATTGTTCAACAACGGCCACTTCTTTAAGCCTATCGGCAAATTGCAATAAAAGCAACTCTCCCCTTTCCTTAAAAACTATGGCGCGGCCTTTAAAGTTTACAAAGGTTCTTACTTTATTACCTTCTTTAATAAAGCTTTCAGCGTGTTTAGCCTTAAATTCAATATCGTGGCTATCAGTATTGGGGGTAAAGCGAATTTCTTTTACCTCAACCTTTTTAGCGTGTGCTTTTATTTCTTTTTCCTTGCGCTTTTTTTCGTACAAAAATTTATTGTAGTCAATAATTCTGCAAACTGGCGGGGTGGCGTTTGGCGAAATCTCTACTAAATCAAGCCCTTGCTCAATAGCCATTTCAAGCGCTTGCTTAACCGTAAAAATACCGGGAGTAATATTTTCACCCACTAAACGTATTTCAGTGTGGCGTATTCTTTCGTTGATATTATGTTCTGCTTCTCTTTTGAAGGGTGCTCTTCCCCCTCTGGGGAAGAAAGGACGTGGACTAGTGCTCAAATTTGCTTTTTATTTTAAGTTATAAAATGTTACTCTACAAAAATAGCAAAAAACCATGTATTTACATAGATTATATTAACACTGGCTAAAAGATATTTTTGAAGTAATAAATGGGCTTAACTTATTGTAATTTCACTCTGGTATAAACTGCTATTAATATGCATTACTTACAAAAAGTTATAGGCATAGCCGGGGTTTGGGCCACGGTTAAGGTGTAATGCATGACTTACTTGTAATAAAGGAGCATAAAGGGCCTTACAACCGCGATTTCCTTATCAACCCTATTCCCAACGTCAGAACACCAATTGCCAGCATTATTGCCGCATATATAAGATATATAAACATATCAGTTAAATGTGCAATAAATACTGTAATTGAGGTAATTTCTCCCCGTTCATGTATAAATAATTTGGTTAAAATCGTTTTCAATATCCAAAAAATTGACTAACTTTCTATTATACAATTCTTTAAAAAAGTTCATTACCTCACACCCATTGGGGAATTATGTTTGCAATAACAAACGGTGAATTACATAATGTCCTTTAAGCATTAAAATAATATTTGAAAGCTTTTTCAAACCCTTGGTAAGTCAAATTTTTTAATAAGAAAATGGAACAAAATTTGATATGTATTAAATAAGAAAGATAATGTGGAGCGCATTGAGCTTTTAGATGATAAAAGCAAAGAGTAAGTTTTATTTAACCTCGATAAAACGTAACATTATGAAA
Source organism: uncultured Bacteroidota bacterium (assembly GCA_903919075.1). Taxonomy (GTDB): domain Bacteria; phylum Bacteroidota; class Bacteroidia; order Chitinophagales; family LD1; genus Bog-950. Next base: position 55,542 of record CAIXGR010000018.1, on the reverse strand, counting down.
GGACCAGTAGAAATTCTGTTAGTTGAGGACAATGATGATGATGCCGAATTTACCATGCGCGCATTGAAAAAAAATAATCTCCATAATAACTTTCACGTCAAAAATGGCGAGGAGGCGTTGGATTTTATTTTTGCTAAAGGTAAGTACGCCGACCGCAAATTTGAAAGCGGGCCAAAATTAGTAGTGCTTGACCTAAATATGCCCAAGGTAAACGGTTTTGAAGTAATAAAGAAAATGAAAGCCGATGAGCGAACAAAAAAAATTCCAATTGTAGCATTAACTGCTTCGCTTAACGAACTGGACAGAGAAACCTGTTACGCCTTAGGCATAAATAGCTACGTAGTAAAGCCAGTTGAACTTGAGCATTTTTATAAAGCAATATCAAGCGTAGCTTTTTATTGGATGATTACCTATTTAGCACCTAACGGCATTATGCCGGGAGATGCCCCGCTACAACGATAAGCTAGTTATTTATACTCCGCAATCTCCTGCAACACCTGTGTTACAAATTCAGTTAATGGCCTCGCTCCCTGGTCACCGTGTCCCTGTCTGCGGATAGCAACACTTTTCTCATTCATCTCCTTCTCTCCTATCACAAGCATATATGGCACCTTTCTAATTTCAGTATCGCGTATTTTTTTGCCAATTTTTTCGGGGCGTTCATCCAGTGTAACTGCAAGGCCGTGTTTTTTTAATTCGGTGCGCACTTCTTTTCCATAATCCAAAAATTTATCTGAAATAGGAAGAATAGCAATTTGCTCAGGCGCTAACCACACCGGGAATTTACCAGCGTAATGCTCAAGCAAGAAACCAATCAAACGCTCGTGGGTAGAAAGCGGGGCCCGGTGGATAATAATGGGGCGTTCCTTTTCATTCTTCTCGTTAGTAAACCATAAATCAAATCTTTCAGCCTGTGCAAAATCAACCTGGTTAGTTGCTATAGTAAATTCTTTACCAATAGCGCTCCATATTTGTATATCAATTTTAGGTCCGTAGAAAGCGGCTTCATCAGCAACTTCTGTAAAAGGCAAGCCCGATTTTAAAAGCACCTTGCGCACCATCTCTTCGGTTTCAATCCATAACGGAGCATTGTCAATATACTTCTGTCCTAATTTTGCTGGGTCATGTTTAGAGAATCGCATAGCGTATTTCTCAATCCCAAAAATCTTGAAATACTTTACATACAGTTCGTTCACCTTCATAAACTCTTCCTCAAACTGCGATTTGGTGCAGTAGATGTGGGCATCATTCATTTGCAGTGAGCGCACGCGCATCAATCCAAACAACTCGCCACTTTGCTCGTACCGGTAGCAGGTTCCATACTCAGCAAAACGCAAAGGCATATCGCGGTACGATTTAGGTGTAGCCGAAAATATTTTATGGTGGTGAGGGCAGTTCATGGCCTTTAAATAATATTTTACGCCATCTAATTCCATTGGAGGAAACATTGAATCGGCATAATAAGGCAAGTGGCCGCTGCGGATATACATAGCCTCTTTTGCAATATGTGGCGATTTAACACGCACATAGCCTTGCTCATCCTCATTCTTTTTAGCCAGTGCTTCTAATTTTTCAATCAGTGCTCCGCCTTTAGGTAACCACAATGGTAAACCCGGGCCCACTTCATCATCAAAGGTGAATATTTCTAACTCTTTACCGAGCACACGATGGTCGCGCTTTTTTCTTTCTTCAAGCAGGGCCAAGTATTCATCAAGCTGCTGTTGTTTAGGGAAAGTAACTCCGTAAATTCTGGTAAGTTGTTTGTTTTTTTCATCACCCCGCCAGTAGGCTCCGGCAATGCTAAGTAGCTTAATAGCTTTTATATAACTGGTTGATGGTATATGCGGCCCGCGACACAAATCGGTAAAATTGCCTTGTTGATAAAAGGTTATTTCGCCATCTTTCAAATCTTGCAATAACTCAATTTTGTACGGGTCGCCTTTTTCAGTAAAGTATTTTATAGCCTCAGGTTTCGCAACTTCTTTGCGGGTGTACTTGCTATCTTTACCGGCAAGTTCTTTCATTTTTACCTCAAGAGAGCGCAGTTCTTCCTCTGTAAGTTTTTTATCACCCAAATCAATATCGTAGTAGAAGCCTTCATCTATAGGCGGCCCAATACCCAATTTTACACCGGGGAATGTAGCCTCTAAAGCCTCAGCCATTAAGTGTGCGCTGGAGTGCCAGAATGTTTTCTTACCCCATTCATCTTCCCACTTTAATAACTTTAAATTCGAATCCTTATTTATAGGGCGTGTTAAATCCCATATTTCGCCATTCACTTCGGCGCTTAATACGTTTTTAGCCAGGCCGGGGCTAATGCTCATAGCCACATCATAGGCGCTTACACCGCTTTCATATTGCCGCACCGAACCATCAGGTAATGTAATATTTATCATATCGCAATTTTGTGAACTGCGAATATAAAAATTCAATCACATGATTTGATAAACGAAAAAGCAAATGCTTAAAGGTTTTGCACTTTTAGTATAAATTTACGCCGCACAGAATAGTGGAATGAATAGAATCTGGAAGCAAATTAAAGCTGCATACCCCTTTATTGATAGTTGGGAAGCCCGGGCCAAAGTGTTTACCCTGCCCGGTCTTGACAGTATACCGGTTTACGACGTATACCAGTTTTTTGCCGCCGAAATACGTTCCAATTCGTTGCTTACCCGAAGCAAGTCGATTGCGTATAGTTTCTTTCTGGCCATTTTTCCCGCACTTACTTTTGTGTTTACGCTTATCCCCTATCTGCCCTATTTCCGGAATCTTGATACTCACGTTTTAGATCTTTTAAAAGAGATATTGCCTAATCAGGAAACTTTCAACTTCATTAAATCTTTTCTTCAACCCTTACTAACCGACCTTGCCAAACACAAGCGCGGGGGGCTATTAACCGGTTCTATCCTTTTGGTAATATTCCTTACCTCGAATGGCGTATTAGCTATGATGCAATCGTTTAATAAAACGCATGAGCATTATAAAAAGCGGAATGCTTTTCAAAACCGTATGGTGGCGCTAAAAATCACAGCTTTACTTAGCTTGCTATTTATTTCATCAATTGTATTAATAGTGCTTGGGCAGGAAATTGTAGGCCTTCTTTCAAGGCTATGGCACATACAAAGTAAGTTGCCATATTTTCTTCTTCATACATTCGGCTACGCCTTTATTATTCTAATGTATTTTTTATCTATCTCGCTTATTTATTACTACGGGCCTAATACTAAAGAGAAATACAAATTCATCTCCACCGGTTCAACCGTGGCTACTATTTTATCGGTGCTGGTATCAATTTTTTATTCTTACTATGTAAGCAATTTTAGCCGGTTGAATGTAATCTTCGGCTCAATAGGTACTATTATGCTGTTAATGATATGGCTTAACATTAATGCCTTTGTTCTTTTAATTGGCTACGAGATAAACGCCAGCATACACTATAACAAAACACTTCGCACTAAGCAATTAGCTATACCTGAAGAAGTAGAAGATTAGTTCCAAAAATCAAGATGGGGAAAGTACCATCAAAAGATTTATGGGAAAGGATGACTTAGAGAAACCCTATTTTTTTACTATCAATTTAAAGCCCGTACCGTGTATATTCAATATCTCCACATTAGGGTCTTCTTTAAGATACTTGCGTAGCTTGGCAATGTAAACATCCATACTTCTACCTGCAAAGTACGAATCAGTTCCCCAAACAGCATTCAGCGCTACTTCGCGCTCTAATATCCTGTCGGTATATACTGCCAACATCTTTAACAGCTCCGATTCTTTGGTAGTAAGTTTGGTTTCTTTTGCATCTAATTTTAATACACGATGCGTATTATCAAACTTGAAGCGGCCAATTTCGAACTGGTTTTGGTTGCTTACCTCGGCTTTTGGCAAACGTTTGAAGATGTTTTCCATTCTAAGCGTTAATTCTTCCATGCTGAAGGGCTTAGTAATATAATCATCGGCGCCCAGCTTTAAACCTTCAATGGTATCTTCTTTCAATACCTTAGCTGTTAAAAACACAATAGGCACAGTAGCATTCATTCGGCGAATGTCCTTGGCAAGGGTAAAACCATCCTTCTTGGGCATCATGATATCCATAATGCACATGTCGTACTTGTTTACCTTGAAATCGTTAAATGCATCTTCTCCGTTTCGTTTTAACACTACTTCGTAGTTCTTAATTTCTAGCGAATCTTGCAGAAGATTACCCAAATTAACATCATCTTCCACCAATAAAACCCTTTTTTTAGCTGACATAGTAGGTAGATTTTAAGTTTTTTTTGTGATATTTAACTAATCGAAGGTACTATTGGTTTAACGGCGTGCCAAAGAGTTATCATTTATTAACAATTGCGTGCGGCACGAATATTTCGAATTGACTACCCTTTCCTTGTTCGCTTTCAACCTTTATATCCCCTCCATGCATGGTCAAAATAACCTTTACATAGGATAAGCCCAACCCAAACCCCTTTACGTTATGAATATTGCCCGTAGGGACGCGGTAAAACTTCTCAAACACCTTCTTTTGATCTTCCTTTGATATTCCAATACCTTCGTCTATAATGGTTATGTAAACGCCCTTTGCGGTGCTTTTTGTGCTAACCGTAATTTTAAGATGGCTATCCTTTTTATACTTTATAGCATTGTCAAAAACATTATAAAAGGCATTGGTCAAATGAAAGATATCTCCTTTAACAACGGGGTTTTCGGCATCTAAATGTCTTACTAACTCCCCATTTTCATTCTGTATGCGCAAGTCAAGCGAATCGGCAATATCGTCCAGTAATTCGTTAATATTCAGAGTATCCACTTTAAGTTTAAACTCTCCCTTATCTAGCCTAGCTGCTTGCAATACATTTTCAATATGCCCGCTAAGCCGTTTATTTTCTTCATCAATAATATTGGAGTAATTTAAAATCTTCTCCTTGTTTTCCATTACCTTATCGTTTTTAAGCATTTGGCTGGCCAGCGATATAGTTGCCACAGGCGTTTTAAACTCATGGGTCATATTATTAATGAAATCAGTTTTAAGCTCATCCAGTTTCTTTTGCCTGTATATAATATAGAAAGAGCCCCCGAATGAGGCCAGGATAATGAAAATAAAAGCCACAGTAGCCGAAAGCATTAACCACATAGATTGAAAAATGTAGTTTTTCTTCTGCGGGAAATTTACAATTAAGATGCCCGAATTTTCATACAAATCGTTGGGAAACAATTTTATAGAATAGAAATTGGTAGATTGTGCCTCTTCCTTTTTTACCTGCAAATTTCCATAAAGCATTCCCTCGCTGTAGTTATCAAATATGGCATACTCAAAAGGCGTGTTAATGCCCTCTTTTTTAAACTCATCGGCAAGAAACTTTTCCATCTGGTCGCCGGTAACGCGGTCTTTCAGGCATTTATCATCCAGCATAAACTGCACAGCCAGGTCCTGAAACATGTGGTTGTACTTTTTAAACTGCATTTCAATAATATGCCGCTCGCGGTCTACATCGGTCTTTACCAGGTCTCTATCTGTCTTTACCTCATGTAATTTTTGGGCCCGCTCCTGCAAATAGGTTATGCTGCCCATAAACTTCGAAACAAACCCGGCACTGGTGTCGCTAAAGCCAAACTTCATAGCATGTTGCCCCATTGAATCGACCAGATTAAACTTGGGGTGGTTGGTTTTTATACTTTGTACCGTATCATATACCTTGCTAATAGTTTTGCCGGCATCGGTTAAACCTTCGGTAGAAAAATAGGCTACGGCCTCATTTCTTTCAATACCCTGGGCAACATTACCCAAACCCACGTAAACGCTTTGGTCGAAACGGTCTTCGCGCACTAAATAGTTTTCCTTTATCCAATTGGTTTGAATATACATTAGCCCAGCAAGAGCAATGGTTATTCCGGCTATAATAATATTTACAAGTCTGGTATTCATGGGCTGCGAAGATAATGTTAACGTGCGAAGGTGTTAACATGATAACGCTTAAAGAAGGTTAAAAGGCTAAATGGTTAAGAGTAGAATAATCTGCCCCAATCCCTTTAGCCCTTTAACCATTTAGCCTTATTTATCGGTTCTGCTTAAAATAATTTCTCGTCTCAATAGCAATAACCCCACCGGTAACATCACCGTATTTAGCAGGAATAAAATCTGTATAGCTTCTATACGAATCTAAACCACAAAGCGGGATGCCAGGGTCGCCCAAAACTTTACATCCATCTACATAATAAGCCAACCCACCGGCGCGCGCGCCGTGAACATAGTATTGCCCATTGAATTCTTCAACACCGGGTTCATTAACTGCCAACTCAGCAATCTTTGTTATGGGCATCTCACAAATTTGCTTTCTATCCAATATATGCTTAGTAGGGTCTACCGGGTCTATAACAGGTTCCACATAGTGAACCTCAATAGTTGGCATGTCAACTACATCACTAACATTAAAATTCACTTCACGTGTTTGATCTGTGGCTAAATTTACCGCCATTTTATAAGTTGTACCATGGTTAACTACAATAATAGTGTACGCGCCCGCCGGTATGTTACTTGCGTAGTAATATCCATGTTCATTAGTCATTACCGACTGCTGGTTGCCTTTGCAGTCAAGCACAACGGTAGCATCAATTAATGGAAGCTTATTTGTGGTATCTACCACCTGCCCCATAATATTTCCGCCCGAGGCAAAAGAATGTTGAGAAAACAGCAGCAATAGCATTACCGCTGGTAATAGTTGTTTTGGTTTCATTGTGTTTTATTTTTAGGTTCAGTAAAAATCAGTGGAAATACTTAAAACGGGCAAGCATCAAACAAATTATCTATTCACTATTCATTATTGCCTTTTCACATGTAGTTTCATCTTCCTCCGCTTCCAAAAACAGGCGGTTGAAGCACCGGTTCGCCATCAACAAAAAAGCGCACTTTGTTACTACCCTTAATAACCAGTTGCCCGTTTACAATATCAACACCCGGTTGCGACATCAAAGCTTCGCCCAAACTACGGGTAGGTTGGTTGTTACTATTTTCTGCCATTACAATATCATGCGGTTGTAATGGATTAATAGCAGATTCACTTCTTGTTACCTCCACCAGATCCGGAAGATTATTGTTATTGCTTACTATCAAATCTACCGATGATGAATAGCTATCGTAAACACGAACCTTATTCATAAAAAAGGTTCGGTTATTGTAGCTTACCCGCATCTGGTATTTGCCGGTAGGCAAATGGCTGGCATAATAATATCCGTATTCATTGGCCGATACAACTACCTTTTCCATGCTGCTTTCGAATACAATTTCTACATAAGCCACCGGCTTCATAGTCTCCTTTTCAACAATTTGGCCTAAAATATCACCTGTTGATGCCGATTTTAAGTGTGTAGCGCTTAAAAGAAAAAACAAGCAAAATACTATGGAGTAGTCATGTTTTTTCATAGGTGAGGTATTTGTTTTACTAAGATACTGGCTTATTTTCAACTTGTCAATTATTAAGGCTATTTGAGTCCGATTTTTACTCAATTATTACAATTGGGTCACTATCAGGTATTTTTGTTGATAAAACATAGTTTGGATTTTCGATAAGCTGTGCTTATATTTGCGCTCCAAATTTTAAAGAGTATGTACGCAATAGTTGAAATAGCAGGACAGCAGTTTAAGGCCGAGGCCGGTAAGAAGTTATACGTTCACCGCCTTGAAGGTAATGAAGGTGACTCAGTTGCATTCGACAAAGTTCTTCTTACAGAGGACAATGGCGCTGTAAAGGTTGGAACACCAACTATTAAAGGCATAAAGGTAAATGCAAAAATTGTTGGCCACATGAAGGACGACAAGGTGATTATTTACAAGAAAAAGAGAAGAAAAACTTACGAGAAGACCCAAGGTCACCGTCAGTCATTAACTCAAATTTCGATTGAAAGTATAGGATAGTTGAATTAATAAAGCTTTAAAATAAAAAGAGCAATGGCACACAAAAAAGGTGAAGGTAAAGTAAAGAACGGCCGCGATTCGCACAGTAAACGATTAGGTATAAAAATATTTGGTGGCGACTCTGCCAACCCAGGCAATATTATTCTTCGCCAACGTGGTACTAACTACCACCCTGGCAAAGGTGTTGATATGGGTAAAGACCATACCATATTTGCAATTATTGAAGGAACTGTTAAGTTCTCGAAAGGCAAAAACGAAAGAAGATTCGTTTCTGTATTGCCTGCTGCAGCTACTGCATAAGTTCAATTTACATTCTACAAATTATTAATGCTGGCCCTATATAACTATAGGGCCTTTGCATTTTTTCCAGCCCCCGGTTTATAAATACCGTTACAAATAGCGCAATCGGCCTACCTTAAAGGCGTTATTACATTGCGGCGGCCTTCTAAGCTCAGTTAATACCATAGCATGAAATAGCCTTTCCTTAAATCAGAATTCTCATGAAAAACAGAATAAATAAACACTACTTACCTGCTTGGGGAGTTTTGCTTTGCTTTTCGGCAATTACATTATTGGTTTCAATTAACAGTTGTAGCCAAAAAGAAAATCTTAAACCGGGAACAAACCAGGTGTATATTCAAAACATGTCATTTACCCCTGCAACTATAACTGTAACTACTAACACAACAGTTACATGGACCAATCAGGATAATATGACCCATACAGTAACCAGCGATGCTAATCAGTTTAACAGCAGAGATATCAACCCCGGTGGAGCTTATAGTAAAGAATTTACTGTTCCCGGCAGCTATGCTTATCACTGTGCTATACACCCTTCTATGACAGGCACTGTAGTTGTTCAAGCAGGCCCATAACTGCAGTTTTATTAAATTTAAGCTTAATGCAATTTAATAAGTTGCAAATATTGTTAGTGCGCTGGTGCCTATGGCATGCATTTATAATGCTATCATTATTTAACTTGCTTGTTAAACTTGAATTTTCAATTATTTTTGCGCCGCATGCCGAAGTGGCGGAATTGGTAGACGCGCTCGACTCAAAATCGTGTATCCTCGGGTGTGTGGGTTCGAGTCCCACCTTCGGTACCAAAAAGGTTGTCAGCAATGGCAACCTTTTTTATTTTATCCAAACCCTTGCCGGTTGTCATTATAGGGATGATAGAATATGCTATTTTCGTTATAAGCTAATAAATTACTAAACGTTTATGTTGGATAACCCTATTGCAAAGGCCATTAAAAAAATTATCCCCGTCCTGGTAAAGGATAAGGCAAAAGATATTCTTGGCATGTATCACCATTACCAATGTAAAAGGGCCATTGAAACAGCTACCGGCGGACCCACCTGGCTAAATGAAGAAGAACTACTTTCCTTGGTTACCCGTTATACTTTTGAGAGCAATTACCAGTACGAAGAACCCGCTTTATACAAGCGCGGCACAGAAAGATGCATTGACCTGCAAAACAGAATACCCAATTTTGATACAGTCACGCAGTTTTTAGAATTAGGTTGTTATGACGGAGTTGTATGCTATTTGTTGAACAAGAATTTCAAAAAGCAAGCCACCGGTATTGACTGGAGGGATGAGGCCTTTGATAAAGAAGCGCTAAAAAATGGCACCCGCTTAATGCAAATGGATGCGCAAGCTACAAGCTTTGAGGACCATTCGTTTGATGTTATTTTTTCCTATGATTCGTTTGAACATTTTTCCAAACCCGATTTGGTTCTAAAAGATGCCTATAGGGTATTAAAACCCGGTGGCTATATGTATTTAGATTTTGGGCCATTGTATCCATCTCCCTGGGGTCTTCACACATATAGCTCCCTCCCGGTGCCTTACTGCCAGTTTTTATTCTCGCAAAGCACCATGAAAGACTATTTTAAAAAATATAGTAAAGGAGAGTTTTGGCCCGATTATGTTAATGGCTGGTCTATTGATAAGTTTAACCAACTTTGGAAACAATACGATGGCAAACTTGAAATAGTAGATTATAAAAAAATACTAGTCTCCACTGGTAAAGAATTGATTTTACAATACCCCAATTGCTTTAAAGGTAAATACGATTCGTTTGACAGCCTGTTTACCTCGGGCATTAATATTTTATTGAGAAAGAAAGATTAGTGCTTAAGTTAAAGTAATATTTATGTATATAAAAAAATCTATCTTCTATTTAATATTCCTTACAGGTATATTTTCATTATCCGCATCACTTAAGCAGGATGCATTGGATAAGGTTGCTATTTACCTTAATGGTAAATTAACAGGCACCTGGCGAGCCGATGAAAGTGAAGTAATACACATTACAAATATTGCAGAAAATGACACCCTTGTATTTAGAGTGCGTAGCGATATTGGCGGGCTTGGAAACTCAAGCATTGATATAAAAGATAATTCTGGCGTGCCAATCGAAAACATCATTAATCCTGCCAGCACCAACTATTCCGCCGACTTTCAGTATATAGTTCATTTTAAAAAAATTGATACTAATAAAGTAAGCTCCATTCAGGCATTTTTAAATGTCGATCCAGCCCGGAATGTCCCCCCTCCTACCATTGCTTCAATTTCTTTTTTAAAAAAATAATTACTCCGAAATATCCCGGACAAAACATTTTATTACTTTTAATTCAAAATCTAAATTGGTTTCAACTCATTAATAAAACTATTATGGCAAAGGAAAAAGGAACTAAAGAAACCCCATGGAAATTAAAAACACCACCGGGCACTTCGGAATACGAAATGTATAAGGATGTAAAAGATGGCAAAGAAGTAATTGTTTGCACTGTTGGCAAAACAGTATTGCTTTATGATGCCCGCTGCCTGAAAGATTTACAAGACATGCTAAAAAAGCATGGTGATTGGATGGAACTTGGTGGTGCCGACGAGCAGAAACCAGCCAAAGAAGGTACCGTTGAGGCTTGGGGCCGTTCAGAAAAAAATCCCGTTGGCGGATGGTATGGATTAAAAAAAGGGCTTAGGGGCCGGTTCGGTGTTTATATTCCGCCTTTAATGGAAGAGTTGGGATTGGCTGAACTAGAGCATAATCCGAAGAACAACCGCATGAAAGCTAAATAAATACTGTTTTATACTTTTCATTAAAAATGCCGTGCCAATTCAGTAATTGACACGGCATTTTGCATTTAGTAAATTATCTTATCAAACTTAACTTACCGGTTAAAGAATGTAGGCCATCTGTAACTTCAACAAAATATAAACCACTTGCAAATGAACTTACATCAGTAGTAACAATGTTCTTACCGTTAATAATACGCACTGTTTTAGATTGCATCACATCTCCTACCAGATTATAAATTTTCATGGTATAAAGCTTCTCAGCTTCTTCTGAATTAATAAGCAACGACACCACATTGTTAGCTGGGTTAGGATAGATTATAAAATCAAACGCGGCCAACTGGTTTTCTACTATACCTGTAACATTTTTAATAGTGTTTAAAGTTGTATTTGTTTTAACCGGCGAATTAAAATCGAAATAAACATAAGCCGGACTTTTTATTTGGGTGCCGTTAGGCAAGTTTGGCTTTTGGTGAATAGTATACATCAATAAACAGGTACTGGCTTGTGGAGAGGCCAAACTATCGGGCAAATTGATATTATCAAATGTAAATTTAACTGTACCGCTATCGTCAGCTGTTGTTGTATATGTATAATTGGAATACCCCGGACGTAGCGTTGTAATATCTAAATGCTTGTCTATACTATCAATAACAATTATTTTCTGTGCGGGGTAGCTGCCTGTATTTTGAAAATGGATAGTAAAGGTTAATACAGAATCATTAACTGTAATAAAACCCTGAGCACCGCCGCCTTTAGGTGACACTTCTTTTTCATTCGGGTCGAAAGAGCCCACTACCGTTGTTTCATATGCATTCGTGTTATTCCATGGCGTATAATCGTTAAGCCAGTTTGTAATTGGCGAAGTATAAGCAGTAGTATCTTTAAAGGTTACCGAAGTTCCCAATGGAATATTAGTAGGCACCGCATAATCTACCTCGAAGATTTGAAATGCCGCGGGCGCCAGCGAAGGGAAACCACTGGTAATGCTATACCAATTAGGGAAATTACCTGCATCTTGTTGTGTAAATAAGCTTGGGGTTTCACCGGTTAATGCTAACTGCCCATCATGAGCATAGCCCATTTGTATACCGGGTTCAGTAATAGTACCATTATTTTGAACCACAACTTTTTGTCTGTATCCATAGCCCGGCACTGCAGAATTGTAGCTGGCAGTAACTATACTAACATCGTGTATTGGATTTATCACGTTTGCAAAATTGTTTGTCTGCACACATCCCGAACCGGCTATAACATTTACAACAACCGCATTGCTTTGGCATGATGCCAGAGGATAATACGATTCAACATTTTCAGATAAAGTATAAGTACCAGTGGGTGCCAGAAACGAATAATTACCATATGCATCAGTAAAACTGTATCCAAGTCCATTGCAATGAATCATTATGTTTTGTATCCCTGCCTCTCCGCTATCAGCATCGGCAATGCAATTATTGTTGGCATCGTTGTATACTGTACCTGTAAGCGTGCAATAGCAGCTATTATTATTTGCGTCGTACGAAAGATTGGTCCATGCGTATTGTGTACAACCTGCAGCATCATTAACGTAAACCGTGTAATAACCAGTTGCAAGCCCTGTATCAATAGCCGCATTTTCTCCATTCGACCAGTAATAAGAGTACGGCGCTGTTCCCCCAACTGGTGTAACCGCAATACTTCCGTCACTCACAAAAATACAACTAGCCGGTGTAGAGCTTAATCCTAACTGAATAGGTGTAGCAATATGTACCACGGCTGTTTTGGTTAAAGTACAATTAAGCGCGTCGGTAACCGTACAAGAATATGTTCCGCCCTGGAGTCCAGAAATAGATGACGAAGTAGCACCAGTGCTCCAGTGATACTGATATGGCGAAGTACCCGAAGTAATTATTAGCGCAGCCGCTCCGTTAAAAGCTGTACACATAGCGTCGCCCTCGTCCATATAAGCTGTTATGATACTTATTGGTGGCACATAAACGGTCCCGCTTCTAACACATCCTACTGAATCTGTTACCAGAAAACTATAGGTGCCTGGCGATAATCCGGTAGCGGTATTGCCACTCTGCGATGGATATGTATACCATTGTATATTATAAGGCGGTGTGCCGCCGGTTGGTAAAACAGTTGCTGTTCCCGTGGAACTGGTACATAAACTAGGCGTTGATGAATACACTACAGTAATAGGTGTTGAACTGGTTACCGTAGCATATGTTTGCCCTATACAATGATTCGAATCGCTAACAGTAACATAATAATATCCTGCTGTTAAAGATGTAATTGTTTGACTGTTTTGGCCATTAGACCACGCGTAAGTATATGGTGGCACTCCCCCACTGCCAAATGCAATAATTTGACCATTGTTTTGCAAACACGTGGCATTAGTTACTGTAGCATGCGGAGTAATAACTACTGCCTGGTGCACCTCAGTATAATTAGTAGTATAACAGCCTAACGAATCCGTAACAGTTACATTATAGGCCCCCATAATTAACCCGGTAATAGTATCTGAAGTTGCACCATTGTTCCAATGAAAACTATAAGGGGCAATTCCACCGTGTAAGCCAGCAACTGCAGCTGTTCCATTAGTGCAGTTGGCAGGGGTGGTATTAATATTAAAAGCAACAGATGAGACGTTTTGAATATATACGCCCTGGTAGTTTCCTCCCGAGCTATTGTTGCTATATATTCCATTAACACAACCGGCACTATCGGTTATAATAAGTTGGTAATTGCCTGCAGGCAAGTGTGCGGGGTTTGTAGTTGATACCACAACATTGCTGCTATTCAACCATTGGTAGGTATATGGAGGTGTGCCTCCAGATACGGTTGCATGAGCCGTTCCCAATGCCGGACATATAGCTGAAGTAGTAGTATCAGTAAACGTAAATGGTGGCGAGCCGGGGTAATAAGCATAACCCGAATCTACATTCACATAGGCAAAAGATCCGGTGTAATTAAAAATGGTATCATAATTACTATTTGAAACATGATTATAAGTAGTGCCTCCTATATACCATGTAAAAGTTAACGGAGGGGTGCCTGTGCTATCATAAGCAACAAGTATTCCATCATGGTTGCAAGGCTGATGTACTAAAGTAAAAGACACATGACTACCACTTTGAGCCATACCTTGGTGCGAAAAGACAAGAAACAATAAAAAAATCAGCAACGGAGAAAGTAAAGCCCTGGTATAACGTGTAAATATGTTTTGCATAAAGTGTGTTTTAGTTTTACGTAACTAATGCTAAGAGCGCTTTTTTATTACAATGGTTGGCTATCATATAAAAAAACTGCCTTGTAAATGTAAAAGCATTTAATGATTATTGACATATTTAAATTATAACAGGCGGGTAAAAAAATTATATTCGCAGATACAAGCATAATCATGGAATTACCTAAAATATACGACCCCAAACAGATTGAAGATACGTGGTACGCCTACTGGATGAAAAATGATTTTTTCCGTTCCGTGCCCGATGAGCGCGAGCCTTTTACTATTGTTATTCCCCCGCCTAATGTTACAGGGGTGCTACACATGGGGCACATGCTAAATAACACCATACAAGATATATTGATACGCAAAGCCCGTATGGAGGGCAAAAATGCCTGCTGGGTTCCGGGCACCGACCATGCCTCAATTGCTACCGAAGCAAAGGTGGTACAAATGCTGCGCGAACAAGGAATTAAAAAAAGCGATTTAAGCCGTGAAGACTTTTTGAAACACGCCTGGGTTTGGAAAGAAAAATATGGCGGCATAATTCTAGAACAGCTTAAAAAACTGGGTGCAAGCTGCGACTGGCAACGTACGCGCTTTACCATGGAAGAAAAGCTGAGCGAAGCTGTAATTGGTGTGTTTATTGATTTATATAATAAAGGTCTTATATACCGCGGGCTTAGAATGATTAACTGGGACCCGGTAGCAAAAACAAGCCTTAGTAACGAAGAAGTAGAGTATGATGAAGAAAAGAGCAACTTGTATTTTATAAAATATAAGCTAAAAGGCTCCAATGAGTTTATACCGGTAGCTACAGTACGCCCCGAAACTATAATGGGCGACGTAGCAGTATGCGTAAATCCCAACGATGAGCGCTATAAACATCTTATAGGTAAAACCGTTATCGTTCCTTTAGTAAACCGCGAAGTGCCCATAATAGCCGATGATTATGTAGATATTGAATTTGGTACCGGCGCATTAAAAATCACTCCGGCGCATGATGCTAATGACTATGAAATTGGCAAGAAATATAATTTACCGGTAATTGATTGCTTTAATGAAGATGGTACTATATCACAGGCAGCGCAGGTATTCGTAGGGGTTGACCGTTTTAAAGCACGCAAATTAGCCATCGAACGAATTGAGGCTGATGAGTTGCTGATTAAAAAAGAAGAATACATCAACAAGGTTGGCAGAAGCGAACGTACCAAGGCCGTTATTGAACCGCGCCTTTCATTACAGTGGTTTGTTGACATGAAAAAGTTCTTCAAAAAAAATCCGCAAGTACTGGAAGATGTAATGAAGGACGATATTATGTTCTATCCTCCTAAGTTAAAAAACACCTACAAGCATTGGATAGATAACGTACGCGATTGGTGTATCAGCCGTCAACTTTGGTGGGGTCAGCGTATACCTGCATGGTACGATGAATCAGGAAAACTAGTAGCAGTTGCAAGAACTAAGGAAGAGGCAGTTGAGCAATACAAAAAATCGAATCCCAAATCTACACTTTCAAACATTAAGCAAGATGAAGATGTGTTGGATACCTGGTTTTCATCGTGGCTTTGGCCCATTTCAGTTTTTGATGGTTTTGAAAACCCGAACAATAAAGACATTAAATATTATTACCCAACTAACGACCTTGTTACTGCGCCCGAGATTATGTTTTTCTGGGTAATGCGCATGATTATGGCCGGCTACGAATGGCGTGGAGAAAAGCCTTTTAAAAATGTTTATTACACCGGTATAGTGCGCGATAAGCTGCGTCGCAAAATGAGCAAATCGCTTGGCAATTCGCCCGACCCGCTGGAATTGATTGAGAAGTATGGTGCCGATGGTATTAGGCTTGGGGTATTACTATGCTCGCCTGCCGGTAACGATATTTTGTTTGATGAAAAACTTTGCGAGCAAGGGCGCAACTTCAGCAATAAGTTGTGGAATGCATTACGACTGATAAAAGGTTGGGAGATAATAGAAGGAAAAAATGCAGATAACCAGGTAAGCATTGAGTGGTTTGAAAGCAAAATGAACAAAACGATTATTGAACTTAACGGGTTGTTCCAAAGCTTCAGGCTTAGCGAAGCCTTAATGACCCTCTACAAATTTATTTGGGATGACTTCTGCTCTTGGTATCTTGAATTAATAAAACCCGATTACCAGCAACCAATCGATTCTTATACTTATAACAAAACTGTTGAGTTTTTAGAAAAACTAATGCAGCTGTTGCACCCTTTTATGCCATTTGTTACTGAAGAAATTTGGCATACGCTTAATGAAAGAAAGGAAAATACAACTATTAATTATACCACCTGGCCTGTTGCCGGAAAAGTAAATGAAGAGCTATTAGTTCAGGCATTACTGTCGTTTGATTTAATAACCAACCTTCGCGAAACCCGTGCAAAGGCCAACAAAAAGAATGCCGAAACCGTTGACGTATTTTTTGCCGAGAACGACACCATATCATTTACTGCATTTACAGGAAAGATTATAAAGCTGGCAAGGCTTGGCAAACTGGAACGAACAAAAACAGACGTACCCGGTACTAAAACATTTCTTATCGGTAGCTACAAGTTTTTTGTAGCCACCGGCGAAGTAGCCAATGCTGATGATGAAAGAAAGAAAATGTTAGACGAACTGGAATACACAAAAGGCTTTTTGGCCTCGGTTGAGAAGAAACTATCTAACGAAAAATTTGTGTCATCTGCCCCATCTGCAGTAGTGGATAGCGAAAAGAAGAAACGCGATGATGCAGTACGGAAAATTTCTATTCTGGAACAGTCGCTTCGTAATTAAGCGCTAAACAAGGTTTTACTAAATTTCAAGTAAAGCCCGTCCTTCTTTGTTACAACAAAGAAGGACGGGCTTTATCGTTAAAAAAATCTTGAAAGCGAATATGGGCGTGCTTTTGGCCAATATTCTATTGCAATGTTCTGCTCACTATGCGTGTTTAAACATTAAAAAAAATGAAAGATTTAATATTCATTTACACATATAAATTTCTATAATCATGGAAACTTTGAATGTGTTCAAAGTTTCCAAAACCCTGTGTTTTCTTAGCTTATAAGGAAACTTAACAAAAAATATTAAATAAAAGTTGGATAGAATGTGATGTAAATCTATATTCGTTGTTGCCAAACCCGGTACTCATGAACGGTCACTCCAACTACTCCAACACAAGAACTGCTGTACAGCGTAAGCAGATGCATTATTCGCCAAATTTATTAAGTACTTTAAACAACGCAATAGATAATCGTAAGATTGCTACTATTGAATACGATTCGCGAGAGAAAGGTGTAACCATGCGCGAAATTGAGCCCATGGCAATTGTTTATAAGGAGCGTAAGCGGCATTTAGTTGCCTGGTGCAAGTTAAGAAACGATTATCGCGCTTTCCGTTTAGACCGGTTAAACTGCATTAAATTAAAACAAGAAGAATTCAGCCGCCGGCAAGATTTTAAAATAGATGATTTCCAAGACGACCCTAACGCTTCATACGAAGAAGAGTTTGAAGAGGAAGCATAAATATTTCCTGACACACTAATAAAGAGAAAGGCTGCCTACGGGTGGCCTTAATTTTTTATATTGAGTCGCCCTTTATATGAATATCAAGGGCAATTAAATTTAACTTTTGGGGCGAAGCTAATAAATGCTAAAAAGTACCGAAATTTATAATTTTAGTACTTGTAAATAGCGTTTATAATCAGGTTAACTATAGAATTGTTTTAATACCGTAGTTTTATGATATTAAAAAAATAAAATTATAAATTATGCTGATAATAATTTTTACGGTATTTGGAATTTGCTTTTTACTTGAAAGACTAGCTCCAGGTTGGAAATTGCCGGATGTTCCAACCTGGACAATAAGAGTACTAGCAATAAATTTTGTGCAACTGGGTATCATAACACTTGCCGGAATAACTTGGGAAAAATGGTTTTCAGGATATTCAATATTTCATCTCTCAAGCCATATTAATTCAATTTTAGGAGGTCTTATTGCCTACTTTATTGCGACATTTATTTTTTATTGGTGGCACAGATGGCGGCACACCGTCGATTTTTTATGGACCCATTTTCATCAAATACATCATAGCCCGCAGCGGATAGAAGTAATAACCTCATTTTACAAACATCCACTTGAAATGACAGTAAACTCAATTATTGGAAGCTTGCTTGTCTATTCGCTACTAGGGTTAAATTTAGAAGCCGGTGGCATTTACACGCTTTGTACTGCTTTAGGTGAATTTTTCTATCATACAAACGTTAAGACCCCGCAATGGATTGGCTACATATTTCAACGGCCCGAAATGCATAGAATACATCATGAGTACAATAAACATACCAATAATTACGGCGACATAGTGTGGTGGGACACGATGTTTGGAACCTACGAAAACCCTAAGGAATTTAAAACTTCCTGCGGTTTCGATAATGATAAAGAACAAAGACTATTAGATATGCTTAAATTTAAAGACGTACACAAAAAATAATTCTTCCGCTAATGTTTCTCTTTAAAAAATTGCTAATAATAGTAGGGCTATTATTATTACTTCTACTCACCTCTTTCTTTGCTAAAAGGTTTTACGATTCCAAGCACAGAATTGCTATTGCAACGGAAGAGGTAAAGGAGCTTGCAGACAATAGTGAAATAAAGGATGGTGATATTATTTTTCAAACATCGCTATCAAAACAGAGCAGAGCCATTCAGCTAGCTACACATTCAGAATACAGCCATTGCGGATTGATATATAAAAATGGAAACAACTACTTTGTTTTCGAGGCCATACAACTGGTAAAGCTTACTCCGTTAAACATGTGGATTGCAAGAGGGCAAGGAGGACATTTTGTTATTAAACGGCTGAAAAATGCCGATCAGGTATTAACAACGGAAACGCTTAAAAAGATGAAAGAAGCAGGCGAAAGTTTCTCAGGCAAAAATTACGACTTGTATTTTAATTGGAGCGACGATAAAATATACTGCTCGGAACTTATTTGGAAAGTTTATCAAAGAGCCACCGGACTTGAAGTTGGCAAGCTCGAAAAGCTCCGAAATTTTGACCTAACAAACGAAGTAGTTAAGCAAAAAATGAAGGAGCGATACGGCGATAATGTTCCGCTTGATGATACTGTGATTTCACCCGAAAGCATATTTAATTCTTCTTTGCTAACAATCGTGAAATCTAATTAATCAACTTCTCCAAACTTATTTAACATAATGGACGGGCTATAATTTTTAAATACAAATTATATTGCATTTAGTATTTTTAAATTGGGTAAATTATTTGCATTAAATAATTTATTATATCACAATACAAATAACGAAACTATATTATATGAAAGTAAAGTTTACAAATGCAATTTTAATTGCCGCATCGCTTATGCTAACAGTAAATAATGCTTATAGCCAGTTTAACCCAAGCACAAACGACTTTTCGGCCATGAATACAGTAATTAATAACGAAGGGAACCGAAGCATAGATTCAGTAGCCCTTTCGGGTATTACATGTAATTCCGAAAATACTTTTTGGGCTTATGGTTCGAATGGTATTGATGAGTTTTTATTGAATGACACGGCTGTAACATTTATTGCAAATGTGGTTCCCCCAAATGTTTCAATACTGGGCAACCTTACCTACTGCAATAATTTGAATGGAGGTTCTTATACGCCAACTTTTTATGCCTCCGAAAATTATCACAACCCTGCCTATTTTAATGGCTCGGGATGGACGGCAACTTCTGCCTATACTCCGCTGTATATTATTAATAGCGGCGGCAATGGAAATTACCTGTATTACACGGGTACCGATACCAGCACTATACAATGGACAACAAGAGCGATTGTAAAATATGATGGTTCGGCACTCACTATTCCCTATAGCTGGGCTGATACTACAAAAACACTTACCGTAGCAGACCTTGCTGTAGATAGCGCAGGTAATGTTTGGTTTTTTACCGGTGTAAATAACGGTACCCTTTTTTCGGATAGCCTGAACGTAGTTTCACCATCAGGGCAGTTGCTTAAACAATATTTCTTTAGCTACAATACCCTAAATGCCTACGGAAGTTTCTTTACAAACGGAAAATTGTATATTGGCTTGGGTTCAGGTAATTCGCTACATCCCAATTCGTTGATACCAATTACATTTAATGCAGATTCTGCTATTCCGGGTAATCCTATAACAATGCCTGCCAACTCATATGGAGATTTAGCCGCCTGTACCCCCGGGCTTGCAACAGCAATTCAAAAACTTAGTGCTTCTTATGAATTGAGAGTTTATCCCAACCCTTCAAACAATGAATTCACAATTTCGGGTATAACTATCGGCAATGGAACAGCGCAAGTAATTGTAACTGATGCAGCAGGAAAACAAATTTTTGTAACTTCGGCACCCTCATCTGAAATGAAAATATCTACACAAGATTTTGCCGCAGGGATTTATTTTGTACAGGTAAAGAATCAGAATTGTAATTCCACCAAAAAACTGGTGATACAACATTAATAAAAAAGAGTCTATTCAATTCTGACTCGATTACAAATCGTAATTCAAAACAATGCCATGGCTTTTTGGGTGCGATTGGCAGGTTAGTACATAGCCTTTAGATATTTCAGCATCGGTTAAACTTTCGCGGTCGTCCATTTCAACCTTACCGGCTATCAGTTTTGCACGGCAGGTGCAACAAGCTGCAACCATACAAGAATATGGAGGATCGTAACCGGCATCTAAAGCCGCTTCAAGAATGGTTTCTTTTTCGCTTACTTCAAACTCGCGTTCTTTTCCGTCATATATAATCTTCACTTTGGTTTTGCCGGCAAAAGGCTCCGCTCCTTTAACTGCCACACCAACATCGGCAGCTTGTCTATCCTCTTCTAGCTTGGCAGTAAAATATTCTATATGAATTTTCTCTTTTGGTATTTGCAGCATGCCCAAGGCTTCCTCAACCTGTTTCATCATAGGTGTAGGGCCGCAAATAAAAAACTCAGCATTCTGAAAGTTAAGATTAGTGTTTTCGCGCAGCAATTTCAACACAAGGTCTTTCACCATAAATCCTGAATACCCTGTCCATGCACGAAGAGGAAGATCGAGCACATGAACCGCTTTTAACCGGTCGGGATATTGAGTTAAAAGAACTTCAATTTTATCTTTAAAAATAATGCTATCCTCATTTCGGTTACCGTAAAATAAAATCACTTTGCTTTTCGGTTCCTGAACTAATACCGATTTTAAAATAGCCATAATAGGCGTAACACCCGAGCCGCCTGCAAAAAGAAGATATTGCTTCTCATTTTTTGCATCAATTACCGAATGAAAATTACCCATGGGCTCCATTACTTCAACTTCAACACCGGGCTTAAAATTATCGTTTATAAAGTTCGAGCCCTTCCCTCCTGCTACACGCTTAACTGCAATAGTTAAAGGTTCATTCATAAATGGCGAACTGCAAAAAGAGTAGCTGCGGTTTACTGGCTCTCCTGCAATAGTCAACTTAAGCGTAGTGTATTGTCCAGGTTTATATTGGTAATTGGCCTTTAATTCAGCGGGCACATCAAAAGTAACAGAAACAGCCTCAGCAATTTCATTCTTTACTTCAATAACTTTCAGTTTATGGAACTTCGACATTAAATCAATTATTTTTTCGCGGCAAATAAAACAAGTAAATGCTGAATATTGAATGCTGAGTGCTGAATATTTTTTAGTTTCCTTCAGGATTCAAAACTCAACATTCAGCATTATTAATTAGCAAAAATGCTCGAAAATCTTTTTAAGATGGTTGCCAATAGTTTCGGCATTGTTACCTTCAATCTGGTGTCTCTCTATAAAGTGAACCAACTTACCATCTTTAAATAAAGCCATGCTTGGCGATGAAGGAGGATAAGGCAAAGTATATTCACGCGCACGGGTTACAGCTTCTTTGTCTACCCCCGCAAATACGGTTACCAATTTGTTCGGCAACTTGGGGGCATCTTTAACCGCCGCTTTAATTGCGGGCCGTGCAGCACCTGCAGCACAACCACAAACCGAGTTAAATACTAAAAGCACAGTTCCCGGTGTTTGTGTTAAAGCAATATCAACATCTGCCGGAGTTAATAATTCTTCGAAGCCTACTTGCGTAAGGTCGGCCTTCATTGGGGCTACTAATTCTGCTGGATACATATTATTGGGTTTATTTATAGTTTACAAAAATCCTAATTCTAATTTTGCTTCTTCGCTCATCATCTCCTGATTCCAGGATGGGTCGAAAACCAGTTCGATAACCGCATCTTTTACTCCCGCAACACCTTTTGCCTTTTGCTCTACTTCACCCGGCAAAGTACCAGCTGCCGGGCAACTGGGCGAAGTAAGCGTCATTACAATTTCAACAGCTTTATCGGGCATTACGTTTACTTCGTATATTAACCCCAAATCGTAAATATTTACGGGTATCTCAGGGTCAAAAATAGTTTTAAGCACCTCGATAACCGCACTTTTTAAATCTGTATCATTTATAACCTCTTCGCTCACAGGGTGCGAATTTAGACGAAATCTAAACAAAAGAAAAGCCGGAAGGTTTTTATGCCCAAAGTATTTAATTTTGAGGGTGTTAATCAAGCTTATAGCCAGAAGCAAATAAATACGCAAAACATCCTATTTTCGCACCTTTTTTGGAGGAAGGCCTTAATTTGCGTAATGTTAGCTGCTATAGTAACTTTGAAGTAGATGAAAGAAAACGAAAAGGAAATAACGGGATTTTCAAAGCTCAATAAGCGCGACAAGATTTATTGGCTGGCTAAGAATTTTCTGTACGCCAGTCCCGTTGAGGTTTTGAAGGAGTTTGCCGAATACTGGCATGATAATATTGAAGCCCAGAAATTGCTGGATGGCTTTAGCGAAAACACGCTCACCAATTTCCCTGTACCTTTTGGCATTGCTCCCAATTTTAAGATTAATGACCTAATGTATGCTGTGCCTTTGGTAACCGAAGAAAGCTCGGTAGTAGCAGCTGCATCAAACGCTGCCAAGTACTGGCTAAGCCGTGGCGGATTTAAAGCTACCGTTGCTTCAACAAAAAAGGTGGGGCAGGTACATTTTACTTACCATGGTAATAAAGAAAAGCTGTTTCGTTTTTTCGAAGGCATAAAAGATGAGCTTAAAAAAGACGTGAAAAGTATAACCGCCAAAATGGAAGAGCGTGGCGGTGGTGTGTTAGATATGGAACTCATAGACCTTAGCCATCTGGAACCAGATTATTATCAACTACGCGCCTATTTCGAAACTGTAGATTCGATGGGTGCTAATTTTATTAATTCCTGCTTGGAGGTATTTGGCGAGCAACTGGCACAAAAAGTTGAAACCAGTGTAGTGTTTAATGATACCGAAAAAGAGATTGAAATTGTAATGTGCATCCTCTCCAACTACACCCCTGAATGTGTAGTTACGGCCGAAGTAAGTTGCAAGGTTGATGAGTTAGGAACTTTTGAAAACGGAAATATAAGCGCCGAAGAATTTGCATGGAAATTTGAACGCGCTATTAATATTGCGCGTATTGATCCTTACCGTGCTACTACACACAATAAAGGCATAATGAATGGTATTGATGCCGTAGTAATAGCCACCGGTAACGATTTCCGTGCGGTAGAGGCTTGTGCTCATACTTATGCCTGCCGTGATGGAGTTTACCGCAGCCTTTCAGAATGTAAGGTTGAGAATGGTGTGTTTACTTTCTGGCTCACTATACCTATCGCTATTGGTACTGTTGGCGGACTTACCTCATTACATCCACTTGCTAAACGCTCGCTGGAATTATTGGGCAACCCCAATGCTAAAAAGCTAATGGAAATAATAGCCTGCGTAGGTTTAGCGCAAAACTTTGCAGCTATCCGCTCACTTACCACCACCGGTATACAGGCGGGGCACATGAAAATGCACCTTACTAATATCCTAGCCTCAATGAAAGCCAGCGATGAAGAAATTTTGAAAGCCAAAGCTTACTTTGAAGATAAGTTAGTGAGTGTATCTGGGGTTAGGGAGTTTTTGGATAAGGCGAGGGGTTTGAAAACTAATAGCTAGGATAAAAAAAACAGAGGCTAATGTATCTCACCACTTATTGCAAATCCGATTATAGTTCCGAAAAAAATAGTCAAGGCTATAACTGATAATGTATTACTGATAATTACAAGTTGTCTGTTTTCAGGTTTATAATCTGAAAACCAAAAGGTAAAAACACAAAGTAAGCTGTGAAAATAATTTTTTAGAAACAAAGCCAGGAAAAAAGAAATAGATCGGGGAAAAGTCTGTATTATTTTCATCATTCCAAATGCTGCTGTTGATGAACACCCTGCTCCAAAAACTTACCATCAACAATATAAAAATCATCACAAGATTTTTAATGTAAAAGGATAGAAAAGGCTTATTGATTTTAACAACTGGGACCCCGCTACTGTAATCTATATCTTTAACCAAATAAGTCTCATTCGCAAATGAAACGTTCTCGATTTCTTTTAAAATTCTTCCATTCTTTCCGTATTGCCCCCAAAGACCTGTTTGGTTGTTATTATGGTATCTCCCTTCCCAATAGTTGCCTATGCTGTCATTAATAATCCAAAGTCCTTGCCGAAGACACCTATCGTCTGTTACATTTATTATTTGCCCGTTTATCTTTTCAAATGTGGCACAAGGAGCCGAATAGCTCGTATCGCCAGGATAAAAAACATTTGATCCAAAGCGCAACGTATCTTTATGAATTTCCATGGTCTCCTTATATGGCAAAGTATCGTTATCCTTAACCATAAACTTTTGCCCGAAAACTGAAGACATTTCAATTATTAAAACAACTGCAAAGAGTAATTTCAACTTCTAAAAATTTATTGCTTATTTAAATACAAGTCTTAACTTTTCCGAGCTAAAAACAGAACTTCTATTTCGAAAGTAATAATATTGCAGTAAATGAAATTGAGAGTAACTACCCAACCCGAAACCCAAACCTTTTACGGCCACGGCAAATTGCTGATTACCGGTGAGTACTTTGTGTTAGATGGTGCATTGGCATTAGCACTACCCACTCGATTGGGGCAATCATTACGGGTAACAGAACTTCATTCCTCCGAATCAATCTTGTACTGGGTAGCATTGAACAGCAAAAAGCAAGCTTGGTTGAATTTAACTTTCGATACAACAACCTTTTCGTGCATTAATTCGAAAGATGAGGTGGCTCAAAGGCTTTCAACAATTTTGCAACAAACCCGAAAATTGAATCCCGAATTTCTTGCCCACCATAAAGATATTGCAGTTGAAACGCATCTAGAATTTCCGAACGAATGGGGATTGGGCTCAAGTTCAACCTTAATTCACTGCATTTCGAAATGGGCCGGTATTGATGGCTACGAGTTATTAAAAAACACCATTGGCGGCTCGGGTTATGATGTGGCTTGTGCTGATGCTAAAGGCGCTATTATATACCAGTTAGAAGCCGGTAAACCAAAAACTGTTGCCTATAACTGGCTTCCTCCTTTTAAAGATAAAATTTATTTTGCCTATACCGGTAACAAACAGCTTTCGTCGGAGGCGATTAAATATTACAAAGCTCATCTTAACGATAAAACTGAAGGCGTTGCTTCATTAAGCCAAATAACGGAAACTATCTTAAAGTGTACTTCAATATCAGAATTTGAAGAATTGATACGAGAACACGAAAATATTATTGGTGCTCAACTGAAACAAATTAAAGTGGGCGACACTATATTTGCCGATTATTGGGGCACTGTAAAATCGTTAGGGGCATGGGGTGGCGATTTTGTAATGATGACGAACGAAAAAACTGAAGCAGAATTAAAAGAATACTTGAAGCAAAAAAACATTAGCATTGCCTTTAGTTGGGATGAAATAATTTTAAATTCAAATACGAATTGATTGTGATTTGGGACTAATTAAAAGCTAAAGTTTTGCTTTATTTGCCCTGTATTTTTGTAACAAAATTTAAGTACAAAATAGAATGAAAGAAATAAAGAAAGTATCGTGGAGAAGCCCATCGAACATTGCGCTGGTAAAGTATTGGGGCAAAAAGAGTGGAATGCAAATACCGGCAAACCCCTCTATAAGTTTTACGTTAGAACACTGCTATTCTGAAACTACTGTGACGCTACTTGAAAAAGAACGCAAATCAAAAGATGTTGAATTGCGTTTTTATTTTGATGGTAAAGAGAATATGGCATTCAGACTAAGGATGCTTAAATTTTTTGACACAGTTGCAAAAGATTTTCCGCTATTGCAGCAATATGGCTTACTAATTGATTCTACTAATTCTTTCCCTCATTCATCGGGCATTGCCTCTTCGGCTTCAGCCATGAGTGCGCTTGCCATTTGTTTGTGCGATTTGCAAGACCAATTGGATAAGAAAAAAACAGCAAAGGATAAATTTTGGCAGCAAGCTTCACATTATTCAAGGTTAGGCTCCGGTAGCGCAGCACGCTCGGTGTATCCTTATTTATCTGAGTGGGGTAAGGCACGAGGCATTAAGGGCTCATCAGACGACCACGCTATTCCTTTCGAAAAAAATCTTCATAAAGTTTTTAAAACTTTTCAGAACACTATACTTATTGCCAGCAGTGCAGAGAAAAAAGTTTCAAGTCGTGTTGGGCATTCGTTAATGAAAACAAACCCTTACGCAAAAACAAGGTACGAGCAGGCTAATAAAAACCTAGCCGGTGTAATTTCTGCACTTAAAAAAGGTGATTTAGAAAAATTCGGAACGATTGTAGAAGAAGAAGCAATGACCCTTCATGCTTTAATGATGTGCTCCTCTCCTTCTTTTATACTACTAGCACCATCTACACTTAGCATGATAGAAAAGATACGCCGGTTTAGAGAAGAAACAAAATTACCTGTTTTTTTCACTTTAGATGCAGGGCCTAACATACATTTACTTTATCCTAACACCATAAAAAGAAAGGTAGATAACTTTATTTATGGCCAACTTGAACAGCATTGCGAACAGGGGAAAATGATTCACGACAATGTAGGCAGCGGCCCATTTAGAGTAAAATAAATAGTTCTTCTATATTTTTCATTCTGCATATAGCATCAACCAGATATTACATTGCCCGTGAAAAATAAATTATCGAAAAAGATTTTCCACTCCAAAGTTCTTTTGTTTGGCGAGCACATTATTAATAAAGGTGCTATGGGTCTTGCCGTTCCGTTCGACCATTACGATGGAATGCTAAAGTTTGCAGCTGATACTTCCGACAAAACTATTTTGCAGTCTAATCAATCGCTTCAAAAAATTGCTGATTACATAATTCACCATCCAAAACTTGGCCCCCTTTACGATACCAACCAATTATTAGGCGATTTAGAAAATGGGCTGTACTTCGATTCAAACATTCCGCAAGGGTATGGCTTAGGCAGCTCCGGTGCCCTGGTTGCCGCCTTATATCATCAATACTGGAAAAACAAAAAGAAGAACGTAAACATTACCGAACTAAAAAAAGAATTAGCCGAAGTTGAATGTTATTTCCACGGTAAAAGCTCAGGGCTCGACCCGATAGTTTGCTATCTGGCAAAATCTGTTTTAATAAAAGATGGCGAAGTAAGTGAAGCTTTTGATTTACCAGAAGCCAATAAAACCACATTACAGATTTTCTTACTAAACACACATATCGAGCGAAAAACATCGCCGTTTGTAAATCTGTTTCTTGAAAAATGCAATCAGCAAAAATTCATGAACACAGTTTCTAAATCGCTTATCCCTGCCAACAATATAGCAATTGAGAGTTTCATGAAAAGAAAACCTGCCGAACTAATGAATTCGGTAAAACTTATCTCCCAACTTCAATTCGATCTTCTACCTGAGTTTATACCTGCTAAATTTAAAGAGGCATGGCAACAAGGGCTAAAGCATAACGAATACCACTTTAAAATTTGTGGCGCCGGTGGTGGTGGGTTTATAATTGGTTTCGCTAAAACAAATACTGATCTCTCACCTATGCTTGGCGGTTTAGATATTATTGAATTGATGAAATTCTAAGGTGAAACAGATTATTGATTCCGTTTAAACTCACTCATCAAAATCCCCGCAGCCACAGCAGCATTTAGCGACTCAGCCCCACCAAATGAAGGAATAGCAATTTTATGTTGTATAAATGGTAGTAATTCGCCTCTAATACCATTTGCCTCATTGCCAATTAATATAAAAGCACTTTTCTCAAGCTTGATTTTGTAAATATTTCCACCCTCCATAAATGCGCCATATACTTTAAGATGCCTGTTAGATTCAAACAAACTTTCAAGCTTCACCGAAATACATTCTAATCTGAAAAGTGAGCCCTTTGCGGCGTTTACTACTTTTGGGTTATATATATCTACCGAATCTTCCGAAAAGAACACCTTCTTAACTCCGAACCAGTCGGCAGTTCTGATAATTGCTCCAGCATTTCCTGGGTCGTTAAGATTATCGCACACTACATAAAGCCCCTCTTCCAATTTGGAGGTTGATATTTGGGATTTATAATCTGGTATTTCAGCAACTGCAACAACCCGATTAGGGGATTCATGAGTTGAAATTTTTCTTAATTCGTCTTCCGAAACTTCAAAAACATCAGCATTTTTCCCTTCAAAATCTGCATTCCAGTCTTTAAGTTTAAAAATGGCATCAACTTTGAATGAAGATTGCAACAGTTCGCGAACGAGTTTATCGCCTTCAACCAAAAATTTGCCATACATTTGGCGGAATTTTTTTTGGTGTATAGAGCGCACAAAACTGAGTTGCTGTTTGGATAACATGATGCTTAAATTCGTTAGTTTTCTTGTATTACCGATTATATTTGGAACACAAGTATACGAATGCCCGGCCTGTTTCTGAAAAATTAATTTTATTAAGCGCGGCAAACAGTAAATTATAAATAAAGTATTAAAAAAGTAATGCAGAGAAGCTTAAGAACCATATTCCTACTGTTCTCATCCGTTTTCTGCGTTGCATGTTTTTTACCCTCGTGCAAAGTGGCTAAAAGCTTGCCTGAAGGGCAAAGTCTTTTGGTAAAAAATAAAATAGTAATACTTACCAATGTAAAGAGTGCGGAGAAGAATAAAATGAAGGCTGATTTGCCCAACATTGCTTCTCAGAAACCCAATATTAGGTTATTTGGTTTTTGGCCATTGCGCATGGATTTGTACCATTCAGCTAAAACTTCGGCTGCAAAACACAAGCTTACCAAGTTTAAACAATGGATAATGGATAAGGTGGGTGAAGCACCCGTTATTTACGATACTTTGGGAGTTGATAAGAGCCGGGGCCAGATGGAGAATTATCTTTTCAATTTTGGATTTCTTTACGCAAAAGTTAGCGATACCGTAGTTACAAAAAACAAAAAAACTACTATTACCTTTTTTGTAAATCCCGGCACCCGGTGGAAAGTGGGTGAAATAGAATTACCAAAGGCACATACCAACTGCGATTCGATTGTACGCGAACGTAGGGAAAACACCTTTCTTCATAAAGGCGAAGGCTTTGATGTTACCAACTTGAAAAATGAACGCGAAAGAATTGAAACCATACTGCGAAACAGCGGGTATTTTACGTTTAGCCGTGAATATGTGGCCTTCGACCTGGACACAATTTCAGATGAGAAGTTAGTTAATATTAAAATAAAGATACTTCCGCCCAATGATATGCCTGAGCACCAGCAGTACTGGTTAAATAACATTTACGTTATTACCGATTATTCGATTGAAGGCGTAGGTGATTCTGCAAAAAGAGATACAATTACCTCAGGCGAATACAAGATACTTTACCGGAAAATGAAATTTAGAACGAAGGTGTTATTAAATGCTATTTTTCTTAAAAAAGATTCACTGTATTCAAAGGAAGATGAGTTGCGAACCATTAATCACTTATCGCAGCTTGGCACTTTTAAGTTTATTAGCCTTGATTATTCAAAAGCAAAAGACCGTAATGGGAATTACTTGGATTGTGTTATTCAGCTTACCCCAGGTAAGAAACAATCATGGACAGGCAATCTTGAAGTGAATGTTTCTGACGAAGGTTTGTTTGGCACTGCAGGTTCACTTACTTACGTGAATAAAAATCTTACCAAGGGGGCCGATCAACTTATTATTAACGGCTCATCGGGTGTACAAGTGCGCTTCAGTAAACCCCAAGGCGAAAAGGCCAAGGTGCAGCTTATGGATGTTAACACCTCAATAGGGCTAACCTATTACCTTAATAAATTTCTAATACCCTTTAGAGCAAAAATATTTTCTCCTAACGCAAATCCTAAAACCAGGGTGAGTGTGAGCTATACTTTCGACCACCGGTATGATTTTGATATATTGGGTAATGTAGTTTTCCTTTACCAACTGCATAACTTCAATGCCTCGTTTGGATATGAATGGAACAAAGGTACATCGCAGCATCATCTTTTAAACCCAGTCGCTGTTGATTTTTACTTATTGCCAAAAACCGGAGACGAATTTACCCGTCGGCTTAACCAAAATCCATTATTAAAAAGTAGTTTTCAAGAGCAAATTATAATAGGGCCTAATTACACATTTACATACAATAATCAAAAAAGCAATGCCGACCGTAAATACATGTACTTGCGCGTTAGCGCCGAAACCGCTGGCAATTTAATGGATGGACTTTTTAAGGCCGCATCTACAAAGGATGCAAATGATTCATCTTTCCTTATCGCCGGCCAACCTTTCGCACAGTTTTTTAGGCTAGAGGCGGATTGGAGAAATTTCATTCACATTAATAATCATAGCTTGTTTGCTATACGCACCTACGGAGGTATTGGTGTACCATATGGCAATAGTGTGGCGCTGCCGTTTATTAAACAATTTTATGCAGGTGGCCCAAACAGTTTGCGTGGCTTTTCAATTCGAGAAATTGGCCCGGGTGGCTATGTAGATACCTTGGTTTACAATCCTGCAAGTGGGCCTAAAAAAACTGCCGTAGGTTTTTTTGATCAAACAGGTGATATAAAATTAGAGGCCAATGCCGAAATTCGCTTTGATATATACCGCTGGCTTAAAGGTGCTGTATTTGCCGACGCTGGCAACGTTTGGACACTTAGAAAAGATGCTGCCCTACCGAATGGCAACTTTGATATAAGCACATTTTTATCGCAAATTGCGGTTGATGCGGGTGCCGGAATACGCCTTGATTTTAACTATTTTGTAGTACGTTTCGATTATGGGTTCCCTCTCCGGGATCCGCGTAGATTGCAGGGCGAACGCTGGCAATTTAAAAATGGAACAGCCTTTAAAAACGGGCAGCTTCAGTTAGCTATTGGATACCCTTTTTAAGCTCCTTCCTTATTGCCAAATAATTATTTTTTTATATGCGATAACATTTTTAAAATTCTGAAAATTTTATTTACTTAGTAAAAAATTACACACTAACGAAACAACTCTAACCCCAGCCTATGCGCCAACTTAAGATCACCAAAAGCATCACGAATCGTGAGAGCGATTCATTGGAAAGATATCTGCAGGAAATCGGCAAAGTTGACCTGATCACTGCCGAAGAAGAAGTTATACTTACAAAAAGAATAAAACAGGGCGATGCGCTGGCCCTCGAAAAACTTACCAAAGCCAATCTTCGTTTTGTGGTATCAGTAGCAAAACAATACCAAAACCAAGGTTTAACCCTACCCGACTTAATTAATGAAGGCAACTTGGGCCTGATTAAAGCCGCTGAAAGATTTGATGAAACACGCGGATTTAAATTTATTTCATATGCTGTCTGGTGGATTCGCCAATCAATTTTACAAGCACTAGCCGAGCAATCGCGCATTGTTCGTTTGCCTTTAAATAAAGTAGGCTCATTAAATAAAATTAATAAAGCATTTGCACAACTTGAACAAGAATTTGAACGCGAACCCGCACCCGAAGAATTGGCTACACTATTAAATGTGGAGATAGATGAAGTGCGCGCTGCATTGGGCGCAGCCGGTAGACATGTTTCGGTTGATGCACCTTTTGCAGCCGGCGAGGAAAATTCCCTTTTAGATGTAATTATAAACCCCAATGCCGAACAGGCGGATGACCACGTAAGTTACCGCGAATCGTTAAGAAATGAAATTGACAGGTCTTTATCAACACTTACTCAAAAGCAATCTGAGGTTCTTAAATTATACTTCGGTATCGGGCTCCCTCATCCTATGAGTTTGGAGGACATTGGCATGAAATTCGACCTAACCCGCGAAAGGGTTCGCCAAATAAAAGATAAAGCCCTTGTAAGATTAAAAACCACCAACCGCTGCAAGCTTTTAAAAGATTATCTAGGATATTAATCATATAAAAGATGAAAGGTCGAAAGTGAAAGAATCAATAGATCTTCACTTTCGACCTTTCACCTTTTATATCTCCCCAGTATTGCGAAAATTTCGCCGGGGTTATTGACATTCGTCATTCCTTTCAATTGAAAATCTTTCGCATCTTCGTACCCTCTTTTTAAAACATAAAACGGTATCCCATGTCTGTAAACTATGAAAAGGAGTTGAATCAATGGATAAACAGCGAAAAGCTTGCCCTTGAATTATTAACCACAGGCAGCCAGTTACAGCTCGAAAAATCGGTTGAATTGGTGCTATTCCGCCGGAAATTGTTTGATAAAAAGATAAGCTCTATTATTCACGACCACGACTATGTGATGAAGTTTGCTGGGTTGCCTATAGAACTTCAAACAACAGTAAACTTAGTTCGGTCTATTGCCAAGCTTGACCTTGCCCCTTCGCGTATAGATTTAGGAAGATTAGCCCATGAGTGGCAGCAGGAAGGTAGCGGGGGAAGCAATTACGATGCTTTTGTTGCCAACAAACTAAAAGACTTTATTGGGGTTGATAAGAAAGTTTTAAAGCCACGCGATGTAGTTTTGTATGGCTTTGGGCGAATAGGAAGATTAGCTGCACGTATTTTAATTGAACACGCAGGCAGTGGCCACCAATTGCGGTTAAAAGGTATTGTAACCCGCGAACATGCTGCCGATGATTTAGAAAAACGTGCCAGCCTTTTACGTAAAGATTCTATTCATGGGCGCTTTGCAGGTATTGTTAAAGCCGATAAGCAAAACTCAGCCATACTTATAAACGGGCATACGGTTGATATGCTAAGCGCTAAATCTCCATCTGAGATTGATTATACCGCTTATGGCATTAACAATGCTATTATTATTGATAACACCGGTGCATGGCGCGATGAAAAAGGATTAGGCGAACACCTTAAAGCCAAAGGCGCCGATACGGTATTGCTTACTGCACCCGGTAAAGGCGATATTCCGAATATAGTTTATGGGGTTAATCATGATAGTTACGGTAACGGGAAATCAAAAATTTTCTCGGCTGCATCATGCACCACAAATGCTATTGTTCCGGTAATACAGGTAATTGAAAAAACACTGGGCATTGAAAAAGGACACATAGAAACCGTACACGCCTATACTAATGATCAGAACCTGCTTGACAACTACCACAAAAAAGCACGCCGTGGCAGAGGCGCACCGGTAAACATGGTTATTACCGAAACCGGTGCCGGTAAGGCTGTAACCAAAATTTTCCCTAACATGTTGGGCAAGCTTACCTCTAATGCAGTGCGGGTGCCGGTGCCGAATGTTTCCTTAGCTATTCTTTCGTTAGAGGTAAAGAAAAAAACTACCGTTGAAGAAGTAAATAAAAGCCTGCTGAACGCTTCACTATATGGCGAATTAGTTGAGCAAATTGATTTTTCAACTTCAGACGAATTAGTATCGAGCGATGTAGTAGGAAACTCACATGCCTGCGAAATTGATAGTAAAGCCACTATTGTATCGGAAGACGGTAAGCATATAGTTGTGTATGCCTGGTACGATAACGAATATGGCTATACCTGTCAGGTTATACGCCTGGCTAAGCATTTGGCCGGGGTTAGGAGGTTGATTTATTACTAAATTCCTCCGCGTTTTACAGCATTTCATAACAAAAAATTGCCCATCTATATTACTTTTGCCGTCCCGAAAGGGATAGGTTATTTAATTCAATAAATACAGAGCAATGTTTGAGAACTTACAGGAACGGTTAGAAGGTGCGTTTAAAACGCTGAAAGGACAGGGAAAGCTAACCGAGCTAAACGTAGCCGAAACCATTAAAGAAGTGCGCCGTGCGCTTGTTGATGCCGATGTAAGCTATAAAACCGCCAAAGAATTTACCGATAAGGTAAAAGAAAAGGCCATGGGCGAAAATGTATTAACCGCCTTACAGCCCGGTCAGTTAATGGTTAAAATTATGAACGATGAGCTAACCCAACTAATGGGTGGCAAAGCGGCCGATTTTAATATTACCGGCAACCCGGCAGTTATTTTAATAGCAGGTTTGCAAGGTTCAGGTAAAACAACCTTTACGCATAAACTGGCTTACTGGCTTAAAACAAAAAAGTTTAAACGTCCGCTAATGGTGGCAGGCGATGTATACCGCCCTGCGGCTATTGACCAGTTGATAGTGCTTGGCGAAAAAATTGATATACCTGTTTATCACGAAAAAGAAAGTAAAGACCCGGTTCAAATTGCTTTGAATGGAATTGCACACGCCAAATCTTTAGGTTTGGATTGCGTGATTATAGATACTGCCGGCCGCCTTGCAGTAGATGAAGAAATGATGAATGAAATTGCGGCGGTTAAAGCTAAAACCAAGCCCGATGAAGTTCTTTTTGTTGTGGATTCAATGACCGGCCAGGATGCTGTAAACACCGCCAAAGCTTTTAACGACCGTTTAAATTTTGACGGCGTAGTATTAACCAAATTGGATGGCGATACTAAAGGCGGTGCAGCATTAACAGTAACTTATACCGTAGGCAAGCCCATTAAATTTGTCTCAACCGGTGAAAAGGTTGATACACTTGAAGTGTTCTTTCCGGATAGAATGGCCTCTCGTATTTTGGGCATGGGCGATATTGTTTCCTTCGTTGAAAAAGCGCAGGAACAATACGATGAGAAGAAAGCCAAAGAGCTTGAAGCTAAAATCCGTAAAAACCAATTCGACTTTAACGACTTTTTAACCCAACTGGCTCAGATAAAAAAGATGGGCAACGTTAAAGATTTATTGGGCATGATACCCGGTATGGGCAAAGCCATAAAAGACGTAGATGTTAACGACGATTCTTTCAAAAAGATTGAAGCCATCATTCTTTCAATGACCCCAGCCGAAAGAAGCAACCCAGAGATATTAGACGGCAAACGCAAACTACGCCTTGCAAAAGGCAGCGGCAATAGTATACAGGAGGTGAATCAATTCATTAAACAATTTGATGAAATGAAAAAGATGATGAAGAGTATGCAAAAGATGAGTACAGCAGGTAGGATGATTAAGGGGATACCGGGTAGATAACCACACCCCTAAATCCCCTAAAGGGGACTTATTACAGCTTCTATAATCCTGATAAACTTCAAATAATATATATTTGTTGAATGCGATTGAGATTTCATTCCAGGCAAATTTTATTTATTATACTATATTTTTTTGTCGGCGGTTTTGCAGAAAATTCAGTCGCTCAAGTCAAAGTTATAGCGCCAAAATCCGTAAAAGCTAACCAACCATTTAAAATAGACTTTCATATCCCTATTGACGAAGGTAAAATCTTCAAAATTGATACGACCCGGACCACCAAGCTAAAGAATGAAAATGATCTTTCTTTTACAGCTAATTCCGAAGCTTCATTACGGACCAATGATTTTAAGATTGGTAACTGTCTCATGTCCCAAAAATCAGAGTATATCAACAATCAATCTACATCTTATTATAATTATTCATATACTCTTGTTCCAAAAATACCTGGAGATTTTCTTATTGAACCCTGGTCTGTAAGATTATATTACGATGTTTATACTTCTGATTCGTTTTGGGTGCATGTTTCTGAAGAAAAAATATCATCTGCCGATTCTCTGGAAAAAGTAAAAGGATTAGATATTTATGGCTTTGAACATTTCATGGAGTCCTTTTTCAATCCAGACCTGAGCGATGGTGCGCATTTCTCCACTCCTAATACTAAGTATGAAGTGGAGGTAACGGTTCCCTTTAGTATTAACTATTCTCTGTCTTTAGTAAATATGGATGGTATTACCACACCAGACAATATTTCCATTTCTATGGAAGACTATAAGTGGCCCAAAGAAATAAATAAATCAGTAACCACCAACTCTTCTTCCACACGCAAAAAAGGGTATAACGTATACACTAAAACTTATACTTTGTCTTTAAAACCAATAAGAAGTGGAACTTATACTATACCGCACTTGCGCTTTGCAACTAAAGATGAAAAATGGCTTGCACCTGAAATAAAGGTAATAGTTAAATAGTAGAATATTTTTGAATAACCTTATTGTTGAAACCATAAAACGCATCCCATGAAAAATAAAATCCTTACTTCAATTTTCACACTGTTTATTTTATCATCTCAAGCACAACTTACACCCGAAATCACTTCATGGGTAATTAATACCACCGGCGCTACCGGTTATAATAATATACCTTCAAACGTGCAATTAGTGCAGTATACTGATAGCAATGTTTACGTAAGTGCTACCTGCATACCCGGTTACGATATTGGCCCATGGGGAGGAAACCCTAACGTTGCACAGAATCAAAATTTTGTATATAAAATAACCCGCTTCCCAAAGTATAATACCGGCACACCGGTTACAGTTGGATTAGGGCATACCGGTATATGGAGCAATGGAGTTAGTATATTTAATGGTTTAGACGCTATGTCGTACAACAACTTAGGCTTTTGGCATCAAAACGCATATTTTTTTGAAGGGCATGGTTTCGATTCGTGTTTAGGCCATCCACAACAAAATGGCGAATACCACCATCACGTTAATCCGCGATGCTTATATGACGACGCTGATAGCACACACCACTCTCCTATTATTGGCTATGCGTTTGATGGTTTTCCTGTATATGGGGCATACGGATATGCCAATGCCAATGGCACCGGTGGCATAAAAAGAATGGAAACTTCATATCCATTACGCAACATTACCACACGCGACACTTTACCTAATGGCACAGTTTTAAGTCCTTCGAACTACGGGCCGGCCATTAATTCAACTTATCCTTTAGGAGCCTACGAGGAGGATTACCAATTCATTCAAGGTTATGGCGACCTTGATATTCATAATGGAAGATTTTGTGTAACCCCTGATTATCCGAATGGTATTTATGCGTATTTTGTAACTATTGATTCTGCCTTAAACCCGGTATATCCGTATGTAATGGGCACCAGCTATTACGGAACTGTGCCTTCCGGCAATACCGGCCCAGGTGGCGGCCATTATACTATTACTGAAAGCACTACTGTTTACTCACCAGATACAACTACGGCAATTAATCAGGTAAGCAAAGAAATAAAACTAAGTGTTACACCTAACCCCACTACTGGTTACGCCTATATTTATTTTGACCCCGCTAGCGATAATAACATTACGGGAACGCTTTATAACACCCACGGACAATTACTACAAACACTTAATAATTTGCAACCCAGTATTAGTTATTCACTAAACTTAACTAAGTACCCTGCAGGCACTTACTTTTTACATCTTGACAGTAAGAATACCGGTATGGTGCAAAAAATAATTAAAGTGAAGTGAGCATACTGAATTGCTGAAAGTTTGTATAAAAAGAAAAAGGTCGGCATGAATGCCGACCTTTTTCTTTTTAAAAGTTTAAGTAGTTTCTAATTCCTCATTAATGCCAATAAAGTTTCCAGCTTCGATTTCAATTGCTTTCTATCAACAATAAAATCTAAAAAGCCATTCTCTAATTGAAACTCAGAAGTTTGAAAACCAGCAGGCAGTTTCTTCTTAACTGTTTCTTCAATTACGCGCGGGCCGGCAAAACCTATAAGAGCTGCCGGTTCGGCGATATTAAAATCGCCCAACATAGCGAACGATGCAGTAACCCCACCGGTAGTTGGATTAGTCATTAAACTAATGTAAGGAATCTTAGCATCTGCCAGCTGGTTCAACTTAGCCGATGTTTTTGCCATTTGCATCAGCGAAAATGCCGACTCCATCATACGTGCGCCACCCGATTTAGAGATAATGATTAAGGGAGCCTTATGCTTTAAGCAATAATCAATAGCACGGGCTATCTTCTCTCCCATTACCGAGCCCATTGAGCCACCAATAAACCTAAAATCCATAGCAGCAATTACTAATTGGTGTGCGCCACAATCACCGGTTGCTACGCGCATTGATTCGCGTAAGCCGGTAGATTCCATGGTAGATTCTATTCTTTTTTGATATGGCTTTAAGTCAGTAAAGTGTAAAAAATCAACCGGTATCAGCTCTTCAAATAATTCCTGATATTTTTTATTGTCGAAAATGATATTGAAGTATTCTTCTGCATCTATCTTCTCGTGGTAATTACATTCAGGACAAACATGCAGATTCTCCTTCAATTTGGTAATCAGCACAGTGGTTTTACAGCCTGGGCACCGGTGCCAAACACCTTCAGGGGCTTCTTTCTTTTCATTTGTAGATGTATGAACCCCTTTTCTAAATCGTTTCCACCAAGGAATTTTCTCTTCCATCCTAACTAATTAAATTAATAACGTATTAAATTATTTTATAACTATTACGCAATAGTAACATCTTTCGAACGGTAAACATCCTGCACGGCATTCAATAAGGCAACGCCTTCTTTAAACGGCCTTTGAAATGCCTTACGGCCTGAAATAAGCCCCATACCACCAGCGCGTTTATTGATAATAGCCGTAGTAACAGCTTCAGCCAAATCTGATTTGCCTGATGAAGCCCCACCCGAATTAATAAGCCCAACTCTACCCATATAACAATTAGCCACCTGATAACGACAAAGATCGATAGGATGGTCAGTAGTTAATTCAGAGTACACTCTCTTATCTGTTTTACCAAAGTTAAGGGCTGTATAGCCGCCGTTATTTTCAGGCAGTTTTTGCTTAATAATATCAGCTTGTATGGTTACACCTAAATGGTTAGCCTGGCCGGTAAGGTCGGCCGCTACCGAATAGTCTTTACCATCTTTTTTGAAGGCTGAATTACGCACATAGCACCATAAAATGGTAGCCATACCTAACTGATGGGCATGTTCAAACGCTTGTGCAATTTCAACAATCTGGCGCTTCGATTCTTCGCTGCCAAAATAAACTGTTGCGCCTATGGCAACAGCCCCCAAATTCCAAGCTTCCTTAACTGTCCCAAACAAAATTTGGTCGTAAGTATTCGGATAGCTCAAAAATTCGTTATGATTGATTTTAACGATGAAAGGAATTTTATGCGCATATTTTCTGGCAATAATGCCTAATCCACCATAAGTAGTGGCCACAGCATTGCACCCCCCTTCAATAGCTAGTTTAACTACCGTTTCAGGGTCGAACATTGGAACGTTAGGGGCAAACGACGCACCTGCGCTGTGCTCAATACCCTGATCAACGGGCAGGATAGACACATAGCCGGTTCCACCCAATCTGCCGTTATCGGCAATCAATTGAATATTGCGCAATACCTGAATGTTCCTATCGCTATCTTTCCAAATATCATCCACAAAATCGCGATGTGGCAGATACAGTTGATCCTTCGAAATGGTCTTCGATTCATGATTTAAAAGGTAATTAGCCCTTTCTTCTCCTAATAAAGTAACTATTTGTTCTCTTTTCATTATTTAATTTTTGGCACAACAAATGTAAAAATTTGTGCGAGTATCTGAATATTTAGTGTAAAGTTGATGATATATTGGACTGATTTGCCATTATTTACGCATTTGCGATAGGCCTTCTGCCACCGTTTTAACAGGCAATTGGCAGGTTTTATTCTGGCATACGTAAATCAGGGTTTCCGCCTGTTTGCCCTTATCTGCAAGCAAAGGCAACTTAGAATTACTCGAAGTGCCGGTAAAAATGCAGTTGGGTAAAAGGTGCTTGCCAAAATCTGTATTTAATTCCATAGCCTTGCTTCCAACAATTGCCACTTCATAAGGTTCATCAATAAACCAATCCATTAAAATAGCCCAATTGGCGTAATAGGATGGGTATTGAACAATATTCTCGCGAACATTCAGCAACATACGTTTCGATTTTTCAATATACTGTTTATCATCGTAAAGTATACCCAACCGGTAAAGCACTTTTGCCATAGATGAATTAGAAGCCGGTATTACATTATCTGATGATTCAGTTTTGCGAGCAATTAATGGCGCATCGGTTACCGAGGTATAGAAAAACATACCATTACTTAAATTATAAAAATGCTGAATGGTATAATCAGTAATGTTCTTAGTAAGAGTAAGCCATTGCTCATCGAAAGTAGCCCCATATAAAGCCATGAAAGCTTCGCAGGTAAAGCTGTAATCGTCTAAGAAACCATTGATGGTTGATTTACCATTTTTGTAATTTCTTTTCAAACCAAAATCAGGTTGAAGTATTTTGCTTTTTATAAAGTCGGCATTTTTTAATGCCCTTGCCAAATACTCTTTATTACCGAATGTAGTGTAAGCATCTACATATCCCTTCAACATTAAAGCATTCCACGAAGTAAGAATTTTGTCATCCAATCTTGGACGAACTCTTTTACTTCTTTCAGCCAATAGTTTTTGCTTCCATTCATTTAACTTAGAAGTGGAAACCTGAGAGTTAAACTTTCTAACCAAATTATTGCGCCCTTCAAAGTTTCCGCGTTCTGAAACATTGAATACTTTGCTAAACTCATCGAAATCGCTACCCAATATCTTTTTCAAATCTTCATAGCTCCAAACATAAAACTTACCCTCCTCACCTTCGCTATCGGCATCAAGCGCCGAATAGAAACCACCTGAAGCATCGATCATTTCTCGTTCAATAAACGAAAGCGTTTCTTCTACTACTTCTTTATAACGCTCATTCCCAGTTACCCGGTAGGCCTTGCAGTATAACGAAACCAACTGTGCGTTATCATATAACATCTTTTCGAAATGCGGTATGGCCCAATCTTCATCAACCGAGTAACGGGCAAAGCCACCACCCACCTGGTCGTATATGCCGCCGTTCATCATGTTATCAAGCGTAACAGTTACAGCTTTCAATGCCTGAGCATCTTTAGTATAAAAATAGTTCCGCAATAAGTATTCATAATTAACCGGCATCGGAAATTTTGGAGCACCTCTCCTTCCGCCCTTTTCATAATCAGTAACCGAATCATATTTTGAAAAAATGAGGGTTCGGTCTGCCGGTGTGAATGGGGTTTCAGGTTTTACATTAATAGTATCCATGCTACGTATGCCATGAGTAATATCAGTAGCACGTTGGTATGCTTCATCCTTTTTATTCTTCCAGTAGTCAACAAAATACATCAACACCTGCTTCCAGTTCTCTTTTTGAAAATAAGTTCCGGCATAAATCGGCCTTCCATCAGGCAACGCAATAGCATTTAATGGCCAACCCCCACGGCCTGAAATAAGTTGAACAGCATCCATATAAACTTGGTCCACATCAGGTCTTTCTTCGCGGTCAACTTTAATGCAAATAAAATGTTCGTTCATAATTTGCGCTACAGCGGTGTCTTCAAAACTTTCGTGCTCCATTACATGGCACCAATGGCACGCCGAGTAGCCAATGGAAATTATTACCAGCTTATCTTCTTCTTTAGCTTTCTTCCAAGCTTCATCATGCCATGCCATCCAGTTAACCGGGTTATGGGCATGTTGCAATAAATAAGGACTGGTTTCATTTATTAAAGCATTGGTATAGGTGTTCATTTTATCGCTATTAAAATTTTTAAAATGGCATGAGGTTAACAATATACACAAAGTAGTAATAAACAGCTTTGTGGTTTTATAACTCATATATTATTTTGAAAGCACTAAAGTATATGGAAATTTCGAGGGGAGTAACTTATACTAGTTTCGCATTAGCCATAAAGATTATTTCAACCGAACCATCTTAGCCATCTCCGAATAATCGCAACCATCAATACCGGTAGCTAACATTTTACAATAATAAATTCCATTGGGTAAGCCTTCACCGTTCCAGTTTAAAATATGGTTGCCTGATGGTTCCATTTCATTTTTCATAACAATTAATTCCTGCCCTGCCGTATTATAAATTTTTAATGTCACTAAACTTTGTGCCGGTAAGTAATACTGAATAGCAACTGTATTACTGAAAGGCTCGGGGTAAGTATTTATGATAGGTAAAACGCTATATAATGGCGCAATACCAACAGGCCCCGTAGGTGATATTTTATAAGCCCAATGATTTGATGTAAGCGCATAAGTAGTATCGCCATATGATACCAGCGAAATTACATCAATGCTATCCAAGCCAACAGTTTTCCAGGTAGCACCGGTATCATTGCTATAATATACTCCTACAGCAATATTCGACGTATTTATAAATGATGCAAAAATTGTCCTGTTGTTATCTACGGAAATTGCGCTTACATGGTACGTTTGGTTTCCACCCGGAAACGGAACATTTACCCAATTATTGCCAGACTTAATAAAAATCTGATACAGCGACGAACCCAATATAATACCGTGTCCTCCGGCCATTTTGTAAAACCCACTTACATTAATTGGCAACCCGGTAGTGTCTACCGACCATGTACTGCCGGTATCAATATTTCTCCGCCAAACTCCTCCTCCTTTCAAATATCCGCTTACATATATAGAACCTACACCATTTGAAGCCATTGCCGTAACAGCACTATTCGTATCAACCGGAAACCCTATTGTATCGGGTGCCCAGCTACCACCGGTTGGCTTGGCCCATAACAGCGAATAAATATCATGTGCATAAAAGCTGTTGGCATAATGTTGCGTACCGGTTTCATCAACAAAATAAAAGTTGCCTGATACATTTGACAGACCGGCAAAATCATGTTGCCAAGTATCGCCGTTATCTGTGCTTTTTAATACCGGCGTAGCCTGCTGAAGGTACGGGGTTATGTTCGGGTCACGTAAATAAACAGTGCCTGAACTATCTGAATAAATATTCAGGCCATTAGCATAACCATTAGCTGGATATGTTTTTTGCCAAGCTATATCAGAGGCATCTTTTTTATAAATGCCCAATGATACTGCGGCAATCAATCTGCCATTTTGTAATTGCACCAAACCCGATACATATTCGGCCTGGATGCCAGTATTATTTCCGGTCCATGAAGTTCCCAAATCGGTGCTGAAATAATTACCGAGGTTAGTACCCAAATTAATAACGCTATCGCCCGAAATTGAATTTATAAAAACAGGGTTGGCATTCAGCAAAGTTAAAGTTCCGTCAATTTCATGCCAGGGTGCAGTTCCGTTGGCAGATATGTAAATCTTATCACCGGTAGTGGTAAATGGCGTATTGGCAACTGCATAAATATTTCCGAAAGCATCATCGGCAAATTGCTTTACAACATAAGGCCCAAACCCTAGCGAATCGGCAACCCAATTAGCGCCATCATTATTGCTTACATAAATTAGCGCATTGCCACCACCCGCATTATAAACGCGGTTGCTTCTATCAACATAAATTTTGGAAACATACTGTATAGCAGTAAACGAGTTAACGGCACTCCACGCAGTATCGGCAGGTGCTTTTTTATAAATACCGCGATTAGTGGCTGCAAAAATTCGCTGCAAAGTATCAACGTCAAAATCGTTTACAATTGCACTATTCAATCCGTTGGTATCAACCTGCCAATGCAAACCACTATCATGTGTAGTATATATGTATGATGATGAAAGCACTTGAATATCATTGCCACCTATTTTAAAAAACGCCTGCGGATTACCGGTACCGGCCTTGCCGTACGAAACAGCGCTTTCAGCAGCGATGTCGTATACATACACACCCCCATTATCTAAAAGTATAAGCAGGTCATCTTGCCAACACGAATCATTAACTAAGTGCTTTTTTACATTAATATTTTTAATACTCCTTCCTGCAGGTGCTTCCCACTTTTTTGAATAAGAACCGGGCAGGTTGGAATTGTCGGCTTTGTAAATCGATTTTGCGGTAGCTACAAATTTGGTTTGCGAGCTAAAACTGCCACCAATACCATTACACCCTGAGGTAAGTTTACAAGGACCTGATACAATCTGCTCGCCATACAGCTGG
This sequence comes from uncultured Bacteroidota bacterium, assembly GCA_903919075.1. Lineage (GTDB taxonomy): Bacteria > Bacteroidota > Bacteroidia > Chitinophagales > LD1 > Bog-950. The sequence goes on along the minus strand of CAIXGR010000018.1, from coordinate 11,276 downwards.
CCATCTAATTGAGCTGTGCTAAATTGCGATGAGGCATAAAACGGCAGTAACACCAGTAAAATGGCATATTTCACTGCACATTGTAATCTCAGCATAGCACACGGGTTATACATCTGTATAAATATACGAAGCAATTTTTAAAAATTGGCCCTTAGGGCCTAACTTCCATTGTTTTGTGACAGTATTGTGGCAGTTTCCCGTCTTCGCAGCTAAAAATTGAAGCATCTCAAAAAGATGTTCGTTTCATTTCAAAAAAAATTACATTTTCGCCCCGTAAAACTATATAACTATGGCATCACCAGTTCGCGATTTTATTACACATCATTACCGGCACTTTAACTCGGCAGCCCTTATTGATGCGGCAAAAGGATATGAAACACATTTGTTAGAAGGTGGTAAAATGATGATTACCCTAGCCGGTGCCATGAGCACCGCTGAATTGGGAATTTCGTTAGCCGAAATGATACGCCAGGATAAGGTGCAAATTATTTCGTGCACCGGTGCTAACCTTGAAGAAGACCTGATGAACCTTGTTGCCCACTCGCATTACAAGCGTGTGCCTCACTACCGCGATCTATCGCCAAAAGAAGAATGGGATTTGTTGGAAGATGGCTTTAACCGCGTTACCGATACTTGTATACCCGAAGAAGAAGCTTTTAGAAGATTGCAAAAGCATATTCATGAACTTTGGAAAGGTGCTAACGATAAAGGCGAGCGTTATTTTCCACACGAGTTTATGTATAAAATGATATTGAGCGGCGTGCTGGAACAATACTACGAGATTGACCCAAAACATTCGTGGATGATTGCCGCGGCTGAAAAGAACCTGCCTATTATCTGTCCGGGTTGGGAAGATTCTACTATGGGAAATATTTTTGCTTCGTATTGTATTAAGGGCGAAATGAATCCTACCACAGTTCGTGGAGGTATTGAATATATGGTTTGGTTGAGCGACTGGTACCGGAAGAACAGTGCCGGCAAAGGCGTTGGCTTTTTCCAGATAGGTGGCGGTATTGCAGGCGATTTTCCAATTTGCGTAGTGCCTATGATGTATCAGGATTTAGGCTGGCATGATGTTCCATTCTGGAGTTATTTCTGCCAAATTAGCGATTCAACAACTTCTTATGGCTCATACTCCGGTGCGGTACCTAATGAAAAAATAACTTGGGGCAAGCTGGATATTAATACTCCTAAATTTATTGTAGAAAGTGATGCTACAATTGTTGCGCCGTTGATTTTTGCTTATTTGTTGAAGTGGTAGAAATGCTAACAATATAAAAAGACAAGGAAGAGGTGGGTGAAATAAAATAACATACCTATTATGTATACTGTTTTCAATAAACTGTAAAAGGTTATATTATGAATTCAGCGCCCCAACAAAAAACGGATCTACAACTTGGCAAAATTGACCCAGCCAAGTGGCTTAGATTTGTACTTTTGATAATTGGCATTGATTACGTTTGTTCTTTATACAGCTTCGCAATTCAGCATCACAGCATATCAATAAATAAGGGCTCTTTAGATTGGACTAACTGGATTACAGTATATGCACTGGCTTATACTCCACTTATATTTCTTTTGCTTTATCAGAGAAATCGCTGGGGATGGATACTATTTTTTGTCAATTCTCTGCTCTACGTGCTTTGCGTTCCGGCAATTTTGCTTACCTTTTTTTCACTAAATTATCTGCAAGGAGGAAATGACTATTCGGAGTTTTCCGTCATTCATCCTTTATTCATCCTGAAGTTTACAATAAAAATTACCTTCGTTTATTATTTATTGAACGGCTCAGTACTTGCTTATTTCGGAGTGTCTGATAAAACTAAAAAAAGAACTGTAGTTGTAACTTTACTATTAACTACTATAGTTATTATGCTAACATATTTGGCTTGGACATTACTCGGGAATTTACACAATCTATTCGGGCCGAACTAAAAATTACAATAGCCCCGCAAAGGCATTTGGCAAAATACCAATAAGCAATACCAGTATTACACACACAGTTACTACAAACAAATAGGAAGGTTTAATTTCGAAAACCACTGCATCTGACTCCTTAGTATACATGGCAAATATTACTTTGAAGTAATAGTATATCGCCACAATAGAGTTGATTACTGCAAGAATTACAATCCCCAAATGTCCGTTCTTAATGGCCTCGCTGAAAATGTAGTATTTGGCAAAGAAGCCAGCAAATGGTGGAATACCCGCCAATGAGAGCATAGCTAAAGTTAATGCACCTGCCAACATAGGCTTGCGCTTACCAAGGCCGTTAAAAGCTTCTATTTTATCGGTACCGGCATTATTAGCAACAACCATAGCTACTGTAAACGCAGCAATAGTAGAAAGTCCATACGCCAGCGAATAATAGAACACTGCATTTTGTGTGCCACCTGATAAGCTCATAATCGCAATCATCAAATAACCGGCGTGAGAAATACCGGAGAAAGCAAGCATCCTTTTAAATGAATCCTGATTAAGCGCGGTGAAATTTCCAACTATCATAGTTAGCGCTGTTACTGCAGCAAATACCCCACTGTAAGCCGGCATTGATGTAATAAAGCACATGCTGAATAAACGATAGAAGGCAGCAAAGGCTGCTATTTTGGCAATAGTGGCCATGGTTATAGTAACCAATGTAGGCGAGCCATCATAAACATCGGGTGCCCAAAAATGGAATGGTGCGGCCGAGACTTTAAACAGCAAGGCAATCATAATCATGCCCACGCCAACTTTAAATAGTATTGATGGAGCCATAGCACTGTAGTTCTTCGCTATAAGCTGCAAATCAAAGGTACCGGCTTCGCCATAAACCAAAGTAATGCCAAACAACAAAATACCTGATGCAAAGCTGCCCATCAGGAAATACTTCATACCGGCTTCATGCGAACGCAGGTCTTTCTTTTTACTACCGGCCAATACGTATAATGATATTGAAAGCACCTCGATACCCAAAAAGAACATTACCATGTTGCCAAACGAAACCAAAGCCAATGCACCACATAGGGTAAAGATGATAAGCGCCAGATAATCGGATATTTTGCTTTGTTCGTTTTTATAAAAATTACCGCTAAGTATTAATACAAAAATGGCCAGTAATATCAGTAAGCCTGAAAACACAACCGAATAATTATTTACCACCACCATGCCATGATAAAAAGGATGATTGCCATTGTTAATATCCCAATCCATCATGTTCAATCCAAAAATAACGCAAAGGCCTGCTATGCTTAGCGGCAAAACAATTTTGCGCAGGTTGAACATTTCGGCCAACATGCACAACAAACCAAGCGATGATGTATATACTAAGGTCTTCATTTTTTAATCTGTCTAAATACTAAACTTATCTCCACACATAATTCAAAATATTATCTAATGCCGGTTGCACCATATGCAAAATAGGGCCCGGGTAAACACCAATTACAAAAATTGCCACTATTACCGGTACAAAAACTGCCATCTCGCTCCAATTCAAATCTTCGAAAGTTGATGTAAGGCTATTAGTTTCACCCAATGCTACATTTTGATACATACGGAACATATAAACTGCACCAAGTATAATGGTAGTACCTGCAATGATTGATAATACAGTATTGTATTCGTAAATACCAAACAGCAATAAAAACTCGCCTATAAAGCTGTTGGTTAATGGCAAGCCAACCGCAGCCAAAACCACAATCATAAAACAGGTAGAAAATTTTGGTGCTACATTTCTAATACCACCCAATTTTGCAATTTCGAAAGTACCGGTGCGTTGAAAAATAATTTCGGCAGCAAAGAACAGTGCAATAACATTTATACCGTGCGAAACCATTTGCACTACCGAGCCTTCCAACCCTTCGCGCGTAAGTGTAAATATGCCTGCTGCAATTAACCCTACGTGCGCTAACGATGAATAAGCCAACAGCTTTTTTAAATCATTCTGGCGGATAGCAATTACTGAACCATACACCACACCAATAACAGCAAGCACAATTACGTAAGGCGTGCAAACCATTACGCCATGCGGTACTATCGGCAGCAACCATCTCAGCAATCCATACAAGCCCATTTTAAGCATAATACCTGCTAATAGCATAGTACCTGCTGTTGGTGCTTCTTTATAAGTTTCAGGCTGCCAGGTGTGGAATGGAACGATAGGAATTTTAACTGCGAAGGCCACAAAAATTGCAAGGAACACCCATACCTGCTCGGCAGCGTTAAGTTGCAAATTGTATAATGCATGTATATTAAAGCTACCGGCTTTTTGATACAGCCAGATAAAGCCCAACAACATAAATAACGAACCACCTAAAGTGTATAGGAAGAATTTAAAAATAGCCCGGTTGCGAAACTCTCTATCTCTGCCTTCGCCCCATAATAAGGCTATGAAGTAGATTGGGATTAACGCTAACTCCCAGAAAATATAAAACAAAAATGCATCGGCTGCAATGAATACGCCGATTAGCGCAAACTGCATTAACAGTATTAAAGCATAAAAGCCTTTTGCATTATCAATCTCTTTACGGAAAGTGCTGATGACAATTAAAGGAACTAAAAAAGTAGTAAGCACTACTAAAATAAAACTTAAACCATCTACCGAAAGCGCAAATGAAATATTGGGCTTATCAATCCACGAGTGTGTAAATTCAATAACACCGGCATGCGAAGCAGCAATGCATTTTTTCAACATTACCGAAGCAATAAATTCGATAACAGCTGCAGTAGCTGCAACGTACTTAGCCTGCTTGTGTCCCGCCAGGTAAACAAGGGCTGCCGCTACTAACGGAAAAAAGAAAACAAAAAATAGTAACCCGGTTTCAAACATTCTTCAACAAACTATTTAATTATAAAAGCATACAAAAAAATTGCTGCCATACTTAGCACCATTGCTAAAAGGTAAAAACCTATATATCCACTTTGCAATCTTCTGATTTGATTTCCCAGCACCAACGAAAACTTTCCGCTGCGGTTTACCATGCCATCTACAAAAGTTCTATCCACCACTTCGTAAAATAATTCTGAAAGCATCATCACCGGTTTCACAAAAAGCATATTGTATATCTCGTCTATGTAATATTTATGGTATATAACTGCAACTAAGCCACGCTCCTCTCCCTCTTTTGCAGGCTGAGATTTACCTGTAACATATTTCCAGTAAGCGAAAACAATAGCTACAACGGCCACCACAAAAGCAAATGCCATTAAAGCAATTTCGGTGCTGCTGGCAACAGTATCAACCGGTCCTGCCTCAGGCTTGCCACCGGCAAATACCGGTGCTAAAAACGCTTTTAAACCATGATGAAAGCCCAATCCTTCGGGTAAGCCCATAAAGCCTCCTGCTGCTGCAAGAAGTGCCAATACAATTAATGGGAAAGTGATTAACGCTGGCGATTCATGCAGATGATGTTTCTGCTCGTCTGTTCCTCTAAACTCGCCGGTAAAGGTTAAAAACACTAACCGGAACATGTAGAATGCAGTTAGTAAAGATGCTAATGAAGCAACAGCCCAAAGCACTTTATTATGCTCGTATACTGCACCTAAAATTTCATCTTTCGAGAAGAAACCTGAAAACGGAAATATACCGGAGATAGCCAACGATGAAATAAGGAAAGTGTAAAACGTAAGTGGCATGTATTTTCTTAATCCACCCATTTTACGAATATCCTGCTCGCCACCCAATGCGTGAATTACCGAACCGGCGCCAAGGAACAAACAAGCTTTAAAGAAAGCATGTGTAACCACGTGAAATACGCCTGAACTAAAAGCTGCAACGCCCAAAGCCGTAAATATTATACCCAGTTGCGAAACGGTAGAATAAGCCAATACTTTTTTAATATCGTTTTGAAACACGCCGATAGTAGCTGCGAACAGCGCAGTTATTGCACCAACCCATGCTACAAACTGCAAGGTTTCCGGTGCCAATTCGTACATAAAATGGGTGCGGACAATTATATATATACCACCGGTAACCATTGTAGCCGCATGTATAAGCGCCGATACAGGCGTAGGGCCAGCCATTGCATCGGGTAGCCAGGTGTAAAGCGGTATTTGTGCTGATTTGCCCATAGCACCAATAAAAAGCAATACGGTTATCCAAACCATTAAGCCATGATTAGGAGTGCTTGTAGCAATAGCTGTTTGCAGAGCACCAAAGTTTAATGTTTTGAAATGATACAACAACACAAACATGGCAACCAGAAAACCTAAATCGCCAATACGGTTCATGATAAAAGCTTTCTTAGCGGCATTATTGTAATCCTGATTTTTATACCAGAAACCGATAAGTAGGTACGAACATAAACCTACACCTTCCCAACCTATAAACGTAACCAACAGGCTATTGCCTAAAACCAACAATAGCATAAAGAAGATAAATAGGTTGAGGTACGAAAAGAAGATGCTGAAGTTATCATCATCATGCATATAGCTTACCGAATACACATGGATTAAGAAACCAACACCGGTAATAACCATTAGCCAAATAATAGAAAGCTGATCAAGCAATAAACCAAAACTTATATTAAAGTAGCCAAAGCTTATCCAATCAAAAACGTTGATGTCAATTTTTTGCTGATTACCATTGATGAAGCCTAAGAAGAAAACACATGATAATATGAATGAGGCCAGAATAGATGCAGAACCTATAATACCGGAAATGTTTTTAGACAGCGATTTGCCAACAAACGAATTGATTAAAAATCCGGCGAGTGGTAATAAGATGATTAAGTATAATTCTAACAACACTAATTCAGTAATTTTATTCTATTTCTAATTTCTTGATTCTAACTTTTACCATTTAAGGTTTTTCAATTCATCAATATCAACTGTATGCACGTTTCTATATATAGCTACTAATATGGCTAAGCCCACTGCTACTTCGGCAGCTGCTACGGCCATTACAAAAAATACAAATACCTGTCCGCTTGCATCGTTACGGTAGGTTGAAAACGCAACCAGTAAAAGGTTAACCGAATTCAGCATTAACTCCACACTCATAAAAATGATAATGGCATTGCGCCTAAAAAGCACACCAAAAACGCCTATGCAAAACAAAACTGCACTTACCAGCAAGTAGTATTGTATAGGAACAACCGAAAATATATTTAGCAAATGGTTCATTTATTATTTGGTAACCGGTTTTTCTTTTTTCGATAATAACACTGCACCAATCATGGCGCTTAAAAACAATACTGAAACAAATTCAAACGGAAACAAATATTCATCCAGCAAAACTTTGCCCAGGTTTTGAATAGTACCAACCGCAAGATTCTGCGCTTCGGGTGGTAGTGGCATATAATCAACTTTACGCAATACAGCCACCAATACCAACATTAACAAGCCACTGGCAATTACTGCTGCCATTCGTGCAATAGCTGGTTTGTGCTGCTCGGTATCCTGGTTTAGGTTCATTAGCATTAATGTAAACAGGAACAATACCATAATTGCGCCTGCATATACTATAATGTTTACAATGAAAAGAAACTGTGCATTAAGCAATAAGTAGTGCCCTGCAATTGCAAAAAAACAAATGATAAGATAAATAACCGAGTGTATAGGGTTGCGCGAAAACACAGTCATTAAAGCGCAAAATATGGCAAGTGCAGAAAGAAAATAAAATATATAAAGTGTCACTCGTTTAGTTAATAGTTAATCGTAATTATTTCTTGTCTTCTAATGGCATTACTAATTTATCCTTACCATATATAAATCCTGTTCTCTGATATTCCGGTGCTACCATTTCTTCGGTTAAAAAGATTGCCTCTTTCGGACAGGCCTCTTCGCACAGGCCACAGAAGATGCAGCGCAGCATATTAATTTCGTAAACTGTTGCGTATTTCTCTTCGCGGTATAATTTCTCTTCACCCGGTTTGCGCTCGCCCGAAGTCATGGTAATAGCCTCAGCCGGACAAGACAAGGCGCATAAGCCACAGGCAGTGCAACGTTCAGCACCATTTTCATCGCGCATTAAAATATGGCGGCCACGGGCTACCGGCGAAAACTCACGTTTCTGCTCGGGGTATTGAATGGTAACTTTTGGTTTGAAAAAGTGGCGCAGCGTAATACCCATACCCTTAGCAATAGCCGGTAAGTACAGCTTTTCCATCAAGGTCATATCCTTATTGGTTACGTCCTTTTTTCTGCCTGAAAGAGATATGTTTTTAAATTCGGTTGCCATATTTATTTAAACAAAGCGCAAAAGTAATTTTTTATCATTCTTATTACATAAGGTAATTAGCTTATGTAATTCTATCTTTTCATTTAATATCCGGTAGCCTACTAATACTAAATACTACAAACCCAGTTTATCAACCCACAAAATAACACCACCGGTTAATAAAATATTGAATATTGCCAGTGGTATTAAAATCTTCCAACCCAAGTTCATCAACTGGTCGTAACGAAAACGAGGCAACGACCAACGCACCCACATAAAGAAAAATATAAAGAAAATAATCTTAGCAAATAAAACACCTACGCCTACTAACACTGCAAGGTTTGCGCCTACATTGCCCATAGACAAAGTGAGTGTGTTTTGCACCCAATCCATACCGGGATAATTATACCCACCAAAAAATATAGTAGCTATAACAGCCGATGAAATAAACATATTAATATACTCGGCAAAAAGGTAGAAACCCAGTTTCATAGATGAATACTCGGTGTGGTAACCGCCTACTAATTCTGCTTCGCACTCTGGTAAGTCGAAAGGTGTTCTGTTAGTTTCAGCAAAAGAACAGATAAGAAAAATAATAAATGCAAGTGGTTGTTTAAAAACATTCCAGGTAAAATAAGGAATCTTACTATTAAAGTCGAAAAAGCCATGTTGCTGATCGGCCATTGTGCGAAGGCTTAATGTTTTGGTAAGCATTAAAATGGCGATGATAGAAAGCCCCATAGCTACTTCGTACGAAATCATTTGCGATGATGCGCGCACGGCACCCAGCAACGAGTATTTATTGTTCGAAGCCCAACCACCAATCATTAAACCATAAACACCCAGCGATACAACGCCAAACACAAACAATATAGCGATATTGATATCGGCTGCCTGCAGTGTAATATCCTGCCCGAATAAATGTAGCGTTCCGCCCCAAGGCACAACGGCGCTGGTCATTAACGCAGCTACAATAAATAAACCGGGGCCTAAGATGAACAGAAATTTATTTGGTGTATCGGGTATAAAATCTTCTTTGGTAAACATTTTTACCCCATCTGCCAAGGGTTGAAATACACCTCCCCAACCTGCACGATTTGGGCCGGGCCTATCTTGCATAAAGGCAGCTACTTTACGTTCGGCAAATGTTGAATACAGCGCAATTAACATAGTAATGCCAAACACTACTAATATAACTGCCACTTTTCCTAATAAAAACGCTACTTCCATTTTTGCTCTTTATATTTCTTCTAACTCCCTACTTCTTCTCGTTCGGTTTATTTACCATGCTAATTGCTTTGCGGTCTTCCTGCCTGCCGTATAATATTCTTGGGTCGGTATCAATTTCAACTTTGGCAGTGTTTTTCATGTACTTGCCTTGGTTGATAACCGAAAAGCTTTCAAACTTCCGTGGGCCTTCAATTTTCCAATCGGTTAAGGCTTTCTTTTCGTAGCGGCATTCGTTGCATATGTATGCTGGTTTTCCATCTTCTAAGCTCTCTACCTCGCGGTATTCATCTTTACGAGATGTAACCCTGTAAATTTCGTTTCCAAACATCCATGCGGTTGCTTTGCCGCAGCATTTGGTACAATCGCGATGTGCATCGAAAGGTTTTAAAAACCATACACGCGATTTAAAACGGAAAGTTTTATCGGTTAATGCACCCACCGGGCAAACATCAATCATGTTTCCGCTCATATCGTTTTCTACTACGTTCTTTATATAAGTAGAAATTTCGGCCGCATCGCCACGGTTCATAATACCGTGAACACGTTTGTCGGTAAGTTGGTCTGCTACGTAGGTACACCGGTAGCATAAAATACAACGCGTCATGTGCAATTGTATCTTATCGCCTATGTCAATTTTATCAAAGGTTCTTCTCTCCTCTACATAGCGGGTTTTGGCAACACCGTATTCGAAACCTAAGTTTTGTAAGTCGCACTCGCCGGCCTGATCGCAAATAGGGCAATCAAGCGGGTGGTTAATCAATAAAAACTCTACTACCCCTTTGCGCATGTCCTGCACTTTGGGCGAGGTCATGTTTTTTATTTCCATGCCGTCGGCAATGGGTGTGCAGCAACTTGCCTGTAACTTAGGCATAGGGTTGGGGTTCTGCTCGCTCATTTTCGAAATCTCAACCAAACACACCCGGCATTTACCACCGCTACCCTTTAATTTGCTGTAATAGCACATAGCAGGCGGCACAAGGTCGCCGCCAATTTTGCGGGCTGCATTTAATATGGTGGTTCCGGGTTCTACTTCAACACTTACCCCGTCAATAGTTACTTTAGGCATATCGTTTTCTAATTACATTACCAAACGCGTACTTTTTTGGCAGCGCAAATGTATTCCATCGCATTATAATTCCAAAGGAAATATCAACATTGTGGGGTGAGAACAGTAAGACAGGGTACATTGTTTGAATTAGGACAGCTTTGGCATACATGCTGCACCTATGAAGTGTGCGCTATGTACATGGCGTTCAATTATGGCTAAACCTTTACTATAAATTGGCGGGTGCTATTTGTCCTAACCTACGAAAAAATATTTGTGGGCTATTTTCCGGACACTGTCCGGCTTTTAAAAGTGGTCGGACGACTTGAAGTCGTCTGACCACTTGATTCATTTACCGGTTATCATATACATAGGCCAACACTTTTGAAATATGGAACGGCGCTGTAACACCTGGCACAGCTGACACGTCTAATACAACCGTTCCACTTGTGCCACCCTCACACTTTGCTTAAGCTTGCTTTTAAATGTTATCGGCCAATATCGTTCGCCGGTGGTAAGATGAATTGGGTCCTGAGGGTTGGGGTCGTCCGGCCACTACTTGCCAAACCGGTATCTTAATCTGCGCCGTATTAAAAGTAATAGTAGTTGGATTACTAAGAGTCGGATGACCACAAGGTTATTATGTAAAAAATTATTTGTTACCTATTAGCTTATAAGGTAAAAAAGAAAGGCTGTCAAATTTTAGAAATAGCTTACCCTTACGAATATTACGAGGCTTCGTGTGCTGTAGATTAAGTTGAGTAAAGGTTTGGGACGGGTGGAACAGGTGGAACGGTTGTATTAGACGTGCCACCTGTTCCACTATTCTTTAAATATATACTGCTAAATTCATACTACAAAAAT
>CAIXGR010000017.1 GCA_903919075.1 uncultured Bacteroidota bacterium | reverse complement strand
GGTTATGCCTGGCGAAACACTAATCGTACTTGTAGTATAACCACCTGGCGACCATGAATATGTTCCTCCATTTACTGATGGTGTTGCTGAAATTTGAGCTGTGCCTTCGGCACAAATAGTATCGGTCGTGGTGACAAGCGTAGGTGCCTGAACAACTGTTACTTTGCCGCTGGCTGTATTGGTGCCACAAACAGAATGATAGGTAACAGTATAAGTAGTGGTAATTGTAGGTGTAACAATAATAGAAGACAATGAGCCTCCTCCTGGCGACCAGCTATAAGTATCACCCGAAATAGTAGGGAAAATAGTTAAGGTGTCGGGAGTGCCAACACAAATAACCGGAGAGGAAACAGAAACAGCCCTGCCAACGGTGTCAAGAATCAGCAAAACAGCGCTATCATAAGGCACATTGCTGCATGTAGTAAACAAATAAACAACAACGGTTAAGCTATCCTGCGCAGGATGAACTGTTGGGACTATAAAAATTTGTGCTGAGCTATTACCTGCATGAATAATAACTGAATCAGGCACGTTGTTATAGTCAACTCCTGCAACTGCCGTTCCTCCGATTTCGAAGTGGACAGTGGTATTTTGATTAACTGGATTTTGCAGTTGGAAAGTAAAAATACCATCTACACAGCCTCTCACTGCGTCTTTTACTCCTGGCACAGTTGTTCTTACCGAATCAAGAGATACCGCATTTGAGTTAAGACTGTTCGCCTCAATAAAAACGCCTGAATCATAAGCCTCATCACCAACATCAGAAATTGCAAGCTTTAGGTGGTAGACTTGACAAGGTTGCAAGCCACCGGCATTTGCCTGCAGCACAGTTGTAAGGCCATCGTATTGTAGATAATATGGCGAAGCATCGTAGGGATAAGTAAAACCATCTCCATTATCCACATAATATTCCGGGTAAGTAACATCACAACTGTTATTGGAATTAAGACCGGGGCCCTCATTTACGGTATTAATTGAAACCGGAACGTTTGTGCCTGGAATAAGTGCAATATTTTGCTGACCGGCAATACCAGGGCCACTAATAAAAAAGGCAAAAACATCATTAAACCCGCTACATGCATATTCCGGATATTCTTCCGATGCAAACACATAATTAAATCGCACACTATCACTTAATACAGTCATATCGAACTCAAGCACACAAGCATCAAAAAGTTCAGATATAGGAAGCCCTTCAAGGTCTGCCAAATCCTGGTCGCCGGGGTAAAAATTATAGCAAGAAGTTGAGCCAGATGTATTGGGGCCAGGCACGTTATAAGCACAACCGGTGGTAAGTACAATACCCGAGTCAATTCCAAGATTGCACGATACGCAATTAAAAGTACCAGCAGCACCATCGGCGCAGTTAAAGTTAACATTCTCAATAGTTACTCCATTTCCGGCAATTATGTTAGCTAATTGAGTTCCATTATTGTTACTAACAACATCGATTTGTGCCGAAACCTGCAATGAAAAAAAACCGAATATTAAAATGGCCGCGATTTTTTTTATTAACGAACCTTCCGAGGAGTAAAATTGATGCATAAAAGTTTCCGTAAATATTTAGAAATTAATAATTAATAAAACTGTCCCTTGTTTTCAGCTTCCTGTATCTGTTACTATTATATTTTGAGGCAGGTTTGTAATACTTAACATAAATGTTTTTTTTGCATAAAACAACATTAAAATTACATCTGCTTTAAAACCTGCAATTAATAAAATCAACACACCTTCCCAATTTTTTAAGGAAAATGAAGGGTAAATATAATTATTTTAGAGAAGGGGGAAATGTCTACTAATAAAATTGAAACAAGATGGGCCGTTTTAACAGCCTGATTAGAAGCATATTTTATTGAATATCAGCCAATAAAGCACCCGATAGCTACATTTACTACCAACAGCCAACTTTGCTATTGAAAATTGAGCATTTAAGTATCTAACTAGCTGAAAATCATGCTTAAAAAGTCCCAACACGTATAAAAAGAATGCCGCTTAAACCACTTACATCAGCGTTTTTTAACCCGTTTAGTGTTGCCCCCATAGCAAAGCGGTAATTAATGCCAACGCCAAACCTGAAATATTGAGATAAATTATAGATACCATAAAATGCCGGAATAACCTCGCCAAAGTCTTTCCGGTAAGTAGCATTGCTAAAATCATATTTTACTGAAGCCCAGCCTGCAGTTACTTCGGGCTGAACGGAAAACATTTTGTCATGTAGCAGTATGTAACTAAAACCAAGTCCCGCAAACTGATTATTGAGGCGAACTGTAACCCCAGCATGGTCGGGCACTACAATTTTTTGAACATTGATAGGGGTTGTAATTCCGGTATATCGCGCTGTTACCACAAATTTATGATTGATAACCCAGTTAAGGCTAAGCCCAAGGTACATGGCAGCCTGATTATTTAACAATTGGCTTGCGGTTCCATCAAACCCTACATAGCATTTGCTGTCGAATTTCTTTGCTTTAAAGAATGGTTCATTGGTGGTGGTATCTTCCTCCAATATCTGCGCCGATAGCTGCAAAGTGCCAACTATAAACAAAATGAGCCATAAATATTTATGAAGCATTTTCAAGCCCTTTCGGTTTTTTTGAGGTTTCAAGATACGATTATAAAAAATGTTTTCGGCAAATAATTATTTTCACACCCCATGTACGCGGTTATAGATGTGGAAACTACAGGTGGCAGCCCTTCATCAGATAGGGTTGTTGAAATTGCCGTAATTGTTTTTGACGGCGATAAAATAATCGACTCGTACGAAACGCTGCTCAATCCTGGACGTGCTATTGACCCTTATGTAACCAAGCTTACCGGCATTACACAAGAAATGGTGCAATCGGCACCAACATTTCAGCAAGTGCACCAGCGAATACTTGAGCTTACCAACGAAAATATTTTTGTGGCCCATAACGTAAAGTTCGATTTTGGCATGCTTCGGCAGGAGTTCAGGCGCCTGGGTATAGATTTTAACCGCAGGCAAATTGACACAGTTAATTTGGCACGCAAGGCACTTCCAGGTTTCGAATCGTACAGCTTAGGAAATATATGCGATAGCTTAGGCATAGACATAACTAACCGGCACCGGGCTTATGGCGATGCAGAAGCAACTGTTCGATTGTTCTCGATGATTTTATCCAAGCCAGCTGCTGCAAGATATATTGAAATTGAATTGAACCATGGTATTGACATGGATTTGCTGCCGCCCTACTTATCTAAAGCCGAAATTGAAAAACTACCAGAGGATGCCGGAGTGTTTTATTACAAAGATGAAGTAGGGAAAGTATTGTATTTAGATAGCTCTAAGAATATTAGAAAAAAGGTAATCAGCGAATTTTCGAAACCAGCTGATAGCGCTGAAATGAAACGGATGTTTGAACTGGTGCGCAATATTGATTACGAACTTTCAGGCAACGAGTTGATTGCAAAGTTACTAGCCTACCGCGAGACAAAGTTACATTTACCAGAATTTAATAAGAAGCCGCGCATCCAGGTTTTTACACACGGCATTTTTATTGATGTTGACGAGGCCGGATTCAATCAACTAAAAATACATCCGCTTGACTGGCAAAATGGCACTTTGATGATGCGCTTTGTTTCAAAGGCTATTGCCAATAAAGTGCTGGGCAAAATTATAAAAGATAATAGCCTGCATACCTGGTTTGCTGTACGCTCCAAAATGAAAGAAAAGGGAATTGATGCCAAATCGCAAAAAAACTTTAACAGCAATATTGAAAGGGCCATCAAAAAACATTTATACAAACACTTTAGTTTTTTTGTAATAGGCACCGGCATTCATCCCGATGAGCATTCGGTTATTTGGATAGAAAATAATATTTATAAAGGCTTTGGCTATTTTAATCCGGAACTTACAGAGGCCACTCCGGCTAATCTGAAAGAAATTATAAAACATGATGAAGACGATATGGAGTCGCAGAAAATAATCCGCGGGCATTTACGTAAGTTAAAAAACTCAAAGATTATTACGTACTAGCCAGCTTATACAGGCATTAATATTCCATTACTTTTTTACTTATCACTCAGCACAACAAATGTGGATTTAATGGTATTGCCACCGGCTTGTATACTTACATGATAAGCACCCGAAGCCCAGCCTGCAACATTTACCTGAAAACTATTTACACCCGGTAACAATTGTTGCTGATACTTTTGTACAAATTGGCCCAACGAGTTAACTATTTTAATCTCCGCCGATTTTTCAACCGCTGCTTGCACTTGTATTCTCAACAAACGCGCAACCGGATTAGGAGATAAGCGTAAAGAAAAATTATAATCCGACCGGCCGGCAATAATATTACTTGGAATATAATCGTTGGTAATTGTATCGTAGGCAGAAATAATCCATAAATCCGGATCAAAAATAAGGCTGTCTGCGGCAAATGGTAAGTCTACGGAAAATGTTTGCCCGGAGAACGTATGATTAAAAACAACTATAGTATCGTGCAACGCATTTTTAAATTTTAAAGGCAACGGCATTGAAAAAAATGGAACCGAAGGGTCTGACTGAGTTTGGTTAATAACCAAATCTACATGATTAGAAAAATTCTGGGCCCAATCAATTTGATATGATGGAAAACCCTTACCATATACCCATGTATTAAAAAACTGCGAGAGGTCCATACCGCTTGTGGTTTCTAAATGCGCTTGCAAATCAGGAGTTGCAGCAAACGCATATGCATTATTTACATCTGTTAAGTAATTACGCAAGCCGGCAAAAAACAAGCTGTCACCAAGTTTCCAGCGCAACATGTGTAATACCATAGCACCTTTAGAGTACGACATATCGCTATCAAATATTCTGTCTACTGACGTTGTATCATCGCACCACACCGAGCCATTAGGATTATTGGTTGCGCCGTACATATGTTCCATTTTTGCCGGCATATACCATATTGGTGCTATATGCTCATAGCATAGCACCGAAAGATATGTGGCAAACCCTTCATTAAGCCATATGTCGTGCCAGGAGGCACACGTTACTTTATCGCCAAACCAGTGGTGGGCTAACTCGTGTGCTATTAATTCAAAATCAAAATTCCTAACAAATGTCATAGTTTGATGCTCCATACCGCCGTCCCAGCCAAATTCAACCATGCCATATTTTTCTTTATCAAACGGGTACAAGCCAAAAAGTGTGTCATATAACTGCATGGTTGAAATAACATCTACCGAATGGTCTCTAAGCGTGGCTGAATCCTCCGGATAAACAAAATTCATTACCGGTAAAGTATCTGCACCAAATGGCACATAATTATAAAAAACATCATAATTACTTACCGCCAGGCAAACCAAATAAGCAGCTATAGGGTACCGGTGTTTCCAATAATAAGTCTTACTACTATCTATAGTTGTTTCCTTTACCAACAAACCATTACTGGCAGCTCTGTATATTTTCGGGGTAGTAATAATTACATCCAGCGAATCTATTTTATCGGTTAAGTCCTGCTTGCATGGCCACCAGTCTTTTGCTCCGTATGGCTCAGATAATGTCCAAATAACCGGTGTATTGTCAAGCCCATGCACATTTTGGACAAAAGAACCGAAACCCGAATTCCAGAAAGGAAGCCCATGATAATAAACCTTCACAGAATCTTCATCATCTGCGGGTAGCTGTGAAGGGAATACTATATGTATAACATCGGCACTGTGAGTAAAAGATATAGCAGTATTATGAAATATAATACTATCAACCGTCATACTATCGCTTAAATCAAATTCTATAAATTGAATAGGTCCGGATGGAATAAAATGCGTGGTTACATTTCCTGCAATAAAATATATGGCAGGGTTAACCTGCACCTCAAGCCTTTGGTAAATAATATTGCTATTGTTTATTGAACCCGGATGCTTTTTTTTGTGATTTTGTGTAAGCTGCTTTTGTTCAGATGCTGCTATTTTATCTGTTTTAAATTGAGCAAACGAACCGCTACTAAACAATAAAAAGGCAATGGCTAAAATATTTTTCATGTATACCCGAAGATAGAAAAGTATTTTGAGGATAATGCTATTCTTAAATACCTATAGCTACAAAAACCCCACCCTTTTAACAAATGATTTTCGGAAATTGCTGGGTATGATAATTACCGGTAAGTACTTGGCTCGCTATACTTGGGGCAATGCAGTTTCATAATGGTATATGAAATGGTAATGCCACCAAAAAAATATTTATCGAAAGTTCCATCACCACGCTGATAACCTGCTTTAGCCGATTCATTGCCACCGTATGAAAGTGCAGCAGCCACACCGCTTGAACCGCCCGGCAGGTCTACATAGCTGGGATACCTGCCACTAACATCATCTAAATATTTTGTAAATGTTTCTCTTATTCCTCCTTCAATACCAACATTCCAGAATCTTGCAAAACTGAATTTAAATCCACCCACAAACGGAATTGCGGCACTATATAATTTGTATTTTTTTATACCGGTATAGCTGGGGTCGTTTTGCCCTTCGGTGCCAAGCGGCTGTAGGTAGTACCACTTGCCTTTATATTGCGCCTCAGGATTAAAAAAGAATATTACAAGCCCGGTGCCGAGATATGGAGTAAACCAATGCTTTTTACTTTCCTTGTCGTATTTAAAAAAATTAAATTCAATCATCGAGGCGGCTTCATAAATATTTGTTTTAAACGAAAGTCCGCGTTGCTGATTCCATCCGTCGCTATTAGCCTTGTCGTCAAACTGAGCTATGCCGTAAGTAAATGAATTGCGCCAGGCCCAACGATATTTTATATTATACCGGTAAAAAACACCAGCGGCCGGACGCACATATTTAAAAGAAGCTCTTGTATTAAGATCACCAAAGTAATTAGAGATACCAACAACCGCACCGAATTCATCAGTTTGAGAAAACGCATTGAACCCCGCCAGCAGGAAAACCAATATGATTATGTTACGGGTACGCGTCATTTTTAGAAGGTGCGAAATAACACACTAACGGGCGAATTTGCAAAATGTTGCCTGCCTTTCGGTGTAAATCAGTTGCGTTGGTCTGTGCCCCAGTTTAATTTAGTGCGCAGGGCTGTAATAAAATTCTGATCGGTAAGCCGCACAATATTGGCTCCAAATGCAGCTTTTTTAACAGCTAACTGATATGATGAATCTATAGAACGGAACCTAGAATCCAGCGTACATAAAAAACTATCGCCACGGCCCGTTACTTCGAATGACAGCACAACCTCATCACTTACTACCATTGGGCGAACACTAAGATTATGTGGCGCCACAGGCGTAATTACAAAATTACCCGATGTAGGGTAAATAATAGGCCCCCCGCAACTAAGCGAATACCCTGTTGAGCCAGTGGGGGTGGAAACAATCAACCCATCGGCCCAGTAAGTATTAAGTAGCTCGCCATTTTGGTAAGCATTTACAGTTATCATGCTGGATTGGTCTCTTCTTTGTATCGTCATATCATTCAATGCAAAGTTATCCTTAAATAAGGGTTTGTTGCATTGAAGCTCAATAAGAGAACGCTTGTCAATAAGATATTGACCCTTCTCTACAGCATCTACCGCCGCGTGTATCTGGTCTTTGCCCACACTTGCAAGAAACCCCAATCTGCCAAAGTTAATCCCAAAAATAGGTATCTCTGACTCTTTCACCATAACTACCGAATCTAGAATAGTACCATCGCCCCCTATACTAAAAACCACTTCCGTTTCTTTTTTAACTTGGTCAAAATCATCAAATACAGCAACAGAAGAATTTATTTTTATATCGCTTTTTATTAATTCAAAAAAGCCCTTCTCAACTGTGTACTTCATCTTTTTTTTATCAAGATACTCGAACATTTCTCGAATGGGTGCAGCTATGTTGAGGTTAAAGGTTTTGCCGTAAACAGCTATCATGTATTACAAATTATTTTGTGAAGATAATCTTTTGTAAAATCTTGCGCTTTTATAGTGGCAGCAAAGGTCTATTGAAGTTGCTTTTCGCTTTTACTGATGCCCTTAAAACTACCTTTCAAGTGCAAATAGAATTGCCATTATTAAAACAGCAAGCAACACCTTGTATTGAAACAAATCTTTTTTCTACTCTATTTAGGAGAGGTTGAAATAGGTTCAACCGGTTGCGTTTGTGGTTGCTGTTGCTGTTGTGGCGTTGCAGGTTGCTCTTGTTGCTGGTCGTCCTGCTGTTTTTTGCCTTTCTTTTTAGGTGTATCGGGCACCAATGAAATTCCGCTATTGTTTTCTTTGTTTTTCGGCCCGCCTTTCGAGAAGTTAAACACCAGCGAAAAACGCAGTGTATTATCAAGCGGGTTACGAATAATAGTAGTTGGAATCAGATATGAAAAATTAAGTGTTGACACTTTGTACTTTACTGTTAAGCCCGCAGTAACAAACTGACGGCCACCGGCAGTATTGCTTTCATAAAAATAGCCGGCACGTACACCAAATTGTTTGTTGTAAAAATACTCGGCACCAATACCGGTATTAATGTAGCGCAATTGCTGAATAAACGGAGCATCGCCAAACGAAGTAAAAATGCCTTTAATAGATGACTGCTCTCTATAAAAAAAGGTTTGGTTTACTGAATCGTAAGCTCCAAACGGCGAAGGCACTAATAGTTTATTGAAATCGAGATAGCCACCAATTGAGTTGTGCTTATCTATATCTAAAGTATACCCAAAGCCAAGACCAAGATTTGCGGGTAAATAATCTTTTACAATACTTGAGGTATAAGACATTTTACTGCCTATGTTAGAAACATTCATGCCCATTGAAAACTCGTGCTGCATTTTCTTTTCGTCGTTTTCATGAAACGTTTTATGATAAAACCACGAAAGGTCGCCTGAGCCTGCAATGCCTGGCCTTACAAGAACCCCACCAACACTTGCGCCACTAGCCAGATTTGAATAAATAAAACGAAGCGATGCGGCAACCGAAAAATATTTACTCAGCATCCGCGAATAGTGAATATCAATAGCAAACTCGTTAGGCGTAAAAGTATTTAAGTTGGTACCGTTACCATCAGTAAACTGAATTGACCCCAAAGAAAAATATCTAAGGGAAACAGCTATGGTTTGTTGCTTTTTTACTTTGTAGTACCCGTTAACACTGGCCAGGTAAATGTCATTTACCAAAGATTTAAGCCATGGTGAAAAGCTTACCGAAAATCCGTAATCTAAATCCTTATCCTTTCCGTCTTCAGCATCTACGTCTTTAATAAAAGCAAGTTTGGCAGGGTTGGTGTAAACGGCATTAACATCTACCGGAGTAGCCAAGCCCACGTCGCCCATACCACCGGCACGCGCATCGGGGTTAATTCGCAAAAACGGAACTGCTGTGGTAATAGTATAAATTCCGTCTGGGCCATTATAATGTAGGCCTTTATAATCGCTTGTTGCCTGGGCATTCAATAAAGAATATGCACAAACACAAATACTCAATAAAGTAACGGTCTTTTTAAATGCCAACATTGATTTGTTTTTCATTCTTTCTAAGGTCAAAACTATCTTAAAAGCACTAACTTTTCAAATTTATGTGCCGAGTTACCATTAACATCGCGCACACTAAGTTTATAAATATAGACACCCTTACCAATCTGGTTGCCGTAATCATCAAGTCCGTCCCAATCAATTCCGTTTACTCTGTAACCCGTACTTTGTACTTGTTGCACAATGTTTTTCACCAGCTTACCACTAACGGAATAAACTTGGACTGTAACCGTAAACGCATCGCAAGGTATATTCTCTTCAAACATGAATTCCGTGTGCGTTGTAAACGGATTTGGGTAATTGTATACGTGGTTTAACGCAAGGGCGGCATTGGATGTTACATTAAATTCAGTGTAAGCTTCACTCGAATTGTTGTAAATATCCCACGCTGTTACTTTAACAGTATGTGGTCCAGGAGTAAGAGCAGAGAACGGATACCTGATTTCGCCTTTTGTAAAATCGTTGAGGGCGGTTTGATAGTAATCGTTCAATATTATCGGGTTTTTGCTATTGTTATCTAGCACTGCAGTAAGGTTGTGCCCTACCCCGTTGCCTGTTGTATTTATGCCTCCCGGGTCTTGTAGCTCAACTAAAAGCAATGGGTTGGTATTGGTTATGCCGCCGTATACAAATTTTTGGTCATCCATGTAAACACTCATTTTAGGCCCTATTGTGCTTGCATGTGCTGTATCTGATGACCCACCCACCACAATGGCGGTACTGTATCCCTGCGCATCCATATTAGTACCGTTATCAGCATAATAACTTATTCGCCCCGGTCCGTATTGATAATTAATGTCTTTAGGTACAATAAAGCTAAAGCTAAAACTGCCTGCAGTAACACTTGCCGTGCCTTTAAACAAAATACTCGTGTATTCCTGAAAATTAATAGACTGAGCAAGGTTATCATTATTCAACGTTTGAAGCGTTGATATTTTATCATATATCAACGGGTTTACTGTTCCATTAAATGAGGTGAGCTTGTTGTTATTGGCATCTCGCACTTCGCCCTTAATAGTAATTTGCGTAAGTGCTTTCAGCGTATCATGCGGGCCGCTAATTGGCTTATTATCTATAAAAGTAGTTGCCACATTATAGTGCGGATAATTAAGTTGCAAGGCCGGGTCGCCAAGTAGTGTGTACTTGCGTGCATTTGTTGGGTCAGATGCAGCTGCAACATTTTTGCTAAGCATGGTAATTTCGCCAAGTGTTGGGTATCGGCCGGCATAGGGTGCAAACAGGTATTCAAATACAGCCCTATTAATTGTTTCGTTGGAACTTAAGTAAACCAGGCGAACCGTGCTAAGCATTGCTATTGCACCTCCCTTGGGGTTAATCAACAGTTCTTCTCCGGCTGAACGGTTGGCGGCATCGTATTCGCTAAACTCGCAGGTAGCAGTAATAAAAAGAGGATAATATTGATTTTGCAGTTGTGCAATATCAGAATAATTAAAAGTTCGGGCGTTAGATAAATTGTTTGCGCCACCGTGCCCAACATAATTCATAAGCAATGTGCCGCTATTAATACGATTAATAATAGCTGTATTTACATCCGGAAAACGATCGCCTGCGGGGGTTGATTGAATTTTATAGGCATCAGTATATATTTTATCAATGTTGTATGATGGGTAGTTTCTTCGGGTACTTTCAGCCAACGTATCTGAGTTTACTTCGAAGGCAG
Source organism: uncultured Bacteroidota bacterium (assembly GCA_903919075.1). Lineage (GTDB taxonomy): Bacteria > Bacteroidota > Bacteroidia > Chitinophagales > LD1 > Bog-950. The sequence continues at coordinate 55,794 of CAIXGR010000017.1, read as the reverse complement.
TGCCACCGTTGTATAAATAATCACCCACAAAAGTTAAAACATTGCGCCAGCTATTGTTGGTTGAGGCAGCAGCGCAAGTAGTACACGCGGGCGTTAGTTTTTTGTAGTTAATTATCTTGCTTACCACACCAGCTGCATCGGCTGCATCATCAGCTGTAATTCTGCCAATAGAAAGATTCAACTTTTGATATGAACTACCAATATCGCCCCCATCACCCGGGTCAAGCAATCCATAAAAATCATCTGAAGCAAATGTTGAAAGCGGGTCGTACGAATTGTAGCTTTCGTAACATGGTATAAAATTATTGTTATTAGCAGTCCTGCCTTTAGGGTCAATAGAGCCATCGCCCATTAATAATAAATACCGGGGTGCTTTTGATGTGTCGCCATTTGCACGGTCGTAAAGCATTTTCATAAAATCTCTTATAGCAGATATATCGCCCTTGCCACTTGCAAACTCATTATATACCTGGGTTACCGGAACCACACTTACGGTAATATTATCGTTATTGCGATGATAGTTTGCCAAATCGGTAGCTGCAGTTACAAAGTCTTCGTGCGTTACAATTACCATATTGGGCTGGCCAATACCATGCAAGTTTTGATCGGCTACCGGGCCAATATATGCAGGGTTTGAAAACGAAGCGGTTGAATTAAATGCAATAAACTCTCTTAACTGTTCGGTGGCAGAAGTAAATGAAAGCGTGCTGCCATTTAGCGTTGATTGCATTTGCGATATAGCCGCTACATTAGTTATATCCCAAACTAAAGTATTAGCTGTTGCGTTACTCAAAACAAAATTTGCAATAGTACCGGCACCGGCAGATGACATATTTCTGAATGGCATTGCATTTCCAGAAAGTGTAAGCGCCCGTTTAAATAACAATTCAAACCAATCAATATAACAGGTAGCCGTACCGGCAGGGTCAGAAGAAACATTAAATGTATACGATATATTAATTTGAGAAGATGTTGGAGAATAAGTTCCCGAGGCTTTCCAGGGGTTATATGCATTAGGATACGAAGGGGCAGTAATGCCATTTGGATCCGAATGAGTTATTACATTTTGCCCGTTAATTTTTACGTTAGTAGTTGAAGCCGAAGGTGCATTAGCCCCAATGAAGGAATTAATAGTGAGCGGCGATGTTGTAATAATATTCGGAAAATTATACGCAAATGAAACCGTATTATTAAAACTTGTCATTTCATCGCCCACCCATTCGCGTCCGCTTCCCAATGGATTGTATTCGTCTGTATCGCGATATGCATGCTCATCAAAATCGGTTATGGTTTTGTTAGGGTTACCTGAATAGGAAATTGTCTGAACGCGCTTACCTGTACCGGCATCGGTAGTTAAAAAATAATACGTATTGTCGGAGTACAGATTTTTTTCGTGATGGAAAGTTTGGTGTCCACTATCAAATTTCCACGCATCGGCCATTTGCGCATAGAACAGCAAGTAATCGCCCTGATCAAACTTATTATTGCCGTTATTATCCACTATCATAGTGGGGTTTTCTAATAAGTCATCGGGCCTTGATGCTGATGTAAGGTCAGGCACCATACCCCCACCATTTCCAAAGATGCCTAATGTGTTTAGATTAATATTTGACGGATCTACACCAAGTATTTTTTTAAGATAGTTGTAATCTATCTTATATATGCCTTCCGCACTTATCGCTAATTTATACCAAGTGCCGCTTGCAAGCACTGATGATGCAGCGTATGTTTGGTTAAGCGACTTTAGTTGTTTGCTACTGATATTAGTAATAGTAAGCTTTAGTGTAAACGATTGTAGCTTTTCCAAAGAACCGGTTGAGGGGTTTTTCCTAATGGTAAGAAAAGACACATAAGGCCTTGGCACCTTACGGTAATACGTCATTTGTACAGTAGGCTCAATATTTGTTTTAATATATTTTTCATCTCCTTGGTTAATATGGCTGCAGGGTATATAAACCGGATTAATTATTTGAACACTGGCATCACCGTCCGCAGATATTGGTAGTAGCTCGGTATAAAAAGGCAATAAATCGTATTGCTGCAAATGGGCTGCATTGGCAAAAGATGGCTGCGTTATAGTTTTGTTATTATATAGCGCAAAGCTTTTATCTTGTGGTGCCCATTCAATTTTCCGGTTATACTCCTGCGCGTTGGCAGTAAAAGCCAAAAGCAACGAAAAGAGCCAAAAGGGAGTCAAGATGTTAAAACGTGATTTTTTTTCCATAAAGGCTTGAGATACCAATTCGATAATTAATTTTGGACGCTTTTTGAAAAGCGTGCTTTTAAACGCAGGCTTCTCAGTTTTATTTTATTAACAAACATATAAATTGCAAAGCAAAGCTAAACATATCGTTTTATGTTTTGTACTGTCCTCAGTATTAGCGAATTTATTTTCGCAGGATCTGGAGATGTCGCAATACTTTGCTGCCCCCTTGCAACTTAACCCCGCGTTGGCAGGTATTTCCTACGGCCCACGCATTACAGTTAATTACCGAAACGAATGGTCGGGCCTTGGCGATGGCTTTAACGGCGGCTTTACAACCTACATGGCTGGTTATGACATGCATATAGACCCTTTAAGGGGTGGTTTTGGCGTTTTATTTGTTGCCGATCAAATTGCTAACGGGCTTTATGGCAACTATAAAGCCAGTCTAATGTATTCGCAGCAAATAAAATTTAACAATAAAATGGCCCTTAAAATAGGGCTTGAGGGAAGCTATATACACAGTGCTATAAAATGGAATGAATTATTATGGAGTGATATGATTAATCCGCTCACCGGTTTTTACAACAACGTAAATATACCCAACCCCACAGGCGAGGCAAACCCTGCTAGAACCTCTACCAACTCAGGCGAAATGGCTGCGGGCGCGGTGTTTTTTACCGAGAAACTTTATGTGGGTTTTGCCGTAAACAATTTGCTAATGCATAAGGAGTCTTTTACCGATAAAAGTGCTATAAATACTCCTATGAATTTTGTATTTCATTTAGGGGCTAACTTGCCCGTGCACCACCGAAATGAACTGAGGTACAATATTTGGGTATCGCCAAACGTTTTATTTGTTAATCAAGGCAATGCATATCAGGCTGAGGGAACGTTTTTGGCGGGCATCAGCTATTTTTATTTTGGCTTAGGCTACAGAAATGTAATTCGTAACTCCGATGCTGTAATAGGATATTTAGGCTTTAAAAAAGGCAAAGTAAGAATAGGATATAGTTACGATGCCACCATTTCAAAGCTTGCCGGCAATACTGCTGGAACGCATGAAATTTCGTTCACTTTTAACTGGACCGGCGATGACAACTCATTGAACCCGAAAAAAAATAAAGGGTATGTACCATGCCCCAGTATCTTAAATTTTTAATTTTGGAAATTAAAATTCTATATTAGCAACCTTTTAAAAAAAGTTTGACCCTTTTTAAAACAAAACTGAATGAAAATGAAGCGTAGCAACTTGTATCTTTTTCTTACCGTGCTTTTACTATTAGGAGCCTCTTCTTGTGGTAAGGAAAAATCATCTACAACCGGATGGAATTACAATGACTCAAAAAACGGAGGATTTCAGGTTCAAAAAAATCATGAGCAGGAATTAGGTCCCGGACTAGTATTTGTACAAGGCGGAACTTTTGTAATGGGGACTACCGAACAAGATGTGATGTATGAAAACAACGCTGTGCCGCGCAGAGTTACAGTTAGCTCTTTCTACATGGATGAAACTGAAGTTAAAAATGTTGATTACCGCGAATATATTTATTGGATGACCCGTGTATTCGGTGCCGATTTTCCAGATGTGGTTAAAAAAGCAATGCCCGATACCTTAGTTTGGAGAGATAACTTAGCTTACAACGAACCTTACGTTGAATATTATTTCCGCCACCCGGCTTATGATTTTTATCCGGTAGTTGGTGTTAACTGGCTACAGGCTAATGATTACGCTGCTTGGAGAACTGACCGCGTAAATGAAAAACTACTTATCGACAAAGGAATTCTCACACAAAACCCTTCACAAGTTGGTAGCGATAATTTTAATACAGAATCATACATGGTTGGCCAATATGAAGGCTCTGCCGGCAAAAGACCTATTAAAGATTTAGACCCTAACGGTAGCGGTACCCGCCATGTAAGAATGGAAGACGGTATTATGTTGCCAAAGTATCGCTTGCCCACAGAGGCTGAATGGGAATATGCAGCACTTGCACTTGTTGGAAACCAACCTGCAAAAAGCGAAGAAAGAATTACCGACCGCAGAATTTATCCTTGGAACGGAACATCAACCCGCTATCCTAAATCAGGCATGTGGCAAGGTCAGTTCTTGGCTAACTTTAAAAGAGGCCGTGGTGATAACATGGGTATCTCTGGTAAGCTGAATGATAATGCAGATATTACCGCACCGGTAAAATCATACGTGCCGAACGATTTTGGTTTATATAATATGTCGGGCAACGTGAACGAATGGGTGCTTGACGTTTATCGTCCTATGACTACACAGGATGCAAGCGATTTCAGGCCATTCCGTGGTAATGAATACCAAACCAAAGTATTGGATGCTGACGGAAAGCCGGTTGACAAAGATAGCCTTGGCAAAATTAATTACCGCGCAGTTACGCAAGAAGAAAGTGCTAACCGCAGAAACTACCGCCGTGGCGATGTTAGAGATTTTAAAGATGGTGATGAGGTTTCGAATGTAGATTACAAATTCGGACAATCATCAATGATAGACAACAACGTTCGCGTATACAAAGGTGGTAGCTGGAAAGATAGAGCGTATTATCTTTCACCTGGCACAAGAAGATATTTAGAACAATCACTTTCAACTGATGATCTTGGTTTCCGTTGCGCCATGGACCGTGTGGGCTCGCCATCGGGCAACTTTTCAAACAAGGGTAAGGGTGGAAACAACTTCCCTAGCGAACATGGTAAACGTAAACTGAAAGGATAATTTTTTGATTTTATAAAAAACATACAAAACCCCAATGAATTAATTCATTGGGGTTTTTAATTTTGATAGATGCAGATTACAGATTTACATGCCAAGTATCTTTCCTCAACCGGTGTTGCCACCGACACGCGCAGTATTGAAAAAGGGAATCTTTTTTTTGCTTTAAAAGGAGATAAATTCAATGCCAATCAATTTGCCGCCGAGGCATTTGCACAAGGAGCGGCCTTTGTTGTAGTTGATGAAATAGCCGACCCGGCATGGGTTGAAAAATTTGGAGATAAATTAATTCTGGTAAGCGATGTTTTAAAAACACTTCAACAACTATCCGGTTACCATCGTAGCCAGTTTAAATGCCCGGTACTGGCTATTACCGGTTCGAATGGCAAAACAACTACCAAAGAATTAGTTGCCGCAGTGCTTTCAAAAAAACATAAAACCTACGCCACAAAGGGTAATTTGAACAACCACATTGGCATTCCGCTTACTCTCTTATCTATTAAAAGCGATGTTGAGTTTGCGATAATTGAAATGGGCGCCAACCATATTGGTGAAATTGCTTCATACTGCGAGTATGCAAACCCTGATTTTGGACTAATTACAAATGTGGGCTTAGCACATACTGAAGGCTTCGGCGGATTTGAGGGTGTAATAAAAGGTAAAACGGAATTATATGCGCATCTGATTTCACGACACGGGAAAATTTTCGTCAACGCGGACAATTCCATTCTTACAAATAAAATTTCAGAATTAAATAAAACAGTCGCTGATTCCAAGAAAGTAATTACTTACGGCAACAATCAATATGCCTTTTGCCAAGGAAAAATTACCACCGGCAAAGAGTTTCTTTCTTTGGTTGTTTTTGATGGGGAAAAAGAAGTGAAAATTGAAACTCATTTAGTAGGCGAATATAATTTCGAAAATGTTTTAAGTGCAGTATGCATTGGTAAATACTTTGGTGTTGAAATGGAAATGATAAAAGAAGCAATTGAAGAATACGTGCCATCAAATAACCGGTCGCAAAAATTTTTATTTGGCTCTAACACTGTAATATTAGATGCTTACAACGCGAACCCTAGTAGTATGTTTGCCGCACTTAGAAATTTTGAAACTCTGAAATCAAACAACAAAATTGTTATTTTGGGTGAAATGATGGAGTTGGGCGCTCTATCAAAAACCGAACATGAAAAGATAGCCGCAACAGCAGGTAATATGATTTTAAGTAAAAAAATTTTTGTAGGTAAGGGGTTTGAATTTTTAAAAAATGATTCATCAGTTATTTATTTCGAAACAACCGGCGATTTAAAAACGTGGTTTCAACAACAGCAATTTGAAAATTGCTACATGTTGGTTAAAGGATCGAGAAAAAATGAATTGGAAAAAATTTTTAAAGACTAAAAAGCAAGTTGCTTTTTCTTACTTCTTGGTTCTTAACTTTTTTAAAACACCTCATTCAAATTAAAAGCAAGCCCTCTTGAACCACCGGTGCCAAACCCATAATCAATTGCCGAATTAGTGTTGGTGCGTTTATTAAGCTTTATTCGCAACCCAAGGCCTGCCCCAGGTTTAAAATACACAAAGTTATTACTCGGCCATTGCGACAGCGACTCCAGATTCGCAAAAACCACACCGCCAAGCAACCCGTTTCGTATAATTGAATAACGAAACTCCGCTTCAAAATAAACCATATTCAATCCTCTGAAACGTCCAAGCGCATAACCCCTGCCGGTATTATTAAACATATCACCACCGGTGTTAGGCAAATCAAGATATGGCGGTTTTCCATTAGTTGTTATGGCAGCATAAGTCCAAAAAGCAAGGCTGGTAGTCCAGGTTGTAGGCAACCGCACATATTTTCTTAAGTCAATTACCAGCTCATTCCAATTACTGTTGCTTCCAAACGGTTTTAGATTAGCATTAAACTGAAAATTAAAATACAATCCCGTTTTAGGATTGTTGGCATTGTTGCGGCTATCATATAAAAAGTTTACCGACAGCCCGGAAGACATACTATTGCGGCCATAGCCATATGTCTGAAAATCGGTGGGTATGCCATTTTCAGCATTAAAGTCGGAAACATTCCAGTGATAATCGAGATGATATCCAATTCCAATGTCAATATTTTCAGCCACCCTGCGCATCAAAGTTTCGTATACCCGCAAGTAGCTATAGTTTATCCGGTCCTCATCCGCCAATGTAGTAGCTGAACCTAACCCAAAAGTATATGTAGGAAACCTATAAAATCGCCAATCGCCAACCAGTTCCCATTTATCGTGCCCAAAAAATAAATTGGAAAGCGTAAAGGCAACTATCTGTTTGTATTGTGTGTACTGAAAATTACTATTGAAAAATGAAAGCTGTTTTCTTTCATCGCGGTTTGTATAAAAAGAAATATTGATTGGAAGCACAGCTGCAAAGCCGGTGGTGATTGAATAGCCTGGGTAAGGAATTGCAACAATAAACGGGCCAGGGGAGTTTTCCTTTCTTTTAAATAAATTCGGTTTTTTAAAAACCAGCCTAGCTAAATCTGTTACATCCATCCGATTATCGTCAACAATCGAATCCTTTACCGGACGAGTTTTCCCAAAAGAAGGTTGTGCTGATGACGGGTGTACCGCCCACAAACAAATAAACATTATTCCGGTAAGTCTCAATCCCGCGTAAAACAATATGACTGGTTTTATCCAAAAATCAATTTTCGAAAAACATTTAACTATAGACTTATGGGGGGCACAGATGTTTAAAAAACAAAGGTTGGAAAAATTAACTGCTCTATAATCACCTTTTAAACAGGGCTTATAATTATGACTATTAAAAAATCATAAAGCTAATAGACTATAGGAATTAACAACATCGTAAGCTGTAAATCCGGGATTTAAGCCGGTTAAACTCGTTTTTTTACAGGTAATATTATCCGAATACAACTATATCTTCCGGCTAATAGTAAACTCAATAAGTTGTGCTACCGAGGTTTTAGCTTCACTGTTTTCAAACCCGTTCAAAATTTTCAGCGCCTCATCTTTGTATGCTATCATTTTTTGATACGCATACTCCATTCCGCCATTTTGCCGAACAGTTTCAATTATCCAACGCACCTTTTCAGTATCCTGATTCTCATTCTTAATAATATTAATAATTTTTCTTTTGGCTGAATGATCCACTTTGTTCAAGGTGTAAATTAGTGGCAATGTCATTTTCCTTTCCTTAATATCAATCCCGCGCGGCTTACCTATTTCCGCTTCCTCGTAGTCAAACAAATCATCTTTTAGTTGAAAGGCAACACCTATCTTCTCCCCCATCAACCGCACATTTTCCAATAACGCCTCGCTTTTTGTAGTAGTCGAAGCCCCACACGCACAAGCCGAAGCAATAAGCGAGGCGGTTTTTTGTCTGATAATTTCAAAGTAAATTTCTTCCTTAATATCTAGCCGCCGTGCTTTTTCTAGTTGTAATAATTCACCCTCACTCATTTCGCGTAAAGTGTTCGATAGAATCTGCAATAATTGGTACTGGTTATTCTCAACCGAAAGTAGCAAGCCGCGTGCCAGTAAATAATCGCCAACTAAAACCGCAATTTTATTTTTCCATAATGCATTGATTGAAAAAAAGCCTCGGCGTTGGTACGAATCATCCACCACATCGTCATGAACAAGGGTAGCAGTATGCAACAATTCTACCAGCGAGGCAGCAGTATAGGTAGCTTCATTAATTTCTCCGCAAAGTTTTGCCGAAAGAAACACAAACATGGGGCGCATTTGTTTGCCTTTGCGGGTAACTATGTAGTGTGTAATTCTATCCAGCAGTGGGGCATTGCTTCGCATGGATTCGCGGAAACGCGTTTCAAACTCATCCAATTCCTTATCAATTGGTCTTTTTATGTTATCAAGCTTTAACTCCATGCGTTGCGAAAGTAAGCTATAACCATAAACTTTTTAGCCAAAAATTTATGGAGGACAAGCGCTTAAAGTGCCTTTACATTTTCAATGTAAGCCCTACTCCAAACTGTTCAAATATCTGCAGTTTATTAAACGATAGAATGGTAGTTCCGTGTTTATCTATATCGGTTAAGCCATCTGCACCTTTCGCCCCTGATTCATTGTTTCTCTTATCCACCGGTGTAAGAGCGTTGTACTGGTATACAAACCGGGCAGAAAGCGTAGCACTTAAAAATTTATTGATTTTAAACACAAAGTCGTTATCCCAGTGTACCACCGGTATATGGCTGGTAGAAGGCAAAATATTAAAAGTATAAACCGAATCCAATGTAGCATTATAGGCAGGCATTGCAGTATTGTAATTGTTCGTCATATATGAAACGAAAATATTCAAGTGCGACTTCCAATTCACATTCTTTACAATGTCTTTCTGAAACAAAAAGTCTAATTCAGCGCCCAGTTCTCCCATAAACGATGTTCCCCTGTTCAATCCAAAACGGGTCTCATCAACATCGGTGTAATACCGGCTTGTAAAAGCGCCACCAACTTGAGTTGTATCTTTTCCGGGGTCATCTTTAGTTACAAAAGTAAGCTTGCCTTCAATCGGCGAGAAGAACAGCGTAAAATAACTTACAGGCTTCCAGGTAAGGCCGGGTCCAATAGTAATAACCGCCGGTGCTCCGAATTTTGAAACTGTGTATTTTCTGAATCTTCCCCCTACTGTATCAGTTTGCGAATAATCATACGAAGGTGAAAACTGGCTTAAAAAACCAAACTTAGCGGCCAGGTAAAGATGGTCCGTTATATTATATCCTACGTTTGTTCCTAGTTGCAATACGTCAATATTTTTTTGAAAATTTCTATTAGCTAGTGCCGAGCTCCTTATTAAACCATTGGCCACCATGCCATATTTTATATCAAGGTTGGTTGACCACTCTATTTTTCCTTTTTTATAATTCGCATAAAAATTTGATGCGGCAAGAAACGCAAAGTTATTGCTACCACCCGGCGACCACTGGTAAAGTGCGGTTTGGCTTAAACTAACACCCACAAATCCGCCAATCTTCCAAGTTGAGTCGCGCAGGTAAATCCCATCGCCACCAAAAATTGATTTCTTCTTTGGCTTTAATGCAAAAGAAGTATCGGTTTGTGCAACTACTGTAGCTGCATAAAAAATAGCCAGTATAGAAACAAGTAACGCTTTTTTCATGGATGTCATTTTTTTGTGGCGGCAAAAATCAGAATATAATTGAGAATTTATAAGTGCCACCCATGTTCTTTTGTAGTAAATGTTGCATTTTTTGGTCTTTTAGGGGTCAAATTTGACACCCCCATGCCTTTTCAATTCTTTTATTTTTTCATAGTAAAATTTTATTTACTTGATAATCAATATAAAATGAGGTTTTACTAAGATATATACTACTATGTCTTGCATAATACCATACAATAAACATATCTTTGCATTGTCAACTAATTTGCATTACACGTTAACTAGAGCAAAAAAAGAGATACTATGAATATTGAAAACACAAAAGCGCAAATGCGAAAAGGAGTGCTCGAGTTCTGCATTCTTTCCGTCCTCTCCGAGGGTGAACATTACCCCACCGAAATTATTGAACGCATGAAAGAAGCAAAGTTGCTCATTGTTGAAGGAACTCTATATCCTTTGCTTACCCGTTTAAAAAACGAAGGCCTTCTTTCCTACCGGTGGGAAGAATCCCCTTCCGGCCCCCCACGTAAATATTTTACACTTACTGACACCGGAAAAAGTTTTCTGAAAGAACTAACCGATAACTGGACCGAATTAACCACTGCCGTAAACAATATTATTCAACATACCCAAAAAACAAACTAAGTCATGAGAAAAACATTAAACATAAACCTTGGGGGCATGGCATTCATTATTGATGAAAACGCCTTCGATTTGTTGCATAATTATCTCGAAGCCCTAAAACACAAATTCAACAACGCCGCCGAGCGCGATGAAATATTAAACGATATAGAAGCCCGCATTGCCGAAATGCTTAACCAGCTTACCGGTAATAATAAAGTAGTGGTAACCATCGAAAACGTGCAATCCATAATAGAAATAATGGGTAAGCCCGAAGATATTGCTGGCGATGAGCCCGCCTCCGAAACTTCTGCTTCTTCAACATCAACACAAAACCCACCGGTTAAAAAAAGATTGTTCCGCGACCCTGACGATGCAAAAGTGGGCGGCGTAATATCTGGTCTGTGCCATTACTTTGGCATCAGCGATCCGGTGTGGGCACGTATAGCAGTTTTACTACTTGTTTTCTTTAGTGCCGGTTCTGTAATTCTGCTCTATTTCCTTTTATTAATTGTCGTACCAAAAGCAAATACCGCCGCCGAAAAACTTCAAATGAAAGGCGAACCGGTCAACATTAACACCATCGAAAAAGAAATTAAAGATGCGGCAAGTCGCGCCAGTGAATCGGTTCACAGTTTAATAACAAACGGAAATTTTTTCGAAAGGTTATGGGCCATCGTTGCCGGTATATTCAAAGCCTTTATAAAAATATTTGCCATAGTCGAAATTGTTATTTCCATGGCCTGCCTTATTGCTGTAGTAACATTCTTCATAGGCTTTTATGTCCTAAAAACTTCTCCTTACCATCAGGCTTCACATTTATTAGTCGACTCTTCGTTAACTGTCGCACTTTTTAGTTTTGGTTACTTATTATTCTTTGCCACACCCTTTATTGCATTGGTTTATTTGGGTTTAAAAACACTTCTTGGCCAACGGTCCGGTGTCCGGTGGCTCAAACCTGCTCTTTTCATATCATGGTTTGCCGGTTTAATTTTACTTGGCTTGGCAACCGGTAGGGCAGTTTCAAATTTTCATCAGCAGGCAATGGTAAAAAACACCAGCGCATTAATGCAGCCGTCGCAAGGCAATCTGTATGTTCAACTTGTCGATTCAACCGGCAACGCATATACCAATGATGATAACGACGAAACAGATAACGGCCTTCGCCTTGATATGGAAGAAGGTCGTCCGTTTTTCAATTTATTGATTAACGGCATGGAGTTTAAAGATATTAATTTAATATCTTTAGGTAATCCTTCGCTGCAACTGATGGCATCTCAAAACGATTCGTTTTATATTCAGCAAACAATCAGCGCTCAAGGCCGCAACAAGGCCGATGCAGCTAAAAATGCTGAGATGGTTATTTACTCATTCAGCCAGGCCGATAGCATACTCAATCTACACTCAAATTTATACATTCCTAAAACGGCCAAATGGCGCGATCAGGAAATAAAGCTCCGGATAGCAATACCTGAAGGAAAAAAAATCCGGTTTACTGATAACATAGATTTATGGCATGCCAACGTAAAAGGAGATGCCAATTACGACGATACTTATTTTGCAAATACTACATGGACAGTTGAAAAAGGAAAAGTAAAATGCATTGAAGGCGAAAACCACCGCGATGCCGACACCGAAAAAAAATCGGAAGAGAAAACCGACAAGTCAAAAAAAGATAACAGCGATAACGATTCAGAAAAAGAATCTGATAGCAAAGACGGAGATTTTTAATCACACCAAACATTAAAACGTACTAATAAAAACCAACAGCATGAAAATAAATCTCTCTATACTAGCTCCTGTCCTTATAGTTCTATTCATAGCACTCATTGTACTGGTATCTTCATGCAAAGGCTTTGGCAAAAAAGGCAACGGACACATAACCACCAGCGAAAGAGAAATTTCGCCCTTTACTAAAATTTCAATCGAAGGAATTTTCCCTGTCGAATTATCACAGGATGGTGGTAAGGAGTTTGTAAAAATCGAAACCGATGAAAACCTTCAAGATTTAATAGTTGCCAAAACCGAAGATGGGCAGCTTAAAGTTTTCATGAAAGAGAAATCATCCATCCGCCACTACAACAAAATGAAAGTGTATATCAACATTAAAGATTTGCAAGAATTAAAATCCAGTTCGGTTGGCAACGTTACCACCGTTGGCACATTAAAACTCGATAGCCTTATTCTCAATTCTCTCTCAGTAGGCAAACTCGAATTGAATATCGATGCCAACTACCTGCATGCCGATTTACAATCAGTTGGCAGCACCATACTAAAAGGCACCACGCACGAAGCGCGCATTAATAATAAAAGTGTAGGAGCCCTATCTGCATTCGACCTCAAAGCCGGTACCCTTATGATTCATAACCAAGCTGTGGGCAGCACCGAAATATATGCCGATAGTGCTTTTTACATCCGCTCATCCGCCATCGGTGTTCTATACTACAAAGGGCCCGGTGAAGTAAAAGAATTAACAAGCGAAGGAATAGGCAAAGTACAAAAGAAAGAATAGCCACACGGCGTACACATCATAGCTCTTCAACAATCGAAAACAATCCTGGAAACAGACCACTCCTAGTTCTTGGCTTTGGTCTCCCCTTTAGGGACAGAAGGGATGCTTAACTAACACTTGTTTGTTTCGCAACAAAATACTACCTTTGCTACCACTCGTTAGTTTATGGCAGCAGCAACCAACAGCACCAGGCAAAATATCAGGCAAACCGCCGAAAGGCTTTTCCGCGACCGCGGCTATGCCGCTACCGGTATGCGCGAACTGGCTAAAGAAGTAGGTATTGAAGCCCCAAGCATTTACAATCACTATAAATCGAAAGACGATTTACTGCGCGAGATTTGTATAGATATTGCAGGGCAGTTTTTTAAAGCTTTTGAGGCAATAGATAAAAATGAAAAGTCGCCCACAAAAAAATTACGTTCTGCAATTAAAGGCCACATCGCAGTAATCGGAAATAACCTCGAAGCTTCCAGTGTATTCTTTCACGAGTGGATGTTTTTAGAAGAACCGCATCTAACAAAATTCAAAAAAATGCGTTTCGAGTATGAACAAAACTTTCGCGACATCATTGATAAAGGAATTAAAAAAGGCGAGCTCAGAAACATAAATACCAAGTTGGTAACTTTTACAATTTTCTCCGCACTCAACGCCACTTACGATCTCTACCTCTATAAATCAAAAGAAAAAATATCTAAAGATGAGATTGCAGATGGCATGGCTGACTTATTATTAAAAGGACTAAAAAATTAACCTATGTACGGTAACACACATATCACTGAAGAAGAAGCAAAACGCTTAAACACTATTGATGAAGATCCTGAGAAACTTCAGGCCTTCGAAGAGCGCATTGCCAACGGCGAAAAAATAGAGCCCGGCGATTGGATGCCCAAAGAATACCGCCGGCAACTTCTGCGCATGATTGAGCAACATGCCCATTCCGAAATTGTTGGCGCCTTACCGGAAGGCACTTGGATAACCCGTGCACCAAATTTTCGCAGAAAACTAGCCCTGATAGCAAAAGTACAGGATGAGATTGGTCATGGCCAACTACTTTACTCTGCTGCTGAAACCTTGGGTAAAACCCGCGAGCAAATGCTCGAAGATTTGCTAAACGGAAAATCGAAATATTCAAACGTATTCAACTATCCGGCGGTAACCTGGGCCGATGTTGCTGTAATTGGCTTTTTGGTGGATGGTGCCGCTATTGTAAATCAGGTTATCAACTCCAAAGGTTCATACGGCCCATACTGCCGTGCGTTAGAAAGAATTTGTTACGAAGAAAGTTTCCATTTAAAACAAGGTCATGATAACGTAGTTTATCTGGCCACCGGTACCGCAAAACAACGGAGTATGCTGCAGGAAGCAATCAACCGGTGGTACCGCCCGCTGCTCCACTTTTTTGGTCCGCCCGATAGAACCTCACAACACTCCGAAAAATTAATGAAGTGGAAAGTAAAGCTGGCATCAAACGATGACATGCGCAACCAGTTCCTCGACCAATACGTACCAAAAATCTGGGAACTCGGCATCACCTTCCCCGACCCTAATTTGAAAAAGAATAACGATGGCATTTGGGAGTTTTCTGATCCTGATTGGGACGAATTCAAACGCGTTATCAACGGCGGTGGTCCTTGCAATAAAGAAAGATTAGAAGTAAGAAAATACGCCGAAGAAGCCGGTCGGTGGGTGCGAAATGCATTAATGAACCCAAGCGAAAAATATACTATACCATTAGCTTAAAAAACCATTCCATGTCCAATAATCAAATAAATTCTTTAGACCCTCGTGTAAATCGCCTCGACCTTAGCCGGTTAAAGGAAGGGAAAGTGCACACCAATACCCACCTCATTACTTGGGAAGTATTTCATCTCGAGAAACGCGGCAAGCAGGCAGTTCACGTAGGCGTTGTTCACGCACCCAATCCAGAAATGGCTTTGCTGATGGCCAAAGAAACTTTCGGCCGACGCGGAAAAACAGCCAACTTATGGGTAGCTAAAACCAGCAATGTCTACACGTTCAATATGCAAGACGAAGACATGTTTGAAACCACACCCGAAAAAACTTTCCGCGACCCCGCTGCATACCGGGTGCGCGATAGAATTGAAGCATACAGAGAAAAACATAATTTATAACTATGAACACAACAGCTTTAAAAGAACTACTTTATAAAATGGCCGACGATGCGCTCATCATTGGCCACCGCAATTCCGAATGGACCGGCATTGGCCCTATGTTGGAAGAAGACCTTGCTTTCTCATCAATGGCGCAGGATAAAATAGGCCACGCCCTAGCGCTATATAAAATATTGAATGAGTTACTCGGCGAAGAATCTCCCGATAAAATTGCATTTCTGCGCGATGAAAATAAATTTAAATGCTGCCATTTAGTTGAGCTACCAATAGGCGAATACGATTTTAGTTTAATCCGGCATTTTCTATTCGATCATGCCGAAGCTATCCGCTACGAAATGCTTTCGCATTCATCATTTACACCATTGGCGCAGCTTGCCAAAAAAGTAAAGGGCGAAATTAAATACCATACAATGCATGCCGATTCTTTCTTAAAACAACTGGCAAAAGGGAACGAAGAAAGTAAAGCGCGTATGCAGTCAGCTTTAAATTTTGCTTTTCCTTACGCGTTAGGCATTTTCGAAAAAGGAGATAACGAAAGCGAATTAATAAAAGAAAATATTTTTGCCGGCGAAGACGAGCTTAAAAAACAATGGCTGCAAAAAATCAGACCAATTATTGAATCAGCAGGACTCAAGTTGCCTAAAGTTGAAGAATCAGCAATTAAATATGGTGGCCGTAAAGGCTTTCACACCGAACACCTAAAGACTTTATTGGATGAAATGTGCGAAGTAACTCGCCTGGAGCCAACAGCCGAATGGTAGTTACGTAATTATGGAAACCCTTGCCAACATAAATGAAACAAACATTAAAAATGTTTGGGCCGCCCTCGAAAACGTCAAGGACCCTGAAATCCCTGTGCTTACCGTGGTCGATATGGGCATCATCACCGATATTAAAATCGAAACCTTAAACTCCAGACTTCAAACTTGCCATGTAACCATGACACCCACTTTTGTTGGCTGCCCGGCAATTGATGTAATGAAGAAATCTATTTACGATGAAGTAAAAAAGCTGGGATTTGATACAGTAGAAGTTAAAGTAGATTTCGAAACATCATGGACCAGCGACCGAATGAGCGAAGAAGCCAGAATGAAACTGGAAAAATTCGGCCTTGCCCCACCAGTGCATATTCATGGCGAGCTTACCGAAGAACAACTCAACCAGGTTCGTTGTCCGCATTGCGGCAGTACCGACACCACACTGCGCTCGGCTTTCGGCTCTACCTTATGCCGCGCTATTCGTTTTTGCTTTAATTGCAAGCAAGGCTTCGAGCAGTTTAAGCCGGTTTAAAAATTCGTATCCTTCTTTTTAAATCCCGGGTATTTCATATTCAGCGATTCCAATGTTTCCACAATTTTTTTCGCAATTATCGACTCCTTGTACCAGTTATTGTCTGCCGGCACCACCTCCCACTTAACCGTATTTGAGCAATGGGCAAAAACATCTTCGTATGCCTTCATATAGTGGGTCCAAAGTTCACGCTCTTTCAGGTCATCCTCATTATACTTCCACATCTTGGTTTTATCTGCCATTCGCTCCTCCAGTCGGCTCATTTGCTCTTTTTTCGAAATATGCAAATAGAATTTCAATATATGCGTACCGGTTTCTGTCAGTAGCTTTTCGAAATTATTAATATGCACATACCGCTCCTTAATAGTTTTCTCACTCACCCACTTATGCACCCGCTGTACCAACACGTCTTCATAATGCGACCGGTTAAACACATGTATAAATCCTTTCTCCGGCACCTGGTGGTGTACTCTCCACAAAAAATCATGTTTTGCTTCTAGTTCGGTTGGTTTTTTAAAGGCAATCACCCGGCACCCCATCGGATTCACCCTTTCAAAAACATTCTTAATTGTACCATCTTTTCCTGATGCATCCATGCCCTGCAATACCACAAGCAATGAATGCTTCCCTTCGGCATACATTAAGTTTTGTAATTCCTCGAGCCTCAATTTTAATTTTTCCGTTTCCCTTTTTACATGCTCCTTATGCATTTTTTTAGGCGCTCCAGTATTAATATCGTCCAACTTTATTTTAGGCATAAAAACATTTTATTCAACTAAGGTAGCTATTGATAGCAACAGTTAGGGTTATTATAAAACAAAAAATAGTTTTTGCTCTAATTCGTTATATTGTACATAAATACAAGTCACATGAAAGCAATCTACATAGTAAAACACGGCAGCGCCGATGAGGCATTCGAAATGCGCGAAACACCGAAGCCGGTACCAAAGCCAGGCCAGGTGCTAATAAAAGTAGAGGGCTTCGGTTTAAATTTCGCCGACATCATGGCCCGTAAAGGCATGTATCGCGAAGCCCCCCCTATTCCCAGTCTTATCGGATACGATGTTTGTGGCACTGTGGAAACAGTAGGCAGCAATGTGCAAAATGTTGCCGAAGGCGACCGGGTTACTGCAATGACACGTTTTGGCGGCTATGCCGAATACGCCCTTACAGATGCGAGAGCCGTGGCAAAAATTCCAAAAAACATTAGTGTAACCGATGCAACTGCTCTTACCACTCAGTACTGTACTGCGTATTACTGTGCTGCAGAAATGGTTAACCTTTTCGAAGGAGATAAAGTTCTTATTCATTCGGCTGCAGGTGGGGTTGGTACCGGGTTAATACAATATGCCCTGCACAAAAAATGCGAGATATTTGCCACCACCGGTAGCGAATCGAAAGTAGATTTAATCAAACAATCGGGCGCGCACCATGTAATCAACACCAGCAAACAGCAATTCGATGAATATATTGATGATGCAACAAAAGGCGACGGAGTGGATGTAATATTCGATGCCGTAGGTGCCGATTTTATGCGCCGTGGAATTAAAATCCTTTCAGCCGGTGGCCGTATTGTTTGCTATGGTGCTGCCCAAATCAGCGATACCAACAATGTTTTTTCCCAACTAGGCAAAGTAATCCAGTTTGGAATCTACCATCCTTTAGTTTTTATGATGAACTCAAAAAGTATCATTGGTGTAAACATGTTAAAGTTAGCCGACCATAAACCCGAAGTAATAAAACGTTGCCTCGAAAATGTAGTGCGTTTAGTGGAAGAAGGAGTATTTAAACCCCAGGGCGGAAAAACATTTAAAGCTCAAGAAATTGCCGAAGCCCACATATTTATGGAGCAAAGAAAAAGTACCGGCAAAATAGTTTGTGTATGGTAATTATCGGGAATTAGAAGCCAGCACTTTATCAATCTCTTGGCATAACGAAGTAAAAACTTCTTCCACTGCTCGCTCGCCGGTTACTTCACGTAACTTAGCTTGTCCCGAATAATATTTCGCAAGTGGCTCTGTTTTGGTTCGGTATTCAAGCACGCGGTTTTTTACTATCGTTTCATTCTGGTCATCTGCCCTGCCCGATGTTGCGCCACGGCGCAAAATTCTTCTGGTCAATTCATCTTCACTTACATGTAATGAAAGAACAGCTTTAATGGGTGCCTTGTGGCGCTCAAGCAATTCATCAAGTGCCTCTGCTTGTTTCACCGTCCGCGGAAATCCATCAAATACAAAACCTGCGGCCGATGGGTTTGCATCTAATTTATTTTCAATCATACCTACCACCACCGAATCCGGAACCAACTCACCCTTATCCATCAGTTTCTTTGCCTCCATGCCCAGCTTGGTTTGCGCGGCAATTTCAGCACGCAACATATCGCCTGTAGAAAGATGAACCAGATGGTATTTCGAAATAATATTTTCCGCCTGTGTTCCTTTGCCGCTTCCCGGCGGGCCAAATAGTACAATGTTTAGCATGAAACAGATTATATGCCCAAATATAAAAAGAAAAGAATATGGTTAAAAATGATTTTTTTCAATCATCCATTTTAGCACTGGATAGAGTGCCGGCCTAATTGTAGAAGGGATAAAACAACTATTGCTCTTTTTTAACTCATTCATAAACAATCAAATCACACTAAGGCGCTGTTGCCCTAATATCCTTCACCATTAACTCCAGCTTCTTCTCCCCATTCCACTCATTCATTTCTATCTGGTAAGCAATATCAAAAGCCTCGCCCTTAACCAGCTCAATTTTTTTTGCCAAACCAAATCCAATTCCATTACATCGGCAACCATCCTTCTTTATCGAAAACTTAATGTGCTCATCCTTTACAATTTTACTCCAACTAGTATCCTCTACGCCTCGGGTAATAAAAACCGGCTTCATGTTTTCGGGCCCAAAAGGTGCCATCTGGCAAATAATGTCATACAGCTTAGGCGTTATTTCACTCAACTCAAGTTCCGCGTCAATTTCTATTTCCGGCACCATCTGTTCTTTCGTAATGCGACCGGTAACCACCTCCTCAAATTTCGTTACAAAGGCCTCAACATTTTCAGGCAGCAATGTTAAGCCCGCCGCAAACTTATGTCCGCCAAATTGTATCAGTAAATCACGGCACTCATAAATAGCCTCATACAAATCAAAATTCTTCACCGACCTCGCCGAACCAGTTACCTTTCCTTCGCTTTGTGTTAAAACAATAGTCGGGCGATAATACGTTTCAGTTAACCTTGAAGCCACAATTCCAATCACCCCCTTATGCCATTCAGGGTAAAATAAAACAGTAGATTTTTTATTAATCAGCTTTTCATTCCCCGCTATCATATCCAATGCTTGAGCTGTAATGCTTTTATCAAGATCTCTTCTTTCCGTATTATATTTATTT
This sequence comes from uncultured Bacteroidota bacterium, assembly GCA_903919075.1. Taxonomy (GTDB): domain Bacteria; phylum Bacteroidota; class Bacteroidia; order Chitinophagales; family LD1; genus Bog-950. The sequence goes on along the minus strand of CAIXGR010000017.1, from coordinate 35,766 downwards.
AGCTGATGTGCATCTGCTTCGGCACCATAATCTATATCTTCGGCTACAAGTAATTTTACTGCATGTTTAGCATCATCAATTCTACCAGCAGCATTAATTCTCGGCCCAAGTATAAAAACCACATCCGTAATATCCAGCTCCCTTTGTACTTTCGAAATCTCCATCAGTTTTTTCAACCCTGTCACTGGATTCGTATTCACCTTTTTCAATCCATGAAAAGCCAGTATCCTGTTTTCACCAACAATAGGAACAATATCCGCACCAATGCTTACACAAACCAAATCTAAATACCGGTAACATTTTTCAATAGGTATGCCGTTCTGTATACTAAAAGCCTGTATTAATTTAAACCCTATACCACAGCCGCTCAATTCCTTAAACGGATATTTGCAATCTTTTCTTTTAGGGTCCAGCACTGCAACGGCATCGGGTATCTCATTGCCGGGGTTGTGGTGGTCGCAAATAATAAAATCTACATTTTTTTCTTTTGCATAATCAACTTTGTCGTTGCTTTTAATGCCGCAGTCAAGCGCTATAATTAACGAAAAGTTGTTTTCTGCAGCATAGTCAACGCCTTTCGTTGAGATACCATATCCCTCAGTATACCGGTTAGGCACATAATAATCTATGTTCGGGTAAAAATCTTTAAAGAAAGAATATACGGTAGCTATAGCTGTAGTTCCATCAACATCATAATCGCCGTAAATTAATATCTTCTCATTATCGGCTATCGCATTGGTAATTCGGTTTACAGCCTTGTCCATTCCCTTCATCAAAAAAGGGTCATGAAGTTCATCTAACGATGAGCGGAAAAAAGATTTAGCCTGCTCGTAAGTTTCAATTCCGCGCTCAATCAACAACCTGCACAAAATCGGATGAACCCTTAATGCCTCACGCAATTTATTTGCTTTCTCCTCATTAAAAGATTTTACCACCCACCGTTTTTGCATGCTGCAAAATAAAGAAATGATATAGAATTGAAGGGGGCATAATTTAGCAGTCTGGCGGCCCTATGTAGTTAGTCTCTTGGGGTTATACAACCCTTACCTTGCTATAACAAACTTTTTTATTGAAGAATACCCTCCGGCGCTTACTTGTAAAAAATAAACTCCTTCTGCAAACAAGGAAACATCGGCAGTAGCAGTATGGCTTCCAGAAAGAATTTGTTTGGTCTCATCCAAAACCGTTTCGCCTAAAACATTTATAAAAGTAAATTTTACTTCGGCATTTTTGGTCAGATTTAACGAAATATTAAGTAACGAACTTGCCGGGTTAGGAAACACCCTAAAATCATCGGCAATTAAAACATTGCCTATTCCGGTTGTTACATCAACATTGCGTTGCACTACGCACCCATTTTCATTTTTTACATATACAGTATAACTGCCATTCTCGTTTACAATAAAAGTAATTGTATTATTTGCCGAAGGCACTTGGTAGTTAATACCATTAAGCGAGTATGAAAGCGTATCATTACCGGCTTTTGCAGTTACAGTAATATTACCCGGATTTCCCGATATCACCGGCACTGTGTTAATAGATGATATAATAATACTATCCGGTGCAAACAATGAAAAATTTCTTATTTGCTCGCAACCTGCGGTATCAGTAATTGTAACTGTATAAAACCCTGCGCAAAGCTGTTGGGCCATGCTTGTATTATGGGCGCCGCTACTCCAACTATAAGTATGCATACCGGTTCCGGTAACATTAACTTGTGCTTGGCCATCACAGCTATTACTGCAACTGGGCTGAATAACCAAAGCAGTAACAGTATCTTTACACCGGCCGCAATTATATTCATCTAAATTTTTAATGGCATGATACAAATTAAGCCTGCCGCCACTTACGCTTCTATTATGCAAATCCGAAACCTGGTTTGCACCCTTTAATATCATGTCTTTTATAATTAATGCCAGAGAATCGGGATAAGCAGAGTAGTTATCCAGAAAATTCGAACACGCAGCGGCAAACATGGCGGCAACAGTACCTGCTACATGCGGCGAAGCCACAGAAGTGCCATTCATATAACCATATCCGCTGCCGTTAATAGTTGAGTAAATATGCGAGCCGGGTGCACCAATATCAATGGTTATTTTGCCGGTTGCAGCCTGGTTGTAAATATGGTCGGAAGAAGTAGTATTAGTTACTGTAATTAAATATTTACTAGGGCAACCTGTAGGGACATCCATCACAGCATCTACATCAACATTTACATCTGGTGCAGCAGCCGCGCTTAGTATGCCATAAGCCCCCATCGAATCATACATGGCACACCAAATAGGATAGTCTGCAGGATTAGCCCCATACCCCTGGCCACTTGGCCCAAGCACCCCAAAAGAGGAATTGGTTGAAACCACAAATGCACCCTTCGCCCCAAACGTATTATTATAAAGCGCGCGCATAGCAATCACATAATCATACGATGCTACCACTTGTGCTTCGTTTTGTGAGCCGCCGCTAACTCTAAGAATTTTTGCGCCCCAGCAAACACCGGCTACGCCAATACTATCATTGCCTATTGCTGCCGCAATTCCTGCACAGTGCATGGCATGCGGGTCACCGCCATTCATATCAATATTCCCCGCGGTATCAAAAATATTCCAGCCATAGTAATCATCTATATATCCGTTCCCATCATCATCAATATCATTACCGGGCACTTCTCCATAGTTAATAAAAAAATTAAGGTCGGGATGCGTCAAATCAAAAGTGCCATCTACAATGGCTATCACAATGGTATCACCGTTTGCGGTTATGTTATTATGATTAATAGCCCACGCATCGGTAGCGCCAATATCTGCACCCGGTGTGCCGGTGTTCAACATATTCCATTGCGTGTAAAAAAAATCGTCGTTAGGTATTAAAGAGCGCTGATGAACTTTGTGGTTAAACTGCGCTAATTTTACAAGCTCACTTCTTTTTAACTGCGTTAAAAAATCTTCTTGCTTCAATAAATTATTTCGCTCTAATAGCCAAATATTCATTCGCTTCGAAAGGCTCTGTTTAATTTTAATTTCAGGCAAGTTTTTTAATAGCTCCCCCACTTGCCGCCCAGGTTTAAGCATAACTATAAATTCATTCGCTATTCTGCTATCATCATCAACAAATCCTTGCGAAAATAAATTCATCGACAGGAACAATAAAAACAATGAAACAATTCTTTTCATATAGTGCATGCCTGTAAGATGTAATAAACAATCAAAAGGTTGACTTGTTTGGGGAACCTGGGTTTAATCAAAGTTACGTATGGTTAATTATTATTGGCCGCTATCCAATCGCTTGCCAACTTCATCACCTCATTTCCTTCCCACTTGTTTTCAATATCACTCATAGCCATAATTTTATCAAGCAATTCGTTTTGCTTTTCACCGCGCTTTTTAGCTTCGGAATATGATAAATCGCTAAAAGTAACCATAGAATAGTGTGTCATAAATTTGTCAGAAAATTTCTCGGCAATCTTTTTTTCAATTTTTAACCTCAGTTGAAAATCAGCCCGACCGCTCAAATCGCGCATTTCAATAAAATTGTAAAGTGCCAAATCGGCAATAGCATCTGCATTCTTTTTTCGTTGATATTGAAAATCATTTAATACAGCTTCCCAATCTTTACCGGTGTTCAATATATCATTTAATTCTTTAGCGTCTTCAAACCCGCAATTCATGCCTTGGCCATAAAAGGGAACCACAGCATGCGCCGCATCACCTATCAGGCACGCATGGTTATACTTCCACGGAAAACACTTTATAGTAACTAAGGATGAAGTAGGATTAGCAAAATAATCATCTTTCAACGACGGCATTAATGGCACCGCATCTGGAAAATTCTTGGTAAAATATCTATTTACGTCCTCTGTAGTTTTAATTTCCTCAAACGAATTTTCTCCTTTAAACGGCGCAAAAAGAGTTACTGTAAAACTTCCATCCAAATTAGGCAGCGCAATCATCATAAAACTTTTGCGGGGCCATATATGTAATGCGTTCTTTTCTATCTGGTGTTCACCATTCGCCATTGCCGGTATTTGCAACTCTTTGTATCCGTATTCTTCATGTTGCTGCGAAATATTAAAGTTCGGCGTTTTTTGCATTTCATAGCGCACCTCGCTATAAGCGCCATCTGCGCCAAAAATAATATCAGCGGCGGCTTCACTTCGCTGCATCGTATTTACATCTTCGAATGCAATAATATTTTTTCCGAAGTCGAGGCCTGCACATCGTTGGTCGAAATAAAAATTCACATCCTTAAATTTCTCGGCCTCTATCACCATCAATTTATTTAACTCACCGCGGCTTACTGAATATATCGCCTGTCCATCTCTTCCATAAGGCAACAAATTCGTATTGCCATTTAAATCATGAATCATTCTACCGGTCATGGGTATTGCAATTTTGCTAACCGGTTCCTCAAGTCCAATTTCCTTTAATGCTTTCCATCCTCTATGGCTCAGTGCCAAATTAATCGACCGGCCACCTACATAACCAGACTTCCTCATATCAGGCCTGCGTTCATATACCGAAACTTTATAGCCACGCTTCGAAAGATAGCACGCCAGCATTGAACCCACAAGCCCTGCACCTACTATAATTACATCATTCTTCATCAGTTTTATCTAATTTTTATTCTCTTACAAAAATATCAAAACTGTTGGCAATAGGGGTATGACCGCCATCATGCTCATTTGCTCTTTTTCAACTGTTTAATTCCACGACCCAAATGTCAATCACTTAACTATCTCCACATTTTTATAAATTTGCCTAAAATAAAAATCTATGACCCTAGAAGAAACAATAAATGCCGATTTAAAAACTGCCATGATGGCCCGCGAAGAAGCAACAGTGCGCAGCCTGCGCGCTATTAAAAGTGCTATCATAATAGCTAAAACCGAAAAAGGTGCCGGCGGAGTAATTTCGCCCGAGAAAGAATTACAGATGTTGCAAAAACTGGTAAAACAGCGCCGCGACTCCATCACCGAATTCGAAAAAGCCAACCGCCAGGATTTGGTTGCTAAAGAAAAAGAAGAAGTTGCGGTTATAGAAAAATACCTGCCCGCCATGATGAGCGAAGATGAGGTGCGCGAAATCATTAAAAAAATAGTTGCCGAAACTGGCGCTACATCGCAAAAAGAAATGGGTAAGGTAATGGGGCTGGCATCAAAACAACTGGCGGGCAAGGCTGATAATAAAGTAGTTGCCGATATAGTTAAAAGCTTGCTGGCCTAACACAGAATAATTTACCATACACTCCACTGAAAGTGTGCATTAATTCTTAAAATTTGCATTTAGCAAATTGGTATTTATGCAACTATGATTTTCGACATTCTCTTTATCCTTTTTATAGGGCTTGGCTTTTGGCAAGGGTACCGGAACGGTGTTATATATTCAATTTTCTCAATATTAGGCTGGTTCCTCGGTATTATCGGTGCCCTTAAGTTTTCGTATTTAATGGTAAACCTGCTGCATGGCTATGCGCATTTAAGCCCCAAAGCATTAGCTATTATTTCCTTTTTATTAATACTTGCATTGGTAATTATCCTTATGCGTTTAATTGCCTGGGGGCTCGAGCAAATTCTAAAAGCCGCATCACTTAATTTGCCTAACCAAGTTTTTGGCGGTATTCTACACTCGCTTATTGGCTTATACGTTCTCTGTGTTTTTATCTGGTTTTTAAACCGCTTAGATGTTTTACCGCAAAAGCAGAAAGACACTTCACACGTATACCCTTACATCGGCAACTTAGCGCCTAAAGTGGTTGATATTTCCGGCAAAGCCGTTCCCTACTTTAAAGATACCTTCGAAAAGTTTGATGAACTTTTTGGGACGCATACACATTCATAGTCGATTTAGTAAAATATTGATTGTCGGTTGTCCTCCGCCAGCGAATTCCTATTTATCCTTAAACAACTCCTTCTCATCCACCGCCTTGACAATATCGCCATCCTTCAGTGTTTTCGAAATCATTTTAAAAGGCGCTTTTACCACAACGGCACTATCGGTTAACCCTGTGGTTACTTCAATATAATTTGCATCCTGTATACCGGTAACTACTTCCTGTGCTTTTACTTTGCCGCCCGTTACCACAAAAACAATTTCTTTCAAATCTTTCTTATCGGCATCCGAAGATTTTTTTGCCGTAGTTGTTTTTGCAAAGTCTTCATCCTTCTTTTTAATATCCTTTTCCTCACGTGTAGTTACCGATTGAATAGGCACCGTCAACACATTACTACGCGACTCCGTTTTAATATCTACAGTCGTCGACATCCCCGGACGGAAAGGGAACAACCGGCCCACCTCAGGCTTAATCAAATCAGCATACGATTGCCTTAGCAATTTTATTTTCACCGTAAAATTTGTAGCCTGTGTAGTAGTAATGGTTTGCGTAGCTGTAGTAGATGAATATGCAATTTCAGTAACCACACCGGCGAATTTTTTCTTTACATAAGCATCCACTTCAATATCGGCAGTGTCGCCTAACGATATTCTCAACACATCATTTTCATTTACATCTACCTCGGCCTGCATATTATCCAAATCAGCAATGCGTATTAATTCTGTACCTGCCATTTGTGCGGTGCCCACCACACGCTCGCCCAACTTTACATTAACCAGACTAACCACGCCGGTCATAGGCGCAAATATTTTTGTCTTCTTCAAATTATCTACCGCCTGGCTCAATTGCGCTTCTGCACTTTTTACTGTAAATACCGATGCACTATCCTGTTGCTGTGCCGTTTCGTAATTAGCATTGGCCTGATCGAACGAAAGCTTTGCCGATTCATACTCCGATTCCGAAATTACCTTATCATCATACAACTTTTTATTGCGATTAAAATTTCTCTGCGCCTGGTCCAGCGCCGCTTTAGTTTGTATAACATTAGCTTTTGAGCCCGCTAAATTTGCTTTCATCTGGTTTACACTCGCGGCCGATTGGGCTACTACTGCTTCGTATATAGATGGATTGATAACACAAAGCAAAGCGCCCTTCTTTACTGAATCTCCTTCATGCACATTCAACTCAATCACTTCACCCGAAACCTCCGAACTCAATTTCACCTCCGTGTGCGGATTAATCTTTCCGCTCGCCGTAACAGTCTCTACTATTGAGCGTCTCGCAGCTTTTTCAACAGCCACTTCCATTAAATCGCCTTTCCCAAACCATCCTTTCTTACTGCCCACTACACCAACGGCAATCAGCACCACAGTCACAACGGCTAAAACTATAAGTAACTTATTCGCTTTCATTTTCACAATCAATTTAAGGTGATGGCTTTGCCCTGGTAAAAATCTAAAATTTTTATTCTGAACACATAGGTATATTTTGCCTGTATCATTTGCGATTCTGCACTGTTCAATTGATTTTTCGATTGCTGCAAATCATAACTGGTAACCAAACCCGATTCATATCTTTTTTCCACAGCCTCGTATGCTTTCGTGGTTGATTCAAAACTTTTTTTGTTTGCTACATAACTTTCAGAAGCGGCCAATGCATTTCCATAGGCTTGTTCAATTGTTTGTCGCAATTGCAGTTTAGCATTATCAAGATCAAGTTGCCGCATCTGTTGCTGCAATTTGGCGTTTTCAATACCGGTAATTCGCTGCATTTTTCCGAATATTGGAACTGTTAGAGAAAAGCCAGCAACCTGCCTAAAAAGCTGACTCAACTGCTTTCCTGCGGGAAGATAATCATACGTTACCGCACCTGTTACGGGATTGTATGATACCGGTGTGCCATAATCGCTGGCATAGCCCGTGTTTAAATTAAAAAAAGCCGAAATAGTAGGCGTAATAGTGCCCCATGCAATCTTACGGCTCATGTCAGCGCTCTTCCATCTTGCTTCTGCGCTTTTAATCGAGGGCTGTGTGGTTACTGCATAGCCATAAACACCAACCGGTGTAAGTGATGCAATGCTTTCCTGATTCTCCGCATTTACCTCTGGCACATCAATAACAAACGCCTGCTCATCCGGTAGCTGCAAAAGTTGCTTTAGCGATAAAACCGATAAATTAAAATTACCCTTGGCATTTACCTCATTCGCTACATCGCGCGATAGCTGCGCGTCTACCTCATATATGGCGCTTTCGGGTAATACACCGGCGGCCACTTTCTTTTCGGTTATTCCCTTTTGTGCTGTGGTTAAATTCTTTTGCTTCCCTGCAACTTCAACTATTTCTTTATTCAATAAAATTTGCAAATACGCCGAGGCCACATTCAAACTCATATTAGCTTTAGCATTCTCATAATCATATTTCGAAGCCAGCAAATCATATCTCGATTTTTCTATATTAAATATCTGCTGCAACCCGTTAAACAAGGTAAGGTTCCCCTGCAAGGCCATTTGCGCCGATTGCGAACTACCTTTTTGGTATGTATAAGTTACCGGGTTAAGACTATTGCCAAAGTTAAAATTGTAGTTAGCATTTACATCTACCTGCGGCAGTAAGTTATACCCGCTTTGCAAATATTGATTGTGCACAGTTTGCTGTGTAAGCCCCGCCTGCCTAACCGAAATATTATTTTTAATGGCATAGTCAACACATTTTTCCAGCGTCCATTTATCACCGGTTTGTGCCGATAAAAATTGCGGGCTAAAAAACGCAATAAACAATAATAAAAGGCTCAAGGGTTTCACGACAAACATTTAGTTATGCTAAAATAACAGTTTTATAATATGGTTATCCTCATTGGCATCGCTATCCGCTTTATCTGATAAATGTCATAGGATTCCACCATAGACGATTGAGCCCTTTTAAAATTTTAACAACCCAACATTGCGTAATTAGGAATTTGTAATTTACTTTGCAGCACAAAGCACTTTTAAGTATGCGGAATCCAGAAGAACAATTAGAGCAGATAAAAGAAATACGAAGCATGATGGAACGCTCATCTCGTTTCATTTCGCTCAGCGGCTTATCGGGTGTGTTTGCCGGATTTTTTGCACTAGCCGGTGTGTGCGCCTTCTATATATTCATCAACAAACAACTTCACTTCGAATACAGCGACTTGGCAAGAGAAGTCCCCATAGATATTTCACTCAGCTTTAAGCGCTTTTGCATCATAGATGCCGTTATTGTAATTACTCTCTCGCTATTGTTCGCTATGTTTTTTACCACCCGCTTGGCTAAAAGCAAAGGACAAACCATTTGGGACTCCACCGCACAGCGCATGCTCATTAATCTTGCTATTCCTTTAGTTGCCGGAGGCATTTATTGTTTAGTGCTTCTTAAATATGGTTGGTTTGGTATGGTGGCCCCCACTACGCTTATCTTCTACGGGCTTGCCTTGCTCAATGCATCTAAATACACGCTTGATGAAATACGCTGGCTCGGCATTTCAGAAATATTGCTTGGCCTTATTGGCTGCCATTTTATAGGCTACGGCATTACCTTTTGGACTTTTGGTTTTGGTATATTCCATATTATATACGGCCTGTTTATGTATGTTCGCTACGAAGCAAAACCGGTAGAGAAAAAATATTGGTAGGAATTAGATATCGCCTTGTTATAAAAAAGAACGAAAAGCAAAAACGATGGTTCGAAAATTTTACGTTGAAAGAAATAACAATAATGATGCGCTGGTAGATTATCTGGTAGCTATTAAGTACGATGCCCGCGCCACTACTTTGCATTATATTAAAAATATAACTGAAGAAGAACTGGACTGGCTGCCTTACGAAGGCTGGAATACCATTGGGGCTTTGTTAGAACACATTATTGCGGGCGAGCAATATTTTAAACGGTATTTTATTGAAGAAAAAGAATTTACTAAAGAGGAAGAAGAACGATGGCTGCCGGGGTTAGATTTGGGAAAATATGTTAGCCAACTAAAGGGTAAATCTGCCGAACAATACGTTCGCGAATTGACTGAAAGCCGAATAGAGTTAGAAGAGTCTATCAGAACCCTAAGTGCTGAAAAGCTTTTAGAAAGAAGAATGGGTGCTTACGATAAGGTAACGGGATGCGATTTGGCTTGGGTTTTATATCATAGCGCCGAAGATGAAGTACACCACCGGGGGCAGATTTCAATAACCAGAAAGCTGTATAAAAAAATGCGGGAGGGTAAATTGTGAAAGAGGTAATTGATAAGCTAAATAAAGCATTCGAAAACAGAATCAGACTAGGAATCATGAGCGCGCTCATGGTTAACGACTCAATTGATTTTCTGACTATAAAAGAACTATTGGATGTGACCGACGGAAACCTGGCCAGCCACATTACTGCGCTCGAAAAACTGAGCTATATAAACGTAAAAAAAGAATTTGTAGGCAAGAAAACCAGAACCTTGTTTACCGTAACCGCTCTCGGAAGAAGAGAGTTTAACAATCACTTAAATGCTCTTGAAAAATTAGTAAAACGAAATAGAAAATAATTTTTTTGTCATTATACTTTGAATCACAAAGTGCTTTTTATAATAAAATAAATTTAATATGCACATCCAACAATTAAAAAGTCAAATCCGTTTCTTGCTGGTACTTTTCATACTCGCCCTGGTATTAAGCGGCGCTACAGCCATGCCTGCTGAAACAGAACTAAAATTCTTCCTCCAACACTTTCCTTCCCTCCAGCCTATAAGCGATTTATTCGCCCGTGTATTCGCAGCCATTCATATCACGAATCAAAACTACCCTTACCTCATGTATGGGTACGACTGGCTGGCCTTTGGACATTTTGTTATTGCAGTAGTTTTTTTCGGCCCGATTAAAGATCCGGTAAAAAACATCTGGGTAATCGAGTTTGGAATGATTGCCTGTGTAATGGTGCTGCCCTTTGCATTAATAGTAGGTGGCTTTAGGGGCCTGCCCATTTGGTGGCGTTTTATTGATTGTTCCTTTGGCATTATCGGCTTCATTCCTTTATGGATTATTCGAAATAAAATTCTCCAGTTGCAGGAATTATACGATGACGAAAAACTTAACCTCTTCTTTTAAAATGAAAAAGCAAAGCTCTTCATTATTAAAAACAGCCGGTAGCCTTCCACTACTCGCCGCAATAATTGTGGTTGAAAAATTTTCGCAAAAATTTAAAGAAAAAGATAAGCCGTCAAAGCAGAATCAATCTATATCCAATCGAAAACTAACCATGCTCAGTATTGTCTATCACGCCATCGGCGTTTTTTATAACGAATAAAATCCCCCATGCAACACAAACAATTTATCCCAGCCTTAAACCGCCTCGCCCTTCTTTCAGCATTCTGCCTTGCTATCGAATTTTTTCGAATGCTTATTACAGGTACACTCACCTACATATTTTTACCTTGGAATTTGCTACTGGCATGGGTGCCGGTATTCTTTGCAATAAAAGCATCAAAGCAATCTGGCACTTTAAAACTTACACTGTATGCTTTTGCATGGCTCATTTTCTTTCCCAACTCACCATACATTATTACCGATCTCATCCATCTCAAACCTCGCAATGAAATTCCGCTATGGTTCGATGCTGTTTTGCTATATTCATTTGCTTTTACCGGTCTAATAATCGGCATTATTTCCTCTCTTATTATTTATAAAAAGATGAAAATCATTTTTCCCGTTCCCTACGCAAAGGCTATCATCATACTGATAATGTTTCTATCTGGTTATGGCATTTACCTGGGCCGCTGCCTTGAATATAACTCATGGGATATACTCACAAACCCGATCAATCTTTTATCTGATACAGCCAACCGTTTGCTCCATCCATCATTTTACCCACGTACCTATGCTGTTGCATTAATCACCGGTATACTATTAAGTCTAGTCTTTTTCATTTTCGAATCGTTCACCGAACTGCAAGAATTACAATAAAATGAGGTGGCAAGTTTTCTCGGAGAAGAACAAGAGAATAAAGACGCAGGAATACAACTGCTTATTGAATAACAAACTCAATAACCGAAAGCATACTAGTAACACCGGTTGGTGTTATTGCCGTTCCTTCGGGCAACCAGCAGGGCATAGTATTTCCGTTTGTTAAAGTAGATGTGTTATAACCCTGTGCCATATAATAAACGGTTGTTGCACTACCTGCCGGAGGAGTTATACTTAATGTTGGCAGATAGTTGGCGTTGCTGTAAAACATATTGTTAGCGTTACTATTGAAAAATACATTTTCAATTTTCCACGTGGCATTTGCCGGAACAGTATATGAAGTTCCATTAACCAATAATAAGGTGCGATTAAAGGCCAATGTGTGCTGCCCATTAACATTAAACGATAGCGCCAAAATGCAGAGTGTAAAAACAAGTATCTTCATGTTTGTGTATTTTATAGTTGTTCTTGATTTGCGGAAACAACCCCTTCTAATAGTTCTGTTTTGCTAAATTATTAAATATAATAAAAAAGTCTCCGAAGTTACCTCCGGAGACTTTTTTATATCTGTCGAAATATTACTCTTTAGAAGAAATCAAACCTAAAGTCATCAATCTTAGCAAGCTTCTTCTCTACTTCCTGAGAGAAACGAGCCTTGCCAGCTAACTGTTGCTTTTGCTGAAAGCTGTAAATACTGTAATCATTCATTTTTGGTGGGTCCTGAATATTCATTGTTTGCACTGCGTATACGCCACCGTTTCCTTCAACAGCCATCGAAACCTTTCCTGGTTGCATGGCAAGTGCCGTGCCCACTACCTTAGGTTCATACATTCCGTTTATACCGGGGCTGGCAAATGTAACTCTCTCCGCATCGGCCGGGCTTTTTCCCAACTTCGTTGCAAGGTCATCAATCGAAGATGCTTTTGCATCGTTAATCTTCTTTGCTAATAGCTCAAACTTCTTCTCTTTTATTACAGCAGCCTTCACCGGTTCGCGAACTTCATCAACCTCCGGTAGCCCTTTAGGAATAATATTTTCAACCAATGCCACCACATGCTTTTTCTCAACAGTATACACCGGCGATACTTCACCCTTCTTCACTGTAAAAGCCCACTTTACTACATCCCTTGCCGAGCCAAGGCCTTCAATACTAAATGCATCCTTCTTCAATGCACCTACTGTTTTAGCATGTAGTTTTTCTCCGGCTGGTTTAAACTTTGCTTCGGTTTGATTATCCGATGCAAACGTAGTTGCCGCAGCATAAATATTCTTCTGTGTTTCTGCGCTTGGTGTAATTTCCTTAGTTAAATAAGTTGCCAGTACCGCCATTTTCGATGGCTTATCTTCCACTACCTGTATAATGTGAATGGCGTTTTCGGCCTGCAAAGGTATTCTGTATGTTTTGCCCTTTTGTGCGCGGTAAAAAAGTAAATCATTATAAGCCTTTTCTTTTTCGCCTTGCTTAATCCATCCAACATTACCGCCGTTTGCCTTACTGGTAGGGTCGTCTGAATATGCTGCAGCAAAAGCGCCAAAATCTCCTTTCAGCGAATCAATTTGTTTGAAAATACTATCAATAAATCTGAATTTTTCCGCCGCAACTTCTTGTGTCGATATTCCTGCAAACGAGAATTTAATATCTCGTATTTTAACCGAATCCGAAATCATTTTTCGGTCGCTAATTTTCGCTAATTTATATTTACCGCCTTCCAAATACGGGCCAACAAGGCTGCCTACCGGGCGCGCAAACAACGAATCTTTTATTGGCGAAACCACTTTATCCTTATCATAGTAAACCTCATCAAAAGGTGTTTCAGAATATAATTTTACAAACAGCGAATCTTCCGAAGGCTTAGTGCCTTTAGCAAATTCTGCACGTTTGTCCTCCAACTCCTTCAGCGCTTTCATAGTATCACTTGTCGAAGGCTGAATTTCAAACGCTACATATTCTATCTTTCTTGTCTCTTCATCTTGCTTGTATTTGGCCGAGTGTTCCTGAATATATTTTTTCAACTCATCATCACTCACTTTTATACTTGCATCATTCACATCGCTGTATGGCAACTGCACATATTTAAAGTTCACAAACCGGTTCTGGTCATTGTAACTCATTTCTGCCATCCAAGCTGGTACATAAAGTGCTTTGCTTATAAGGTTATTATATTTTTGTTGATACTGATTTTCCTTCAACAGGTTTTCAAATTTCAGCCATTGTCTTCTTATAGTTCCTGGCTCAACACCTTCAGGGTCCTGATCCAATCGGCTTAAATAAAGACGAACCTGCGCCGGGTCAAACTGTCCGGTTTGCGGATTTCTAAACTGTCCATCTTGTTTAATATATGGCGAAGCATTTTCACCCATTGCCATTTCTGTCAACTCATCCGGTGTTACATTAATGCCCAGTTTTTCATAAATCTTCCCGAAAATGATATCGTTTACCATTTGGTTCCAGGTTTGGGTGCGCACATAGTTGCGCTGCTCCTCAGCTACTGGTTGGCCACGCATCTGCTCTTCCATGTTTTTAAGATTCTCCTCGTTCTTTCTGGCAAAATCAGCGTATAATATTTTCTCGCCGTTTACTTTACCCACTGAATCTTTTCTGCCTTTCAGCACGCTAAACTGCGAATTGGTAGCATCCATAATAAGGAAACCAACAATTGATGCGCCTATTAAAAATATCAGCAAGCCTGAGCGCTGACGAATTTTACCTATTAATGCCATTGACGTATTTTTTTAAGGACGGCAAATTAAAGGTAAAAAGTCCGAAAATGAAAGGATACACCAATATAAGGCAGGTTTTTAATCAAAATCGGCGGTGGCAGGGTTAATTAATACTCATTTTCCCTTTTAATGGCGTGCATACGTTAGTTGAAAGAAGTAGGCGCCGTTTAATACCCGGCTGCATATCATCTTGCCTGTCTACTAGCTGCTGCACATTACAGTCTGCCATAGGTAAAAATAGTGCCCACTTTTAAGATTATAGTTTAATTTAGCCCCACAACAAACGTGCAAAAAATGAAGTATTTATGTTTAATATTGGCTCTGGGGCTTTTCTCCGCTTGTAATCAAAAACCTGCCGAGGCCTCAAAAACCGAGCAAAAACCTGCCGCTACTAATAAAATAGAATTAAGCACCTTGGCATCCAACAAAGATTATGTTTGTGGAATGACCCTCGAAGCCGGAGGTGTTAATGATACTGCTTCTTACAATGGCAAAACCTATGGTTTCTGTTCCACCGAATGCAAAACAGAATTTCTGAAAGACCCCGAATCAGCTTTGAACAAAAAATAATTCGCATATGCCTTCAAGTAAAATTACAGGCGTTGGAATGTATGTCCCCGAAGACGTAGTTACCAATGATGATCTCTCGAAATTAATGGACACCAATGACCAGTGGATTGTTGAACGCACCGGCATAAAACAACGCAGGTTTTTTAAAGAAGGTGTCGACTCCGTTGCAAAAATGGCCGCTAAAGCCGCACAAATTGCCCTCGACCGTGCAGGCAAAAAAGCCGAAGACGTTGATTTTATCGTGTTTGCCACACTTAGCTCCGACTATAATTTTCCCGGCTCTGGTGTGCTATTGCAGCGCAAGCTTCCATTCCGAAACATAGGTGCAATTGATGTTCGCGGTCAATGTTCTGGCTTCGTATACGCACTTTCAATAGCCGACCAGTTTATCAAAACTGGAATGTATAAAACCATCTTGGTTGTTGGCTCCGAGGTTCAGTCAAATATTTTTGAAATGAGCAACCGCGGAAGAAACATGGCAGTTATTTTTGGTGATGGTGCTGGTGCCGCAGTGGTTGAAGCTACCAACGAACCGGGAAAAGGCATTCTTACCACTAAGCTACACAGCGATGGCCGCTTTGCCGAGGAACTTTATCAAGAAAACCCCGGTAGCCGCAAAAAGGACCGCATTACAGCAGAAATGTTCGAAAAAGGTGAGTTTTTACCTTATATGAATGGCAAATTGGTATTCATGAATGCCCTCAGGTTTTTCCCTGAGGTAGTGCGCGAAGCCCTGGCAGAATTTAACTTCAAAGATTCCGACTTAGATTTACTGATACCACATCAGGCAAATGCACGTATTACGGCTGCTATTCAAAAGGAAATGAATCTTCCGCCCGAAAAAATAGTCTCAAATATTGAAAGATACGGCAACACCACCGCAGCATCTGTTCCTCTTGCTCTTTGCGAAGCATGGGAAACAGGACGTATTAAAGATGGCGACCTGGTAGCACTTGCAGCCTTTGGTAGTGGGTTTATGTGGGCTAGTGCCTTAATTAGGTGGTAGCAGCTACGGCCTTTGCATAAATTAACCTTTTACGTGCTTTAACTTTTCGCAAAGCGGTTCATCTATATGTAATATTGTATCTTAGTTGCCGTTTTGTAACTTAATTCGTTATGCTTCAAAAAATCCTGTTCTTATTATCAGTATTTGCGTTTGCAGCTAATATTGCTTTCGCGCAGGATGATGAGCTACCTCCGCCTACCAGCAAACCCCAACCAACAACACAGCAGCCGTCAGCTACTTCTAAAGATCCAAATAATTTTCAGGGCTTTCAAAAATCTAAAAAAGTCGATTTTTCAAAATTCATTATCGAACCCGACTTCTATTTCAATGTAGCAGATAATGAAATAGACCTTGGCTTTTCTCCTTATGTAGGCTATAATGTTTGGAAAGGCCTGTCTGTAGGCGGCGGCCTTACTTATTTGTACACCGGCTGGCGGCACCTGGCTTTTACCGACCCGGCTTCTGGCGCAACATACTATGCTAACGCATCGTGGAACACTTTTGGCGCAGGAACATTTGTACAATACGATATCTGGAATGGGTTTTTCGCGCGTGCGCGGTTCGAAGTGCTTCACCGAATCATGCAAGACCCTTATGGTAGTGTAACTGTACAAATAAACTCTCAAAACGGCACCTATCAGGTACTTATTCCAAAAATACACGCCACAATTCCGGCGCTGCTTGTAGGTGGTGGGTATAACCTACTTCGAAGCAAAAATTTTTTTCTGCCTATAATGGTTTCTTATAATCTTTTAAGTAGCGTAACCAACAATACATACTCCATCTATCCCCACGATTGGGTAATACAATTGGGCTTCATTACCATTTTCTGATTTTTTTATTCCTCAGCACTTATTCTTATTACGCTTTTCAACCATATTAGTATTACATGAAGTACCAACGCTTGCGTTTTACAGGGCAAAAGTGTATCTTCATAAACTCATTTACATACAGTTAATCAGCAAATAATTATGAAACAATTATTCTACACCACTACACTTATTATATTTTTTGTGAGTTCTGCTATTATCGCAAACGCTCAAGGCGGCGTAGCTGTTAATTCCGTCGGCGCTGCACCCGATAGTTCGGCCTTGTTTGATATTAGCTCTATCAACAAAGGCATACTAATACCACGTATGTCCACAACACAAAGAAACACAATTGCTAAACCTGCTACCGGACTAACAATATTCAATACCGACTGCGGTGTGTTTAATTTCAATGCCGGTACTACTGCAAGTCCTAATTGGGTAACCATAAACTCATCCAACGCACTAATTGCCGGTGTTAGTATTTCAGCTAATCCGGCAGGTGCAATTTGTTCAGGTGCCAGTGTAACATTTACCGCCACGCCTAATGGTGGTATCAACTCGCCAAACTATCAATGGAAAGTAAACGGACAAAATGTAGGCACTAACAGTTCAACCTATACAAGCACCGGCTTAAATAATGGCGATGTAGTAACCTGCATTCTATCATCAAGCGAAGCATGCATCACCGGTTCACCGGCAACATCCAATTCAATTAGCATGACTGTAAATCCTATTCCCGCGACACCCGGTTCAATTACCGGCAGCACAAATGTATGCGCCAACAGCACCGGCAATATTTATTCCATCAGCCCTGTATCAGGTGCCACTACTTATAACTGGACAGTGCCCGCCGATGCAAGCATTGCTTCCGGTGCCGGCAATACATCCATAACCGTATCCTTCGGCTCCGATTCTGGAAACATCAGCGTTACAGCAGTTAATAGTTGCGGCTCCAGTGCATCAAGTTCGCAGGCCATCACAGTAAGTGGTAGTCCGGCTACACCCGGTACCATTTCCGGAAACCAAAATGCTTGTATTAATTCTTCTGGCAATGTTTATTCTGTAAGCTCTGTAAGCGGGGCCACTACATATACTTGGTCCGTCCCCGGCGATGCAACTATCACTGCAGGAGGGGGCACCAATTCAATAACCGTAACTTTTGGCTCTACATCTGCCAACATTAGTGTTACTGCGGGCAATACTTGCGGCGCAAGTTCTGCGAGCACTTTATTAATTACTTTAAACGGCGCCTCCGGAAACCAAACTTTTAATTATACAGGTAGTATGCAAACATTTACCGTGCCCAATTGTGCAAGTTCTATTACCATTACTGCATATGGCGCACAGGGCGGAAATAGTGGTGGTTTGGGCGGCAGGGCTCAGGGCACATTAAATATAACTCCCGGTTCATTACTGTATGTATTTGTAGGCGGCCAAAGTAACTTTAACGGCGGAGGCGCCGGTGCCGGTGGTTCTAACGGTGGCGATATGTCTGACGTGCGCCAGGGAAGCACAAGTTTTTCTAACGCAATAATTGTTGCCGGGGGCGGGGGCGGAAGCTTTCCCTCAAACGGTATTGGTGGAACAGGTGGTGGTGGCGATGCTTGTGTAAATGGCGCCGGTGGCGGTGCAGGGCAGGCCTACGTTTATCAAAATACAAATTACAGTGGCCCTGGTTATGCCGGAACTTGCGGTGCCGGTGGCGCGGGCGGAAATGGATATGGAGGATTTGCCGGTGGCGGCGGTGGCGGCGGACTTACAGGTGGTGGCGCGGGCGGTTCAGCCGGTGGCTATGGCAACAACGGGTCAGTCGGGTCAGCCGGTCAGGGTGGTTCTTATGGCCCGAATGGCGCCTGCAGTGGTAGCAATGCCGGTGGTGGGGGCGGTGGTGGTTATTATGGTGGTGGGGGCGGTGCCAACGGACAGTGCCAGGCAGGTGGTGGTGGGGGCGGCTCTTCTTGGGCATCAAACGCTATGACCAATGTAAGCTTCTCTGCGGGCGTTCAATCAGGCACCGGTCAAATAGTATTTACCTGGTAAGTTAAAAAACTGTTTTTGCGAATTTATTTTTCGCTTAAAAACTTACTATACCATTTACCGCTGTCTTTAATTACCCGTTGCTGTGTTTTATAATCAATGCCAACTATTCCAAAGCGCGGTCGGTAACCTTCAGCCCATTCAAAATTATCCATCAGGCTCCAAACAAAATATCCGCCAACATTAATGCCTTCTTGCTTGGCGCGCAACACATTTTTCAAGTACTCTTTTAGAAACTGAATGCGTTTCACGTCGTTTACTTCAGTGTCGTTATTTTCATTCTTCCAATCATCTTTAAATGCAGCGCCATTTTCAGTCACAATAATTTTTTTTACTCCCGAGTAGGCGGCAAATTGTTTTATTATGCGGTAAATCCCTTCGGGGTAAACTTCCCAATTCATTTCTGTTACATCATGCCCCAATTTTTTAGGCGACACATTTACGCCATGTATTAAAGGCACCAGCGCAAGGCGCCTCATTACAAACCTGCTATAATTTTGCAGCCCTATAAAATCAAAATCAAATTTCAATTTTCCCTCATCCCCCGGCAGCATATGCTTCTCTATATTTTTTAATGCCGGTAAATCCTTCACCGGGTAGCCCATGCCCAGCACCGGTTCAATAAACATGCGATTAAATATTACATCTGCACGTTTAGCTGCTTCCTTATTTGCTGGCTTATCCTTCCACGCATCAACCGGGCTGCATGAAAATGTAGTTCCGATATTACTGCCCTTTACATTCGCACGTAAAATTCTCCCACCGGCTCCATGGCTCATCGTTACATGATGCGCCGCTTTATAAAACTTATTAAAACTCAAAATCTTTCCTGGTGCATGCATACCCAGCAAATACCCCACAACAGTAAATGCCATCGGCTCATTAAACACCATCCAGTTTTTCACTCGGTCGCCAAACCTGCGCGAAACAACATCAACATATTCTTCAAACCATTTTATCGAATCGCGATTTGTCCAACCGCCTTTATCCTCCAGCATTTGTGGCAAATCCCAATGGTAACAGGTAATCCAGGGTTCAATATTTTTCTGTAGGCATTTATCTATAACCCGATTGTAAAAGTCAATTCCTTTTTCGTTTACTTGGCCGGTTCCGGCTGGCAAAATACGCGTCCATGCTGTAGAAAAACGAAATGCGGGAAGATGCATTTGCGCCATCATTTCTATATCGCTTTCATACCGGTGATAAAAATCGCAGGCTACATCAGCTGTTTCACGCGTTTTAATTTTACGCGGTCGGTTGTGCACAAAATTGTCCCAAATACTTTCTCCCTTTCCATCTTCATTCCAGGCCCCTTCAATTTGGTAAGCAGCTGTGGCCGCACCCCAAATAAAATCTTTACCAAAATCGCTGCGTTTTAATTCACTACTGCCGCCAAATTCAGCTAAAAGATTGATTGGCAATGCAGAACCTATGCCCAGTGCAGTGCTCAATTTCAACCATTCATGTCGCGTCATAATCAAGTTCAAATTTTTACTGGGTAAAGAAACAATATTGCATACGCTTTTGCGTTTTAAAATCAAACCAGCCTAATAGTTGGTGAAAACGGGGCATGACGAAAGGTTGTGCCCCGTAATTTTTTAGCCCTGCTCCGGTTCAGCATCAGTTTTGTTCGCGCTCGAAAAAGCTTCGGTTAAAATCTTTGCCTTGCTTTCTCCAATTACTTCTTTCAATTCATCAAAGGGCACCTCTTTTAATTTCTTTACGCTCTTGTATTTTTTTATTAGCAACTCAAATGTTTTTTCTCCAATCCCTTTTATTTCTGTAAGCCCCGAAACCAAAGCCGCGTTACTTCTTCTCTTCCGGTGGTGTGTAATACCAAACCGGTGCGCTTCATCGCGCATACGCTGTATCAGTTTCAGCGATTCCGATTTTTTATTGATATAAAGCGGTAGCGAATCTTCAGGAAAATAAATCTCTTCCAATCTTTTCGCAATTCCCACTATCGGAATTTTTCCATACAAACCAAGCCCTTCCAAACTTTTTACGGCAGCGCTCAATTGGCCTTTGCCGCCGTCCACAATAATCAAATTAGGCAAATCTTGTCCTTCCTCCAACATTCGTTTATAGCGCCTGTGTATTACCTCTTCCATCGAAGCAAAATCATTTGGCCCCTCCACCGACCGGATATTAAAATGCCGGTAATCTTTTTTCGAAGGCCGCGCATCTTTAAACACCACACAAGCGCTAACCGGGTTAGTACCCTGTATATTCGAATTATCAAAACATTCAATATGTCGTGGCAGTTCTTTTAATCTAAGGTCATCTTTCAACGTTTTCATAATCCTAAAGGCCGGCTTCTTTTCCTCAGGTGTCATGTTTTGCTTCACCCGCTCTTCGCGCATATATAGCGCATTCTTCACGGTCATGTCCAACAGCTTTTTCTTATCGCCCACAATAGGTATGGTCAGCTTTACGTCTTCAAAAGGCAATTCAATATTAAACGGAACAATTATTTCCGAAGGCTTTTCCGTTTCAGATAATGAGTGTTCAATAACTGCCCTCAGCAACAAATCTTCTCTATTCTCATCAAGTACTTTTTTCACTTCCATCGCCCGGGTCTTCACTACTGTGCCATTTACAATTTTCAAATAATTCATAAAGGCGGCCGTGTCGTTCTCTGTATATCCATACACATCAATATCGGTAAGCCGCGGGTTTACAATTGTTGATTTACTTTCATAATTACTCAGCCATTCTATTTTTTGCCTAAACTCTTCCGCACGTTCAAATTCCATATTTTCGGCATACTCCGTCATTTTACTTTTCAGAAAATTTTTCACCGAAGGAAAATTGCTTTTCAATACATTTTTTATCTGCTGAATATTTTGGTCGTAATCTTCTCTTGTCTGCAAAGCCTGGCAAGGGCCTAAACAATTTTTCAAATGATATTCTAAACACACTTTAAATTTTCCTGCCTCAACATTTTTTTGCGAAAGATTTAAGTTACAGGTGCGCAGCGGAAAAATATTTTTCAGTAGGTCCAAAACAATTTTCGCATTATACACCGAAGTGTAAGGCCCCAAATACTCCGACCCGTCCCTTACAATTTTGCGGGTAAAAAACACGCGCGGAAAAGGCTCGTTGCTAATACAAATAAAAGGATAGGTTTTATCATCCTTCAGCATCACATTATAGCGTGGCTGATATTTTTTGATGAGTGAGTTCTCGAGCAAGAAAGCATCTTGCTCGGTATTTACAATTACAAATTCAATTTTTCTAACCAAAAAAATCATTCTCTTAATCCGGTTCGAATGATCATTCTTGGTAAAATACGAGGACACTCTTTTCTTAATATCCTTTGCTTTACCGATGTACATAATGTCTTCGGCTTCGCTCAGGTATTTATAAATACCGGGCTGCGAAGGCAGTGCGTCTCTAAAATCTCTGAATTCCTCAACGGTCATTACCGCAAATGTAAATGGAAAGAAGCAATTCTTGGTTCGAAAAAACCTTAACTAATATTGTTGGCTGTTAACTGCTAAAAGCCGCCTAATTATTCATACTCACTACCCGAATCATAACTCTTATTTCCCGAGGATTTACCGCAATTAAAATCCACGTTTGTTTTTCCTTCCGGCGCGGCAAAGGTATGTTCAGGATTAATCTCCTGCTTAAAGTGTGCGCTATCAGCATATACTTTCTGGAAAAACTTCGCCCATATTGGCAGCGCGGTACTAGCCCCCTGTCCGTTTTCCATACTATGAAAACGGATATACCTATCATCGCAACCTACCCACGAGCCGGCAATTAAATCGGGCGTACAACCAATAAACCACCCGTCCGAATAACTTTGCGTTGTTCCGGTTTTACCCAAAATATCATTCATTAATTTAAATTTATACCGCAGCCTTACAGCGGTGCCGCCCAATACCACACCGCGCAACATTTCATCCATTATATAAGTGGTTTGCTCATCCAATGCTTCATTTCTCTGCGCTGTAAAATCCTGCAATACGTTACCATTTCTATCTTCAATACGGGTAACAAAAATCGGTTCCACATGTGTGCCCTTATTCGCGTAGGTGGTGTAAGCTCCCACCATTTCATACAACGAGATATCCGGTGTGCCCAAACAAATAGAAGGCTGTACCGGTATATCGCTTTTTATACCCATTGTCTGCACCAACTTCACCACCGACTCCGGCCCTATCTCATGCATTAAATAAGCAGTTACGCAATTTACCGAATTGGCAAGCCCTTCTCGTAAAGTCATGGTGCCACCATATTTTCCATCGCTGTTATGCGGGGTCCAATCCTGCAAAAGATTAAATCTCGGGTCTCCCTTTTCGAAAGTTATCAATTGATTAGGCGCACGGAAACAAGGCGAGTATCCCTTATCACGAATAGCAACAGTATATACAAAAGGTTTAAATGTGGAACCAATTTGGCGCTTGGTATTAATATTCACGTGGTCGTATTGAAAATATTTATAATTAACACCACCCGCCCAAACACGGATAAACCCCGACTCTGGATCAACTGCCAAAAAACCATTTTGCAAAATCATGTGATGATACCGGATAGAATCATACACTGACATAATCGTGTCTTTTTCCTCACGCTCATTATCGTAGGTAAAAATTTTCATTTTCACCGGTGTCTTCAAAATGGCATCAATCTCTTCATCGGTTTTGCCTTGCTCTTTCAACTCAATATATCGAGGGCATTTTTTATACGTTGCGGCCCACTCTACTTTAAAATCCTTCCAGGGGTCTTTACCGGTCCAATATTTAAAAAACAAATTCTGCCATACCGATAGATGTTCCCGCTGCGCCTCCTCTGCATACTTTTGCAGGCGCGAATCGATAGTGGTATATACCTTCAACCCATCTTTATATATATTGTATTTCGAACCATCCGGTTTCCGGTGTGCCTCGCACCAGTCTTTCATCCACAAGCGCAGGTATTCTCTAAAGTATGGTGCCACTCCTTCGTTTTGCGTCTCTGCATGAAAATCCAATTGTATTGGCAGTTTCATCAATGAATCGCGTTGAATTTTAGTAATGTATTTGTAGTGATACATTTGGTCTATCACCACATTCCTTCTTGCCTCTGAAGCTTTTTTGCGTGTGCGCGGATTATATTCCGATGGTGCTTTAAGCATACCCACCAACACCGCCGCCTCTTCAATTTTTAGCGAATCAACCGGTTTGCCGAAATATACATTCGCTGCTGATTTAATACCGTATGCATTATCGCTAAACGGAACGGTATTAAAATACATCGCCATTATTTCTTCTTTGGTATACGAGCGCTCCAACCTTACAGCAATAATCCATTCTTTCAGTTTTCTGAAAATAAGTTGAATTTTACTCAGCTTCTCTCTGGGAAAAAGATTTTTTGCCAATTGCTGTGTAACCGTACTTCCCCCGCCCGAGCTTTCGCCCACTGCACCTTTTAATACCCGTAAAAGCGCACGCAAGTCAACCCCGGTGTGGTCAAAAAACCTAATATCCTCGGTAGCCAAAAGGGCACCACGTAAGTTAGGGCCAATATTTTCGTAGTTAATGTTGCTGCGGTTTTGATAGTAAAACTTTCCTATCACAACACCATCTGTAGATATAACTTCGGTAGCAATGCTGCTTTTAGGGTTCTCCAACTCTTCAAGCGAAGGCATGTAGCCCATTTTGCCTTTTGCAATCAGGTAAAACACCAACGCTAATAGCAGCACGCCACCAGTAAAGGCACTCCAAAATAAAAACAGTATTTTTTTTGCAGACATAATTTAATGCGCGAGTGGGCAAATGTAAAAATAAACGGGGATTGACCTGCCCATCGTCGCTTATAATACTCGCACTTACGCTTTTAAACCTTGGTTGTGTTCGGCTTAAATTTTCACAAACCTTCTTTTAACCTTCCCCGATGTGCAAATTATTTCAATAAAATAAATGCCCGGCGCCAAAGAGCTTACATCAACTTGCTGCGAATATTTTTCTGCCATTATTTTTTTGCCGCTTATATCGTATATATAAAATTTAATCGGGGAAATATTAATCGGCACTACCATCAACTTGCCCATAGTCGGGTCTGGGTATATTTTAATTGATTTTCCTTCTCCTAAGTCTTCAATGCCTGTTGGTGAAATTACAATCAACTTACTCATTGGTCCTTTTTCCGTTTTAAAAGAGTAAAAAGTCGAATCGCAATAAGTATCTGTACAGTTTTGGTTCGACACGGTAAGGCATACATTATAAATGCCCGGGGTTGAATAGTTATGGGTAGGAAAAGGTAAGGTAGAGGTATCACCATCTCCAAAATTCCACAAGTAATTAAGATCTATTCCCAGGCTTTCATTATTTGCATAATATATTCCCGAATCTCCCGGCAAGCCGGTATCAAACACTGTAAAGTGCGATACACAGTTCAAATTAACCGGTGCCTGCGCATGAGTAACACAACCGCCACTATCTGTAACAGTAACAGAATATGTTCCTGGAACAATAGCTATATATGTTTGCGAAGTTGCACCATCAATAGCAGTATCATTTAAGTACCACTGATTGCCTGTGGCCGCAGACGAAGTAAGGGTATCGCTCGATGACAGTATCGTTGGGTGCGCTATCTCTTGACTTGCCTCAACGGTCATGCGCCAAATGTTACCTCTGGCACAAAGATACCCGCACTGGTCACCACAAATTGAATCCTTGTTTTTCAAAGTAAATGCCAATTGATAGTCGGCGCATTGCTCTCCCGAATAACACGATAGAAAATTAGGCGCTATATCATTAATTAAAATAGAATGCGCTTGCGGAACTAAATTAGAATCAGTAGTACAAGTACCGGTGTATGGGGGCTGAGCAGGATTGCAACTAAATGGCCCGGCTGTTATGCCACATAAGTCGCAACCAACTTGCATGCTTGCCTGGCTAAAAGTACAGTAAGGCGCTGGTTCGGGTGGGCTTCCGCAAGTATTATCATAAGTAAGCGTATACTCAAAATCTACATAGGCGTTAGTAAGCACGCTCCTGCCGGGCACAACAACCGTCATATGATAATCGCAGCTACCAAGTTCCATAGAAGTAAATGCCATATTAGCTCCCGGGTTATTAGAAGAAATAAAGTTTCCGATTTTAGTGGCACCCCATACAGTAGGATCAATAACAATCGGGAAAGTATTATCTGGCCTGTTAAGCCACTCAACAGGAACAAGGGTCTGAAGGGTGTAATTGCTCCCGTTTCTTTGCAGCCTATAAGTGCCCTTCATTCCAAATGCCTTAGCATCTACATAAACTGGTTTTTCATAAACAAACAGGACGTCCCCCTTATTATTTTTAAGAATATAATCTCCCTTAAACCCACCATCTTGCACATGCCTGCCATTTTCCGATTCTTCAAAAGTATACCCTTCCGGCAAAGTAAAATGATCTTCTAACACCATCCATCCTTTAGAAATAGGTATTTGCAACGGAGCATTAATTACAAAATTCGTTTCTATTTTCCCTGCATCAAATACTTGCTGCATATTAATTCCCTTCCATATATTTTTCACTTGCAACCCCTCATTACCCAAAGTATAGTCGGCATAGTTTCCTTTTTCTTTTTTGGTGTATGCGGTATTCTCATCAAAAAAATAACACGTTAAATTTTTATTGAATTCAAATTCGTAATTATCTACTGTTAAAGAAGTGCAAAGTTTATTCATATCGCATTTTGCAGGCACCGGTTGATTATTGGCAACATAAACACCCTGATTATTCGAGGCGGGCGTAAGGCGGGCATCAATAGTGCGCCAAATATCTTCTCCCTCTTTTTTGTAGTGAAGAGGGAAATAAGATTGCTGAGAAAAAGTATGGTCTTTATTATTCGGGTCTATAAAAAACCTCGAGTTACTGGTTCTTTTATCTATTAACTCCACACATTGCTGGCATTGTGCATTGTAAGGTAAAATTCCATATTCCGGGTGTTGCTTAGCTTGTGGCGACGAGGCATCTGAAAGGCTTCTCGTTATCAGTTTTTTATCGGCATTAAACACCATTGAATTATGCTGCTTAACATGCATTTGCTGCGATTGGGCAGACATAAATAAAATCAAGGCAATTGGCAATAACAATAAAGATTTCATGTTTCGGGGGGGTAAAAATGTATTAAAACAAATTTGTTTCTGCTTACTGGATTTGATATAAATATATTTTTTTATTGCAAATAATAAAAGTAAAAAAACATTTATTTCATGGCTCTTAATACTGTTAATTTCATCCTTGTCATTTATCCAAAATCTTCCTTTTTCCCAATTTTCCTGATACTTTCGCTCCGCCGTGTTAATAGCGGCTTAAAAGTCGAAGGTTTTATAATCAACTTATTTCCAAAATTTGAAAAAATATTTATTCAATTTTTTAAAAGTAGCCCTGTCAATGGGCTTGGGCGCCGCTCTAGTGTATTGGTTCATTCATAAAATGGGTCCTGTTGAGCGTCAGCAAACCATAGACACTTTTAAGCGAGCTAATTACGGATGGGTTTTAATGGCCCCTGTAATAGGTTTCATTTCAAACTTCAGCCGGGCACAGCGCTGGAGGTTATTGTTGGAGCCCCTCGGACACAAGCCCGGTTTTTGGAACACTTTTTTTTCGGTAATGATGATGTATTTTGTCAATCTGATCTTTCCACGCGGCGGCGAAGTATCCAGATGCGCTGTTTTGGCAAGGTATGAAAATGTGCCGCTCGATAAATCCATAGGCACTATGGTTGTTGAACGCCTGGTTGATTTAATTTCCATTTTAATAATACTGGCCATATTGTTTATTTCACAATTTGATTTGATTTATAATTCTATTGGCCACTTTAGGCAAATAGTAAACCAAAACTCGGCCAAAGGCCCAAATTATGCTGCATGGGCTGTAATTGCGGGCATTGCAATTGCACTGGTTGCAGTAACTATTTATATTTTAAGAAAATATGGCATGGAAAGGCTTAAGCAAACCGCGCGCGAAAGATTGCTTGGCTTTATTGAAGGCCTAAAATCCATAAAAGACCTTCGCAGTCCGTGGCAGTTTTTGTTTCACTCAGTACTTATATGGTTCTGTTATTTTATGATGGGCTTTGTTAGCTTCCATGCATTGCCTGAAACCGCACACCTAGGCGTATTTGCGGCCATGGCTGTTTTAGTGGCCGGTGGTTTTGCCATAGTGGCTACACCCGGCGGAATAGGCGTATACCCTATAGCAATAGCTTATGTACTGAGCATATATGGTATAAAAGACGGGGTTATTGGCGGTGCCTATGGTTACCTGGCATGGGCGGCGCAAACAGGCTCGGTTTTGTTCGGCGGCGCAATTTCCCTGATCTTACTTGCAATAATTAACCGCGAACCATCGTTAGAAAAGGTAACGCTTAAAACTTAAACCCTTGGTTTTCGAAGAAAAAGTTGACTCGAAGATATTTACACTAACCGACCTTCAAAAACGAATTGAGTTTTGGAGAAGACTGGGCGATAAAATTGTGTTCACCAATGGCTGTTTCGATATTCTTCACCCGGGGCACATTCATCTTTTAGCTGCATGCAATGAACTAGGTGGCCGCGTTATTATTGGTCTTAACTCCGATGCGTCTGTAACACGCTTAAAAGGGAAATCCCGACCCATCAATAATCAGCAATCTCGCGCCACCTTGCTTGCGGCCACACAATTTGCCGATGCCGTAATTTTTTTTGAAGAAGACGCTCCTGAAAATCTTATCAAAGCCATAAAGCCCGATGTTTTAGTAAAAGGCGGCGATTGGAAAAAAGAACAAATTGCCGGTGCTGGATTTGTAGAAAGCTACGGCGGCGAAGTAAAAACAATTGCTTTGCTAAACGGATTCAGCAGCACAGCCATCATTGAAAAAATGAATAAATAAACTTTCCCTCTGCATCTTCTCCTGAAAACAAATTACCCCAAATATTTCCCCTCAATCGGCATTCTTCTACCCACTCCAAATGCTTTAGGCGAAACCCTTAGCACCGGCGGTGTTTGAAAGCGCTTCCACTCATTCATATTTACCATTTTCAAAATTCTGTCAACCAATATTTTTTCAAAACCCATAGCAACAAGTTCTTTTGGGCCCTGTATTTTCTCAATATATTGAAAAAGTATTTTATCTAATATATCATAGTCAGGTAGCGAGTCAGAGTCTTTCTGATTAGGACGAAGTTCAGCCGATGGCGCTTTCGTAATTATGTTCAACGGAATAATTTCGCCATTCCGGTTAATGTGTTTTGCTAATTCGTAGACTTGTGTTTTATACACATCACCAATTACCGAAAGCCCCCCGCACATATCGCCATATAAAGTTCCGTAACCCACCGCAGCTTCGCTTTTATTCGAAGTATTAAGTAGTATGTAGCCAAATTTATTGCAAAACGCCATCAGTATTATCGCCCGCACTCTTGCCTGCAAATTTTCTTCCGCTAAGTTAAACGGCATGTCTTTAAAAAATGGTTGCAGTGTTTTCAGTGTTGCTTGAAAATTATCTTCTACCGGTACCACTTCATATTTCGTTCCCAGGTTTTCTGAAAGCAACTTCGCATCATCCACCGAGTGCCCACTCGAAAAACCCGAAGGAAGTAAAAGCGACATTACATTTTCTTTGCCCAATGCCTCAGCAGCCAAACACAATACCACTGCCGAATCAATACCACCGCTTAAACCAAGTATTGCTTTTTTAAACCCAAGCTTCCCAAAGTAATCCTTAATGCCCAAAATAAGCGCATTATGTATTAACTCAATATCCGGTTTATTTCTTAGCTCTTGATTCTTGACTCTTGGTTCTTTTACCCCCTGCTCTGTAAACTCAACTACCTCCAACGCCTCTTCAAAAAATGGCAACTGTGTTACCAACTCACCTTTTTCATTCATTACCATGCTGCCGCCATCAAAAATTAATTCGGTTTCAGCGCCCACCTGGTTTACATATATCACTGGTAGCTTATACCGAGCCACATTGGCACTAATAATTTTCATCCTTTCACGGTTATGCGTATAGCTAAACGGCGAGGCCGAAATATTAATAATTAAATCCGGCCCATATTTTATGGCATCATCTAAAGGGCAGGTACTATACATGGGTTTATCAATACCCGCATTCCAAATATCTTCGCAAATGGTAAGGGCGATTTTTTTGCCTTTAAATAAAACCGGTTCAAATGTTTTACCCGGTTCAAAGTACCGGTACTCATCAAATATATCGTAGTTGGGTAAAAGGCTTTTATTGGCAATATGCTTTACCTCACCCTCATAAATAAAATAGGCCGAGTTAAATAAATCCTTCCCCTCTATCACAGGGTTTTTTCGTGGGCTGCCCAATACTACAGCCACTTTATTGGTATGCTTTGCAATTTCGTTTACCGAAGCATAGCATTGATTTATAAAATCATCAAACTCTAAAAAATCTCGGGGCGGGTAGCCACAAACACACAATTCACTAAAAACCACCAGCTCCGCGCTTTGTTGTTCGGCTTCTTTTATAGCAGCAATTATTTTTTGCGTATTCAGCGCAAAATTGCCGATGTGATAATTAAGTTGGGCTAATGCAATTTTCATTTCAAAATATTCGGCAAAGTTGAACGTTTTTTATGTTTAAACAACTTATCTGTTATTTACCCAATACATTCCATTTTTTGCATCTTCGCGCTTATGAAACATTTGAAACCGGCTTATGTTCTTCTGGCACTCTTGGTTCTTTCGGGTTGCAGCGGTTGTAATAAAAACAAAAGCCGTGAAAAGCCCGATGTTTCTGGCGTTCAAATAACCGTTCCAATTATAAGATTCGATAAAGATTTGTTTGAATTCAATAATCATCCTTTTCTGGAGCAGTATAGCCTGATGCAAAGCAAGTATGGGCCATTCTTCGATTTTTATTTAAACCATTTTATAATAGGCCCTCGTCCTGCAGTTGATACCGCTAATGTTGACGAGCCTGCCATAAAAAAATTTATTACGGACTCCTATATTCATCGCATACAGGATTCCATCAATCTGCATTTCGAAAATACCAGCGATGTTGAGAAAGAGCTAACCCAATCATTCAAATACGTAAAATACTACTTCCCCGAAATAAAAACGCCAAACATTGCCGCTGTCAATTCGGCTTTTGGTGTTGCTGCTTTTACCTACGATAACAATTGGGTAGGCGTTGGCCTCGACCTCTATTTAGGTCCCAATAATGCCGATTACGATAGCGCAGGCATTTATCAATACATGCAACATAAAATGCGCAGAGAATATATTGCCCGCAATGCTGTTGAGGCAACATATAATCTTTACTTCGGCGATGAAGAGGCTTCGCGCAATAAAAATCTTATAGAGGCCATGATAGATAAAGGCAAAAAGCTTTATTTCCTCTCTTATATTTTCCCTGATGCGCCCGATAGCCTGTTAGTTGGCTTTACACAAAAGCAAACCACTTGGTGCGAGCAAAGCGAATACGAAATATGGAAATATCTGAACGAAAAAGACCTGCTATACAAAAACAATTACATGGACCACAAACGGTATCTTGATGAGGGTCCCACAACTACTGGCATGCCGCCCGAAGCCCCGGGAAACCTAGGTGGTTGGATTGGCTTGCAGATTGTTCGAAAATTTGTAAAAGAAACAGGTGGTAAAATTTCGCTTCATGATCTGATAACCAAATACGATTCAAAAGCCATTTTAGAAAAAGCCCGTTACCGGCCATCTAAATCTGTTTTTTAGTATTCTACCTATATTCCGAAAAAATACGGCGAGAATTTTATTTTTGAATGCCGTTAAATATTAAAACGCCCAGCATTGGATCCTAAAAAAAACTCAGAACAGTGGTACGATAAGTTATTCAGGGTAATCAACTCTGCCATATGCTTTTCGTTGGCGTACATCGTTTTTACTTATACTTTTTGGCTTGTTACCGCCATGGCAGCCCGGGCTTATAAATTCGATTCGTTTATATACTATTATGGCATTAAGTTTATGATTAATAGCCATTGGGACAAATCAAAAATAGATTTGGTTTACTCAGCCGGGCCAGTTTACTCACTCGTGTTCGGGCTTACCTGTTTTATCTTATACAGTGTTTTGCGAAGCGTTCAAACACTATTTAATCTTTTCCTGTTGTGGGGTTTTGTAATTGGCACCAGCATTTTTGCGGCACAGGGTATAATTATGTGTCTAGGACTATACAATTATACATCGCCATTCTATCAAAACTTTGCAGTTGTTCTTTCGTGGTGGCGGGCTTCCACTTGGGTTGCTTATGCGCTTTGCTTTCCGTTTGCGCTTATTTTTCTTTATTTCTCGCTTAACTACGGAAAATATTTTTTGGTATTTTCTTACTCGTTTTCAAAAATAAATAAGCTATCGCGCCGAAGAAAATATTTTTTTGAAACCGCTTTGGTTCCTTTTGCATTGGGTGGATTGATTACCACCTTTATTACTTATCCCATGAATCTCCAAATTCACACTTTGTATTTAAGTGTTATTGGTGCTGCATTGGCTATCTCATGGTATTTATTATCATACTCCAACGTATTAAAGTACGAACTGGTACGATACACTTCACTGCAAGTGCCTAATTTCTTTTTTATGTTGGTGCTTATTGTGGTGTGCTTATTGGTGTATGTTACTTTTGGGGGCATTTACTTTTCTCCCGGCAAATAACTTAGTGCGTTAGCTGTTTTAATTCCGCAGCCAGTGCATCGGCATCCAAATTCAACTCACCGGTTTTTTTAAATATTACCCGCTCGTTTTCACCAATCAAATAACTTGTAGGAAACGTATAAATATTTATACCATCAAACTTTGCAACCGAATGAAGTATAAGCACATTTTGCGGCATCCTTTCTCTAAAACCTTGCAGTCGCTCTACCGGCTCATCTGATATACAGATAAAAACAAAGTTCTCGTTTTTAAGAATGGCTTGCACGTCTCCAAATTCTATAATCTCTCTTATACAGGGGCCGCACCATGTTGCAAAAAAATTAATTACTTGCTTTTTACCTTTAAAAGACTCAAGCTTTACCGGTGCATTATTCAGGTCCGTCAACTCAAGTCGGTTAAAATCCATTTCGGGCGCCATCCGGTACCGGTGGTAATAAAAAGCAGCTATAAGTATTATTAAAACAATTGCGCCTCCATTAATTATTTTTTTTGTCATACCGCAAATCGGTTTTTATAATCTACCATACTCCTTCTTATCACCTCATACGCTTCTTCTTTTCCGTAAACCGATGCAATTTCTACTTTCCGTTTTTCCCCGGTGCCCGGCATATCTTTATAAGTCAAAAAATAATGTTTTAGCCGGTTAAGAATTGCTTCGTTCAATTCGCTCAAATCTGTAATACGCCCATACACGGCATCATCTTTCATTACAGCAATTATTTTATCATCCGCTTCATTTTTATCAATCATTCGTATGCCGCCTATGGGTATAGCCTGTATTAATATCCCTCCGTTTTGAATATTCTTTTCTTCCAACACTAAAATATCCATCGGGTCTTGGTCGCCTTTTATATCTGGCCGGCCTGTTTTTTCGGTACAAAATTTACCAACCTCTACATCGCAAAAAGTTTGCGGAATAAAACCATATAGCGCAGGTACTATATTTGAGAACAATTGAGGCCGGTCAACTTTTATCCATCCGCTTTTTTTATCAACCTCGTATTTAACGCCATCGTTTGGCACAATTTCTATAAACGCCGTTAACATTTCCGGGGCATTTTCGCCAATATCAACCCCATGCCAAGGGTGCAGCATGTACTTTAAATTCTCATTCATAATCAGCGGCTTTAGTCTTTACACCTCTTCAACAAATATATGAAAACGTTGTTTCTGAAATTGTGTGTATGCAATTTAACTACGCCCTCCACTTTTCGTTTATCTTCGCGCAAAATTATTAGTATGGATTTTTCTCTTACTGAAGAACACTTAATGATACGCCAGGCCGCTCGTGATTTTGCACAAAACGATTGCAAGCCCGGTGTTATTGAACGCGATACACACATGCAATGGCCAGCCGAACAAGTAAAAAAGATGGGCGAACTTGGCTTTTTAGGAATGATGGTGTCACCCGAGTATGGTGGCGGTGGTATGGATGCTTTGAGTTACGTAATTGCTATGGAAGAAATTTCGAAAGTAGATTCATCATGCTCCGTACTGATGAGTGTAAACAACTCATTGGTGTGTTGGGGTCTGGAAGAATTTGGAACAGAAGAACAAAAAAGAAAATACCTGCCCGCACTTGCCAGAGGTGAAAAGATAGGCGCGTTTGCTCTTAGCGAACCCGAAGCAGGAAGTGATGCAACCCACCAAAGAACCACTGCTGTAGACATGGGCGACCATTATCTTTTAAATGGCACCAAAAACTGGATTACTAACGGAGGTTGCGCTTCAGTTTATCTTGTGTTTGCACAAACCCATGCCGAAAAACGCACTAAAGGAATAAACGTTTTAATAGTTGAAAAGGGAATGCCCGGTTTTGTAGTAGGTAAAAAAGAAGATAAGCTGGGCATCCGGGCATCCGATACACACACCCTTCTTTTTAGCGATGTAAAAGTACCTAAGGCCAACCGTATAGGCGATGATGGTTTCGGATTTTCATTTGCTATGAAAACTTTAAGTGGTGGAAGAATGGGTATTGCCGCCCAAGCGCTGGGCATTGCTGCCGGTGCTTACGAGTTATCAGTAGAATACTCAAAACAACGAAAAACTTTTGGAAAAGAAATAAGCCACCACCAAGCCATTGCATTTAAGCTGGCTGATATGGCTACCGAAATTGAAGCTGCCCGTTTATTAGTTTACAAAGCTGCCGTATTAAAAGACCAACATAAAAATTACGAAGTAGCATCAGCCACCGCCAAAGTATTCGCATCGGAGGTGGCCATGCGCACCACTGTTGAGGCCGTACAAATACACGGCGGCTACGGTTACGTAAAAGAATACCACGTAGAGCGATTAATGCGCGATGCTAAAATTACTCAGATATACGAAGGTACAAGCGAAGTGCAGAGGATTGTGATTTCGAGGAGTGTGCTGTCCTAAAGAATTTTTATATGATAGATGGTTAAATATATAAACGAAGTTTTCTAATATTGAAAACCGGGATGTATTATTTCCTATCACCAGTATAAATTACATTTGATTTATTAAAAAATGAAGTTTAGCCCCCCTATAGAAATCAGAGATACTGATGAGCTTATAATTATGGTCAAAAATGCCGATGATTACCAGGCTGATGCAGTCCTTCTTGCAAAGGAGGAGCTATCAAGAAGAAATATATCTCAATCTAACCTTGACAGCAGGTACAATGAATTAGAGGAAGAAGATGAGAAGGAATTCAAAGAAACAATGAATAAAAAGGCTACTGAAGACTATACCAACTTTGAAAAAATCATGATGATTATCTTTTGGTTTTCAGAATTGCGATATGGCTGGGGTTTGAAATCAGAAGGATATACTACTAAGGCCAAGAAACGAATTAGACTTATTGGAATTGGAATTGCCCTGTATCTATTAATACTTTTTATTTCATATATCTACGAGCAGGCCTTTCACCCTAAAGGATAAATTCCCGAAAATGAGTTGGCTCTCATATATCCAACCCAAACTCCCGTGCCGTCTCCTTCGCAATTTCATAACCCGCATCAGCATGGCGTATAACCCCTAAAGCCGGGTCATTATGCAGCACGCGTTTTAACCTGCGCTTCGCATCATCAGTTCCATCAGCCACTATTACCATACCCGCATGTAGCGAGTAACCCATACCCACACCACCGCCATGATGAAACGAAACCCAACTGGCGCCACCGGCGGTATTAATCAACGCATTCAATATCGGCCAATCGGCAATAGCATCGCTGCCATCCATCATCGCTTCTGTTT
>CAIXGR010000016.1 GCA_903919075.1 uncultured Bacteroidota bacterium | reverse complement strand
GTAACATCAGTAGTAGCTACAATTTGTGTTGGCTGGGTAATAACTATATTATTTGCAGTAGCTGAACAATTGCTCAAGTCTGTTACGGTAAGCGCATAGGTACCGGCTGGAAGATTTGAAAGATTTTGCGAAGCAGAATTATTGTTCCAATGATAAACATAAGCCGGTGTGCCGCCTGTAACATTAGCACTTATTGCACCATCGTTATTTCCGTAACAAGTAACCGGGGCTGCAATTTCAGACAACTGAATCTTTTCAGGCTGGTTAATAACTGCAATATTTGAAGTATTACAATTATTTATATCAGTAACAACAACAGTATACGTTTCGGAAACAAGATTAGAAATATCTTTTGTGCCCGCTCCATTGCTCCATAAAATACTATACGGTGGCGCTCCATTGTTTATATCCACATGTGCTGAACCATTATTTCCTCCGTAGCACGTAACATCAATTTTTGTAATATTCGAGATAAGCGTTGCAATCTGGTTTATGCTAACACTTGCCGAAGCCGAACATGAACCTGCATCGGTTACTGTTACTAAATAATTTCCGACGGCACGAGCTGCTCTGTTTTGTGAACTAGCACCATCGGCCCAATTGTAAACAAAAGGAGCAGAACCACCACTTATATTAATATTTATAGTTCCTTTTTTGTTGACGCATTCATAATTAGTAGATGTAACGTTTAAAGAAAGGCCTGGTGATTGCGCTACATTTATACTTGTTGCGACAGTGCATAAACTTGAATCGGTTACTGTTACCGCATAAGTATTAACTGTAAGATTGTTTATTGCCGAAGTGCTATCGCCGGTATTCCATGCATATGAGTATGCAGGCACACCGCCTGTTACACTTAAATTAATTGAGCCACTATTCGGTGCGGCACAAGAAACGTTAGCAACGTTTTCATTAATTATGATTTGGGCAGGCTCAGAAATATTTGCAGAAGCAGAAACACTACATTTTGCCGAATCCTTAACCACTATTGTATAAACTCCGGCGGCAAGTGTATCAATCTTATCCGTTGTTGCACCGTTAGCCCATGCGTAAGTATAATTACCCGTACCACCGGTAACAGTTGCTAAAACTGAACCATTATTGCCACCAGCACACGAAACATTATCTATAGTAAAATTAAGCCCAATAGGCGCTGGCTGCGTAACAGGTATTGAAGCCGATACCGAGCAAGCGTTATCATCGCTAACCGTTACCATGTAATTTCCGGCAGATATGTTCATTAAATCTTGATTGCTGCTGCTATCGCTCCATAAATAATAATAGCTACCGGTACCGCCCGAAACAATAGTGCTTATAGCCCCATGGGCTGAACCATAGCAGGTTGAATTTATTACAGAGGATGAAATTACTAAAGGCTCAGCCTGTGTTATAACAGCTGAGGCAATTGCAGTGCAAAAATTAATATCGGTAACTGTAAGGCTGTATGAACCGGTATCGATATTAGTTAAATTGGGCGAAGAAAAATTATTGCTCCAGTTATATGCATACACCGGTGTGCCACCCGCTACATGCGAAGTAATACTACCAGACGATTGGCCATTGCAGCCAATATTTACCGGTGTTAAACCCACTGAAAGCATACCGGGTTCGCCAACTGTGAAAGTATCAACAACAATACACGAATTGGCATCGGTAATAGCAACAATATAATCTGATGCTGTAAGGCTATCAAGATTTTGCGAAGTAATGCCGCCTGTCCAGCTGTAAGTATAAGCAGGAGCACCACCGTTAACTGACAAGTGGATACTTCCGTTATTACCGCCGGAGCAGGTTACATCAGTAATAGCAGGAATTACATTTAATTGAGTTGGCTGAGTAACGGCTGACGCATTGCTTAATGTGCAGCCAATGTTATCAGTTACAGTAACTGAATAGCTTCCTGCAGCTAAGTTAGTTCTGTTTTGCGAGGTAATTCCTCCACCCCAATTGTATGTATAAGGTGAAGTTCCGCCACTTACAGTAATATTAATATTACCGGTATTGCCACCAAAGCAATTTACATTTGCAACTACAGATGATATAGAAATACTACCTGATTGGGTTACTGTTGAAGAAACTATTTTTGAACAACCTGCATTATCTGTTACGGTTACGGTGTATGTTCCTGCAATTAAGTTTGTTCTGTTTTGCGATGTAATTCCCCCACCCCAATCATATGTATAATTGGGTGCACCACCTGTTACCGTAAGTGTAACACTACCACCGGCAGCACCATTACAACCGGCATTAACCACCACAGCCGATACATTTAAAGTAGTGGCCTGCGATACCGTGAAAGTATCGACAACAAAACAACCGGCATTATCACTTGCATTTAAAATATAAGTTCCTGATGAAAGATTGCTTAAGTTTTGAGAGACAACTCCCCCACCCCAATTAAAACTATATGGTGTAGTGCCACCAGTTACATTCAAATTAATCGCTCCATTATTACCCCCGCTACAAGTTGCGTTGATAACTGTTGAAGTTATATTTAGCGGGGCCGAGGGCTGGCTTACAATTGCTAAATTAGTAGCAGTGCATCCTGCATTATCGGTTACGGTTACATGATA
The DNA here is from genome assembly GCA_903919075.1 of uncultured Bacteroidota bacterium. GTDB lineage: Bacteria > Bacteroidota > Bacteroidia > Chitinophagales > LD1 > Bog-950. Next base: position 31,812 of record CAIXGR010000016.1, on the reverse strand, counting down.
AGTTCCTGAAGTAAGATTAAGCCTGTTTGGTGTTGTAATTCCTCCGCCCCAATTATAAGTATAAGGGCTTGTTCCGCCGCTTACTACTAAATTTACTGCACCGGTATTAGCTCCGTAGCAGTCTACGTTAGTTACGGTGGTGTCAATAATAACTTTTCCGGGTTGAATAATAACCGAAGTATCTTCAGCCTTACAGCCATAGTGATCGCTAACGGTAACAATATATGTTCCAGCAGCAAGATTAGATCTGTTTTGTGTAGTAGGTCCATCTGACCAAGCATATGTGTAAGGTGCATAACCACCGGTAACACCTAATTGTATTTTACCATTATTCGTTCCGAAACAGGTGATGTTGTTATCGGTATGATTGATGGTAATTGCCTGCGGTTGGGTAATAGTAAAAGTCATTCCCGCCGAGCAACCCGAGTTATCGGTAACAGTTAAACTATAATTACCTATTGGCAGGTTGGAGAGAGTTTTAAAAGTTGAGCCATCATTCCATAAATAATTATATGGGGGATTACCGTTGATAGGCGAAATAATAATAGCACCGCTGCTATCTCCATGGCAAATAACATCTGCAATAGTTGAGTTAACTGTTATTGGAAAAGAAGATTGGGTAATGGTAACCGATTTTGAGGCGGTGCATGTATGGGCATCGGTAACTGTAACACTGTAAGTCCCCGCAGCCAGCGAATCAATATTTTTTGTAGTGTCGCCGGTATTCCAAATATATGAGAATGGACCAGCGCCATTATTCGGGATTAAGTTTATTGAACCAAGGCTTGTTCCGTAACATATATTATTTACTTGTGTACTTGATAAGCTTACCGGTGTGTATGCGGCAACCGTACCACTTGCAGATGCGGTGCAACCGTTTGCATCGGTTACTGTTACTGTATAAGTACCTGCGTTAACGTTTGATTTGGTTTGTGTAGTAACACCCGCACCCCACCAGTAGCTATAACCACCAGCACCACCTGAAGCGTTTGCAGTAACTGAACCTGAAGGCCCACCAGCACAAGTTATGCCGGTAGAAGTAACATTAACATTGACCTGTGTTGGCTGGTCTACAAATACACTGGCGGTATCGGCACAGCCTTTATTATCTGTAACAGTTACGGTATAATTACCCGATGGCAGATTAATACGGTTTTGGGATGTAATACCACCACCCCAATTGTAATGATAGCTTGGCGTTCCACCGTTTACTGAGGTGGTAATACCTCCGTTTGCACTGCCGTAGCAAGTTAGCGAAATAGGTGTAAGTGTTACATTAATTTGAGTGGGTTGAGATATATTAAAACTGGAGGAAATTGTGCACCCGGTACCCGAGGTAATTGTTACAGTATATGAACCTGCAAAGAGGCCTGTTTTGTTAGGCGACGTTGTACTGTCATTCCAAAAATAAGAAAAGGGGCCGGTACTACCTACAACAGAAGTTATATTAATAGAACCATTGTTGCCTCCAAAACATGAAGGCTGGGTTGAAGTTGAATTAACACTCATACTACCCGGCGATTGCGGGATTACCTCGGTAGCCGAAGCAGAGCAGCCTATAGAATCGGTAACGGTTATAGTGTATGTACCGGCCGCGAGACCTGTTCTGTTTTGAGCAGTATCGCCATCATTCCACAAATAAGTATAAGCGGGGTTGCCGTATAGAACCGTTAAACTTGCCGAACCGTTATTGGCACCACATGAAGCATTCGTAATACTGGCATTAATTCCTACGCCCGGCGGCTGGGTTACATTTGCTGAATCAATAGCTGAGCAACCGTGTGCATCGGTAACGGTAACGTAATAAACGGCAGCGGTAAGGTGGGCCAGGTTTTGAGTTGTATCGCCGTTATTCCACGAGAAAGTATATGGAGCAGTGGCACCGGTTACATTAAATGTAACTGAACCAATATTTTGCCCACCACATTTTTCGTTAACAATGCTTTTAGTAAAATGATATGCTGCGGGAACCGAAATATTAAACGAGAATGTATCGATAGCACCGGTGTTATCAGTAATAGTAACAGCGTAATTTCCGGTGGATAGATTTGTACGATTTTGCAATGGGCTACCGTCGTTCCAATGAAATGTGAAGGGTGCAGTGCCACCGGTTGGTGTTAAACTTATATTTCCGGTAGTGCCTCCAGGGCAAGGGCCGGTTTGGCTTACCAGCACCGGAAAAGCATTTGCTGCCTTTACCAAAGGTGTTGAAACAAAAAGAAGTGTTAGTAACACAACTATTTGTAATTTTCTTTTCATATCGAAGGTTCCAATTTTCTTGAGATCCAAATTCCCGCTGTTATACTCGTTTGATATTTATTTTACGCATTTTGTTTGTGAAGGTTGCATATAGAAAGAGATTAAATACACAGAAAGTCAAGTAATTGATTATCAGCATATTGTAAGCGCTTTATAAGCCAGGTAATTTTGTGTAACCTTTACAAAACCGGGTGAGAATATATTATAATAAAACCTCATAATTTATTCTACATTCCGCATTGCGGCGATAGATGATTATAAGGTTTTACCAGATTGACTTGTTATCGAAAACCTAAGCTACTCTTAAATTATTATTATCAACCGGAATAGCTACTTTTTGACGTGATGCAATATTATTAGCATCTAACTCGGGTGTTTCAGTTTCGAGTGTTGAGAAAGTGATTTCTGCATAAGCCATTCTTGAATGAAAATCGAGAGCAGATTTGTTTTTACGCGAATTTTGGAAAACATTATCCAAACCGGTCCAGGTCATAAACCAACCCACCGGCTCAAGCATTGAAGAAATGCCGCTGATATATGCTGCTTTTGCAGCCAAATTGCCTAAGAAAACAAGAAATATCATAAGCGCAAAGCCTGCCAACATAAGCATATAACCTTTATGCAGTGTTTGCTTCTCCTCTTCTTTTAATAACTGCGCAATATTCTTAAAATGCTGATTAAGCTTATTAATGATTACAACTTCCGAATCGGGGTTTCTTTCATCGCCCAGCACATTAAATTTTAGCTCAATAGCGCCAATAGGTTTTTCGCTTATCATTTTGCGAACTCCTTTTAAAAAATCATCGGAAAGCGCACGTTGTGCAAACGGGCGTGAATCGTACTCGGCAAATACATCATCGTATTTGTCAATCCATATATTTATTTCCGGATCGTTCAGGAATTTCTCGGCTTCCTCTTTAGCTGTAAGATCCATAGTTGGGCTTTATTTCTAGAATAAAAATTGTGATACAAGATTTTTAGTCCTTCATTCTACGCTAACTGTATAAATAAGTTGTCAATTCGTGTAAATTATTTGCGGCTGCTTGTATATATATGTTTTTAAAAGTGCCATTGAACAACTTGAAGCTTGTAAGCAGCCTTAACTTATAAAAATGATTTTCAATATGTTGCTGTAAAGGTGGCGGGTGTATTATAAAAGGTATAAGAAATAAAAACAGCAGTAATTATCTATAATATCAGGGGTATACAAAAACTCTTTTACTATTTCAATGCTAAAAAGCAAACAGTTTGTGAAACTTTCCGTAAAACAATACTGAGAAGATGAAATTTATTTGAAAAAGCAATAAAATGCTTTACAGAACAAGTTACATTAAAAACGTATTCTTTAAAAATAATATCAAAAATATTGCCCCTTTAACTTATGGAAAAGAAAGGTTTATTCAACAATATACGGGAGTATGAAAATTTGCACATTGCATTGTGGCTAGTTAAAGATGCGTGTTGGGTAGCAAGTTGGAGGGTGGCGGGCATGTTAATGATTATACCTACATTAATAGTAGCTATTCATTTAGCATGGAAATCGAGACATAATATTTCGGACCTGTTTCATAATATAGGTGTTTGTTTGTGGATTAGCGCCAATGCTACCTGGATGACTGGCGAGTTTTTTTACAGCGACAGCCTTAGGCCTTATGCTATGATTTTTTTTAGTGCCGGCATTATTGTTGTAGCTATGTTTTATATTCTACATTTTCCGAAAACAAGAAAAGCTGAAAATGAGAAGGCTATGACACCCCCAGTTGAGCCGCATATATTGCAAACGCAAAGCTGATTAATACTAAACAAGATAATTAGTGCCCTTTTAAGCACCTTATCCAATTAACTATGTGCAAAACAAAACTTGACCCTAAACCCAATTTCTTTGTATTACCACACCTGAACTATATATTTGTTAATATGAAAAAAATTCACCTACCCATATTAGGATTGCTTTTTACTGTTTCCGTTTTCGGACAGGTAAAAACACCCAATGCTGCACCTGATGCTAAAACCGCCAGTAAGCCGCTTACCAGGCCCGGCGAAGTTAAACCTGTGCCAACGGAAGTAATTCAGGAAATTGAAGCTAACATGATAAATATACCAGCCGGTACTTTTGTGATGGGCTGCGTTAATGAGCAAGACAGCGCCTGCTACTATTGGGAAAAACCAAGCCACAAAGTAAGCATAAGCAGTTTTTACCTGAACAAGTATGATGTAACCCAAAAAGAATGGGAAGCCGTAACCGGTAAAACCCCTTGGTTTTCGAAAGCGTGTGCTGATTGCCCGGTTGAAAACATAAGCTGGTACGATGCGCAGGTGTTTATTAATAAGTTGAACCAAATAACCGGTAGAAATTACCGCTTACCTACCGAAGCAGAATGGGAATATGCAGCAGGCGGAGGAAATAAAAGCCATGGCTATAAATTTTCGGGAAGCAATAACCCGGATGAAGTTGCCTGGTATGATAAGAATAGCAGCAAGCAAAGCCACCCGGTGGGCCAAAAGAAGCCTAATGAGCTTGGTTTGTATGATATGAGCGGTAACGTGTTTCAGTGGTGTTCGGATTGGTTTGATGAAAAATATTATACCAGCAGCCCTTCGGATAACCCAGTGGGCCCGCGCACCGGTGCTTACCGTGCAGTGCGTGGTGGTTCATGGTGGAGTGAAGTAAACCAGGGCCGCACTATTTGCCGCGACCGTTACCCATCGGACGCTAAGGATGATGATGTGGGTATACGCCTTGCAAGAGATTAATTAGACTAAAAATATATTTAAAGAAAAGTTCAAGCAGAGATGTTTGGACTTTTTTTGTTTAATGCTGATACGTCCGTAGTTGGCTGTGCGCACGCTTGGCTTCAGACTGCGGACAATTGGGGTATTATACAACTGAAATCACTTCTTCCTTTTTTAGTTTAAGCATTAGATATTCGTCGTTTTCATAAATTTTTTTTGGGGGAAAGATAAGAGTAAAGGGAGATACAAATCTATTTACCTCATCGTCTCTCAAAACAAATTCAACTATAGAGCCGTATCTTTTTTTCCAATGTTGAGAGGTTATGATTAACGATATGATAGCTCCGGGCTTCAATTTATCATAGATTTGCTTAAGTAAAATTTCAGCATCGTTCCTTAAAAGAAATTGAAGCGAATTATGAATTATTACCAAGTCAAAATCTAATGTAGTTTCCTGTTGGATAAATTCCTCTATCCGCTTTTCTTGTAGCTGAAATCTCCTGCTAAATTCTTCTTCGCCCTCTATATTGCATTGACTTTTTACATCGTTTTTCCAGTCATTATAGTCCTGACTTTCTTTATAATTTGACAAATTATATGGCGTATCGGGTAATAGGTTTTTATCAATTCCGGTAAAGCTGTGAAATTTATATTTCCCATACCAATATAACCAACATTGAGGAGGCATACCGCATCCCAAATCTAAAACCTTCCAATTGCTTACGTTTGGAATACTTAACTCATCTAATGACCCCATAAAATAATGTAGTGAAAATAAGCTAACTGCACAAGAATGCAGCGCAAGCCTGCGGGTTAGCATTCTTGTGCCTACTTTCTAATCTCTGCTAAAAGTAAGGCTTAATATGATTATTATTACCATTAATGGTTATAATAACTTTAAGTGTTTTACTGTTAATCGCGTATGTTTTTGACCTTACTTCGTCAAAAACCAAGATTCCATCGGTAATACTTTTGCTGCTTACGGGGTGGGCGGTTAAACAAGCCACCACCGTACTGCACATCAATCTACCAGACCTTTCTCCTATTCTTCCAGAGTTAGGCAGCATAGGGCTTATTCTAATAGTTCTTGAAGGTTCATTAGAACTTGAATTGAATAGCTCGAAAGGGAAAGTAATTGGAAAAACCTTTTTGGGTGTTTTATTTACAATGGGCGCAACGGCATTTTTATTTGCCTATGTGTTACATGCATGGGGGCTTTCGCCATTTAAAAGCAGTTTAATAAATGCAATACCGTTTTGTGTTATAAGCAGTGCTATTGCTATTCCGAGTGTAAGAAATATTACATTACGGGATAAGGAGTTTGTAATTTACGAGAGTAGTTTTTCGGATATTATAGGGGTTTTGTTTTTCAATTTCATTGCTTTAAACGATACGCTTGACACTCATTCGTTAGGGCATTTCGGCTTGCAGCTACTGGTTATTTTGGTAGTTTCTTTTGTAGCTACTATCGGGCTTTCGTTTTTATTAAGCAAAATAGACCACCATGTAAAGTTTGTTCCTATAACGTTGCTGGTAATATTAATATATGAGGTTTCGAAAATATACCATTTGCCTGCTCTTATTTTTATTCTGCTTTTCGGTTTATTTATCGGCAATCTTGATGAGTTAAAGCGGTTTAAATGGATTGAAAAATTCAGGCCTGAGATATTAAACAGAGAAGTTCAGAAATTTAAAGAACTTACTTTTGAAGCAGCATTTTTGGTTCGGGCATTATTCTTCATGTTGTTTGGCTACCTGCTTGAAACATCAGAAATTTTAAATACGGAAACTCTTCTTTGGGCTTTCCTAATTGTGATGGTCATCTTCTTTTTCCGTGCACTACAGCTAAAGCTATCGATGCTTCCACTAAAACCTTTACTATTTGTAGCACCGAGGGGGCTTATTACCATTCTATTATTTCTCTCCATTGAACCGGCGCATAGCATTGCACTAGTGAACAGGTCTTTAATAATTCAGGTAATTATATTAAGCGCATTAATAATGATGTTCGGCCTAATGATATCAAACAAAAAGAAAAATGTTGATATTATAAGTGAGCAAGATGCAGAAGTTGTACCTGGTGATTAAAGCTTTATTCAACCTACGCCAAACCTCTATTTATTAACCACCAATATTTTGCTGTACGAGTTTCCGGCTGCTTTTACTGTTACTGAGTAGCTGCCGGTGGTAAGTGTTGTCAAATCAAGCATAATGTTGTTTGGGCCTGGGTTTAAGGTGTATAGCTGGTTCATCATTAATTTGCCTTCCATATTGTATATATAAACCTTAGCGCTTATCTCCTCTTGTGATACGCTATTGGCAACAATTCGGGTATTATTAACGGCAGGGTTAGGCGTTAATTCGCCAATGGTGAATGATGTTGTGGTACCGGTAACTTCGGCGCTTACTACTTTCGATTGGTCGCTGTGGCCGTTGTTATCAACCTGGCGCAAACGATAGTAATAAACTACATTAGGCAATACATCATTATCGGTATACGAATACACTTGTTCTTCGGTAGTAGTGTTGTGGCCGGGTACCCATCCTATTTTAGTAAAGTTTGTGCCTTCGGTGCTTCGTGCTACTTCAAAACCGCTGTTGTTAATTTCAACCGCAGTGGCCCAATCTAATACTATGGATTCTTTTTCGGCTTTAGCAGTTAAGTACAACATGGTTACCGGTAAGGCGTTATTAGATATAGATTTACCTAATGCCAAATGCCCAAAACCATTATACGAACCGCCCGGTATACCACTGCCAGTATAGCATGTGCCGGTATTTTTGGTATAGGTCATCAGGTCATCAACGCTGGTAACACTATCAATAAAAGCACTCCAGTTATTAGAAGCTCCTGAAGGATTATAACCGAATGGAGCAATGTATCTCAAAGTTCTCCATGTATCGCTGATATTGCCTAACAATGAGAATGAGTTTGGAAATGCTTCAACTGAATATAGGTAACCATAGTTATTTGTGCTTGTGGCAAAACTCCAATACCCGTGATTTTTAATAGAAGCATTATCAATAACCAGCCATTGCGCTGCATCGTTATTACATGGATTAGATTCGAAAAAACGGTTATAGCCGGTGTTATCAGGATTCGGGTTGTTTGTGGTGCAACCAAAACATGCCATTCCTATAGTACCAATGGCGCCATTCGGGTTATCGCTACCATCGTTAAATTTGCCTTTTACAAGGCCACCGCCTGATGGGATTGTGGTGAAATTCATTTTGACCGCATTAAAACCGTGCGCAACTGTGCCTAATGGATAATCATAATCGGTAGCCGAAGATATTTTGCGTTGCAAACCACCATTGCCGCTACCCTTTATTCCACTGGTAAGTATATAACCGGTTGATGGAGCCCCACTCATTACTAAAGCCGGATAACCGGATATAGCATCTACATTTCCATTTAATACATTAAGTACATATTCATTAGTGTCAACATATGTTGCGAATAGTCCTTTCTGATTGTTGTTAGTATAAAAATTGCTAGGGTTATAAGTAGAGGTAATAGTAGAGGTACCAAATACAAGCGACCCTTCTATTGTTGCATCGGCTTGCATTTGCACCAAACTAGTAGAGGTGGCTTTATCTACCACTAAATTATAAAAACTGGCAGTGCCTGCGGTGTTCATTAAACCCTTAATAGCTTGTGTGCCGGTACCGGTAAATTTTACAGCACGGTCTTTAGATGTGTTATCGGTATTAACGGTAAATGAGGCGCCATTTGAATTCACAAAATCGCCCTGTACTTCAATAGTTCCGTCATTTTTTACAGCCCCAATACTGCTGTCATTTACAAATGCCCCCTGCACTACAATTAATGCCCCTTTTTGAGCATAAACCTGGCTTCCTCGGTTGTGAAATTCGAACTGACAGTAGGCCGATAAAGGAATGATTGCGCTTAAAAAAAGTAATAGTTTCTTCATTGTTACTCTGGCTTATCGGTTTTACTTAAAATTATAACACGCATACAAGGGCGCTTTTCATTAACAAAAAGTTAACCCTTTCAAGTTTTACGCTTAAAACAATTAATAGTTGTCCTATTTGTAGTTTACCATACAAAGTATTGGTTGTATCTAGGCTAATAATGCAACATAACTGGGCATTAACCACAAAATTAAGAGCTGGCCGCCCCCCTCGAAAATTGGATTGAATGATTGAAATCATCCAGCAACCTGACCTACCTTATAAGTTTTCCGCATCAGGTATGTTTTCTTTGCCATTGATATAGCAGAAGCATAAACATAAAAACTGGCAACATGATTGAAACATTAAAAAAGCTTTTTGGTGGCACCGATACAACGGATTACGGTAAGTTAATCAGTGAAGGGGCCGTAATTCTTGATGTACGGAGTGGTGCTGAATTCGCACAAGGGCATATAAAAAATGCCATGAACATACCTGTTGACCAGTTGGAACGCAGCTTAAAAAAACTAGGCAAAAACCAATTGATAATAACCTGCTGCGCAAGTGGTATGAGAAGTTCATCGGCCAAAAGCCTTTTAGAATCGAAAGGTTATACCAACGTATATAATGCCGGTAGCTGGACAAGCTTAAGGAAGTATGATAATAAGAATTCTAATTGATGCCGTTGACGAGCAACAAGCCACATCATGATGGGGGGGGGGCAAATAATTTATAATGGATGCTAAACGCAAAAAATAATGAGTACCATACATAGCTATGAAGTTGATATTAAGTGGCTGAAAGAGCGCAAAGGCTTTATGACCTCTCCCGAATTACTATCGGGCGTTGAAATAGCTACACCACCTCAATTTCCAAAAGGCATAGAGGGTATATGGTCTCCCGAGCATTTATTTACTGCTGCAGTATCAAGCTGCCTGATGACAACTTTTTTGGCCATTGCCGAAAACTCTAAGCTTGAATTTACCAGCTTTGAAGTAAAAAGCAAAGGAGTATTAGAACAGGTAGAGGGCAAATATTTAATTACTGAAGTACAACTTTTTCCGGCTTTAGAAATTGTGCATGAGCATGACCGCGAGCGGGCAGAAAGGATTATCATTAAATCCGAAGCAGCCTGTTTAATCTCAAATTCCATAAAATCAAAAGTTACCTGCCAGCCAGCTATTACCGTGCCTAAGGCAGTGGTTTAACTACTAAAAAGTGCAGCTAGTGAGGTGTTTTTTCATTTTCAATTCTGAATGCCTTTACTACTGTTCAAAATTTCCTATCATTGCCCTATATTTTGAACCACTTTGACAGGCAATACACATATGCGCACTATGCTTACCCAGCAGCAACTTCTTACTCAATTCGAGGCAAAAGCAGGAGTTAATAATTTTCGTACTACTCCATCGGGCCTTTACAACCCGGTTAACCATATTATGAGCATTAAAGGAAAGCGTATTCGCCCTTTGCTGTTATTAATGTGCTGCGATATGTTTGGCGGTAGTGTTGAAGAAGCATTGAACCCGGCATTTGCCATGGAGGTGTTCCACAACTTTACACTGGTGCATGATGACATTATGGATAAGGCTGACATTCGTCGGGGATTCCCTACGGTGCATACTTTGTTCGGACTTAATTCGGGCATACTTGCCGGCGATGCCATGCTATCATATGCTTATAAGTTTCTTACCAAAGTTTCTCCTCAATACGTTCCGGCATTGCTTGACATATTTAATAAGACAGCTATCGAAATTTTCGAAGGGCAGCAGATGGATATTGATTTCGAAAAACGAATGGATGTTACCGAGGAGGAATATTTGAAAATGATTGAGTTTAAAACCTCGGTACTATTAGGCTGTTGCCTTAAGGCGGGTGCCATACTTGCCGGAGCAAGCGAGGAAAACCAGAAATTGATTTATGAGTTCGGCTTACAACTTGGCCTTTCGTTCCAAATAAAAGATGATTACTTAGATTCTTTTGGGGAAGCGGCCAAGGTGGGTAAGCGCATTGGCGGCGATATATTAATGAACAAAAAAACCTACCTGTACGTTACCGGATGGAACAGCGCCAACAAAGAACAAAAAGAGCAATTTACCGCGCTGTTAACCGAGCAAGACGAAGAGAAAAAAATTGCAGCTGCAAAAAATCTTTTCGAGGTTACCGGTGCCCGCCAGCAAACAAACCACAAGTCGAACGAACTTTATTTAGGGGCGCTAGATTCGTTGCGGAATATTTCGATAGATAAAGAATTGAAAGAGCCTTTGTTTGAACTTGCTGAGAAGATTAATAACCGGGAGTTTTAAAATACCATCTCTCCTATTCTTTAATTTTCATTACCACTATATTTTCAAACTCACCATAAATACTTCTGGCCTCGCTGTTCTCAAAATCCAGTTTCGCAATTACAACAAACGAACCTGCTGGCATGGCCTGAATTTTCTTTAATGCTGCGTCAATATCTGCAGGGTTTTCATAATCGATGTTCAGCAAATCACATTTGCTACTTAATATAGAAAGGGCAAGTGTTTTCAATTTAAAATCAAAACCACTTTTGTCTAATCCAAATTGACTTGAAACGGCCTGGTTTAAATCTGCTTTTGTAACAGAACCTAAATTAAATTTTGTTGTACCGGTGCTATCAACAGTAATACTTGCTTCTTCTTCAAACGTAACCGGGTTTATTTGCGTAGCAGTATCGTACTTATAACATGCAACAGGCTTTTTAAATACGTAGGATGAATCGTTTAAAAATTTAGCGTAAATAATTTTCGCCTTATCATCTGCCGAACCACCTTTTTCTTCGAGCGTAAAAAATATTTGCCTGCTGCCTATTTCGAAAGAGGCTTTTTGTTTTTGAGCGGATAAATTCAGTAAAGACATTAGTAAAACTGAAAATGCGATAAATTTCTTCATGAGATAAATGTAGGAATTTCCTTGGCTTTATAATTGACGTTTTAGGTAATGTGACCCGATGCCTCACCCCGTCTCGCTTCGCTCGCCACCCCTCTCCACGCTGCGCGTAGAGAAGGGAATACAAAGTATTGGCTGCGCGAAATTATTGTGCCTGGTTTTTATTCGATCAAGATAAAGCATAAGCCCTTTTTGGTTTTTCTGTGTGTGTTAATGCAGGGGCTAAACCACCCCGCCCGCGAAAAGCGTACACTCCTCCTTGAAAATAAGGCGGGGATTTTGCTAAAATAAAACAATTTTATAAAATTTAGCTTGTTTTGTTATATTTGCAATATGGCACCACGCGTGGTTAAGGTTTAATTAAAAGCACCTGCGTTTAAATTGCCTAACCAATTATGAAAAGCTTAAACCATACAGAAAACCCGGATGATATTGCTACTACCAGAAAAGGAAAAAGGGAGATGCAATGGGAGGAAAACCATAAGGACATAACGAATTTTATAACGCAGCACCTTGCGGAGTTTGGCGCTATGCCCAGTAAAAGCCTTATTGCTAAAGCCACAGGCATAAGCCGAAAAACAGTTCATAAACATTTGCGCGGTTACGCAGAAATGATGGTTGATGAAAATGATATGAGCGGCTTTGAGGTGATGACTGAACTTGTAATTGCACAAGTATTAAAAGCCGCACTGCGCGGCGATTTGAATGCAGCCAAGTTATTTTTGGAAACCTCGAAAAGCTGGCATAACAGTAAAGTTATAAGACGTAATAACCTGCAAGTTCATTCAAATTTAGGCATTAGATAATGGGTTACATGGGGTTACACTTTTGCTATATAATATGTTGATTATTAAATATATAGTTTTTAAGGTGTAACCTGTAACCCGTGGTTGCTCAAATTGTGTGAATGAGAATTTACAGAATTAATACAAGATAGGCAGGGATTTAATGTGGGAGAGTATACATGCATAGTGGAGCGTAGCGAGGACGCTATGCTCAAATGGGACTTAGAACGGCTGAGAAAACGACGCCGAATTGAAAATAATTATTGTGAATATGACAGCTTTAATAAAAAATCTATGATTACTTTTAGTCTGTAAAATTGGAAGTGACAAATTCGCTAGCTAATAAAAATAATAAAAAGGCATATGCAGGAAAATAAATTGCCGCGAGAAATAATTATTAAATCACTTGTTTACAGCCTTGTTATTTGTTTTCCAATAAGCGGGTTTATCTGGGGATTTTTCGGATGTACAGATTGCGGCTATAATTTGTTATGGAGACTGTTCTTTGGCATATTGGGAATTGTAACTGCGACCCTTGCACTTGGACACGATTTTGAAAGATGGAAGCCGATTACCGCAATCTACATTTTAGACATAATAGTATTTATTATATCTTTTTTTATTTTTTATATTTACAATAAGCGTAAATTAAAATAGTTACACTACTTCCTAAACTGACACACGCCATATACTAATGTTTTCATGCTAACTCGCTCAAAGCATTCTTTTCAATAGAACCAGCCACTCCACCCCCATACATCTTCCAATATCGACCTAAAGCCCAAATAGGAAACACATTTCTATAAGCAGTATAACTAATAGAGCAATTATGATTAAACACCCCGCTAATATTCTCCTGAGGAAAATCGCCGTTTTCAAATTGGCGGCTTTGCAACAGCGTAACCGCTTTTTCAATAACAGTTTTATCGGGGTAATTCAAAGCCATGAGCGAAAGTATAGCCCACGAAGTATTTACTATTTGCGATGTCGCGTTCTGCACATATTTTTTTTCTACACAACTTTGAAAGCTTTCGCCCCAACCGCCATCGGCATTTTGTTTCGAAAGCAAAAATTTAGCAGCCTTGTCCAAAACGTTTTTAATCATGGCTTCGCTATCACGCATCATTCCTGCTTCAAGCACTGCTGTTAAAGCCTCAACCGCAAACCACCCGCCGTATGTAAAACAAACCGCCCAAGAACCATACCATGAGCCATCATCGCGCTGTTGCGAAATAATATAGCTTATGCCTTTACGGACTGCCTGTTCAATTTCCTGTTTTTTATAATCAGGGTAATGTTTGCTAAAGCGTATTAAACTTTGCACGCAGGCCGATGAACACTCTACGTAAGAGTAATCAATCATAATATTTCCGAACACTTCTGAAGGGTTCAATAACTCGAGCCACTCCGGTGCCCGTGTTAATTCGTAAGTAGCCCAACCTCCGTTTTTGTTTTGGAAATACAGGATTAAATCTGCCGCCTGCTTCAACCGGTCATCAGCTATTTTTAATTCTGAATTGGAGGCTTCTGAAACCAATAACGAAGTTTTTAATCCCTCCGCCGTACAATCAGTAATAGGCCAGCCGTGGTCGACATTTGAAAAGGGCCACCCTCCTACCGAATCGTGCCGGAAAAACTTTTTATGGTCGCGCACCTCTACCTTTACCTGCGAAACATCAACATACTTAAAAGCTTTCTTCACCGCTTCCGGGAAATGCTTTTCAAACCCGTTTTCAACTATTGCCTGTGTGGCAAATGCGGTATCCCAAAGTTGCGAACCGTTGTACCCGTTCATTTTCATACCATCTTCAGCCAGCCACAAATAATCGTACCAGCGCTGGGTATGCTTTTTAAACTGTACCGAATCTTTACCATACGCGTGCCAAACGCAAATGGAATTGATAACCTGGTTAACCGGGCCTATATCAATAAATTTGGTGTGGTCGTCTTCGGCATCAACATACTCTAAAATAAAATCGGTGGCTTTTTTACGCAGGCTTTTTATGGCAACTTTTTCATATACATTTAGCAACCGGTTGAATACTTTCAATACACCCGATTGCGGATAATACAAATCGGCTGCTGCGCATTTATTGCGCGCTTGGCTCCAGTTAATTTTGTCGTAACTTTCGGTATATAGTTCTTCGCGTAGCTCTTTTACTAATGGCGTTATTTCGCCAACCACTTTTTTACCGTAGCAATATGCCATAGGCAAATAAACCATACGTGCGTGGCACCAATACCGGCCCGGATGCACCGGTAACGCCCGAGGCACTAACCACATTTCGGGTATTAATGAGTTTACTCCATCCCAATTGTACGCACCCAATACCGATAAGTAAAATTTACCCCATGATGGTATACCGGTAGCACCGCCGTTATTGTGTATCCAGGTTTTTGCTTTTAATGCGGGTGCATCTTCGGCCTTCATACCCAATATGCGCAAGGCGACATATTGCAACACTGTTCCAAACATGGTTGATGGCGCTTCAATATGCAAGCCCCAACCTCCGTCGGCATTTTGATGATTCAAGAAGTATTGTTTAATCAATTCACGATAAGGAGCCGGAAATGGAACTCCGGTAACATAGCTTGCAATAATTAAGCCCGGTGTTAAAAAAAGTGGCCCGCCATAATCGCCCGGCCAGTGCCCTGAATCGGCCTGTAGCGTTTGGTAATACTGTATGCCATTATATGCTGACTCAAATACCTTATCGCTAAACTTTTGTGGGGTAAGGGTTACTTCTTTTTGCTGACGGTAAACCTTATCGGCACTGTTGGGGTTTTCCTGATTTTTTAAACTAAAAAACGAAGCCCCCATTTGGGTAAGAAATTTCTGCCCCTCGACACTTTCCCAATCCTTATCACTATAACCCGAAAATTCCTTAGGCGGGGTAAAACTCCACACCTGCCTTCCCACGTCGTCTGTTTCACACTTCCAATATTGCCAGTATTCCATAATGCTATGGTTAAAATTCAGTTAACTAAGATAATATTTTCAACATATTAAGTTCAAATTCAAACCTATAAACCAAGGGGTTCTGTTCTATTAACATTATAAGTATCAGCTATTTATAGTAAATATCCGTTTTTATTGTTAATCTTGCACACAATTTTGCCAAAGCCGCGCATTGTATTTGCGCGAAATTCGTTATTACTTTGGCTTTATTAAAATTCGCCTTAAACAAAAACTTCAAAAAATGATTACAGACTTATTAAAATCTGCACATCGTCCCTCCGAAGTTTTAGCTATGGTTAAAATTAAGCTAAGTAACACCATACAAGATGATAAACAGCCTCTTGATAAACTTGCAACCGAGTTAAACGACCGCGATTTTTGTTATGCCGCTCTTAACCGGGTATCTCGTTCGTTTGCCATTGTTATTCAACAACTTCCCGAGCAGTTAAAAGACCCTGTTTGCATATTTTATTTGGTGTTGAGGGGCTTAGATTCTGTAGAAGATGATATGAATTATGATGCATCCCTCAGGCTTCCCCTTCTGCGCAATTTTCACCAAAAATTAAACGAAAATGGTTGGAATATTAAAAACGTTGGCGATGCACATGATTACCGCATTTTATTGGAGAACTTCCATAAGGTAATTAACGTTTATTTGGCACTTGATGAAAGTTACCGGGTGGTTATAGCTGATATTTGCAAAAAAATGGGCAACGGCATGGCCGATTACGCCGAACGCAAAATAGTAACCCTTGAAGATTATAACGATTACTGTTACTATGTGGCAGGTTTGGTAGGAATAGGCCTCTCCTCTTTATTTTCAGCATCGGGCTTAGAATCACCACAACTTAAAGAAGAATACGAACTGGCTAACAGCATGGGCCTACTGCTTCAAAAAACCAACATCGCTCGCGATTATTACGAGGATTTAAGTTTAAGCAGAACCTTCTGGCCTAAACAAATTTGGGGCAAATACGCCGAGCGGCTTGAAGAATTGCAGAAAAGCCCTGCATCATCCGAATCGCTGGCTTGTATCAATGAATTAGTTACTGATGCGCTTGAACAGGCAGAATACTGCTTGAAGTATTTAAGCATGATTCAGGATAAACAGATATTCCGTTTTTGCGCTATACCACAGGTAATGGCAATGGCAACGCTGGCAAAAATTTACAACAACCCTGATGTATTTACCGAGGTAGTTAAAATAAGAAAAGGTATAGCTGCAAAATTGATGCTTTACACCAACGATATGGAAAGTGTAAGGATATCGATGGAAAAATTTGCAAGTGGCATCCGTAAAAAGCTGAACACTGCCGACCCTAACTACACACTTACTAAAAAACGCTTAAATAGAATTACTGAGGCTTTAGATGATATAAAGTATAATCAAACTGCGCCTCCTAAAAAAAGTAATATTGAACAAACAATATTGTTCTAATTCAAACATCCACTCATTTCCCCCTTTTTATTCCCCTGTTATCGCCTGTTTTTAAAACGGGTGTATAGTTCTTTATATTTGGGCCTTGCAATTTGTAATTAGCTAATTTAACTAAGCATGAGGAACTGCGAACAAAAAAGCAAAAATTGAAATGAGCGTAACAAAAAAATTTGATGTATGTATTATAGGTGCCGGAGTAGCCGGTGGCGTTTTAGCCGCATACTTAGGTAAAAACGGATTAAATGTAGCCGTAATAGAAAAAAGCCTTGCCGAGCAGGAACGCATCATCGGCGAATTATTACAACCCGGTGGCGTAATAAAACTACAAGAAATGGGATTGGAAGCTGTGCTGGAAGGATTCGATGCACAACCGGTGGAAGGCTACGGGCTTTTTATGAATGATGGGAATTTCAAAATTTCATATCCAACTGCAAATGGAAAATTGCTCACCGGTCGGGGTTTTCGTAATGGCAAGTTTCTTCAAAGAATCCGCGAATACATTCTTAACCTACCCAATGTAACTGTTTTCGAAGGAAGCGCAACAGAGTTAGTTGAAGCAAACGGAAGAGTAACCGGTGTAAAATATATAGCTAAAAAAGATGATGATGAAAGAATAGTTGAAGCCAGCCTTACCCTTGTTTCCGACGGCATGTTTTCAATTTTCCGCGAAGGACTTTCAAAAAACGTAAAAAAGGTAAGCAGCTATTTTTTAGGCATGGTACTTAAAAATTGCGACCTACCCTACAAAAACTTTGGCCATGTAATTGTTGCTAAACCGTCGCCTTGCTTAGTTTATCCTATCTCCACTACTGAAACACGTATTCTAATAGAC
Source organism: uncultured Bacteroidota bacterium (assembly GCA_903919075.1). Lineage (GTDB taxonomy): Bacteria > Bacteroidota > Bacteroidia > Chitinophagales > LD1 > Bog-950. The sequence goes on along the minus strand of CAIXGR010000016.1, from coordinate 13,978 downwards.
TTTCCTTCGCCCGAGGCACCACGCAAGTCGCCAGAGTTATTAGACTACCTGAACAATACCATCGCGCCGCAAATGCCGCCGCAAATTCTTCCCTCATTTAAAGCAGCAGTGGAAGAAGGTAAATTTAAAGTAATGCCAAATCACCTAATACCAGCCACCCCTATATTCAAACCCGGTGCTGCATTAATTGGCGATTCATTAAACATGCGCCACCCCTTAACCGGTGGAGGCATGACAGCGGCTTTCACCGATATTAAAAATTTGGGAGACAAGCTCATCAATATTTATCCATTCAAAAATGTTGCGGTAATAGATGACACGGTAAAAGAGTTTTACCAATCGCGCCACAAACAAAATGCAACAATTAATATTTTAGCCGATGCACTATACGGTGTAATGAAAAATGAAGATTTAAAAGTAGCGTGCTATGGTTACATGCAACGCGGCGGCTTGTATGCCAACGAACCGGTATCTATTTTATCTGCCAACACTCGTGATGTTGATTTATTGCTGAAACATTTTTTTGCAGTAGCCTTTTTTGGTATAGGCAATATTATAAAACCCTTCCCTACCCCTTCAAAAATAGGGCGTTCGTATAGAATGCTCAAATCAGCGGTAAATATTGTAAGCCCTCTTGTAATGAACGAAAATCCGAGCGTTACAACCCGAACAGTTTTTAAGATAGCCGGATTCGTATTTTAAAAAACAGTGGTTTAGCCTTTAGGGAGTTAGAGTGTATAAGGGCCAAACAAACCTGGCAACACTAACATTATTTTGCATTACAATAATAATTCTCTTGCTCAAAATAGGTTATGGCTTTATCAATCCCATTTTTGGTATCGCAAATATCAGTTTGCTGGCTTAGCAAATTGCACACATACCCCGAATCCTGATAAGCGGTTAAAACAGCATTAACGTGTGCATTTCCCTGCCCGTTGGTTGCACAAACTTTATAAGCAACGGATGAATCGTTGGTATTAACACAATAAGCACAGTATTGGGTACACTGATAACAAACTTTCTTACAGCCAGCTATAGCTACTAAAACAACTACACAAAAAACAAATAAGTACTTTCTCATTTCTATTTAACGCCAAGTTTAAAAATTATTATTGGCTACATTTTTGGCGGTTGAAAATAAATAATTTCCTTTGCATAGTTAAAGGTGGCGTTATTCATGTTAAAATGAATAGCCTTAATAGGGAATCCTGTGAAATTCAGGAGTAGTACCCGCTGCTGTAATCCCGTTCCGCTTAATTGCGGGATGAATTCTTGTAAATACATCATCCACTGTCCGGCATTCGCCAGATGGGAAGGATACAAGAATCGGGAAAACCAGAAGACCTGCCTTTACAAATAATTTTCAAGCTTTCGGGAAGAAAAGCCGTGAATCGAAACTTAATTCCGTTTCTTTTCCTTCTTTCATTTTCGGGGCGATTTTTTCAAACATTAAAAAAATTGAATTCATGAAAAAAATCAACCTGATTTTTGCAGCGATTTTTATCGCTTTCTTATCACAGGCACAAACCGTTGCCACTTTCGAAAACCTTGCACTGGTGCCAGATACTTTTTGGAACGGGTCAGATTTATCCGGTGGCTTTAATAGTGGAAATGCCCGTTTCGCTAATTCTTATGATACCACCTACCAGGCATGGAGCGGCTTTTCATATTCAAACATGAGCGATAGCACTACACCCGGTTACGGCAATCAATATAGCGCTATTACAGCCGCAGGTTACGGTGGTTCCGGGAATTATGCAGTTGCTGACGAATATGGTAATGCGAAAATTTATCTTACCGGCACTGCCACCGGTGGAATGGCGGCAGGCTTTTATGTAACCAACGCCACCCTCGATTATTTAAGCATGTTGAATGGTGATGCTTTTGCAAAAAAATTCGGCCCGAACGATTGGCTTAAACTTACAGCCAAAGCATGGTATAACGGCGTTCTCAAAAATGATTCAGTAGATTTTTATTTAGCTGATTTCAGGTTTGCAGATACTACACAAAACTACATACTAAAAACCTGGCAGTGGGTTAACTTAAGTACCTTAGGCAATGCAGATAGCATTATTTTCCATTTGTCATCAACCGATAATAGCCAATATGGAATGAACACCCCCGCATATTTCTGTATCGATAATTTTACAACTGCCGATCGCTCAAATCCGGCACCCGTGGTGTCTGATGGCTCGATAACTATTAATTACGAACAAGACACACTTATCAATGTAATCAGCAATTACACTGTTGATTCTTTCAATGTTCTTCTTACCGTGCATCTGATTAACGGCCCAACCATTGATGGCGCTTCGGCTTTAGTTGATTCGGCCAATAACATTTGGTACATACCTACTATAGGGGTTGTGGCACAAGATATAATTACATACAGTGTTTGCGATATTGACAACCAATGCGACACGGCACAAATAGCAATAAACGTTACCGGATTAACAGGTGTCAGTGCAATTGCTTCATTCGAAAATAGAATCTATCCAAACCCGTTCAGCAATTCATTTTTCATATCTCATAAATCGGGCACCAAAGAAATTAGAATGTATGATTTAGAAGGGCGCTTAATAAAAGAGGTATCATGCAATCCTGTTGAAACTAATACTGAGATAAATGCTTGCAGCCTTGCTGCTGGGACATATCTAATCAAATTAATTTCGGCAGAAGGCTCAACCATTGCGAAAATTACTAAACAGTAAACTTGTTCAGTATGTTTTGCTTCGCCAGAAAATTTTTCTTTCAGGCAGTTGCGGTGTTGCTTTTCTTTAATACTGCACAATCGCAATTTGAACCGGTAGCGGGCCTACCGGGTAGCACCGCAATGCCTGCCGATTCATCGGCCTTTACCGAATGGGCAACGGGTTGTATTGTTCAGCGTGGCTTTATTAATATAGCCAATTCATCGCTAGGTTATGCAAGTGCTGGGGCAGATACAAGTGCTATGGGTGCACCGGATGGAAGCGTTGTTAGCCTTGGCGATGGCGGTATAGCAACAGTTACATTTAATAATGCAATTTATAATGGCGAGGGATTTGATTTTGCCATATTCGAAAATGGTTTTATGACCAATGATTCCAACCTCGCCTTTCTGGAATTAGGTTTTGTTGAAGTAAGTTCCGACGGTATTCACTTTTTCCGCTTTCCATCCGAATCACATGTTCAGGACAGTATGCAAATAGCGTCATTTATACCAATAGATGGCGGACAAATAAACAACTTGGCCGGCAAGTATAAAGCCAACTACGGCACTCCTTTCGATTTGGAAGAACTCGCAGATTCAGTTGGATTGGATATTAATAACGTTACTCATTTGCGCATTATTGATGTAGTAGGAAGTATTAATCCGTTATACGCCACCTACGATTCAAAAGGTAATATAATTAACGACCCCTGGCCAACAGCTTTCCCCTCGGGTGGCTTCGATCTTGATGCAGTTGGTGTTATAAATGCAAAAGCCCCAAACGCAATAAGCAATATTTCAGATACAAAGACTGTGATTTATCCCAATCCGGTAAAACAAGGCAACACAGTTTTTATAGAATCAGATAACCGGTTAAACAATGTAGTGGCTTATGATTTAAGTGGCAGGGTAGTAAAACAAGGGAAAGAGATAGCATTACATTCAAATAATTCTATAAGTATCAATACATCTTCATTAAGTCCCGGAATATATTTTATCAATGCAACTGCAGTAAACACAAACTTCAATTTAAAATTAATTGTTGAATGAAAACGACATTAGTATTTATCTTACTTTTCACTTTCCTGCGCGGGGGCAGTTCCCCTTTTGGGGAATTAGAGGGCAAGGTAGGAAAAGATACTATCGCCTTAAATGAAGTTGTAAAAACCGAACACCTTACAAATAACGTTAGCAACACCTCTCCTTTCACCGATTTAAAATACAGACAAGGCGAAAGGCTAAGCGATGCACTGAGCGAATTTTCTTCGGTTCACGTAAAAAACTATGGTAACGGTGGGTTGGCAACCTTATCGTTTTGCGGCACATCAGCCGAACAAACCTCTATAGAATGGAACGGCATACGCCTCAATTCCCCCTCTCTGGGCCAACAAGATATTTCACAATTTTTAATTGCTACGCAAGATGAATTGCAATTAGTGCGCACCGGTTATCAGGGTAACATAGGTGGAATATTACGTTTGAATAACGAAATAAAACGCGATAGCGGATTCTCTATCGGTGTTTTATTTCGCGCCAGCAGTTTTGCTACATACAATACTGCATTAGATGCCCAATATGCAAAAGGAAAATTTTCAGGCTCCACTAAATTTGTTTATCTGACCAGCTTAAATAATTTTCCTTATGTCAACAATTACGCTGAAGGGAATCCTGTAGTTTATCAAACCAATGCAACAGTAAAGCAACTTTCTGTTTTGCAACAATTCAACGCTAAAATTAATGCCAACCAGCAGCTAAATTTTTACGGCTGGTTTACCAATGTCAACAGGCAATTAGCGCCACTAATGAGCCAATCAACCAGTGCACAAACTCAGGATGATTATTCCATTCGTGCAATGATGGATTGGAAAGGAAATTTCCACGGCGTAAAACTCAAATTCACAACAGCGTGGATGAAAGATTATTTGCGCTACAAAGACCCCAATGCGTTGCTGGATGAGATAAGCACAACTTATGCATCACGAAACAAATTCAATGTTTCTTATATGTTTGCTTTCAACCTGGCACTAAACGGCGAGGTAAATTACGAACACGAGCAAGCGAATATTAAGGATTATGGCTCCAACAAAGCAAGAAATGTAGAAGGCATACGATGCTACGGAGATTATTACTTTCGAGAAATATTCATTTTCCATGCTGGCTTCAGAGAAGATTTGGTGGATAATAATCTTTCAGCATTCGCACCGGAGGGTTCCATTACTTATTCACCGAAACTAAAGCATGAACATCATTTCTCAGCCAGCATCATGGCTTCACGTAACTTTCGTTTCCCAACTCTCAACGACCTCTATTGGGTGCCGGGTGGCAACCTTAATTTAAAAGAAGAAAAATCTTTAAACGAAGAAATACAGGCCAAATATTCATGGAAAAAAATTGCAGAAGTATCTGTTTCAAACTTTTACATCTATGCTCAAAACTGGATTCAATGGACACCGGCAGGCAACATTTGGCAGGCTGAAAACTTAAAGCGTGTTTTCTCACGCGGCATAGAAGCTAGTGTTCATTTCACCAATGCAATTGATGATAACCCACGAAAGTTTACTTTTCATTTTAATGCCTCATATACTTTTACCAAAACTACAAATCTTGATGCTCTCTCCCCCACCGATCAATCAATGGGAAAGCAACTAATTTATTTACCTTATCACAACGTTACGGCGGGAATGCAATTTGCGTATCGACGTTTTTATATTCGCTCAGTAAATACATATACCGGACTGGTTTATGTAACCACCGATAATTCTCAATCTTTAAGCGGCTACTTTATTTCCAATATCGAGATTGGTAAAGAGTTTGTATTTAAAACAGTAGAATTAGGACTATCTCTTCGGGCTAACAATTTAAGCAATAAGCAATATCAGGCATACGTTCAGCGCCCCATGCCCGGAAGAAATTTTGAAGGAACCGTGAGATTTAAATTCTCAAAATAATGGAAAACAAAATTTTGCCAATTGCCGCTTTCTTTATCTCACTGCTTTTTATAAACTCGTGTAAAAAGAACAATCCCAACATTACAGCACCAGCTGCACCAGGCGTATATATCACTAACGAAGGGGGCTATGCAAATGGAAACGGAGATATCTCATTTTATAATCCTGCTAATAATGAAGTAACAAATAATCTCTTCCAAAACATCAACAATTTTAAGTTAGGCGATGTAATACAATCAATGTATATAAAAGATTCCACAGGTTTTATCGTAGTAAACAATTCTCAAAAAATTGTGGTAGTCAAGATTCCATCCTTTACTCACATAAAAACTATAATTATTCCCAATTCTTCGCCAAGGTATTTTCAACCGGTTAATGATAGCGTGGCATATGTAACAGATTTGTATGCAGGCAAACTACACATCATAAATTATAAAAATGGAACCGTGGTAAAAGAAATAACTCAAATGTCGAAATGGACGGAACATATGGTAACGCTTGGCAATTATGTGGTAATTGAGGAAAGAAACCTATTATCTAATCCGGCAAATACATGCAGTATAGCAACCATTAACACTGCTGATAATACCTTCGCGCAGCGTTATTCATTTACTGGCAGCAATATAAACGGAATTGCAAAGGACAATCAAAACAGGCTTTGGCTGGCAATTGATGAAGATACAGCACACTCAATAACTGCAAGTATCAAATGTCTGAATCCAGATTTTAGCTTGAATAAAAACATCAACTTCGCTGCCGGCCATCATCCTTCAAGCCTCTGCATAAATGGTAATCGAAACAAACTATATTTTTTTGATACGGATATTGAACGGATTTCAATCGACGATACTATTCCACCTTCCGTCTCATTCATTAGTAACAATGGCAGAAATTTTTACGGTCTGAATATTGAACCGGTAAGTGAAGATATATATGTATCAGATGCCCTTGATTATGTTCAACCATCAAGAATTTACCGGTACGATAAAAACGGCAACCTATTAAGTTCCTTTACGGCAGGCATTATTTCAGGCAATTTTATTTTCAGCAATGAATAAATTCACCACATACATTTTTATAGCTATAGCTTGCCTGCTATGCTTGCCTGCATGTAATCGTACAACTAAAGTAAAAGAAACTATAGGAAGCTCTCAATATCAAAAAATTTCGCAGCTACACATTAAATATGCAAAAGGCTTTTCGGTTGAACATTACAAAGGGTTTACGGTAGCATCAGTAAAAGACTTAAATGATTCATCTAAAATTATCGCCCGGTATCTTCTCATCCCAAAAGGAGATTCAATTCCTCCAGGATTTAATGATGCCGTAGTTATAGAAACACCTGTACAAAAAGTAGTATGTATCTCAACCACCCATATTGCCGAAATGGACAGATTAGGATTGACTGATAGCATAGCAGCTGTAACCAATGTCCCCCTGATATATAATAAAGAAGTAATAGAACGCGTAAAACAAAAGGCTATTGCTAACATTGGCAACCAGGAATTGAACTATGAAAAATTAGTTGAACTGCATCCTTCCTTTGTTACCACATCCGGTAGTTATGATGGTGGCGATAAAATGAAACAAAAATTAAACACACTTCACGTGAAGCAAGTGCTTAACCTTGAATATAAAGAGCAGGACCCGTTGGCACGGGCTGAGTGGGTAAAATTTATTGCAATTTTTTATAATTGCGAAATAAAAGCCGATAGTATATTTAATGAAATTGAAAAAAACTATTTGCAATTAAAGCAGCAGGCCAAAGCTGTCGACACTCACCCCAGCGTGTTAAGTAATCTTCCTTTTAAAGAAATATGGTACATGCCTACCGGCGAAAATTACATGGCGAAATTAATTACAGATGCCGGTGGATATTTTTTATGGAAAGATGCCAAACAGAACAATGGCCTGAATTTAAATTTAGATTACGAAGCTGTATATAATAAAGCTGCTAACGCAGATTTATGGCTTAACACCGGCTTTGCTACATCGCTTGCCGAAATAAAAGGTGCCGATAAAAAAAATGCTTTTTTCAAAGCGTTCAAAACTGGCGAGGTATACAATAACAATTTGCGCAACACTCAAGCAGGCGGTTTCGATTTTTGGGAATCAGGTGTAGTTAACCCAGATAAAATATTAGCCGATCTTATTTTTATTTTGCATCCCAATCTTTTAAAGGGCCATCAGTTATATTATTATCAAAAGTTGAAGTGATATGAACTTGAATAGCAGAAATACCATTCTTTTTATTTCGCTCTCAGTCATACTGGTGCTTGCTTTCTTTTTGCAGTTGTTATTGGGCTCAGTAAAAATTCCTTTTCAAGATGTTATTGCCATCCTAACACAAAAAACCGCAACCAACGAAACCTGGCAAAACATCATCCTTGAATCTCGATTGCCTGGCGCACTGGCGGCCCTTTTGGCCGGTGCCGGTTTATCTATAAGCGGATTACAAATGCAAACCCTCTTCCGAAATCCGGTAGCCGACCCTTATGTATTAGGCATTAGTGCCGGGGCGGGCCTTGGTGTAGCAATATACATTCTTGCAGCTTCAGCCTTTGGTATTTCACCCGATGTGCATTTACTAAGCGGGTGGGGTATTATACTGGCGGCTTCATGCGGTGCGGTATTAATTTTCCTAATTAATTTCATTATATCTTTCAAATTGAATGACGTTGTTGCTATTCTTATAATTGGCTTAATGATTGGTGGAGGAATCATAGCGTTAATAGAAATACTCCAATCCTTCTCAAGCAACGAAGCCCTCAAAAATTATGTGCTTTGGACCTTCGGCAGTTTCAAGTATGTTGATAATGTACAGGTTGTTTATTTAGCTATTATAGTAATTGTAGCTGCACTCCTCTCCTTTTTTCTTTCAAAACCTCTTAACCTTATGCTTCTGGGCGATACTTATGCCACCAGTTCAGGGCTTAATATCCGCACGGCAAAAATTATGACTGTTCTTTGCACCAGCATATTAGCAGGTAGCATTACTGCCTTTTGCGGGCCAATTGGCTTTGTAGGGCTGGCTGTGCCACATGTTGCACGTTCCATATTTAAAACAGCCGATCATAAAATTTTAACACCAGCATGCGCAGTTACGGGCGCCATTATATGCTGCCTCTGTAATATCCTTGCATCCGCGCCGGGCTCTAATTATGTATTACCAGTTAATGCTATTACCTCATTACTTGGCGCACCGGTTGTTGTTTGGATTATTTTAAAACAACGAAAAATATAACCCATGCTAAATGGAGAAAATATAAGCATAGGGTATAACGAAAAACAAATTGTCTTTTCGTCCATTAACTTTTCGGCCACCGGTGGCGATATGGTGGCTTTGCTAGGTGTAAATGGAATTGGTAAATCTACATTGTTGCGAACCATTTCTGGTTTGCAGAAAAAATTGGATGGGAAAATTGAATTGGATGGGAAATCTATTGACGCACTTCCTGCTCCAGAAAGAGCCAAGCTTATTAGCGTAGTGCTCACCGAAAAAATTTTTATCGACAACATAACCGTTAAAAATTTCATTGCACTTGGCCGCTCGCCGTATTCTAATTGGTTGGGCAATCTTTCAGCAACCGATATGGAAGAAATAGAGAAGGTGCTTTTTATTATGAAGATTGACAAACTACAAAACCGATTATTCAATCAACTAAGCGATGGCGAAAAACAAAAAGCCACCATTGCCCGCGCGCTGTGCCAGCAAACACCGGTAATGATATTAGATGAACCAACAGCTTTTTTAGATTTTAGAAATAAAAAAGAAATACTAGACCTCCTAAGCTCCATTAGCACCGAAATGAAAAAAATTATCATTTGCTCCACTCATGATATTGAATCATGCTTAAAATATTGCAACAAATTCTGGATAATGAGCGAAGAGAAAAAATTTATTGAAATCAACCGCGATGGTAACTACAGAGATGAGGTGATGAGTAACTTATTTGTAGAATCTTAGATTTATTTATTCTTCCAATTCCACCACTTCAATTTTCCGGTTCATGCTTTTCATTCGAAGCAAAGTAAACCGCGCATCTAAAAACATAAAGCAGGCAAGGGTCTTGCACTACCCCACAATGGGCATTAGATTGATGATAAAGTTTTTCGGGATTTGTATTTTTAAGGTCGGCTATTCGTCTAATGCCTATTTGCATTAAATCGTTGGCAATAGATTTACCAACTCCGGGGATTTGGGTAAGTTCTTTTATGGCTTCTTTATGCTTAACATCAGTTGTCAAAGAGGACTTAGTCATAAAGATTGGCCTAAATAGTATTACAGCTCTTCTATAAAAAAGCCTTATGAGTAAAGAAGTATATTTTCCTTACAACAAATAATTACTGGGGTTAAACCAGCTTATCAGGCCTTTACTCCTACTTGCGTTGTATTAGCTTTAGAATATGTAGGGCAAGTGTGTTTATCGCACGATGAAACACCTAAAATGAACCCTACGGCTACTATTGCAATAATAATTTTCTGCATGGTACTTTTCATACTAATTTATTTTTAAAATTGAACGTGAATTTATACTAAATATTTTGCCACATCAAAAGGCCAAAACCTATTGCATAGATATAAAATTAATCGAAATGGTATATTTTATCCAATATAACACTTATAATGCATGTTTGTTGACAAACTAAAGAACGTCTAAAATATGAGAATACACTTTATAGCTATTGGGGGCGCTGTTATGCATAATCTTGCCATTGTTTTACGGCGCAAAGGCCATGTTGTTACAGGCTCCGACGATAAGATTATTGATCCTGCTAGAACAAGTTTGGAAAAAGAAGGCATTATGCCTACTCAAATAGGCTTTTTTGCCGAAAACATTACTGCTGATATTGATGCAGTTATATTAGGTATGCACGCCCGGATTGACAACCCCGAATTGATTAAGGCTCAGCAGTTGGGGCTTAAAATCTATTCCTTTCCTGAATATTTATACGAGGTTTCGAAAAACAAGCATCGCGTTGTTATTGCTGGCAGCCATGGTAAAACCACTATCACTTCAATGGTGATGCATGTGCTTAAAGAAAACAATTTCAATTTCGATTACATGGTTGGTGCCAAAGTAAAAGGCTTTGATACCAGTGTTAAGATAACTGAAGATGCCCCAATAATTATTCTCGAGGGCGATGAATACCTGGCCTCTCCCATTCACAGCGAACCTAAATTTATGTTTTATAAACCCAACACTGCTTTAATAACCGGTGTTGCGTGGGACCACATTAATGTTTTTCCAGAGTACGAAGGATATGTAGAGCAGTTTGAGAAATTTGCAAACAGCGTACAAGAATGGGGGTTTCTTACCTGGTTTGAAGACGATGAAGAATTAAGAAGAATCTTCAATCATTACGATGCCAAGGTGCGCACGCGGCCTTATAACACCCATCAAAATGTAATGCGAAACGGAACCACCTATTTACAAACCGACTTTGGCGAAATAGCACTTAAAGTATTTGGCGAACACAACCTGCAAAACATATCAGGAGCAAAAAATATATGTAATGAAATTGGAGTGTTAGATGAAGACTTCTACCGCGCTATTGCAACCTTTGAAGGCGCAGCTAACCGGCTCCAATTAGTTGGCAAAAACAATCATACAACTATTTATAAAGATTTCGCCCATTCGCCGTCTAAACTAAAGGCTACTGTTCACGCAGTAAAGCAGCAATTTACTAATAGTAAATTAGTGGCTTTAATGGAGCTTCACACGTTCAGCAGTTTGAATAAAGATTTTTTAGAACAATACGCAGGCAGCATGGATGAAGCCGACATACCGGTAGTATTTTACGACCGCGAAACTTTCGAGCACAAAAAAATGCCGGTAATTGATGAGGGTTTTGTAAAAGATTCATTTAAAAACGAGCACCTCAATATCTTTACTAATAAAGGTGCTTTACTTAACTTTTTACTTTCTCAAACTTGGCAAGACAAAAACCTGTTGATGATGAGTTCAGGAAATTTTTCAGGTATGGATGTTGAAGCATTAGCTAAGGAAATTTTAAAATGACAACCTGATAATATTATATGAAAGTCGCGGGGAGCGGTTCTCCCTTTTGTCTCATCCCGATTTTATCGGGAAGGGAGCCAGAGGGTGCTGGTAGCCGTGAAACCGTAAATAAGCCCCACAATACAATTTCTAACGAAAAACCTGTTACTTGCATTCCATATTAGCAATTGTTAAATGATGAAAGAATAAACCAATTAAATGGAAAACCAACTCGACCTTTTTAATAAAGCTGCTTCAAAACTTACTTTAACACGCCCACTCGCCTTTTTCGACCTCGAAACTACAGGTGTAGATTTTGTAAAAGATAGAATTGTTGAAATAAGCATACTACGCGTTAATGTTGATGGCAGCAAAACAAGCAAAACTTACCGCCTAAACCCTACCATCCCTATACCCATCGAGTCATCAAAAATACACGGTATTTACGATGAAGATGTAATTACCGCGCCAACCTTTAAGCAAGTAGCACAGGAAATTTTCGACCTGCTTAACCCCGCCGATCTGGCAGGCTTTAGCTCAAACAGGTTTGATGTGCCCATGTTGCTCGAAGAATTTATACGCGTAGGCCTTAGCTTTAGTATTGATGACAGGTCGCTTATTGATGTGCACCGCATTTACACCCATTTCGAAAAACGCACTTTAGAAGCGGCTTATATGTTTTACTGCAATAAAGTATTAGAAAATGCCCACAGCGCTGAGGCTGATACGTTGGCGACTTACGAAGTTTTCATGTCGCAATTAGAGCGCTATGCTGCTGATTTAAAAGGCGATGTGAAATTTCTGCATGATCTTAGCAATGAAGAACGCTTTATTGATAGCGGCAGAAGATTCGTTTTCATTAGTGGGAAACCCTGTTTTAACTTCGGAAAGTATAAAGGAAGGCCTGTTGAAGAAGTTTTGCGCACCGACCCTGGCTATTATAATTGGATGATGCAGGGCGATTTTGCCCAACATACCAAGCAAAAGCTTACCGAAATAAAGGAAAAACTGAAAAAAAACTAAAAATTCAAAAAGACTTTTAATAAAAGCCTGTAAAAACTACTTTTACCCGCTTTTACAGTAACCCTATAAGCAATCTTTTGAGCGATAGCATTATTATCATTCCTACTTACAACGAAATTGGCAACATTGAAAAAATGGTGCGCAAAGTATTTTCATTGCCCAAAAGCTTTGATTTGCTAATTATAGATGACGGTTCGCCCGATGGAACTGCCCAAAAAATAAAAGAACTTCAAGCCGATTTCCCCAACAAGCTTTTTTTAATTGAACGAAGCGGAAAGCAGGGCCTCGGTACTGCCTATATTGCAGGTTTCAACTGGGCGCTTAAAAAAGATTACGGCTACATTTTCGAAATGGATTGCGACTTTAGTCATAACCCTGATGACCTTTTGCGTTTATATAAAGCATGTGCCGAAGATGGTTTCGACCTGGCAATCGGTTCGCGCTATATTCCCGGTGGTGGTTTTGTTAACTGGCCGCATAATCGCATATTGATTTCCAAGATTGCTTCATACTACGTTAACCTGGTAACCTTTATTGGCATTAGCGATACCACTGCCGGTTTTGTTTGCTATAAACGAAAGGTGCTGGAAACTATCGACCTTAGTAAAATCCGATGTGTCGGTTATGCCTTCCAAATCGAAATGAAATTTGCCACTAAAAAGTTAGGTTTTAAAATTAAAGAAGTGCCCATCATTTTTACCGAGCGCGTTGAGGGTGTTTCGAAAATGAGCCGCAACATTATTAAAGAAGGCATTTTTGGAGTGCTGAAAATACAATGGAATCACTTTTTTACAAGTTACCGCAAACCTGATACAAAGCCCGCCTGATATAACTCTGCGGCGTATTTCTGCGTATATATATTTAGATTTTTCACACTAAATTATTCGCATGAAATTAATCTCTATACTAATTTGGATATTGTTTTGGGTAGCACTAATGCTTTCGTAATACCTACTGGCTAGTTCTTGGCAACCACCAGTTTCTTCGAGTAAACACCATTAGCTGTTGTAATAACAGCGGCATAAGTAGCATCGCTCATATTCTGAATATCAAAATTCAGCGAATTTTCTCCACCTGTAAGATTGTAATTGCCATTCGACACTTCCCTTCCTAATAAATCAAAAAATTTAATATTTATCCTTTGCGCTGTTGATGTTGAGATAATCAGTTTCGAAGCATCCTTAGTAGGGTTCGGCATAAAATTGCTTATTGCAAAATTGCCGCCAGTATTAAGCATGGCTGAAACTACATTGGAAGGAGTAATATTTCCGTTCAAATCCTTTTGATTAAGCTGATAGTAATATTCCACATTT
>CAIXGR010000015.1 GCA_903919075.1 uncultured Bacteroidota bacterium | reverse complement strand
CCAAGGGATAAGCACCGATGCACAGGGTAATATTTTTGTAACCGGCGAGTTTCCGGGTGGCAATATGACCTTTGGAAGTAACACTATAATTAATTTGCATTCAAGCAGTGGTAGTACTGAAATTTATTTGGTAAAATACGATTCAACCGGGCATGTGGCTTGGGCGCAGGGCGCAGGTGGCACCGGTTACAATATTAGCAACCGCGTTAGCATAGATGCTGCAGGCAATGCCTATATAACCGGTACTTTCGGAAGCACTTCAATTGATTTTGATAATACAACATTGACCACTGTAAACAATAGTTACCCCGGTGGCATTTTTGTTGTTCAGTACACTGCGGGTGGCAATGTGGGTTGGGCAAAAAGCGCAGGTGGCAACGCCCTTGGCTATAGCACCGGTATAAGTGTCGATGCCCTGGGCGACGTATATATAACCGGATATTATGCCGGCCCTAATATTACTTTTGGGGGCGCTACTATAACCGATACCGTTTCGGGTAATACCGATTTTTTTGTGGCTAAGTTGGGGTATCATCCCGTTGCTACTGGTGTAGGCGATTTAAATAATTCTTCAGATAATATTAAAGTTTATCCTAACCCTTCAACCGGGAGTATTTATTTCAAAGACATATCTACCGGTTCAACCATTCAAATTTATAATGTATTAGGTGAAATGATTTATTCATCGGTAGCCGATAACGATAATATCTATATCCATATAAATAGCCAGTCGAAAGGAGTTTATTTCTACCGGGTTTATAAAGCTGAGCAGTCAACCAGCATACAACAAGGCAAAATTATTTTGGAGTAGTTAAATAATTCCGAAAAAGCTTTCGCGCTAAGATTACCAGGTAAAAATAACTTGGCCATTTCCGCTTTGCACGCCGCCGCTGTTAGTTTGGTTAGTGCCTGAATTGTACGAACCACCGCCACCGCCACTTATGTAGTTACCAGCAGGTGAAGAAGCACCACCAGCACCGCCTGAGTAGCCACCACCGCCACCACCGCCATACGATGCCCCACCACCACCGGTAAACCCATATCCGCCGTTTCCTCCACCGTTAATATAATCACCAGTACCACCGGCACCGGATGAAAGACCACCGGAGCAAGGGCCATTGTTTCCACCATTCGCATTTCCACCATCGCTGTTTACACCCGCACCGCCGCTGCCTTGTGGCCAGTCGCCGCATGGGTTGGTACCTGCACCACCCCCACTGCCGTTTGTACCACCGGAGCCTAAAAGTGTGTTACCACCCGGGCAGCCGTAAGTATTTTGGCCCGAGGTACCGGTTACTGCGTTGCTAATTCCTAAGTTAGTTACTGTTGCACCACCGCCACCCCCACCGCCTGCTACAATAAGTAAAGTGCTTCCGTTTAAAACACCTGAGCTGCCACCACCGCCGCCAGAGTTGCTATTAACCGGTGCCTGTTGGCCTACGCCAATAGTTAATACATCGCCGGGGTTTACTGCAAAAGTTCCTTTCATATCGGCGCCATAACCACCGGTGGCTGCATTGCTGTTGCCGCCCTGCGCACCAAGTGCTTCAATAGTAAGCGAATAAACGCAGCTGGGCACAGTAAAGTTTTGCCTGCTTCCGGAATAATTAAAAGTTTGATTACCGGTGTTGTAACCATTACAAACAGTTATAGCCATGCTTACCGATTGACTGGTACCACAGCTGTTGGCAGCAGTAACCGAAATATTTCCGGAATTAGCACCAAAGGTTACCCTAATAGAATCGGTGCCGGCACCTGATGTAATAGATGCACCGGCAGGAAGGCTCCAGTTGTAAGTAGTTGCATTACTTACCGAATTAACGTAATATAAATTATTTGCCGAGCCGCTATTGGCAGTAGGTTGGCCATTTATAGCACCGGGTGTGCCTGGCGCCGAAGGGCTAACTGTAACAGCCATTGAACTGCCATTGCTTACACCGCAACTATTTGCTGCCGCTACGGAAACAGTGCCTGAATCGGTACCAAAAGTTACGGTAATAGACGTGCTACCGGCGCCTACTGTAATAGCAGCGTCGCCGGGTACTGACCAGTTATACGAAGTAGCACCAGCTACCGGACTTATGGAATAGGCATTGCCGCTGCTGCCCGGGCATATACTTGCACTGCCCGAAATGGGCCCGGGTGTTGATGGCACCGGGCTTACAGTCATAGCAATTGAGTTGGAGGTTGCCGGTGAACCGGTAACGCATGGCATGTTTGATGTTAATACACAAGTTACCACATCGCCGTTGCTTAAATTTGCATTGGTGTAGGTTGTACTGTTGGTGCCTGCGTTTGAGCCGTTTAGTTTCCATTGGTATGTTGGATTATTAATGCCGTTGGAGGGTGTAGCCGTAAACGTAACACTGGTGCCTGCGCAAATTGCACCTACCGGGTTGGCTGCAATGTTTACACTGGCCACTAAAACGTTGGATGAATTTACGGTTGCCCAGTTTGGCGAAGAAGGCGTACCGGCGTTAAAATTAATTACGTTACAATCGGTATTAAATATTTGAAGGCCATTAGCCGGGCTGGCAATGGCATCGCGCTGTATGGTGCTTAGCCTTGGCATTAAAAATCCTTTGTTGGTAAAGTTTACATCAAGCGCTGCCGAATTATCGGGCAGGGCACCGGCGGGATTAATGGCCACACCGCCCTGCGCATTTATAACAAGCGAGCAAAATACTAACCCCATAAACACAGTAGCTTTGCATAAATTTTTCAGCATCATAAAAATTCATTTAGTAGAATGATAAGTTTTGTAAGGTAGTTTGTTTTTTTAAAAGCTACAAGATTTTTCGTAAAAACAGAACTTGTTTATTTGATAATCAGTAGTTTATTTTAATGATTTTAGCTTTTACAAAAGGGCTGTTATCCTTTTTTTAAACTTTTCTAGCGCCCAAGGGTAGCAGCAGTTAATGAAGAAATGTAGAAACATTTTTTTTCGAATACGGTCCTGAAAAATTTCTGCGATAATTCATATTTCGAAAAAACTGATTACTGCGTTACAGAAAGCGAGAAACCGGCCATTGCTGCAATAATATTGGGCGCTATAGGTACGATTTTAACGCTGCTGTATCTGTTTCTCGTTCTGTCCATTTTTCTTCTTTCTATAAACTTTGTTACAACAAAGCATAAATACATGTAATCTTTCTACTGCCTAAGATGCTTGCAAACACTAAAGGAACGGCGCTTTTTAAGCTTCTACAAAAATGCAACTCGTGCTTAAAAAAACTGCCTTTTCATTGGTAAAATGAAACAAATAACATTTACAGGTGGAAAGATTTATTTGCCAATAATAGATTATATAAGAAACTAATTATATTTTTTCATCGCGAATTAAACTACCGGTAAAGTAACATGGTACAGGTTTTATTCGTATTGTATATAACAATGGTGGCGAGGCAAAAGCTGCTATTAAATATTATCGATATATGAAGAGTGAAGTTAAAAACGGTGTGTTAGTTATTTATTTAGAGGGCAACGTACTGGGCGAACATATTAAAGGCCATATTATGGATTTAATACACAGCAACATTGATGCCGGCAATAAAAAATTAATATTCAATATGAGTGATATGAAGTACCTAGATAGTATTGGCTTGGGTGCTTTACTTAGCGCAGTTACCAAAATACGCACTGCCGGAGGCGCTACCGTACTTTGCAGTGTACCGGAACAAATGACCAAACTTTTAAAAATGACTAAGTTGGAAAGCGCCTTTAACCAACAACCCAGCGAAGAAGCTGCGTTGAGCTTTTTAGAAAAATAGCCAGCTAGCAATTTTCATTCCCTTTCCCGCTATTCTATTACAATTTTCTGCCTTGCTGTTACAGCATTTTTGCTGATTGCTGAAAGAATGTAAATGCCTAACGATAACCCGCCAGCCGATACTTTTGTAATACAAAATCTTTCGCGGCATGCGCTTCATTAAAAAAGAAAAGGATAATAAAAGATAGCATGTGTTTCTGTAAATCCCGTGTCATTTTTCTAAAAAACTTTCGGCTGTTCATTCTGATTACCTGTAATTAAAAACAATATTCTGGTACTAATTATTATATTTATGTATAGCTAAAAGCATGAAACACCCAGCCCCCTCTATTATCCTTGCTATTTTATTAGCCATTTGCCTTACTTCGTTTTCGCAAGGCATCTGGACGCCGCTGAATAACCTGGCACCGAACCTTAACAGCGGGGTAATGCTGTTGCTTACCGATGGCACTGTAATTACCAATACTGCCGATGACATGGATGTTTATAGCACTACCTGGAATAAGCTAACACCGGATAGCACCGGTAGCTATGTAAATGGCACCTGGAGCACTATTGCACCCATGATTGATACGCGGCTTTATTTTGCATCGCAGGTGTTGCAGAATGGAAAGGTTTATGTGGCCGGTGGCGAATATGGCACCGGTAGCGGATCGGCTGAAATTTATGACCCATTGGCTGATACCTGGACATCTATTATAGTTGTTGATTCATCAAGCATTATATATGATGGCAACTCGCAATTACTGCCTGACGGGCGCGTAATGCAAAATGTGGTTATTGACGACTCGATTGGATATGGAATTAAAAACTTTATTTATGATCCGGTTGCTGATACTTTTAGCATAGGGGCCATGTGCCTGCAAAACGCCGATGAAGCGCCTTGGGTAAAGTTGGCTGATAACAGTATTTTGTTTGAAGATTTTGGCGATACACTTACCGAGCGTTATATACCAGCGCTGGACCTTTGGATTAGAGATTCATCAATGCCTTTTATACTTAACGATACTTTTGTTTGGGATAATGGGCCCGGGTTATTGCTGCCCAACGGTAAGGCTTTTTTTATTGGCAGCACCGGTCAAACCCTTACTTACACACCAAGTGGCGATACTACTTTGGGAAGCTGGCTTGCAACCAGCAGCGTGCCCAATGGAAACAGTATGACCGATGGAGCAGCGGCTATGATGGCCGACGGGCATATATTATGTGCCACATCGCCGGCTCCTAATGGCTATTCCAATGACAGTTCATTTTACTCGCCCACTTATTTTTACGATTACAATTACATAACCGATAGTTTTGTACCGGTATTATCGCCCGATGGATTTGATGCGTTATATGGCATAGTCTGTTATGAAACAAATATGCTTGACCTGCCCGATGGCACCGTGCTGTTTTCGGTGCAGAGCCTTAACCAATACTATATTTATACACCGGGCAACGCACCGCTGGCAGCAGGAAAGCCTACTATAAATACAGTAAGCCAAACCGGTTGCGATTTTATGATTACCGGTACTTTGTTTAATGGTATTTCGCAAGGCGCTGCTTACGGCGATGATTGGCAAATGGCTACCAACTACCCCATAGTACGCCTTATAGCGTACGGTAAAACATATTACGCACGTACCACCCGCTGGAACAGCACCGGCGTGCAAAGAGGCGCACTGCCCGATACCGCTTATTTTACCATACCCGATAGCACATTGCGTTCGGGCAATTATGCACTTTTGTTAAGCGCTAACGGCATTAGCAGCGATACTTTTAATATTGCCTTTGTGCAATGCAGGCCTGCACCGCCTACAGGCATAGCCGATATTTATAATACACCGGTACAACTTAAAGCAAACCCTAACCCTGCCAACGGGCAAACTGAACTTTCGTTTACCACCACTGCCGCAGGAAACTACGTAATTAAACTAACCGATGTTTGCGGTAAAATTTTATTGACGCAACCCGGGCAGGCTGTGCCAGGCAATAACCTTAGCACTTTACAGCTTACCGGTATAGCAAAAGGTATTTACATGGCCACCTTTGAAATGAGTGGCGAAAGAGGTACGACTAAAATTGTGGTACAGTAGTGTTGCGCTCTACCTTTGAAAAAAATTTATTAAAAACTATAAGTTAACGGTTATTTGAATAAATTAGCATTAGCTGACGCGTAAGAAAGAACCATGTAAATTATTTTTAATGGATAAACGTAGTTCGGCAAAAAAGGGGCGCATAGTTAAGCCTTCAGTTATACCTACAAAAAAACCGGATAGCCCGAAGAAGAAAAACAATTTTGTTTTATTCTGTATTGTCATTTTCACTTTCAGCTTTATTTTATACGGGCAAAGTATTAATTATGGCTATGTGCTGGATGATGATTTAATATACGTATATAACAAGGCAGTTCAACAGGGTATAGCGGGCATACCCGAAATATTTACTAAAACTAATTGTCCGTTGTACATGATGCAGGGCTCGTACCGGCCGCTGCCAATGGCCCACTTAGCAGTTGAAGAACAATTTTCTGCATTAACGCCGTCAGTGAATCATTTTTTTAATGTGTTTTATTATGGCCTGCTTGGTATAATATTATTTGCGTTGTTGAGCAGGCTTTTAAAAAATACGCACCGGTCGATTCCTTTACTTATTACATTAATTTTTTTGGCGCATCCGGTGCATAGCGAAGTGGTGGCTAATATTAAAAGCAGAGATGAGATATTTTGCTTTGCTTTTCTTTTACTAAGCCTGCTTTTGTTATTTAAATATATTGAAAAGGGAAAGATAGCGGCGTTGGCAACAAGTGTGCTTTGCTTTTTTCTGGGGTTACTTTCGAAAGAAAGCGGACTTACATTTTTGGCTATAATACCTTTAGCCTTATTTTATTTTAGTAATGAAAAAATAAAGCGGATATCGTTTCTTACCATACGCAGCAATTGCAGTAGTTTTTTTAGTTATAAGAACTGTGGTAAACCACGGCACTGTTTCGAATAAAAAAATTGACCCGCTTTCTAATTCATTAATGGCTATTCAATCGCATTCGGAAAGGCTGGCTACGGAAATGTTTGTGATGGGCAAATATATTTTGCTGCTTTTTGTACCCTATCATTTAACCTGGGACTATTCGTTTAACGAAATACCGCCGGTGGGTTGGTTTGATTACAAAGTTATTTTATCGGTTTTGGTTTGTGTAGGCTTGATAGTTTATGCTTTGCTAAAACTAAAAGACAAAAATATTTTCAGCTTTTGCATTCTATATTTTTTTATTACCATTTCTGTTACCTCTAATTTTATTGTGCCCATAGGGAGTGTAATGTCGGAGCGGTTTTTGTTTGTGCCTTCGCTGGGGTTTTGTATAGCGCTTGTTTACTTGTTTAATAAATTATTGAAGATTGATGCATCGGGGAAATTGCGACAAAATTATATAGTGCTGTATACTGTTTCGGGTGTATTAATTTTTCTTTATCTGCTAAAAACTATTGACCGCGAAAAAGATTGGAAAGATAACATAGCATTGTTTGAGGCTGGAATTAAAGATGCACCTAACAGCGCCCGCACACACCAGGCACTGGGTAACGAATACGCCAAAGTTGCGCGCAATACTACTGATGCCAAAACAAGAGCAGATTTATTTAAACACGGTATTGACGAACTTAAATTTGGCCTGAATATTTACCAGCCCGGTTATTTGGGGTGGTACAACCTGGGCGCTGCATATTTTGACGCCGGATACTTAAAGGAAGGGGAAGATGCAAGTAGAAAAGCGCTTGTTTACGACCCTAATTTTGCACCGGCATATTATAATATAGGCACAGCCCTTGCACAGCGAAAACAATTTAGAGAGGCCATTGGAAGTTTAGTAAAGGCTACTGAATTAGACTCGAATTATACCGATGCGTTTTCGAATACTGCTGCGGTTTATACAGCTTTACATGAATATAAAAATGCCGCCCCTTATTTTAAACGCTGCTGCCTACTTAAACCGGAATCGAAGGAGTATTATGACCGGATGATTAGAAATAATAACGCTATGATGAGAGATAGTTTGTTGGAGAAACCGAATGCTGTAAGATAAGATTCTCGCGCGCCGCACCCTCTAACTCCCTAAAGGAGGAACCGCATTCCTCTCATAAATTGTTTAATTTTTATCGAGATTATATTTGCATGCAATTTCTTACTTCACATAGCTAGCTTCCTGCTCAGTTCTAACGCGGGTATATGTTTGCGAAACGGATTCGCTTTCTTTTACTCTTTCGTGAATAGCATCGTACGTTTGGTTGTAGTCTTTAAACTCGGTTTTAAAAAGTTTATCGAGCCAGGTAAAATATAAACCGTAGTTGCCATGTACTTTTGCATGGTGCATGTTATGGTGCGTAGATGGGGTTTTGAATTTAAACAGCCAGTGGCGGTTAAAGTTTTCGGGGTAAATTTCGTAGCCCAGGTGTGCAATTACGTTTAGGGTTACCTGTATTATTTGCCATGCCCACAAAGCGGCCATGTGTACCGGTAACAGAAAAGCGAAGATTACATATATACTGGCTTCGCAAAGTGCCTCGAGCGGGTGAAATGAAAATGCCGCAAAAGGACTAGGGTCGGTACTTTGATGATGCACTTTGTGCACGTAGTTGTATATTTTAGGATGATGCATAAACCGATGCAAGAAATAAAACAGTGCATCGTGCAGGAAAATGATGATAAGTACGCTGAATACAAGATAGGGCCAACCATACTGATCGACATTTGTATAAAGCTTGGTGTAGCCTTTAAGTTGTGCTAAATAAATAAGCGCGTCGATAACCGTAAAAATAAACAGCGATACCATTGAGTTTTTTATTTCCTGTCGGATGCTGAGCGAAAACCTGTTTCGCTTAGGCTGTATGCGGCGCGCCTGAAACTTATCTTTAAAGTATACCCAAAAGATTAAAAAGAAAGGCACAGTAAGCACCCCAAAAATAATGAGATTGATGACAAGGTCCCAAACCCCGTAATCCATTATCTCTTCAAATTGCAACATTGTTAAAAGCTTATTAAGCAATTCCATAACCAACTCTGTTTTTGCCGCAAAACCTTTTTTGCGGGTTGTAACAGTTAATACGGTATGGAACAAAATAGGTTATGTAAAAGGGGCACAAAAAACGTGGAATACAGCCCTTGATTTGTTCGAAAGTTGAAATACCCTATAAATAATAGATTTTTCGAACTAATTGATAAGGAGGCAGTTGTTATTTACTCTATTAGGCAAAGATTTCGGAAGGTTTGTGGTTTTTTAAAAGCAGTTGGGTAATAACCTTTACCGTGGTTAAGGCCGGCAATATCATTACACCATTTCCAAATGCGCCATAAAAAAACGCCCCCAGCAGCACTATAAATTGCGAGCCCATTACAAAAGGAAAGGGCTCGGTAAGTTGGTCGCGCATGGTGCGGCGGGTGTAGTCGCCGGTTAATATAAAATCGTTTACAAATAAATAAACGTACGACATAACGTATGCCGATAAGATTAAAAAAATGCTTTGGCTATTCGTAAACAGCGATATAGTGTCTAGCAGGTTCACCGGGCCTTTATCTTTATCGTCGGATATTATCATACTGCAAAACGAGAAAAATATAAAAAACTGACAGAGCGCTAAAAGTCCATATGAGAACACAAACGCCGGTATAGAAAAGAAACCCAAGCTGTTTGGGTCGGCATCATCCATTTCCTTGTTTCCGGAAAAGTAAACTACTATTAATTTGAACACATTGAATACACCTATAATAATACTTTCGAAAGCGTAACAGGCAAAAACAGTTAGCGGCTGCCAGTTTAAAAACAACACACCCCAGTATGGCATCAGGTTCCATACAATAATGTTAATGGTATAATTATCGAGCTTGGGTTTTTCGAAATTAAATTTCACTTATTGAATATAATAAACTTGAAGATTGGCAGTTGGCTTTTTAAAGCAGCTTTTTGATAGGAGAAAACTTACTGGAAATACGATAATTCAATGGTTTATTTAAAAAGCATGGCATTAACCATTATTGCCTAAGCTACAAATTTTGAATAAAAAAAAGAATAGTTTTTAATTTAAAACACGCCTTTTTAAGCTGTAATACTAAATTTATGCAGGTAGCTCTTTGCCTAAAACAGTATTATATAAAGTATAATCAGGCTTGTAAAAACCCGCCTTAGAAACCAGATAATCGCAAAAAAAATGATTTGCTTTAAATAAAATTGTAATCTATGTTTGTTGAATGATGCTTTTGCTAATTACCGTTTTACATAGCTATTAACGGTTATAAAAACTTAGAAGAGCAAATTAAAATTAGCTTGAAAATTTATTCCTGAAGGATAGCACTTTCTGCCCCAGTGGAATCTACTTGTTGTGCCTTAGAGCCCCCACTCATACAGCCTAACAAGGAAAGACCCCCGCTGGGACAGAAATAGCTTTAATGAATATATTTTTTAGCTACTCAATAACACAAGCCAAGTTAAAAAGTTGAGTAGACTATATTCTTGCTATTAAAAATACAAAAGGCTTTGGGAAAAAAGCCGCAACCCACCGCACTATCTTTCAAGCGCCAAACACCAGCCAACACAATTATAAAACTTATGGGTGTAATTTACTGGCATAAAAATAGTAAAAATTAGAAAACAGCATAAAATTATAACTTCTGTTTTTTCCCTTCCTTTTTGTTATCACAAAGCTTAGGCAAACAAACCTGCATCTTCTAACTTTACTCTTTACTATAATTAGGCCGCTTGCATTGCCATTATGGTTTAACTTATTCAAATTTAATATTCTTTTTTTAATAATTAGTCTTTATTTAACTAAATATACCACGAAGGGTAACCTAATTAAAATTTAGGCCCTATGTTCATTCTAAAAGCGCCCTTATTAAACTGCCATAAACAAATTTTCTTGAGGCATAGCCTTGTCCAGCCCAAGCGGTCCTCCTCTTCGTCTCATCCCTGTTTTTATCGGGAAAAGTGCCAAAGGGCGGGCGGAACCTGCTCATCCTACTTTAAATAAAATACTTTAATTTTAAGCACAGCCAACATCACAACACAAACATGCGTAAACCACTCAATGTCATTTTATTTCTTCTAACGTTTGTCCTCTTTTCTTTTTCGAAATTTATAGTAAAAAGCGATATGGAAAAACTGGAATTAAAGGGCAAAGTGAAATCAGTAACCATTCGCGAGTTTAACAACACAAAAAAGGAAAACAACAAGCTTTTAGATACAAAATTTATAACATTCGACAGTAGTGGAAATTACATTAGCGAACGCTTTGGCTCGCTTAGAAAAAATGCAACTATAAATACCATTGCTTATTACAAACACGATAGCCTGGGAAGAATATTACAGACGGACAGATATAAAGCCGACACCTTGCTGGCTCAAGATATTTACCATTACAACGACACCACTAATACCGCAACCGTAACAATGGGGCATTCAAAATTAGCTAACTCAATTATTAAGCACTACAACCAACAGGGGCAAATTATTGAAGAAAAATGGTATAAAAAAAATGGCCCTCTTATAACCGCAGAAACATTTAAATACGATAAAAATGGCCTGGCGATTGAAGTAAACAGATATTCTAAAGATAGCAGCCTGTTAAGCCAAACCAGCCTTAGTTATAACAAAAAAGGCTTCCCAATTAAATCCATTAATACTCCCGCCTCGGCCAAGCCGGCTACCGAAATCACCTACCGGTATAAATACGACCGCAAAGGAAATTGGATTAAAAAAGAAATATTGGAAAATATTGAGGGCCGTATTGCTGTTACATCATTTACCGAACGAGAGATAGAATATTATTGAATACAATTTCGTTGTAGCGGGTAAAAGCTTCGGCAAAAAAATTGCTTGCAAATAGCAAATACCCTGTTTAGAAATCCGATAACCTGTAAATAAATAATTTGCATACAAGCAGATTAAACACCAACTTAGCTAAACATCAGAAACACAGGTATTTTAATTTGAGTAATAAATAAGAGAGGCATTTTTCTGTTGGGCTTTATGTTTTTTGCATTGGTGCAAACATATGCCCAAAACAAGCGCGCCAATAACTGGAACTTTGGCCATGGCTGTTTTGTAAGCTTTGCTACCGGTGCACCGGTATCAGATCATGGTTGCCCCATATACGCCGACGAGGGTTGCGCCAGCATTTCCGATAGCCTGGGCAATTTGCTTTTTTTTACCGATGGCACCACCGTGTGGGACCGCAACAGTCAAGTAATGCCTAATGGCACCGACTTAATGGGCAATAACACTTCAACCCAATCGGCTATTGCAATACCACGGCCCGGTAGCAACACCCAATACTATATAATAACTATGGACTGGGGTGGCAGCTACAACGGCCTGCGGTATTCATTATTAGATTTGACCCTAAACAATGGCTTTGGCGATATTACCAACGAAAAAAACGTTCAGCTTCCCGGCTATTATTTCGAAAAACTTACCGCTGTAAAAAATGGCAACGGTAAAGATTACTGGATTGTAGCACTGGATTTTTTTACCGATTCCATAAAATTTTTTGCGGTTACTGCTGCCGGTGTAAATCCCACTCCGGTTTCAAGCTATGTAGGTGTTTTAGCAGGTGCCAACTTTACCCACAATGTAGGCTACATGAAATTTTCGCCCAACGCCCGCAAGCTGGCTTTTGCACTTTGGGTAAAAAGCGCTTTCGATGTGGTTGACTTTGATCCATGCACCGGTAAAGCATCTAATCATATATCCCTCTACTCCCCCAATTTTAACCAGGCATATGGGGTCGAATTTTCGCCCGATAGTAAATTGTTATATGGCTCATCAATCGCTGGCCCCAGCAATATTTACCAGTTCGATTTATCGGCAGGTACGCCCACACAAATTGTTGATAGTGCGGTGCTCATTTATCGAAATTTCGCTTCATACGTCATCGGCGATTTACAACTGGGGCCCGATGAAAAAATTTATGGTGCCACCAATTTGCAAAGTCGTTTAGCAGCAATTAATTTTCCCGCCGTACGTGGCACAGGTTGTGGTTTTGTTGAAATCGCAGTTACTTTGGAAGGCGTATGTGGTTTGGGGCTACCCGCTCTTATAGGGGGTTTCTTTAATCCGGTAACTACTGCTTCAAATGCTACCGTACCCACCTGTCATGATTCGGTAGCCTTTTCGCTCTCCAACCTATCGGGCGTTGATAGTATTCAATGGAATTTTGCCGACCCCGGTTCCGGTAGTGCCAATATTTCAACTTTGTCTTCGCCCTATCATATATTTACCGGTAGTGGCACTTATTTTACCCGTGCTTTTATTTACGGCACGTGCCGCATTGATACGCTTATTGATACTGTTGTTATTACCGCAGCCCCGCATGTTAATTTGGGTACCGATACCTTGTACTGCGGTAATTTTACCCGGCAGCTTACCACCGGTGTAGCCAATACCCTTTGGTCTACAGGTGCTACCGGGCCGGCAATAACTGCAACCACTCCGGGCCAATACTGGGCTGTAGCCACTAACAACTGTGGCACCGGCCGCGATACCATAAATATTACCACCGCGCCACTACCGGTAGTAAATTTGGGCGCCGATACGGCGGCCTGCTCAAATAACCCTATATTGCTTAATGCTGCCACCGGTGGCGCTTTATACCATTGGCAGGATAACTCATCGCAGCCCACCTACACCGTTACCCAAACCGGTAATTACAGCGTAACTGTTAGCGTAGGCACCTGTTCTTCTTCCGATTCGATACAGGTTAGCTTGGGCTCAGGCATACTACCGGTAGTAAATTTCGGGCCCGATACTGTTTTATGTGCCAACCAAACATTATTGCTTAATGCCACTACACCTGGGGCTACATACCGCTGGCAGGATAATTCAGTTTTGCCCACCTACACCGTTTCGCAAACCGGTGCTTACAGCGTAACAGTTAGTGTAGGCCCATGTTCTTCTTCCGATTCCGTTCTTGTTACCCTTAGTACGGCAAACCCACCGGTAGTAAATCTGGGCCCCGATACGTCTATCTGCCCCAATCATTCACTGTTGCTTAATGCTACTACAACCGGTGCCTCATACCACTGGCAGGATAACTCATCGCAGCCCACTTACACCGCTACCCAAACCGGTACATACAGCGTAACAGTTACTGTTGGCGTTTGCAATAATCACGATTCAGTGCATATTAATTTGCTATCGATACAGCAGCCCACTGTTTCAACCAATGCCGATACTATTTGCCCCAGCGACAGCACCCTTGTTTGCGCCTCCGGCGGCTATACATCATACCACTGGAACACCGGCGATACCACCCGGTGCATACAGGTAAAAAATGCCAGCAACTATTATGTAACCGTAAGCACCAACACCGGTTGCAGTGTTGAATCGAACCACCTTGGTATTGTCGTGTATCAATCGCCGGCGGTAAGTATTTCGCGCAAAGAAGATACGCTTAGCGTTTACAATGCTGTGCATATACAATGGTATGTTAATGGCCACGCTATAAACGGAGCCACCCAAAGCACCTATGTTGCCCGGGCCGATGGCAATTACTCGGTTGAAATAACCGACGATAATGGCTGCTCTTCATTTTCAATCCCGTTTCTTTACACCGGTGTGGCAGATATTAATAACCATGAAAATATTTCTATTTACCCAAATCCTCTATCAGTTGGCAATTTTCAATTATCAGTAAGCAATAATTTAATTGGCGCACAAGTTGAAATTATAGACAACAACGGCCGCCTGGTTTATAAAACCGAAATAAGAAATACACATACCGAAATTTCAACGCAAATTGCCAGCGGGGTTTATTTGCTCCGCATTACTACCGGTGGCAACATAGCGGTTAGGAAGCTGGTGAAGTTATATGTATGTCTTCAAACCAAAGTGAACTTTTAGAGAGTTTTCAATTCAGAGAATTTAAATTTGTGAATGCAAAGTTAGAAGATTTGTTTTTAAAGTAAATACTTCTTCTGTCATTTAAT
>CAIXGR010000014.1 GCA_903919075.1 uncultured Bacteroidota bacterium | reverse complement strand
TTCGGTAAAAACGGTTGATTGGCTGGCAGGCTCACGCTCTCATGCTTTCGAAATAATCATTAATCAAACTATTGAGTTTCTTCCTATTTTCTTTTTGTTAGATGTAAAAACAGCCGCTATTATGGTTCCCATAAAGGCTTGCTTGGATGCTGTTTGGGGCATTTGGATACACTCTAACATTGATGTAAAAACCGGTAAACTACAATATTTCATTAACGGGCCCGAAATGCACCAGTGGCACCACTATAACCACCGCGAGGTGTTTTACTGTAACTACTCCACCAAATTTGCCTTCTGGGATTGGATTTTTGGTACAGCATTTTTACCCGGCTTAAATCCATTCAAATACGAATTCCTAAAGCCACAACGATTTGGTTTACCCTATGATTATCCGCGCGATTACTTTATGCAACATTGGTTTGCCATACACCGGTTCGATGTAAAAAAGGTAGAAGAACAACCCACAGTAAAATCTTATATTGAGTGGAAGGAAACATTAACCGGCCTGCTGAAAAGCGACAGCAAAAGGCCCTCTTCAACTGATACAAAAACTGCAGAATGACGCATTGGTTTTATTTAATGATTGCAGCTTTATTCGAAGCAGCGTGGATATTCAGTTTAAAGTTTTTGAACATGAAGCAATTGTTCAGCATTAAAATGAATCAATTGCAAAGCATTAGCGAATGGAAAATTTTCCTTCCCTTCGGCGGCTATATAGTATTTGGTTTATGCAATATCTATTTTTTCTCAATGGCCATGAAAAGCATTCCTGCCTCAACAGCTTTTGCCGTGTGGATGGCTATGGCACTTATATTTTCGAAAATATTAGATATTTTCGTTTTTAATGAAGCATATAATTACCAGCAAATTTTCTTTACCGGTGTGGTGCTTCTGGGTATTGTGGGGCTCAAATATTATAGCAAGGCATAAATAGTCGCCGCATTTTCATCCAAAAAAATTTAATAGTACAAATTTACGCCGCTTTTAATTTATGAATTCAGCAAGAGATAGTAATAGTTATAGCGGGCTTGCAAAATGGATCGTCTTTGTTGTAGCGTTGGCTTATGTAATCCCTTACTTACTTCTTGGTCATAATTGTTACCTACGCTTACACGATACATTAGAAGGCGAATGGGAGTGGCTAAAAATTCTTGCCGATAGCCATACCGCTTTTAACTTTCATAACGGAGTTATTGTGCCACAAGTAATGAAAGGCCTGCCGCGCGCAGTATACCCTACAGGTTTATCGGTTAACATGTTATTGGTTCAAACTTTCGGTGCTTATTATGCATACATTATTAGCACGCTGCTAATACGCATTATCGGCTTTACCGGTGTTACTTTATTATTAAGCCGCTATTTTATTCAACAACCCGAAAGGAGATTTATAGTATGGCTGCTGGCGCTAATTTTCAGTGTGCTATCAGTATTTACCCCTTTCGGCCTTTCGGTAATGGGGCAGCCGTTGTTACTATGGGCATTCCTAAATCTTAATTTTCGTCGGCAGCTAATTATTAGCTATTTTATTATTCTCTTATTTCCATTTTATGCCTCCATAGTTTGGCTATTCGTACCTTTTATAGCACTACTGGTATTTGCAGGTGTATACTTATATCTTCGGTCTAAGGTCAATATCCATTACGTTGCAGGTATGTTTTTATTATCGGTGGTATTTGCGCTCATTAATTTTCCAATACTTAGTGCAGCCTTTACAAAAACCGATTTTGTACAGCACCGGTTATCATACAATCTGTACATGTTTGGTAAACCCGATATTGTTCAATCGTTTGCCGATGCTTTGTTGAAATTTTTTATTACGCATTATCACATAGCTACATTTATACCCGCGGCAGTAATGATTGCTATTGCACTGGTTATAAAAAAATCCGAACGCCTCCTGCTTACTATCCTCATTACTATTATAGCAATATGTTTATTTGAAGGCTTGTATCCATTTATTGAATATAGTTTGGGCAATAAAATAACATTAATAAAAACCTTCAGGTTTAACCGGTTCGTAGTTTTACTTCCGTTTCTTTGGATTACAGCATTTGCCCTGGCTTTAAATAAAATGAGCGATATCGCAATTTTCAAACCGCTTATTCTGCCCCTTGTTTTTGCGCAGCTGTTTATAGCACTTGCGGGTAACGATGAATTACTGCATAACTACCGAATGCTTACCGGCTTTCAGGAATTTCCGGCATTCGAAAATTATACGGCCCCAAGGCAATTTGATAAAATAAAAAAATACATTAACGCACCACAAAATAGTTACTATGTTGCCAGTTTAGGCATAAGCCCCAGCGTAGCGCAATACAACGGCTTTTATACGCTAGATGGACTGATGTCAGTATACGATTTAAAATATAAACAGACATTCAGAAATTTGTTTTCGAAAGAAATTGATAAGAGCAATGAAATAGCCCAGTATTACGATGGGTGGGGAAACAGATGTTATATTTTTAGTTCCGAATTAGGCACACGCCACCAGGCATTTAATTGCTACAAATTTTCGAACAGAAGTATTGAACATTTCGATTTCAACGCACAAGCATTTGCAGCAATGGGCGGAAAATATCTTATTTCGGCAGTAGAAATAAAAAACCACGACCAGATTGGCTTGCATTTAGAAAAAACATTTAGCGATGACCAAAGCTGGTGGACCATATATTTATATAGCCTAACCCCCGCACCATGAACAGCGAAACAAAACGCCTTGCAGCAATAGCCATGGTATGTTTTTTCCCAACAGCCTTAGCCGGCCTGTATATGGAAAAAAAATCACAACAGCGGGCTGTTTTTCTTTTCAACCTAAGTATTTGTCTTTTTCTTTTTATGTTAAGCATTGCAGGTGTTTTGGTAGTAACTTACGGAGGCCGGTGGATAGAAGTAATAGGCGCGTTTTTTTAAGCTAATCACAAAAATAATCTTCAACTTAGCACATCATTTATAAGCATTTAAACAAATTGCCATGAGCGAAAAAACAGAACAACAACAAATTAATATTGAGCTGCCCGAAGAAATGGCAGAAGGCATATATTCAAACCTTGCTATCATATCTCATTCTCCTCAAGAGTTTGTGGTTGATTTTATCCGTGTAATGCCAGGCGTGCCTAAAGCAAAAGTAAAAGCCAGAATAGTAGTTACACCCGAACACGCCAAGCGCCTGATGAAAGCCTTAATTGATAACGTAAAAAAATACGAACAACAGTTTGGGGTAATCAGCGATAAAGAACCGCCTATTATGCCTATGAGCTTTGGGCCTACAGCACAAGCTTAAATCTGATTTGCAGATAACTTTCAGCTTTTTTCTACCAGTTCCTTTAACTTAGTATTCATAGCTTCAAATCCCTGGCGGGTAGTGGTGTCTATCATTTTTCCAAGAAAGGGTATAAGTATGCCTGAAAAATTTTCGCGTTGAACAAACAGCGTTTTATGTTCGTTGATTGGTTTCAGTTCAAATATATGTTCACCATCAAACAAACCGCCAATAAATAATTTCCCTTTCCACGAAAAGCCCTGGTTCTTTTCAAACGAAACCACTACCGGTGTAAACTTCATTGCATTTGAGCCCGGTGGCTGAAGCATTACCTGTATTGTTTCGCCCACCTTTACATTGCCGGTTAGTTCTTTTACAAACGGATTCCAGTTTTTATAATTAGCAAAGTCTGTCAGAATAGTCCATATCTTTTCAGGCGCAGCATTTATTTCAATTTGTGTTATTAGTTGTTTCATATTAATGTTTTTTCTAGTGTGTTTTAGTATGCATTACTGTTACCAATTGCCACATGGCAAGAACAATAAACAATATACCAATAAAACGATTCAGAATATGGTCGCTCACCTTCAATTTTGCAACTAATATTTTGCCTCCCACCGAATAAAGGCATAGAATGGCAATAGACCCCAATGCCGTACCCAACGCAAAAAGACAAAGCGAAAAGCCATCATTTTTCATAAAGTGATTTTCTATTAAATAAATACCACTGGCAGTCCAGTAAGGAATTTGCAAGGGGTTAAAAATGGCAATAAAAATACCCCGTTTTACAACCGAAAAACTTTGTATCCCGGTGCCCCCCTCTTTGTGAAGAAAACTTAGTACGCCCAACAGAATGAAAATAAATACTGCTGTCCACCGCAAAATTATCATCCAACCGGGCTGGTGCATCAATACCTCTATACCTGTCAAACATCCTAGGCTGTATATAAATTCCATAATGGCTACAAAAATTATGTATGCCCACAGCTTTTCCACTGTTTTGTTTACCGATAGCTGCACAACAGCCATATTAATGTTACCTATTGGCAGATAACCCAAAAAGCCAAGTATGAACCCAATTGCAATAAGCATTTTTTTGAAGCTGCTATTTCTACGAAGATGTCAAAAAGTACGACAATCGAATAATGCAACAGCCATTATTGGCTTAAAATGCTGGTTTTGTTATTAATTTGCGCCTTAAATTTTCCCAAAAACGGGGCTCTGAATATTTTTTCGATAAATTTGCCCCAATACAAAAAAGTAATATGGCAGAAGCAATACAGCTTGGTAGAATGACCGATACCATGGAAGAAGGATTTATAGCTGAACTTAACGTTAAGGTAGGCGACAAAATAAAATCGGGCGACACAGTTGCCGAGGTGGAAACCGATAAAGCTACGCTTCCGGTTGAATCGTATTATAACGGCACAATACTACACATAGCCGCTAAAAAAGGCGATACCTTAAAAATTGGCGACCTGATAGCCATTATAGGAAAAGAAGGCGAAGATTTTTCTGCCCTATTAAAAGGAGGGGAGAAGAAAGAACCCGCAAAAACCGAGCCCGCACAAAAAGAAGCCACCGGCGAACAGAAACCAACCAATGGTGTTGAAAAGGAAGTAACGCAACCCGCTGTAGAAAAGGTAGAGCAACCGAGTGCAATGCCTGGCGATAGAGTTAAAGCATCGCCATTAGCTAAAGCAATAGCCAAAGAAAAAGGCATTGACATAAACAGAGTAAAAGGAACAGGTGAGGACGGCCGTATTATTAAGCGCGACTTAGAAAAAGCCACCGCTGCACCTGCTGCGTTTACCGGTAAAGAAGGCTCGCGCGATGTAAAGGTTAGCCAAATGCGCAAAGCCATTGCCAAGCGCCTTACAGAAAGTAAAAACGGCGCTCCGCATTTCTATTTAACTATTGATGTAAATATGGATAATGCCGTGGCCCTGCGCACACAATTAAATGCCGTATTGCCTTCAAAAATTTCGTTTAATGATATTGTAATAAAATCTGTAGCCCTTGCGCTGCGCCAGTCTCCGGGTGTTAACTGCTCGTGGTTAGGCGATACCATCCGGTATTACGACCATGTGCATATAGGTATGGCCGTTGCTGTTGAAGATGGCTTAGTAGTACCGGTAATAAAATTTGCCGACGGCAAATCGGTTAGCGATATTTCAGTTGAAGCCAAATCACTTGCGCAAAAAGCAACATCAAAAAAACTTCAACCTCAGGAAATGCAAGGCAATACTTTTACCATTTCAAATCTTGGAATGTTCGGTATTGAAGAATTTACTGCCATCATCAATCCACCCGATGCTTGTATTTTAGCTATAGGCGCTATTAGGCAAGAACCAGCTGTAATTAACGGCGAAATAAAAGCTGCCAATAAAATGAAGTTAACCTTAAGTTCCGATCACCGTGTGGTGGATGGTGCTACCGGTGCTAAGTTTTTACAGATATTAAAAGGTATTCTTGAAGCCCCGGTGCAAATACTAATCTAACGATACGTAGGCAATAGCCTCGGCCGGTATTGAAAAGCCGTCTTTTAATAAAATCAATTTTTCCGTGCTGCCCCAAATGGCGTTTGTATCTCTTTATAGCCTTCAATAGTATTAAACACAATCCTTACGTTGTTTTCTCCATTACTCGAAAGCAACATACTTAAATCAAGGTCTCTGTTGTATTCCCTTGTATTGCAAATAGTTGAGTAAGCTTTCGATTTCTCAAAAATGCAGTGTTTTAGCTCTTCACTATTTATTTGTATAACATTCATGTTAAAACTGTGTTTATGTTATTACGGTAACCTGCAGCTAAGGTTGCCTTTATACAAGTTATTGGTTGTTGGTTTTCTTAATACAGCTGAATTTTATAAATTAGAGTAACTAACCCTTAAATCAAAACCCTATGAAAACACTTGTTCTGGGAGCCTCTTTGAATCCTGATAGGTATTCTAACAAGGCTATAAGGTCGTTACGTTCTCATCATCACGAAGTATACGCAGTAGGCTTAGATGAGGGCGAAGTAAGTGGAACTGAAATCATTCAGGACTTTCCACCGGAAGAAAATATTGATACGGTCACTCTTTATTTAAATCCCGAAAATCAAAAACAGTATTACCATAAAATAATTTCAGCCAAGCCTCGGCGCATCATCTTTAACCCAGGTGCCGAAAATACCGAGCTAGAAAAAATGGCCCAACAAAATGGAATAGAAGCGCTTGAAGCTTGTACGCTTGTAATGCTAAACACGGGCCAGTATTAATTTATGTAGAATAGTTTTGTTCGTAAATCTCCCCTTTAGGGAGATTTAGAGGGGTGTCATTCCTTTACAAATTTCCTAACCACTCTTCCTTCATCATTCTGCAACACCAAAAAATAAAGCCCGGTAGCTAAATTTGAAACATCAACCTCAAAGTAGTCTTGCTGAATAACATCTTGCGGCATAACCGCGCGACCATCAATAGCAAAAATTTGTAAGTTGCTTTTTTGTTGGTTATTAATAGTGACATACAATTTGTTGTTAGTTGGGTTGGGGTTAATACTAAATGAATTCACATCCGGTATATCTGCTATACCAGTTATCCCGCAGTCAGGCTCCATTTTATAAATATACTTGTTCATAGTACCCACAACGGCGTTTCGTGAACAACCCATAGTAATAAATGAAATATAGTCGTTGCTATCTTCTGGAGCAAAGCTAAAGTTTGCATTTGTCCATGTGTTTCCTGCATCATAAGTTTTATATACACTTTGTCCAAACGCTACGTAACCAGTATCGCGTCCGCTAAAGGCTATAGCCTGTCTTGGATCACCAATAAAATCATCGGTTGGAAGTTGATATGCAAAACTTACTCCGCCGTCTACAGATTTTCTTATATAGCCAGTAGTGGCTAGAATAATGGTGGTATCGTCCAGAAAATAAAAGTCACCATAATCAATAGAAGCCCAACGGCCTACGTTTGAAACGAAGGACCATGTTTTGCCATAATCAGATGAGCGCTTTATAGTGAAAAGATAATCCGAACCTAATTCAATTATTAATACATATATAATAGAATCCTGTATTACATGCATTCGTAAAACCTCCCCAGTCAACGTACCTACATAAAAGCTGGAGGTATCAGGAACAAACCAATTTATTCCTCCATCATAAGTAAAATAAAGAGTACCCAAGTCACCTTCATTAGCCGAAAAATATCCCGTATCGGCAGAAACAAATAACATAAAATCATAGAAATGAAAAAGGGTGGGATATGTACCATTAGGTTTAGGAGCCCAAGTATTGCCTCCATCAAAGGTTTCAAGCAACTTGTTCGAAAACATATAGCCTGTGTCACGATTTACAAAAGTGAGCCCGCCTAAACCTGTAGCGGAATAACTACTGTCTACTATAAATGAGTTAAAATAATTATTTGATCTTATTATATACCCATGTCCACCAATAATAATCCCCGTATCATGAA
This sequence comes from uncultured Bacteroidota bacterium, assembly GCA_903919075.1. Taxonomy (GTDB): domain Bacteria; phylum Bacteroidota; class Bacteroidia; order Chitinophagales; family LD1; genus Bog-950. The sequence continues at coordinate 43,742 of CAIXGR010000014.1, read as the reverse complement.
AAAAAAATCCCTCCTCAAGAGGTGGTACACCTGATTTATCAAAAAGTCGCACATGTGTCCATGATTGCGCCATAGGCTTATGAGAAAAAACCAATAGCAAAACAATAATAAATAGAATATTAGCTTTCATAGTGTAACTAAAGTATAGCTACACCTAATTTTTAAGAAAGAGGGCGCTGGATTCGGATAAACAAAAAATCATTTATTTGCCCCCCTTTGCGCTGCCATTGCGTGCGTGAAGGGGGGTGAGGAGGCTGAGGGAAAGCAGGGGATGATTATTTTTTTGGGCAAACCTCCAACTAAAAACTGCCAACTGGAGATTAATGCACATTATTAAAAATAACATTAATGTTAGGGTAGCCACGTTTCATTTCAATTTTAGCAACGCGCGTTTTGAGGAAATTAATGACCTCTTCTTTCGATGTAAACCTTCCTGCAAGGTCAACATATTTCGAGGCCAGGAATTTATAATTGTGTGTTACCAGCATAAACCACACCACAAAAAAATCAATACCCTCAAAAACAATAGCATCGTTCTGTTTGTACTTCTCAATATTTTTTTCAAACTCTACCGGCATTTCGGTCCAGTGCATGCTCGGGCGAAGGTGGTGGCCAATGTGGTAGCCATCGTTAAAGCAAAGTTTATTGTAATTGCTGTTAATGCAGGTAAGGCTGTTTGTATAATTGTTTGCGGGGTCGGCAGCATTAATAAATGCGTGTTGGCCCCAGTTACCGGCCATCATGCCAAAGCGCGCAATTACAAATGGTAGTATAAAAACCATTAATGTAGCCTGCCAGTTAACAAAGCATAAGCCTATACATGCAATGGTAAAACCAATCTCACCTACCAATACTTTTTTTACAAACTTCCACCGGTTCTTACGAGTAAAATAATAAGTCAAATCGCCAATGCCTAAAAAGAAAAACAGCGAAAAGTATTTCATGAAATCAATAAAACTATCGCGTTGGTAGTTCATCGTGCAGCTTAGGTCATCGGCCAAATTATTTTCTGCATGGTGCATCATTATATGGTGGCTAAAATATGTCTCAGGTGTTTCGCCATAAAAAGGCCCTAAAAACCACGGAATAATTTTGTTCAGATAATCATATTCCTGTTTAAATAGTTTCCTGTGCGATGTATTATGCAGCATTAAAATAAACGGCCCCAACCCGGTAGCAATATTAAACACTAAAAAAGGCACAGCCAACCACCACGTAAAATGAAAGAAAAGAAATACCGATACTGGTATAACAAAAAGTATAATGCGCAGGCATAATTTTATAAAAGGCAAGTCGCGCTCATCGCGAATTAATTTCAGAAATTGTCTTTCAATGAAATTGTAATTATTTCTGGGTATAAAAACCGGGTCGTTTATAACCAAATCCATGTTGCTCGTTTTTTTTTAAATAGTAATTATTGAATCTACTCTGCAAGTTTAAAAAAATCTATTGTTTTTTACCCCACCATTTTTTACCACCCCCGCCGCCGGCGCTAGATGAACTTTTTTTTGAATGAGAGTGGGATGAATTAGAATGAGGTTTTTTAAAACTCTTCTTGCGTTTATCCGGCTCAGGTGCAGCCATCACGGTATGGCTCATCGGGTAGGGGTGCTCCTCAACCACCGGTATAGCTTTCGAAATTAGCTTTTGAATATCTTTCAAGTATGCTTTTTCTTCTGCATCGCAAAACGAAATAGCCACGCCCGATTCGCCTGCACGGCCCGTACGGCCAATACGGTGAACATAAGTTTCGGGCACATTCGGCAACTCAAAATTAATAACATGCGATAGATTATCTACATCAATACCTCTGGCCGCAATATCAGTAGCCACCAACACACGCGTTTTGCGCGATTTAAAATCATTCAACGCATTCTGCCTTGCATTCTGTGATTTATTGCCGTGTATAGCCAATGCTTTTACGCCTGATTTTACTAACTCGCGTACAATTTTATCAGCACCGTGTTTAGTGCGTGTAAATACTAATGCGCTCTCAATAGCTTTATCTTTCAGCAAATGCATCAACAACGATTTCTTATCGTTCTTAGCAACATAATATAACGATTGCTGAATAATATCTACCGTTGAAGATTGAGGTGTTACTTCCACTCTTACCGGTTCATGCAAAATACTATTTGCCAGTTTTAAAATTACCGGTGGCATAGTAGCCGAAAAGAAAAGTGTTTGTCGCTTAGTGGGCAATTTGGCAATCACCTTTTTTACATCATTAATAAAGCCCATATCCAGCATCCGGTCGGCTTCATCCAGCACAAATATTTTTACATGTTCAAGATGAACAAATCTTTGATTCATTAAATCTAGCAACCGGCCCGGTGTAGCTATTAAAATATCTACGCCCTTTTTTAAAGCCTCGGTTTGCGCGTGTTGCGATACACCACCATACACCACAGTTCCTCTAAGACCGGTGTGCTTTCCATAAGCTGCAAAACTCTCTTTTATTTGTACAGCAAGTTCGCGGGTAGGAGTTAATATCAATGCCTTTATCGGCCTGTGTCCTCCTCCTTGAGGAGGTTGCTCACCACAAAGAATTTGTATTATAGGAATTGCAAACGCTGCTGTTTTCCCTGTGCCGGTTTGTGCACAGCCCAAAAGGTCTCGCCCCTTAAGTAATATTGGAATGGATTCTTCTTGTATTGGTGTAGGCTTTACGTAGCCTTCGGTTTTCAACGCCCTTAGTATGGGTTCAATAAGGTTTAACTTTTCGAATGACATTTTTATTTTTTATGAATACTTTGATGGGTGGCAAAAAAATTACTAAACCCGCTAATTTAAAACAGTGTAAATAGAAAAACTGGCTGTTTTAAATTAAAAACTATAGTTATTAAAAGAAACAAGGACAAAAGATGAGAATCGAGAGGAATGCATTTCTGTATTAACCTCGGTTCTCACCCTTCGTCCTTGTATATATATTACAACAGGCTAACCTCTATATCTAAGCTGGTAATAAACTAATGCTACCAACAAGATTAAGTTAGATTATCTATCTTTCTATATTGGAGACTACCAACGTTTGTTACGCTTCTCAGAGTCGTAACCGCCGCCGCCGCCGTTACCGCCACCACCGTAGCCGCCACCGCCTCTTGAGTTTTTGCCGTAGCCACCGCCACCGCCGCCTCTTGGCTTGTCTTCTTTAGCTCTGGCTTCGTTAACCATTATTTGTCTTCCGTCGTATTCAGCTTGATTTAATTTTTCGATTGCTTTCAATGCCGCTTCTTGAACTGGCATTTCTACAAAACCAAAACCTCTTGATCTGCCGGTATCGCGGTCAGTTATAACTTTAGCAGATGAAACCTCACCGTATTCTTCGAACAGTTGTTTTAAATCGTTGTCGTTAATACTGAAACTTAAATTTGAAATGTAAATGTTCATTTTGTTACTTGATTTATTTATTGAAATTAAAAATGATTAATTGAATATAATACTAAAAAACGATTTTGGCAACTATTTAGCTTTGGATTTGATTTTCGACTTCGATTTGCCCTTGTTCAACGAAGCAGCTTGCTCGCTTAACCATACGCCTTTTTTAAATTCGCCCAGTACAATTACTTCCTTACTTTTTCTGTATTCATTAGCGCTTTCCAACATGGTTTCGTTATCGTTACTTCTTATTTTTATGCCCGAGCTTGCGCCTTTGTTGCGAACCTGAATATAAAATCCATCTTTAAAAATCACGGCTTTTGTAGGTGGCCTTCCCATAGTTTCTAGTTTAAAGGGCTGTAAGATATGCTTTAATATCTCACATTTGCAAATAAATGCCGTGTTATCACCCCATTCTTGTGAAAGTTTATAGTTTTATTGGTTTTTTATACCCAATTTCGATGGTTTTATGCCAATTAACAGGCATAAACGGGTAACAACCAATTTTAAGATTCTAAGCTTTGAAGTGAGATATCAAAAAAGAAAGGTTATTTAAGCAGCTCCAGGTTTTTGCTGCAAATCAATTCTTCTTTACCGTTGTATACTTTTACATGGTATTTGCCAACCGATTTAAAAACGTATGGCGTCCAGCAATAAACCCAATCATCCTGTACCGATTGTTCCATTACATTCTCATATTTTTCTTCGCCGTCTTTTTCAATCGAATAAATTTTAATGGCAATTTTCGAAATACCTTTAAATGTTTCAGGGTTCCTTATCTCCATGCATATTCTTTCAGTAGTACTATCAGGCGATAAAATGAAGCGGTTGTTATTAAAAACACAATAGCCGTTTTGGTCAACAGTAGCGCAAAAATCAAGCATAAACTGCCCGTAACTATAGTTAAGGCATAGTAACATTATAAGCCCCGCAATTAATTTTTTCATGTTATATATTTCGCGTAAATGTATACTTTAAATAATAAAGCCAAATAGTAACTGAAAGGCTTTGCAAGGCTGCATTTAAAGATTTACGCGGTGTTCAGCCGGTTTATGTTATCTTTGCGCCCGCATAGTAATTGTTTTTTGATAAAAAGAAATTTGTAGGAGGCATTAATTTATGAGCACAACATTTGGTATTATCCCTACAAAATTGGATGACCAGCTTACCTTTGGCAACGTAGTAAGCATAGCCGAAAAAACTTTAAGCGACTTTCTGCAATTGTATCAAATGGATATCAAGATTAAAATTTCAGTTGATATTCGCGATAATGATGAGAAGTATATAAACCCGGTAAGTTTAGACGACCGTTTTTTCTGGAAAAATGGTGAGTATGCCTACTTTACATTAGATAAAGCAAAGGGTGGAACAGATGCTTACTGCAATAAAATTTCAGATACATTAGAATACTGGGAAACATATATTGAAGAAACCTGTGGCAAGCTGGTTACCCCTGCACAGGTAAAGCAAATTAAAGAGGATAATGTAAAGTGGTATTTCCGCCGCTCTGCAGGTCAATCTGCATTAATTAATATCGCATACGGGCATTTAGCTGCAGCCACTGCAAAACTGTGTAACGGTATTATACATTCCGAAACCGGATGGGACCCTGAACTTTTTCCTACAACCGCCGATGAGTTTATTGCGGTTTATTTCAAACCGGAAAAGGCTACCCACGAAGCAAGCAGAAAATGGGCTGAAAAATCTTTAAATAATCTTCGCGAATCTGCTGTTGGAAAAAAGACTACAGTTTAATAATTACATAATTTATATTTAATAAGTAGTATTAGTTTAATGTGTTTATGGATTAAGCTAATATTGCTTGCCTACCCGTCTCTTCTAACCGGTAAATTTTACACGTTTTATTACGCATAAAATTGTAATAAAACAACCTTTATTTTGTAAACATTTTATATAGGCAATTACAAAAAAATCATTTTATTATATTGATTATCAATAGATATAATGTTAATTAACTTTAACATGTAAATATTTTGTACTGTTTAATTATATTTACAGAACCACCTCTAATAAATTAAGATTTTAACAAATTGTATAGTTGTAATTTTTATCTGGATTCAAAAAAAATCCTGTTAAAAAAATAATATAGTTCAGCCCAATAAATGGCATTTTATTTTTTACCGCTGGTTATCAAGGGGCCTAGTTAAAAATAGAAGAATAGCAAAACTTAAACTTCAAATCAAACGTTCCGAGTATATGAAACGCAGAAGAAAACTAAAAGTGCTTGAGGTAAAGCTGGGCCGCGAAAAAGCTGCCGGTATTGCTGACTATGATAACTACAATATTCTGGTAGACCCGAGGCAAAAACCTTATGAATACCTGAATACCATGGTGCATGAGTTAATTCACCACATGGCACCTGGTTGGGAAGAATCCAAAGTGGCTTGGTGGGCTAACCGTATTGCACGTTTCCTGTGGAGTCATAATTACAGGCAGGTAAAACAGTAAATATTTACTTCACTGATTTTTTTTCTGTGTTTAAACATGTATTAATATGCAACATTAATCATGTTAAAAATATCTATATAATAATAACTCAATCTTCATTGTATAATACGCTGATTTCTTTCGCAATGCACTTTTTATTGCTTCGCGATTTTTATTCTCATTGCGTTTAAACTGATACAGATAACATTCAACAAAACAAGGAATATTGATTTCTGATTTGATAATCCCCGTTATTTTACCGATATTGCGGGTTCCTTTTGAGAGGAAGGATCCATTTAATCACCTAAATAAAAACTAATGTCAGTATCAGCTTTGGATTTCATTGTTCCAAAAACAAACGCCACACGTGCACGGTATAAAAGCACTAATAAGCCATCATTCGGATATTTTGTAGAAGATTTTATGAATGGTGATATTGACGTAAAAGGCGATTTCGAAGAATTCATGAAACTTCGTGGCGGTTATTTTGAGTATTCATTAACCCCCCACCACTTTAAATTTTTCTTCACCCGGTTTATACCTGAGGTGTTGATACATTCAAAAAGCCAGGATGAGCGTATTGTACGTGCTCACTATGATCGTGGGAATGATTTCTTTGCCGCTTTCTTAGGCCCGCGTATGGTTTACACCAGCGGCTTTTTTCTTGACCCTGAAAAAGAAAGTTTGGAAATAGCGCAAGACCGTAAAATGAATATGGTTTGTAATAAGCTTATCATGAAACCGGGCGAGCGTCACCTTGATATTGGTTGCGGATGGGGCACATTAGCTGCATACTCTGCTAAAAATTTCGGTATGGATAGCACCGGTGTTACCATTGCACAAGATGGATACGATTGGGGCACTCAACAAATAAAAGATTTTGGTGTAAGCGACAGAGCAAGAATTTTGCGTATGGATTACCGCGATATACCACAAGGCAGAAAATGGAATAAAATTTCTTGTCTTGAAATGGGCGAACACGTTGGTATTCGTAAATTCAACGGTTTCATTAAAACCATTTATGATATGTTAGAAGAAGACGGGTTGTTCTATTTGCAACAAGCCGGCTTACGTGCTAATCCTGGTATTTTCTCAAAAGGACAGCACTGGCAAGATTTGATTTGGGGCTTATTTATGGGCGAGAATATATTTAGTGGTGCCGATGCTTCTACACCTCTTGCATTCCTTGTAAGCGCTTTACAAAATGCCAATTTCGAAGCGGTGCATATTGAAAACATAGGCATACACTATTCTCATACTATCCATAAATGGTATTACAACTGGATGCGTAATGAAGAGTATATTAAAGAACACTACGGCGTGCGTTTGTTCAGAATGTGGCAGTTATTCTTACGTTGGAGCGTAGATGTTGCAGCGCAGGGAAATTCAACTTGCTGGAGTATTACAGCGCATAAAAACCTGGATAAAACTGACCGTAACAAATACATAAAGGATACTCAAACCGGCTTACGTATGGATATTAAAAATCCAATGAATTTCGATAGGCCATATACCGGTGTTTGGGCGCAACTGTATGGTATGAAACCAGCAGAGAGCCCTAAACAGCCACAGGAAGCAACGGCGTAATGTAGCGAACGAAATAAACAGGCGGCAATACCGTTTTACTTACTGTTGCTATATAAAAGCAGTTTAATGTTATTGATTTTAATCAGGTTTATACACTGTTTTTAACAGTGATTGGAATACTTAAATAGAATGTTAACTATATGTATTTCAATTGATTAAGAAGTGTGGTTTGCCAGTTTTAGCACCTTTTGGTTGCCATAATTGTGCATTCCTTTGTTTGTTTTTTTATTGCTTATAACCTATGTTTACAACACATATATAACCCTACATATGCTGAAATATAAGGCTGATTTAAAGACCCTTGTCTACTTTTTTATAACCACAACCATGTTTGTGTTGCAATGGCATTATGGTTTTAATTGGATAGCCTACATTGTTTATTTGCATTTTGCAATAGCAGTGGCGGTAATTACACACAACCATAACCACGTAAATATTTGGACCAAAAAATGGCTGAATATTTTAACCGATTGGTGGCTTACTGCGTTTTATGGTTTTCCTATTTTTGCTTGGATTCCAACCCATAACCGTAACCACCACCGGTATAATAATCGTGAGGAAGATGTAACGCGTACTTATCGTCATACAGAGCATAACGATTTTGTTTCCTTAATTCAATACCCCAGCCAAAGTGGTGTCCATCAAATTAAAGAAGGTATTATACCTTATATGAAGGACCTCAAAGCAAGAAATCGTGATCAGTATTACCAAAACCTGACACAATTAGCGTTTCTGGTATTATGGTGGGTTGTTTTTTTTGTATGGAATTGGAAGAAGGCATTACTTTATGTTTTTATCCCGCAACAAGTTTCACAGTTTGCGGTAATGATTTTTAATTACGTACAGCACGTGCATGCGGATGAAGAGTCAGACTACAACCATTCACGTAATTTTATGGGCGTTAACTTTTTTCTGTTCAACAATGGTTACCATACCATTCACCACCACCGCGCATCGTTACACTGGAGCGAAGCACCGGCTGAGCACAAAAAAATAGAACACCTTATTGCGCCCCACCTTATTGAAAGCGGCCTTTGGTCATACCTTTTTAGAACTTATGTAATGGGTGCGTTTAGCAAAGGTTACAAATCGTATTCAATGCGCTTGGAAAGAATTGAAAAAGCAAAGCAAACGAAAGTGCAGAATAATGTTCCGGTACGTGAAGAAGCAAACAGCGCTGTAGTTTAGTTTGTAGCTTACTTTAGAATAACTTCCTGATTCTCTTTTACTATTTCCTGTATTAATTTTTTCAAAGGCTCACATTTTTGAAGTTGACGGATATATTCATCCTCATCTCCGTCGGCTTTTAGCTTAAATAATTTATTTAATGTGTCTTTCAATGCCTTATTAGATTGTATAGTATGCTTCTGGGTCATTAAAATTACGCACCAGTTTTTTAATACGTATTTCAGTCTTTCATTTCCATCGTACGGGCCGGGTTTTAATATTTTAACCAATGCATTCAACGCAGTGCGTTCCGCGGTCTTCCTGTCGCTGTTGTAATGCTTTTTTAATATGTTGGCATATACCAGGCTTAAATCTGCCACATCAAAACGCACCGGCTTACCCGAAATAATTAATTCAAGCTTCGAATCGGCTAATTTTTTTAAAACAAACGATGGGCTTCTATAACCATTTATGGTTTTCAATTTTATGGCTTCGGCTTCGGCCAAATCTCTTTGCACTTTGCGCACGGGCCTAAACCCAAGTTTGTAGTAAAGCCAAAAAGCACCCGACTTAATTCCATCGCTGTTATCCTTACCTATCTGGTAAGGGTCAACACTAAATCTTTTTAAATGATACGCTTGCCGATGTGCATCCAATATCTGCCCAAAAACATGAACTGACTCGCCACCCCGGTACGATGAAAATATATTCAACCCAATTCTGCCGCTATCAAATAACATCCACGAGCCTGCATAAGCTACCGGTAAGCCGTTTTTAAATGCTACGTAGCCCATGTAGCTGTCAATGGGTTGCCGTCTGTCGTCAGTCATTGCTAAAAGCGCTATTGAAAGCCCACGAGATAGTTTATAATATGAAATTAATTTCGGGTCAGAAAATGTAACCGGGTCAATTTCGCGAATGTGGCGCACCAGTATCATGCGCCCGCATTCCAATATTTTCTCGGCTTCATCTTCTTTCAAATTTACCTTCACCGGCTTTTCATTCCATAATTTTAGCGAAGCACTTTTTGTTATTGCCGACCGGTGGTAATACATATCGCATAATGATAAAGGAATTGCAGCGTGCGATATAAGTTTAACCTCTACATTAGTTCCCAAAGCGCCCCATAGTTCATCCTTTACTTCCGGCCGCATATCCGAGTGGTCAAAAATGCGAATTAGTGTATCTAATAATTCTTCGCCTTTTTTGCTGGTTTTTTTTAACCACAGTTTCCAATTAGTATTGGCGTCCTGCAATATTTCCGATTCAACCTTAGGCAGCACTGCCGCTATCACCGATAGCATCTGCCCGTCATCTGCCACTCTCGAATCAATCCACACATTTTTTTTATACTTATTTCTAAGCCACTTCGTCATCTCAAAACCAAATGCACCTAGTACACTACTACCAGTAATACCTGAGTTAAATAAACGCGATTGAACTCCTGGATTTTTATTAATGAACGCTTCCAATTTTTGCAGGTTCGAGGAAGCAAGCTCATAAACCAATTTGTTATCGGGGTATGCCATTATAAATAAAAGCACATCGTAATATTGTTTTAATGCATTAGTGCCCTTTACATTTTCAGCAACTAAGGTTTTAAGTAACTCAGTTTTTTCAGCCCAAAAAACTGGCCCATGTTGATTTCTAATTTCGAATAAGCGAGCAACCAGGTCATCGTGTTTATCCATTGAAGTTTTCTGATTTATACTTTAAATGATAATTGTACAGTTGTTTAGTAAACACCGTAAACCCGCAAAGAGGTAACATAAATAGTACCCGAGCCTGCACCCGACATGCTGAAACTTCCTCCCACATTAACGTTAGTAGCACCTTGTTGTACAGTAGTAGCCTTTATGCTAAAGGGAACAGCCCATGAATCGTAACCGGTAACACCGCGGCTAAAACTGGCTGATTTAATATCACTGCCGGCAACATTAATAGCCGCCGTTGTTGAACAGGTTGAGCCACCATTTACCGAAATAGCCATGTTGCCTTCAGCCTCAACTATAATTTTTGAATAGGTGTTCGATTGCAGGCTGTACGATTTAATAGCGGCATTATAGCTACTAGCAATAGATGTGCTTTCATCAGCATACAATAGCACAATTCCAACTGTTGGGGGTATTTGCTGTTGTTGGGGTATTTGAGGAACATTGGCAATTTGCGAGAGCATTTGGAAATTATTGCCATCATACATTACCGATACCATTTGTCCTGCTCGTATATCGTTGGTATCAAGATCGGTGTTGTAGTTTTTTTTAATGGTTTTAGAACTAAGGCCATTTACGCTTAAGGTAGCAGCGCCAGTATTTGAAAAATTAGCTTGAAAGAGAACAACCATTCCTACTGAAAGGGAACTTACTGCCGGTGTTAGGTTTACCGAATAGTTATTATTACTACCGGTGGCTATGGCAAACTTTAAAGAATCTTTTTGAATATAATCTACGCTTACTGCATCTTGCATGTTGGACACATTTTGTATTCCCACAACTTTAGCGTCTATACCACTGCCGGTAAGTACAATGGGCTTATTAACCTCCAACTGCCCAAAGGCCGTAGAGAAAAACAAAAGGCCCAAAATAATTTGTAATACTGTTTTCATACATGCCAGCTTTTATTTTCAGAATGTTCTTCGAAAATAATATTAATTGGTTATCAGATTATATGAAAATTGCAATGGAAGCGGTTTCCGATAATCCTATTTTTTCTTAACTGCACTAAGTATGTACATAAACCGGAAAGTGAGTGTATTGTTATACTCGCCACTTATATGCGTATAGGGTTTATATTGTGTTTCTACGCCCCTAATTGGAATCATGGAGTATGAAAACTTTACACCTATTGCAAATTGCTTTTTAATAATAAAATGAAGTGCGGCAAAAGCGCTTGCATCAAATGTTTTGGGTTGTGGCTGCACCGTATCCGTAACATTTATTCCTATTTCATTCCGCTCGTTAAATTTAGCTAGAAACGAAAGGTTAACGCCTGCACTAAACATAATAATGTCTTTATCATGAATATTAATTGCCAGCGGAATTTGAATGTAGTTCAGATTAGTTCTATACCGCTGCCCCAGCGAATCATTAGCATTGGAAATTATGGAATATTTAGCACCCCACTGGGTATAGCCAACTCCCACACTTGCTGATATATATTTATGAAAGCGTACCATTACATCTGCCCCTACATCAAAACCAATTTTATTGTATCCGGCATAAGCATCGCCATCAATTTGCGCCATATTAACGCCCACATGAAATAGCGCATGGAATACCCCGTTTTTCTTCCAGTCATTAGCAGCATTTTGGTAATCGAAGCTATCGGGCATTCTTTCAACTGGCGCTATAAACTCATTTTTAATTTTCACAAAGGGCTCTAGTTGAGGCACTGAATCACGTTTATTTTCTATACCATCAATTTCCGAACAGGTATTAGAAAGAGTTTCTGCATTTAATATAGCAGGCAAAAAGAAGATAAAAAGCAATAAGCTATTGCGCACTGTTTTCATAGAAAACTCAAATATACTATTGACTGTTAGAAAATTAAGAAGAATTTACGAAGTAAAATGAAATTAGGCTTTTAAATGACCTACTTCTGACAATTGTTTAAGAAATGTGGCCAATTGAAGGGGGCAGACATAAACTATCCTGACTCGAAAAAATAAAAATAATTGTAGCATAAAGCGCAGCATGGTATATGTATAAAATTTTTATGTTTACAATAAATAAAACAAACCCCTATGGATACCCAGACCATTATCTATGTTGTATGGACTCTTGTTGCAGTTCTTTGTCTCGTTTTTTATAAAGTAATTCTGCGTGTTTTTTTCGGTGTAGTAATTGTGCCGCAAAACCGTATTGGATTAGTAACCAAAAAATTTGTGCTTTTCGGTGCAAACAAATCTTTGCCCGATGGCCGAATTATTGCCATTAATGGCGAAGCTGGTTACCAAGGCAAGGCACTTGCCCCGGGACTTTATTTTGCTAAATGGATTTGGCAGTACGAAATAACACTGGAACCATTTACAATTATCCCCACAGGTAAAATTGGATTAGTAATGGCCCGTGATGGAGCTGAGCTAGAAGCGGGAAGAATATTAGCACGTAAGGTATCTTGCGATATGTTTCAGGATGCAGAGGCCTTTTTGAAAAATGGTGGAAGAAGAGGCCGTCAAACAGCAGTAATGACCGCCGGTTCGTACCGGATTAATACTTTTTTGTTTGATGTAATTATTTCCGACATGGCCTACGTTGCTGAAAGCATGGTGGGTATTGTTACTACGCTTGATGGTGACTCATTACCACAAGGGCAAATAGCCGGAAAAATGATTGATGCACATAATAACTTTCAGGACGCTGATGTGTTTTTGAACGCCGGTGGTAATAAAGGTTTGCAACAGCAGGTTATTCTTGCGGGTTCTTATTACCTGAATCCCTGGTTTGTGCAGTTAGAGCAGATTAAGATGACTGAAATATCTATTGGCTATGTTGGTGTGGTAATATCGTATGTGGGCGATGAAGGAGTAGATGTAAGTGGTGCCGAATTTAAGCATGGCAATATTGTTGAGAAAGGCAAAAAGGGTGTTTGGGCCGAGCCACTTGGCCCGGGCAAATACCCGGTTAATTCATACATTATGCGTGTTGAGCTGGTACCTACAACCAATTTAGTTTTGAATTGGGCTGATGCGCGTAGTGAGGCACATCAACTGGATAAAGATTTATCTACAATAACTGTTCGTTCGAAAGACGGATTTCCGTTTAATCTCGACGTATCGCAAATCATTCACATCCCATTAGTGGAGGCACCAAAGGTAATTGCGCGGTTTGGTAATATGACAAACTTGGTAAGTCAGGTATTAGAGCCCACCATTGGCAACTATTTCAGAAACTCAGCACAAGATTCTGATGTAATCGCTTTTTTAGGCACACGTAAAGAAAGGCAGGAATCGGCTAAGCAGCATATTGGTCAGGTGTTAGAGCAATACAATGTGTTTGGAGTAGATACTTTGATTGGTGATATTAACCCACCGGAGAGCCTGATGAAAACACTTACCGACCGTAAACTGGCAGAAGAACAAAAGGTAACCTATGATACCCAGATGAAGGCACAGGAGACCAGGCAGACACTTGAAAAAGAGACGGCCATAGCAGAGATACAAAAGGATGTAGTAAAGGCCGACCAGGGCGTATTGATAGCAGAACGCATAGCCGATGCAACAGTTAAAAAAGCCACCGGTGATGCTAATAGTATCAGAATACAATCTACGGCAGAAAGCGACCGTTTGAAATTACTGGCTACCGGTGAGGCTGAAAAGATTCGCGTATTAGCCATTGCCGATGCTGAAAAAATAAAAGTATTAGCTAATGCTGAATCGGAAAGGATAAGCAAAACCGGTAATGCTGAAGCAGAAAAAATTCTGGCCATTGGTAAATCTTCAGCCGAATCGTATAAACTGGCAGTTGAGGCTATGGGCGGAAATAATTTCACGCAATTAAAAATTACCGAATCTATTGGGTTAAATAAGGTAAAAGTAATACCGGAAGTTTTGATTACCGGTAGTGGTGACTCTCCCAACGGTCCCATTAGCGGCTTGCTTGGTTTAGAGCTGATGAAGGAACTGGCGAAGAAAGTTGGGAAGGAGGAGAAGGGGCCTACTACACCTGAGACGAAGTAACACACGATTTATTAGTTTGAAATAATTTTTCATAAAACCTTTTCAACTAAAAAGCCATTCACCCCGAATGGCTTTTTTACGTTTGGCGACGATTTTGATGCAAAAAATATAATCATTACCTTTAAATATGGGTCAGCAAACAGCAATTACGGTACAAGCTGTTATTAATACTTCTATTGAAAAAGCGTGGGATTTATGGACAAAACCTGAGCACATAGCCCTTGCTTACATTAACGAGTTAAATGCATGTATATGAAAATCTATAAAGACTTTTATGACCTTGTTATTATCCTGTTCTTTTCATTTATATGTGGTTTTTTTCTTGCCGGTTGCAAAAAAGCATATAACCCGGCTACCGATGCCAAATCGCAAATATGTAATCAGGTAAAAGGAACAGAAGCAGTTTATTGGGACCTTATGAATGGCATTCCCAGAACGGATATACCCGGTGGCTTGCCAATTGTTGCTAGCATTGGTGGTACTTATACCAATTCTTCATTTCCTTTACTAACTTTTAATTACCCTACCGGTTATACTGCATATACCGATCCTAATTCTGGTTGGATTGGAGTAAATCTGGAGCGGAATGATAAAAAATCTATATGGCGCTACACCAGTCTTTTTACAAGCACTGCATATACTACTCAATTTGTAATTACTACCGAGGTAGATAATTTAAGAGCTTTTTTAGGAAGCACCGGAGCGGTTACCACTGTTTGTTCGGAACAGGGAACATTGCCAAGAGCAACCGGCATAACTACTTACGGTCAATCTGTGTACATTACTTTCGATGGATTTTCAGCCGTAGTTCAGGTATCAATTACTACCGAAACAGGTTTAAATAGTGAACAAGTTAATGTAACAGTAACTGCTGCCCCTACCGGCGAATTTGCCAATGAAATTTTGCATACCTACTTGCCTATAGATTACCAAATGCTATATAAAAGTGATGGAGAGTTAGATTCAGATGGAGATGGTTATCCTGATAGTATTGATGCCTTTCCTTTTGATGCCTCGCAGCATTAGAATAGAATTATGCGGTAACCCAATCTGGAATACAGCAGTTTTTTTTTGGTAAAAGCGCTTATAGATAAACGGCTTTTTAGCGAATGGATTGAGAAAAGTGGAGCGCATGGCGCATGGCATAGATATTAAATTAAATAGGTATGCGTTTAAAATTTAAACCTCTTGCAGCCTTTGTGCAAGCGTTTTTACATTGGTCGAACTTTTGGCACTTATGTGATCCATAGCATACTCGCTAAGTGCCGTAATTGTAAGCGCTGGGTTTACACCTAAATTACAGGGCATGATTGAGCCATCCAGAATAAGCATACCCGGGTAACCGTGCACCCTGAAATATTCGTCAACCACGCCTTGTTCTTTGGTTGCGCCCATGGGGCAGCCGCCAAGTATGTGTGCTGTTGAAGACAAGTTAAATACCACCTCGCTAAAGGCATTCACCGGCACTCCATTTACTTTTTCAGCATACCGGTACAGGGCATCCTGCCCAACCGGAATGTAGCTGGGTACGCGTTGATGGCTATCGTTTTTCATGCTCATGCTATAACCAAAAATTCCACGATTTAAGGTTATGCGCATTGAGTTTTCAAGGGTTTGCATAATTAGGAAGATGACGCTGTTGGCTGCTACATCAAAGCTGAACAATGTTCTTAAAAATTGCAGCGGGTGGATGAAGGTATTTCCTATCATTTTAGCTGTGCGCACCAGCGGCGGGCCATCACCAGCTGCCATTACACCTAACCGGGTCATAGCTCCGCTGCCATTCGGAAACTTCACTATTTCAATATTGGTGTTTTCATCGGGCGAAAAAATCCTTGATATGGCAATGCCATGATTCAATTTTCTGTCAGCAGCGGTAACACCGCTCAGCATTTCTGAATTGGTTAAAATATTTTCGCCCAACTTATCCGAAAGGCCGCCCAAAGTTTTATATACATACTTTTGTTTAAGCAGCAGGTCCATAGTTCCTAAAACTCCGCCACTAATAATCAGCCCTTTTGATTTGAAGGTTTTTTTCTTTTTCAAGAACCAGGATGTGGAAGATTCTGTGTATATCCGGTACTCACTATTCAAATATTCAACTTTTGTTACTTCAGTTTCGGAAAGTATTTTTGCACCAAAAGTATTTTCGGCAAACCATAAATAATTTTTATCGAGCGTGTTTTTGGCATTATGCCTGCAGCCTACCATGCACCCTGCGCATTCAATGCATCCTTTTCGAAGCGGGCCAAGCCCCTTAAAAAAAGGGTCAACCTCTTTACCGGTTTCGTCCAAATATACACCAACCCCATCTACCGGTTTAAACGATGGGCCATGTCCCATTTCATTGGCTACTTCTTTTAGTATTTTGTCTTCTTCATAATCTTTATCGAAAGGCGTAGTGCCCAACATAAATTGTGCAGTTTTAAAATAAGGTGCCAGCACCAACTTCCAATCTTTAATGCTGCTCCATATTTTGTTGGCATAAAAAGATTCTTTCGGCATCATATGTGTATTGGCATACACCAGCGAGCCCCCGCCCACCCCTACACCGCTTAGCACAAACACTTCTTTAAAAAACGTTAGTTTCTGAAACCCGAAAAACTTAAACAAAGGTGCCCAAAGATATTTAGGAAGATTCCAATTGGTTTTCGGAAAATCAGTTTCATTCCAGCGCTTACCTTTTTCAATTATCAAAACAGAATATCCTTTTTCTGCCAGGCGCATTGCTGAAACACTGCCACCAAACCCCGAGCCAATAACTATGTAGTCAAACTCATTTTGTTCCACGATGCTTATTTATAATCATTGTGCATCAAATTGCAATATTTTCTTTCACTGGCAACTTGCAATAAAGATAATGTTTTATCAAAGTCATTACTTATGACGATTCTCAGGTAGGGCTGAAATCATGTATAGGAATTGTATAGAGTCAAATGCAAAAAAAAATCGCAGTTGGTTGCGTTTTTGGCACAGCAAGACTTCTATCCCAAAAACAATCGCCAATATTGTAACTGGTTGGATTGTAACCATACAATACCAGGTGTAGAAACTTTCGAGCGATTATTCAACTAATTAAAAATTTGCCAAAGCAGGAAATATTGTTCGCATCTAATTTAATTTCAGAAGTGAGTATGCTTCAAAAACAGCTACAAACATACTGCGCGCTGTATATAAGTTCAGCAATCAAAAAAATGATTATTACCTGAATTGATAATGAACGCCCTCTACTTGCGTTAGTAAAGTCGCAGGCGCATCTGTTGCAATGGCCCTGCCATCATTTTTTGGCGATACCGGTGAATGAACAGCAAGGTATTCTTCCATCACATCATGTAACTTATAGCCAAGTTGATGGGCCGAAGTAACATCCTTTATACGGCACAGAATGCTATCGGGGTCGCCCTCGCGTTCGCAAGCGACTATTGAGTATGTTCTATCCAAGTCAACCGGTTTATCGGTTATCATCAATTTATTTAATCGCTTACCTTTTTCTGCTGCAATTGTAAAATTAATGGTCATGCCTTTAAAGCGAATCAGCCAACCGCCAAACCTTTTAGTAGCATCGGTGGCAAACACATTTTCCATTTCATTCTCCAGCCAATCGGTTAATTGTTTGCCAGTAACTTTCGCCATTTTTACATCAGAATTTACAGGCAACATACTCCAAAGGTATTCCATGGTAATATCGGCAGTTCCGGTTTTAGCATCAGGCACTAATGGCGGGCAAAATCTGAAACCGTTTGAAAGGGCAATATCCGGTTTAGCTTTCCACATCAAAGCATCGGTTATCAGGTTATCCATGGGGGTTTCAATTACAAAGTAGCGCAAAAGCGGAGTAGTAGTTTTACCAAGTACACGTTTTATTTCTTTATTGTAAGGTTCATGTGTTTTTTCAAGCAGCTGGACCATTTCTTCATCGGCTTTATATTTTTCGGGGTCAACTTCCATTAACTCATAAGCTTCGTCTTTAATTTTTCCATCTTCAATAACAATGTCAAGTTTGGCGATGAACGAAGCAAACGAACCTGGCTCGGTAACCTGGCTGTATTTGCCTTTTAAAGGCTGGCGAATGCGCTCATGGGTATCTGCACCAAAAATATAATCCACCCCTTCAGTAAACGGCTGGTTGGCCAGGTTAAGTTGTTGTGCCAGCCCCATGTGGGTTAAGGCAATTACAATGTCACACTTCTCCTGGTCGCGAAGTATATTAATGTATTTGGCAATATTATTTTGCGGTTGGGTAAAGTGAATGCCATTACTATAAGCGGGCGACTGCCTGATAGGCGTAAGCGGATCATTATATCCTAAAAATCCGATTTTTAATCCTGACAGATAAAAGGTTTGATAAGGCGGAAATATAAGGTCACCACTATCTGCGTGAAACATATTGCCGCAAACTTTTGGAGCATGGTAAGCACCCATATCTTTGATTAGCATTTTCTTTCCATAAACTACTTCCCAATTACCGGGCAGCACAAGGTCGTAATTGATATTATTCATAAGGGGTATCAGTGCTTGCCCCTGTGATAATGCTGCAATGGCGCTTCCCTGAAAACAATCGCCACCATCTATTAATAAAGTGTTCGGGTTGTTTTTCCGCAGTTCATTAATCATGGTTTTAAGATGCGCAAAGCCGCCACGTTTTTTATATACCGCTTTGCCCTCTTCCCAAAAAAAATCGTCGTGTACCATAACCTGGCCGTGTATATCAGCGGTGTGCAGTAAAGTAATGCGCTGCGCCTTACCGCTTTTAATACTTTGGCTGCGTGCCATTTCTGCGGCCTTACCTTTTTCTTCCATGCCGAAAGTGGTTACCGGCAATAAGCCCAAACCCACAGTTGCAGCCCCCAAAGTTTTAATAAATTCTTTGCGCGATTGGCCGGTGGCTTTCGCCGTAATTTCACAGCTATGGCAGGTACAGGAACCGGTATGTTTTTTTCTTGACGACATTTTAAGCTTGTTTTATTTTACTGCTGTTTTTTTTCTGTATTCGGCAATTGGCAAAAAAGGGTGTATACTTATTTTTGTGCTCACTAAAGGCATAGGCGTATCGGTGAAGTTAATGCTACCGGCAGGCTTTTGATTAAATGAGTTCAATATAGCTATAACAAGTATGGCTAGTATCAATGCCCCTCCTTTTTTAATTGCATGAAAAAATCTTCAAATTTCATATCGGGTATATAATTTGCTGTAAGCACAAATTATTGCAGTAAATATTTATTAATTGTTTTAATAGAAGGAATTGCTATTAGTAGAATTCCTACAAATATCCCTAAGCCGGCTAGTGTGAATAAAGTTAGATAAGGGGAAATATGTTGCATTATTTCCTGAAAATTCAACTTGTCCTCTACAATCAACATGCCCTTTTCCGCTCCAGCAAATAGAAGTGCTAGAAAAAAAATAGTAAGAAAAATATTTAAAACCCAAAAGCCCCCAGTAATAATTTTTTTTTCAGTAAGGCTGTATTCATGTTTTGAAATATCAGCAATTAAAAAAACAGATGAAGCCAATAAAATCATAGTATTAATGCCAATGGTGCTACCCATAGCATGGGCCACGGTAATATGTGTACCGTGTGTAAAAATGTTTATGGCAGGTACGGAGATTGTAAGCGCTAAAATAAGGTTCGCTAGAATCCAAAAGTCGGATGCAACAATGAATTTATAAGGTATTAAATAAAAATCCTTTTTAGCTGCTGTTAAACTGCTTTTCCAGTTCCAGATTATTCGGCCAAGAATAATTAACTCGGTCATGCTTATAAAGTATGCAAAATTGCGAATGAATGGATTTGTTGGAACAACATAAATATGATGCGCCCACCCAAACAAAAGATTGGTTAAGCCCAGAAAATACATTAAAAAAGAAAGCCTTGACCTGGCAATACTTTCATCTCCCTTAATACGCTCCATTAAAAAAATTACGGTACCATACACCAGCATATTCCACGAGCCTACCAATGCTCCGTAGGCTTTCCATTGCACGGTAATATCGCGCACTATATTGTCTCTGAAATAAGGAAAAATCCATAAATAGGATTCGCAAAAAGTAAACAGAAAAAATAATATTCCGGTGCCCCACATCCATAGGTAAACCGGCCACTCGCCAACCTTTCTGGCTACAGTTTTAAAATAATTAAAGCCGAACAAAATCCACGAGATAACAATTGGCACCGCTAATATTGGCGGAAACTCCCAATATTTTCGACCACCAAATTTTCCGATAATGTAACAGCCAAGAATGACAATTCCCGTGAACAGAAATATCCAAAAATGGAACCGGGGTAATTTGTTTGAAAAAAGCGGCAGTTTGCAGTAGCGCGGCAAATAATAATATATCCCGCCAATGGCACTTAAAAATATCCATGAAACGACTAATGAAACATGTAACGGCCGGCTTTTAAAAAACGGAAAATCATTCATGAAACCGGGAATAATAAATTGCAATGCACTTAAACTGCCAAAAAAAACTCCCCCTATCAGGCTTAAAAGTGCCAGTAAAATGAACACAATTCCAATCTCTTTCCTTTCAATTTTCACTAACAGTGCCATCATAATTAATTTTGAATCTTTTTACCGGCGAAATGCCCGTTTTATCTATGTAGGTAAGATAGGCTAGCAGTTCATTTATTTCATCTTCACTTAAGTGGAGATTGGGCATGCGCTTAGTTCCACTAGTTAAAAAAGCTTTAGCGTATATGGCACCTTTGCCATTCTCAGAAATAACGTTAGTGATATCAGGGCCCATATAGCCACCCAGTCCATATATTTGGTGACAGGCAATACAATTATATTTTTGAAAAACCAGTTTCCCTTTTTTCGAAGCTTCATTCATCAGGTTTTCTCCCTTGTCAATTGCTGTTCCTGTTGTATATACAAAATAGGAATACATAAAAAATGAAAAGGCCAATGCTCCAAAAACAACCCTTTTCGAAATAAGACTCATGCCCTGGCTTTATTTAAATTGGCTTCAAAAATACTATATCTATGGATTTGGTAGAGTTAATTTTAGTCATACTTTTCATTGCGATAATTATAGAGATAACGCCGCTATCCGGTATATACGAAGTTCTTAATATGATTTTTTTGAAACTTCCTGTCAATTCGCAGGAAATAGAGAAGAATTAAACTATTCAATTATTCACTAATCATGTACTGAAAAAAAAGACCAGCTTAATTAAAAGTTGGTCTCTATCATAAATATTTGATCATTAATACTATGCCGCCATTTAATGCGACTTATCGAACATTTTGGATGATATTTAATTGATTAATACTTTCCTAATGCAAAATTTATTAATACCCTAATTTGAGGATGTTTTCAATAATCATGTTTGATTAGAATTATTTTTTTCTGGCTATACCACCAACTCAATAACGGGGTTAAAAGATGATACAGCATTATTTCACGTTTACAATTGCCAATTCCATGTGCTGCGTTTTGTTCAACACTGCAAGCTGAAGTTGAAGTATTTTGGTTTGTTCTAAATTGCAGCGGTTGGTATCAAGTAAAAACTCTAAGGCTTTCTTTCTAAGCGGAGGACTATCAGCAATTAAATTAGGCCGTGCCAGTATTACTGCCAAATCCTTTTTTATGTCTTTGCTCATGCCTAAAAATGTGGGTAAGTAGTGTTCTAAGGTCAATCGTATAAATCTCAATTCAGGGTCAGTGGGGTCTCTTTCAATAGAGTGGTCAAGCAAGCCTTTTGCTTCTTTAACCAATTTTATTTTAGACCACAAGCCATCTACATAATGCGTTCTTAAACCATAGCAAATACCGTAGTAACATTCTTGCGCAGGTGATTTTACAACAATCTTTTCAAGCTTGCTAATAAAGGAATCGAGCGCGCTTTTACGTTGAATTGATTCCCAAAAGTAATCTCTTAATTGTTGCCTATCTATGGATTGAGAGGAGAGTTGAATAACAGCTAAACAGGGCAAGGAAAGTAAAAGCCATTTCAATAATCCAGCGGGTAAAATATTTTTCATAAAAAATGTTTTAGTATAAAGCGGGAGCAATTGGTAATTAAAGAAACTACATGTTTTTCACGGTTCAAAGATGAGGTCATCCATGATGGTAAGCGTTATACAATTCCCCAAATAAGTTACACATTCATTGATGGAAAGAAAAATACAATGAAAGTGGATGAGGAATTTTGAAGCATGAACAGCAAAGGCGTTAATGCATATTCAACCAACGAAAGTAATGGCAAGTAGCGGCCACCCTCATTTAGGCGAAGCGCCCCGCTACACATTAAAAATATATAACAATTTGCCAATTAACTATTAACAAATTAACCATTACATTTTTTGTAGCCCCGGCGGGAATCGAACCTGCATCAACAGTTTAGGAAACTGTTGTTCTATCCATTGAACTACGGGACCAAATAAAGGGCACGAAAATAACAAAACCCAACGAAAGCTTACAAACCCTATCGGGTATTCTTTTTTATTCAATCACTACCTTTCTTATTGCTGGGCTGTAATTTTCGCCAGCATTTAATTTAAGGATGTAAACCCCCTTACTAAAGGTTGTGGTGCTAAGCTGGTAATTAAAGCTATTCAGGTTGTTTAATTGGTTTATTAGCCTGCCGGTTTCGTCGTAAATGCTCATGCTCACAATACGTTCCGATGATTCAATATTCAAAACCTCGGTTGCAGGATTTGGGAATAATGAAATATTAGTAATTTGCTGAATATATGAAACAGAGTTGGCCAAAGCAGCCGGGCAGCTTGTTGGCACTGATGTGCACATAGAAGTATAAAGAAAATTATTAACCAATGTATCTACCTGGTACATTAAACCTGCGTTACCATCCCAAGGAACGTGCCCTTGGCCCGGGAAGGTTATGCTTGACCAATACGGCGTATTGGCAGTAATATTTGATTGCAACGAGCCAAGCCCGCATAATTTAACCGGTATTTGAAGGTAGTAATCAAACGTAGGATAACCACAGTGATAAGGAACAATAGCGTCAGCATCGCCCTGGGCACTAACAATGGGTAAACTGCAGGCCCCCAACCAATCCGGATTATTCAGACCACCGGCAAGGTTAATAACACCTCTTACCTTTGTTGAATAACCTGGGTTGCCGCTATTGCCTGGTATACCGCCGTTGCTATCAATAATAGCTTGCAAATATGGCGGCAATTCGCCAAGGCTATCAATATAAGCGTAATGTAAAAACAGCACAGCACCGGCAGAATTGCCCCCAATAAATATTTTAGAAGTATCTATCCTAAAACTGTCTACGGTATAAGCATCTTTATAAAAAAATCTTACAGCTGCCTTGCCATCACTGATAGATTGCATTACTTCGGTAATAGTTTTTATTGAGTCTAACAAATCGCCTCCGTTAGTTAAAAGCCGGTAGTCAATAGACGCTGCAACATAACCGTGTTTGGCAAAATAGTTACACAAGTTAATAATGGTGTTATCATTTGTTTTATTACCCGATATAAAAGTTCCACCGTGTGCTAATACCAATAGTGGTCTGGCTGATGCTGTATCGCCTACCGGTTGGTAAATATCCATTTTAAGATTATATGTATCTGAATAAGTAACGGTAGTGATAGAGATGTCAGAAAAAACAGAATCAATATAGCGCGGACCGCCGCATTGGGCTTTTAAATTTAAAGCCAATAGCATTGTGCCGAATACAAGTATCCATAAACTCAGCTTATGTTTCATAAATTCAATTTAAATGATAGAATAAAGTTAACCCATTCTATTTATCTTATGATACTACCGTTTTTCATCCCTTTTTTAGGCGAAATAAATACCAGGCTGCCGATTTCATCTTCGGCGAGTAAAATCATTCCTTTTGATTCAATACCTCGTATTTTCTTAGGTGCTAAATTGGTTACTACCGAAACCTGCAGCCCAATAATTTCTTCGGGCTTAAAAAAAGCTGCTATGCCGGAGACAATAGTTCGTGTTTCGAAGCCAAGGTCAACAGAAAGTTTTAGTAGCTTATCTGCCTTCTCAACTTTTTCGGCAGTAAGAATTGTTCCTACCCGTAAGTCAAGTTTCGAAAAATCATCGTAAGTAATTTCGGCCTTTGGGGCTGAAACTTCAGTTGGTTGCACGGGTTTTGTATTTTGAGTAGGAGGGGTATTATTCACCGGTAGTGTATTTTTTAATTTATCAATTTGCTTTTGAATCACATCATCTTCAATTTTTTGATAAAGTAATTCTGCTGCTCCAAGTTTATGTCCGGTTTCTAGTAGGTTTTGCCTACCAGCATTGCCCCACAATAAGTTTGCTGCATTTAAATTGAGCATGGCAAATAACTTACTTGAAGTAAATGGCAGAAACGGTTCGCAAAGAATTGCCAGATTAGCAATAATTTGCAAACAATCGTATAAAACCACACCGGTTTGTTCTGGGCTGTGCTTAAATGTTTTCCATGGTTCTTTTTCGGTAAGTAGCTTATTGCCGTATCGGGCAATGTTCATTAACTCTGTTAATGCTTCGCGCAATCTGTAATTTTCAATTGATGTGCCGATTTTATCGCGCTGCTCGGTAATATAAGCTTGTAATTCTTCACTTGGTTTTGAAGGAGGAACTTTTCCTTCGAAATACTTATCAGTCAAAACAACTACCCGGTTTACAAAATTGCCGAGTATGCCTACCAGTTCACTATTAATTCTTGTCTGGTAATCTTTCCAGGTAAATTCCGAATCTTTTGTTTCTGGTAGTATAGATGCCAGCACATAGCGCAACTCATCAGGCTTACCTGGAAACTCTTCCAGGTATTCATACATCTCAACACTCCAGCGGCGGCTAGTGCTCATTTTGTCGCCTTCCAAATTCACAAATTCGTTGGCCGGCACATTATCTGGTAATATAAACTCGCCATGTGCATGTAGCATAGCGGGGAAGATGATGCAGTGAAAAACGATATTATCCTTACCTATAAAATGAACCAACTTAGTTTCTTCATTCTGCCAATATAATTTCCAATCATCTGCCTTTGCACCTTTGTAAGCCTCATGTGCTTGCGAGTAGCTAAACTCCTGCTTGCCTTCTTCAATCTCTTTAAATAATTGTTTAGTAGCCGAGATATAACCAATAGGCGCATCAAACCACACATATAAAACTTTTCCTTCGGCATCTTTCAACGGCACCTTAATTCCCCAATCCAAATCGCGCGTCATAGCGCGGGGTTGTAAGCCGGCATCAATCCATGATTTGCATTGGCCGTACGCATTGCTCTTCCAATCATCTTTGTGGCCTTGCAGCAACCATTCTTTTAGCCATGGCTCGTAGTTTTGTAATGGCATGTACCAATGCTTGGTTTCTTTAAGCACCGGTTGCGTACCGCTTAATGTTGAATGAGGATTAATCAATTCTTTAGGGCTAAGTGTTTTGCCGCAGCGTTCGCACTGGTCGCCGTAAGCATTTTCGTTGCCGCAATTAGGGCATGTGCCTACAATGTATCTATCAGCCAAAAAAGCTTTAGCTTCATTATCATAGTATTGCTCTGAAATTTCTTCGGTAAATAAACCTTTATCGTACATCACCTTAAAAAACTCCTGCGCTGTTTCATGGTGTATTGGCTCGCTGGTGCGGTGATATACATCAAACGAAATTCCAAGTTTTGAGAAATTATCTTTTAAAAGATTGTGATAATGGTCGATAATAGCGCGCGGAGTGGTGTTTTCTTTGCGCGCCTGTATGGGAATTGCCGTGCCGTGTTCATCGCTGCCGCAAACAAAAATAACATCGCGTTTATTAAGGCGTAAGTAACGGGCATAAATATCGGCAGGCAGGTATGCGCCCGCCAGGTGGCCTATGTGTTTAGGCCCGTTTGCATAAGGTAGTGCTGCAGTAACAGTATATCGCTTCCAATTCATAGAATGACAAATATAATCATGTAAACCAATCCATTTTCCAGAGCGGAGGGTTGAATTATAAAAATATTTCACCTCCTAAATAGCTTCTTTAATTATCAGCTACTATTTTAGCCCTATGTTCATACAACCGCCTGCACTTAAAAAAGGAGATAGTGTTTATATACTAAGCACCGCTCGTAAAATTACTAGAGAAGAGATTGCCCCCGCAATAAGTGCATTTGAATCGTGGGGTTTGAATGTGGTGGTAGGTAATACCATTGGTAAGGCAGAGCATCAATATGCAGGAAGCGATAAAGAAAGACTTGACGATTTTCAAATCGCGTTAGATAACCCGGCTATTAAGGCTATTATTTGTGCCAGAGGCGGATACGGAACGGTGCGCATGATGGAAGATATAAACTATAACGCTTTTAAAAAGAATCCTAAATGGCTGGCTGGCTTTAGCGATGTAACTTTTTTACAAACTCATATTACAAATAATATAGGCCTGCAGGTTATTCATTCAATCATGCCGGTGCAATTTCCGAAAAGCACACCGGAGGCTATTGAATCGTTACGGAAAGAATTATTTGGGGGGGGAAATGAATTTATTGTAGTCCCACATGCATTAAACAGAACCGGTAAAGCCACCGGGCCTTTAACTGGCGGCAACTTGTCTATAATATATAGTATTACCGGCACCCATTCGGGAATGGATACAAAGGGCAAAATTCTTTTTCTTGAGGATATTGACGAATACTTATACCATATTGACCGGATGATGATGAACTTGAAACGCTCAGGAAAATTGAGTGAACTTGCCGGATTGATTGTGGGCAGTTTTACGGAGATGAAAGACAATGCTATTCCCTTCGGGAAAAATGCTTATGAAATAATTGCAGAACATGTTGCCGAATTTAATTACCCGATTTGTTTCGGATTTCCGGCAGGGCATATTAGCGATAACCGAGCGCTTGTTTTTGGGAAAGACTATAGCTTAGAAGTTAAAGGTGATGCAGTAAAAGTTTACTGATAATAGTTTGCTACTGAATAGTTAAAAAAAACATAATCTCTCTATTTTGTTAAATAGCTACTAAAACGATTGCCAAATAAGGGTTATTCGTGATTTAAGCAGTTACGAATTAACAATTTCGAAATAGTTAATTTTTTTTAGATGTGTAAAAATTTGGTTATACTTGTATACCCAACCTCGACACCCATGCAACAACAAGAAGAAATTCTAGGAAAAGCCATATACATAATTGCCAAGGCAATAGACAGGCATTCAGCAATCGTTTTTCGCAACGCTAATAATGAAAGGCAGGTGGTTGAACCATTTGTATTAGGCTTGCAGAAAGGAACCAACAACTGCATTTTAAAATGCTATCGAAATTTCCCAATTCAAGAGTACGACAATAACGACCACTGGGAAACTATTGAAATAGACAAGATACACGGCTTGCAAATTATGCCTGTAAGGGCAAAAAGCAACAGAAATGGCTATGATAAATTGCAAGCTGACGTGGAAAAGGTAATAGCTTGTGTTTCGGGATATGAGCGTGTTTTTGCCTAATACTCATAACATTATACCACAATTACCAATCAAGGTATTAGCCATTAGGCTTTTACCTGCCTTCTAATAATATTTAAGGCACCGCCGGCTTTAAACCATTCAATTTGTTGTTCATTGTAGGTATGCGCTACTTCAAATGTTTCGCTTCCGCCTTGTTTATGGTTAAGCTGTATGGTAAGGTTCTTGCCCGGGGCAAAAGTAGTAAGTCCTAATATTTCAATTACATCGTCTTCCAATATTTTATTGTAATCTTCTTTGTTTACAAAAGTGAGGGCAAGCATGCCTTGCTTTTTTAGGTTTGTCTCGTGTATACGGGCAAACGATTTAACCAAGATAGCTCGAACACCAAGAAAACGCGGTTCCATAGCTGCGTGTTCGCGGCTTGAGCCTTCGCCGTAGTTTTCATCGCCCACTACTATTGAGCCTATACCGGCTGCTTTATATGCGCGTTGTACTGCAGGTACCTCGCCATACTCACCGGTTAATTGATTTTTTACCGAATTGGTTTTTTCATTGAAGAAATTTTGCGCACCAATTAGCATATTGTTTGAAATGTTATCTAAGTGCCCGCGATATTTTAACCAAGGGCCAGCCATAGAAATATGGTCGGTGGTGCATTTGCCTTTTGCTTTAATAAGCAGTTTTAATCCTTTAAGGTCTGTTCCTTCCCATGCTGCGAAAGGAGCTAATAATTGTAGCCTTGTTGATTCAGGATTTACTTTTACTTCAACTTTGCTACCGTCTTTTGCAGGGGCCTGGTAACCGGCATCTTCTACTGAAAATCCTCTTGGAGGAAGTTCCATGCCTTTGGGTTCATCTAACTTTACCTTTTCGCCTTTTGTGTTGGTCAGGTAATCAGTCATAGGGTTAAAATTCAAACTACCGGCAATTGCCAGTGCCGTAACAATTTCTGGCGATGCAACGAAAGCATGTGTATTAGGGTTGCCATCATTACGCTTGGCAAAGTTGCGGTTGAACGAAGTGATAATAGAGTTTTTCTTATTCGGGTCGTTAGTATGGCGTGCCCATTGGCCTATGCAAGGGCCACAAGCATTGGCAAGAACCACACCGCCCATTTTTTCGAATATGCCTAAGTAGCCATCGCGGTCAACTGTAAAGCGAACCATTTCGCTACCCGGTGTAACTGTAAATTCCGATTTTGCTTTTAAGTCTTTATCAACTGCCTGTTTAGCTACCGAAGCTGAACGGGTAATATCTTCGTAAGATGAGTTGGTGCAAGAGCCTATAAGACCTACCTCAAGCTCGGCGGGCCAGTTGTTTTCTTTTACTGCTGCTGCAAATTTTGATAATGGCCATGCCAAATCAGGAGTAAAGGGCCCGTTGATATGCGGTTCTAATTCATCCAAATTAATTTCAATAACCTGATCGAAATATTTTTCGGGGTTAGCATAAACTTCGCTGTCGCCTTTTAAATGTTCGGCAACTGCATTAGCAGCATCAGCCACATCAGCACGCGAAGTGCCGCGAAGGTATTGCTCCATTTTAGTATCGTAACCAAAAATGGAAGTAGTAGCGCCAATTTCGGCACCCATATTACAGATAGTGCCTTTACCGGTGCATGAAAGCGAATCAGCACCAGGTCCGAAGTATTCTAAAATAGCACCGGTACCACCTTTTACAGTAAGTATACCGGCTACTTTTAATATAATATCTTTTGAAGCTGTCCAGCCTGATAATTTACCGGTTAGTTTTACTCCAATCAGTTTCGGGAATTTCAATTCCCAGGCTAAACCTGCCATTACATCGCAGGCATCGGCACCACCTACGCCAATAGCAACCATACCCAAGCCACCGGCATTTACAGTATGCGAATCGGTACCTATCATTAAGCCACCGGGGAATGCATAGTTTTCAAGCACTACCTGGTGAATAATTCCAGCACCGGCTTTCCAAAAGCCGATGCCATATTTATCGCTTACCGAAGCAAGGAAATCATAAACCTCGCGGTTAGTTACTTTCGCTTGTTTCAAATCTTCTGTTGCACCGTTTTGTGCTATAATAAGGTGGTCGCAATGCACGGTTGAAGGCACCGCAACAGTTGGCCTGCCTGCCTGCATAAATTGAAGAAGCGCCATTTGAGCTGTAGCATCCTGCATAGCTACACGGTCTGGCGCAAAATCAACATATGATTTTCCGCGCTGAAAATTATCGGGCTTTTGTTCATGAAATAGGTGCGAATACAGTATTTTTTCGGTAAGGGTAAGCGGTTTGTTCAGTAGTTTTCTTGCTGCTGCAATTTTTGAAGGCAAATCTGTGTAAACCTTCTTAATCATTTCTATATCAAATGCCATGGTATTATATTTTTATTCGACCCAAATGTAGTATGTTTTAATTTAACGAAAAATAAGCTAGCGAAATTTCGCTAAATAAGGAAAACCTCTTGGCTGTACCGTTCTTTTTTAACTTCACACTTCTAATCAAGCTCATGAATCTGACTGAAAATATAAGACTTGCACTTCGGGCTATCAGGGCTAATATCTTACGCACCATTCTTACGCTTTTAATTATCACGTTCGGTATTACAGCGTTGATAGGCATATTAACTGCAACTGAGGGTATTAAAACAAAAATGCTTAGCAGCTTTACCGAAATGGGTTCGAATACATTTACTATTAAAAACCAAAACCAAGTGCGGCGCGAAGGTGGCCCGCACAGGCACAAGAAATCGCAGAATCCGGTTATTACCATGCAACAGGCTAAACAGTTTAAAGAAAATTTTCTTTTCCCTTCGGTAGTCTCTATAGCTAATGTGGCCGATGAAAATGCAATAGTAAAATACCAATCGAAAAAAACGAACCCGAATGTAAAGATGTTCGGCATTGATGAAGATTACCTGAAAGTAGCCGGGCAAAATTTGGAAGAGGGAAGAAATTTTTCGAAAACAGAAATTGAAAACGGTAGCGATGTTATATTAGTAGGGAAGGACGTGATAGCAAAACTTTTTGAGCCCTATGATACAGTCTTGGGTAGACTAATAAGCATAGGAAATAAGAAATTTAAAATTACCGGCATCCTTGCTTCAAAAGGTGCCAGCCAAATAGCAAACGATAATCAGGTAATGATTCCGCTGGAGAATGCAAGGTGGAGTTTTCCATCGGATAATATTTCTTATTCTTTAAATATAATGGTGGCCGACCCGAAAGATGTAGACCTTGCCATTGATGAAGCCACAGGTGTATTACGCAGCATAAGACACTTGCGCCTTAATGATGAGAACGATTTTGATTTAGGCAAAAGCGAACGCCTAGCCGACCAAATACTGGACCAATTGAAATATGTAAAAATTGCAACTGTTGTAATTGGTATTCTAACTTTAATTGGTGCCGGTATAGGCTTAATGAATATTATGCTGGTAAGCGTTAATGAACGCACGCGCGAAATAGGAGTGAGTAAAGCTTTAGGTGCTACTAAAAAAGCTATCAGGCTTCAGTTTCTTATTGAGGCTATTGTTATTTGCCAAATAGGTGGTGTTATGGGAATTATTTTGGGTATTGCAATAGGTAATATGGTTGGCTTATTCCTTAAAACAGGTTTTATTTTCCCTTATGTATGGGTGCTTGGCGGTTGGCTGTTTACGTTTGTTGTTGGCCTTGCTGCTGGTATTTATCCGGCAATTAAAGCGGCCAGCCTTAATCCGGTTGAGGCTTTGAGGCATGAATAGTTATTCACTTACGGCTTAAAATTAGGGTCAGCCACACTACGTCTTTTTACGCGTTCGTAAAGCAACGAAAGTGGATTGCTGAAATTTGGCATTACAGTTTTGTTGCTATACTTAGGCGGTGCAATACCCGTAAACTTTATTCCTTTTTTATCAACAAATGCCTTTTTAAACTCCTCAATATCTTTAAAAGGATATATAGTTATTTCCTTCAGTTTTATAAAATCGTGAATAATCTCGATTACCATGGTGTAATACCTGGTTGAATCAACATCATGCATATGAATTATTTTACTGAGATAACCGGTAGATGAAAACCGCAAAGTATCTTTTAGTGAAACATACATGGTAAAGCGCCCATCATTATCGGAAGTTATTCCTCTGCCCGAGTTAACTATTAAAACATTGGTCATTGGCACCGGCTTTTTAGTTTCAATATCTACAACCTGCCCTTTTATCATGAATTTACCCGCTGTATAATCGAAGTTGAGTTGGGGAAACGCAGAGTAGGAAATAAACAGTAGCAATAGTAAAACCAACTGTTTATTGAAAACGCTGAGTGTATTCAGTAAGCAAGAAATATGAGCTGAATTTTTAATTGATATTGACTTCACTTATGTAAAAATAAAAACCCTGTCAATAACGACAGGGTTTCAGGATTGGTATATTTTTAGAAAAATAATTTATTCGGCAACTACTTCAAAAGTAACGTTAACCTTATGGCTGGCACCTAAACCAATTTCGGCTGTATAGTTGCCTAGTTGTTTTACTTCGCCTTCCACTATTTTAATTTTTCTACGGTCAACTTCAACCTGTAATTGGTTTTTGATAGCCTCGGCAATATGGTAAGGAGATACGCTGCCGAAAATTTTTCCGGTAGTGCCTACTTTAGCGCCAATTTTAACTGTTGAGCTTTGTAAGCGGCTTGATATTTCATTAAACTGTTCAAGCAATTTCGCTTCCTTTTTTTCGCGCGATTTAATTCTGCCTGCACGTTGAGCTAAGCTGCTATCGTTTTTTACAACAGCATATCCCTGTGGTAACAGGAAATTTAATCCGTAACCGGGGCGCACGTTAACTAAGTCGTCGGCGTAGCCCAGTTTTTCTACATCTTTTATAAGAATCAGTTCCATTGTTTAAGCTTTTCTGTGTCTTTAAATTTTTTTCAAATCTGTTTAAAGCGCAATCTATTTTAAAAGATCGGCTACATAAGGTAAAATAGCAATGTGGCGTGCACGCTTAATTGCCTGGCTAATTTTACGCTGGTATTTAAGCGAGTTGCCCGATAATCTGCGCGGAAGCATTTTACCTTGTTCGTTGATGAATTTCAACAAGTAGTCAGGATCTTTATAATCGATGTATTTGATACCGTTCTTTTTAAAACGGCAGTATTTTTTTCTAATTAAGCCAATCTTGGTGGCTGTTAAGTATTTTATTTGGTCGTTTGATGGTTTCATGATGCTACTTCCTCCTTTGCTTTTTCGGTAACGTTATTATTAACTTTCTTGTTTCTTCCTACAATACCCGCGCGTTTGTCGTTATTGTATTTTAGTGCATACTTGTCAAGTTTCACCGTTAAGTAGCGGATGATGTTCTCATCGCGACGGAAGGCGATTTCTAAAGTATCAACAACTTTGCCGTTGCCTCTGTATTCTACTACGTGATAAATACCGGTATTCTTTTTACCGATTTGGTAGCGAAGATTTTTAAGGCCCCAGGCTTCCTGGTGAACGATCTCTGCTCCCGAGGACTTAAGGAGCTCAACATAATTGTTGATCGCCTTCTTGGTGTCATCTTCCGATAACACAGGAGTGAGAATAAATACTGTTTCGTACTGTGTAAGCATGTTTTTCTGCTTTGTTTAGGTTAAAAAATATCCCCTGTGTTTTTACAGGCGGGCGGCAAATATACTTTAATAAGCGTAAAAATCCAAACCAATAAGGGGGCTAACAGGGGGTAACACTGTTTTTTTATAAATTATTGATTTTCAGTGGTATAATTTCAAAAGTGTAACCCCCTTGATTTGAACAAAAATTGGTTATCAAAGCTTTAAGATTGTCCTTTTAGGTTTACTTTTATGTAAAATCAAGTAAAAATGAACTTCCAAAATAAAGTAATTTGGATAACGGGGGCCTCATCAGGAATAGGCGAAGCACTGGCTTATGCCTTTGCGGCCCAAAAGGCAAAGTTGATTCTTTCGGCACGAAGAGTTGATGAATTGGAACGGGTAAAGAAGAATTGCAACCTGCCGGATAGCGATATTTTGATATTGCCGATGGATGTTTCGGAATATGAATTGATGGCACAATACACACAAAAGGCAATCACACATTTTGGGCAAATTGATGTTTTGATTAACAATGCGGGTTTAGGCCATTGGTCGAAAGTTAGCGATACCGGTTTGGGGGTGATTAAAAAAATAATGGATACTAATTTTATGGGTGGCGTGGCTTTAACCAAAGCAGTATTGCCCGAAATGCTGGCACGCAAACAAGGGCAGATTGTAGTAATAAGCAGCGTAATGGGTAAAATATATACCCCAAAACAAAGCGCGTATGCTGCCAGTAAACAGGCACTGCATGGTTTTTATAATGCCCTGCGAGCAGAAGTTTTTCGAGAAGGCATTAATGTATTACTGGTATGCCCGGGGTTTGTAAAAACCAATATCGCTAAAAGCTCGTTGAATAAAGATGGGGTTGCCAGTAATAGAGAAAGCACGAATATTACTAATGGCCTCCCTCCAAAGTTTGTAGCCGGTAAGATATTAGAGGCTATTAGTAGCGACAAACAAGAAATTATAATAGCTGGTACGAAAGAAAAATTAGCGGTAATGCTAAATCGTTTTGCACCGGGTTTGTTTGCAAAATTTATAGGTCGTAATAAGTTAATGTGAAGAATGTGGGCTTCCGATTTTTAAAATCTCCGAACAGCTCTAACCCCAAAAGTATTGATCTTGTTACCAAAGTCCCCAAGGCCTGTGCTAAATAATATCCAACGAGCATTCTGACTATCTCCCTCGCTCGAACTCCAGTAGTTGGCAGTTAGAAACCCGTCAGTATCACCTAAATTTCGGTTTACAATAGCCCAGGCACGGTGGCATTCGTATAACTCGGCAAGTGCAGGCAAATACCAATCGGTATAACCCCCACCGTTGTACGATCGACATAATTGGGCCGCACTGGAAGTATGCCCGGGCTGTGCAATAATTGCGGCTGTGTTGGCCTTTCCATTGCTGGGGCTTTGAGCCGATGTTCCAATTTGTGTGGTTTGAACATTGCTCCATGTTGCATTGGTGCTTATATCAGTTAAAGAAGCTATTAAACCATGCTGCACGCCTTGCGAGTCCCAAACAGATACTACAATACCGCCACCATATAAGTCGCCTATGTTTACAGTAAAACCACCGGTGGCGCCTGTAGCACCAGTAGTTCCTGTAACACCTATAGCACCGGTTACGCCCTGAATGCCGATAGGGCCTGTAGCACCGGTAGCGCCTTTGATACCTATTGCCCCTGTGGCTCCTTGAATGCCATTATTACCCGTAGCACCAGTTGGCCCCCGTGGGCCTGAGGCGCTGTTGTTGGCAAAAAGAGCATAAGGAACACTTAAAAGTTGTGAGGTGCCCATATTTACATAATTGCTACCACCGGCAGGATCTACTTTTACTTGTAGAAATTTGGCTCCGTTGCTCCAATTTATTACGCCTAAACTTGCATGGCTGCCTATTTTATAGTTTATAATGCCTAAAGCGTTGGTGGTATCGGTAGCTGTTTCCTGATAAACAATCTGACCTGTATCTGAATTATTGAGCACATTAAAACTAAGCCCTACGGCCTGCCCTCCCGGAAGGGGCTGCCCGGCTGAATTACGAATTACAGCCTGATAGTTAATAACTTCGGGGGCCTGTGCATGGCAAAGCAAAAAAATCACTACACAAAAAGTAATGGTAATATATAGTTTTTTGTCCATGAGTATTGTTTATTATTTATAATAGATGCTTTGAAAGTTATAATATTAAAAATAATAATATTCTCTTTAAAAAATAATTTTTAACGGGGCTTTAATGCTGTTGTTAAAAAACTTAATAGGAAATAAAATACCTTAAAATCAAGTGATTTCTTTTCAATACGTTTGCACCGCATAAAAATTAAGCATTGAAAAAATACCACGCACTAATTCTTGTTCTCGTTATTATACTACTGGACCAGGCTTTAAAAATTTGGGTTAAAACCCACATGATACTGGATGAAGAAATTATTATCACCAACTGGTTTCGCATACACTTTGCCGAAAACCGGGGCATGGCTTTTAGTATGGAGCTACCGGGTATTTGGGGTAAAATGATACTAAGCATTATGCGCCTGGTGGCTGTATCGGTGGGTATCTGGTATATCCTCGGCCTGTTTAAACAAAAAACACATTGGGGTTTTATTACTGCCTGTTGTTTTATTTTGGCCGGTGCCTTAGGCAACTTAATTGATGGCGCTTTTTACGGCCTCGTTTTTTCGGATAGTTATGGAAGAATTGCTGAGGTTTTGCCTAAAGGCGGAGGCTATGCGGGCATTATGCAAGGGCAGGTGGTTGATATGTTACGCTTTCCATTATACCGAGGCGTTTTTCCTCATTGGATGCCCATTTGGAAAGATGAACCATTCGAATTTTTCAACGCCATTTTCAATATTGCCGATTCGGCTATTACCACCGGGGTGTTGATTATAATTATTTTTCAGAAGTGGTTTTTTGTGAAGGAGGAAACCACTGAGAAATCCGAAACTACTGTTGTAAGTTAATTTACACCAACTGCACCACCTTCGGCGCAGCCTTCAGAATTTCCTCTTCAGATTTTGCTGCAAACTTCTCGAAGTTTTTAATAAAGGCTAATGCAAGTTCATTGGCTTTAGCATCGTAGTTAGCCTTATTGCTCCAGGTATTTCGTGGGTTCAATATTTCTGATGGAACATTGGGGCAGGTTTTAGGCATAGCCAAACCAAACACAGGGTGCGTTTCGTAATCAACCTTATATAAGTCGCCACTTAATGCTTCGGTAATTAACGAGCGGGTGTGTTTAAGGCTCATGCGCTTGCCAACACCATAAGGGCCACCTGTGTAACCGGTATTTAATAACCACACATTAATTTTCGAGTTGCGCAGTTTTTTACCAAGCAGCGAAGCGTATTCGGTAGGGTGCAAAGGCAAAAATGGAGCGCCAAAGCAAGTTGAAAAAGTAGTTTGTGGTTCAGTAACGCCAGCTTCAGTTCCAGCAACCTTCGATGTAAACCCAGATAAGAAAAGATACATAGCCTGCCCGATAGTAAGTTTCGAAATAGGAGGCAACACACCAAAAGCATCGTAGGTAAGGAAAAATATATTCTTCGGTTCCCCGGCAACCGATTTTTTTAAAGCATTATCAATAAAATGAATAGGGTAGGAGACGCGGGTGTTTTCCGTCCGTGCTTTATTCGCATAATCAACCGTGCGTGTGCCTTCAAAAAAATTAATGTTCTCTAAAATAGCTCCGTGTCTGATAGCCTTATAAATATCCGGTTCCTTTTCTGCTGAAAGGTCAATACACTTGGCATAGCAACCACCTTCAAAATTAAACACACCCGTTTCCGACCAGCCGTGCTCATCGTCGCCAATCAAAGGGCGGTTAGGGTCGGCTGATAGAGTTGTTTTACCGGTGCCACTTAATCCAAAAAATAAAGCTACATCTCCATCTTTACCAACATTCGCTGAGCAGTGCATAGCAAGCACTTTCTTCTCGTGCGTAAGCACATAATTCAACACGGTAAAAATTCCCTTTTTAATTTCACCGGTATACGCCGAGCCGCCTATAATGGCAATTTTCTTAGTAAAGTTGATAATTGAAAAGTTATGTTGGCGTATTCCATCTTTTGTTCCTTCGGCACGCAGGTTAGGGGCCTGTATAACTATCCAATTCGGGTCAATTGAGGCAAGTTCGTTGGCCGTTGGGCGCAAAAACATATTATAGGCAAACATGTTTGCCCAAGGGTATTCGGTAACAACACGAACGTTCAATTTATAAGCATCATCGGCGCAGGCATAGCAATCGCGCACAAAAACATCTTTACCTGCAAAATAGGCTGTTACTTTATTATATAAGTTGTCGAATACTGAAGGTTCTATAGGGTTGTTAAATCCACCCCAGTCTACCGAGTCCTTTGTACCCGAATCTTTAACTATAAATTTGTCTTTAGGCGAGCGGCCCGTAAACTCCCCGGTATCAATGGCTAAAGCCCCTGTGTCGCTTAAAACCCCTTGGTTTCTTCGTATCGTTTCTTCAATTAATTCCTCGGGCGTAAGGTTCCAATATTCAGTTTTGGTGTTCTTTATCCCAAGGGTTTCAAGACTCGCCTTAGGGTTCTTCGGGCCTACCGTGTTCATAATCGCAGATTTGATTTTACATTTAAGCGGGCAAAGTTAACCCAAGATTTTAATCCTAAAAATGATTACTGTCATCAAAATTACTTCTAAAATTCGTCTCTAACTATATTTCATTTATTTTCGCCCTAAACATATAAAAATCAATATGCGGTACCAATCTATTAACGCCGAAATGTTTAAACAAAACAGGAAAAATTTTTCAAAACAAATGAAAAAGAATTCTATAGCTGTTTTTGTTTCCAATGATATTTTAACCCGCAGCGCCGATGCTAACTATAAATGGCGCCAAAATCCCGACCTTTTTTATCTTTCCGGCATTGACCAGGAGGAAACTTACCTGATAATTTTTCCTGATGCCCCCGAAGAAAAATACCGCGAGGTATTGTTTATACGCAAAACCAACGAACATATTATGTGGTGGGAAGGCAAAAAGCACACTATTCAGGATGCCTCTCAAATTTCGGGCGTAGAAACAGTGATTTGGAGCAACGATTTCGATGGCATTTTTAACATGTTAATGCATTATGCTGATCATGTTTATTTGAATACTAACGAGCATGACCGGAATACATCGGCTGATGAAACAGCCGAGACAAAGTTTGTTCAAAAGGCGAAGAGGGCTTTCCCATTACACAAGTATGAAAGGGCTGCGCCTATTATGCACAATCTGCGTGTGTCAAAATCAAGTTATGAGATTGGTTTGTTGAAACAGGCAGTTGATATTACCGCTAAAGGCTTTAACCGTGTGCTTAAATTTATAAAACCCGGCGTTTGGGAATACGAAATTGAGGCCGAGCTAACACATGAGTATATTATTAACCGCGGTACTGGCCATGCTTACGAGCCTATTATTGCTACCGGTGGTAACGCCTGCGTACTTCATTATGTTTCGAACGATGCACAATGCCAGGCGGGCGAATTAGTTTTAATGGATGCAGCAGCAGAATATGCTAACTACAATGCCGATTTAACCCGCACAGTGCCGGTAAGCGGCAAATTTACCAAGCGGCAAAAAGCAGTTTATAATGCTGTGCTAAGAGTGCATAACGCAGCAAAGGAAATGATGAAAAATGGCGCGTTAATGAACGAGATAAACCACATTGAAGTGCGCAGTTTAATGGAAGATGAATTAGTAAAACTTCGCCTTTTAAAAAAGAGCGACATCAGCAAACAAGATAAGAACGCACCACTTTATAAAAAATATTTTCCTCACGGCACCGCCCACTTTCTCGGTTTAGATGTGCATGATGTAGGTAACCGTTTCGAAAAATTAAAAGCGGGTACCGTGCTTACCTGCGAACCGGGTATTTACATTCGCGAAGAAAAATTGGGTATAAGAATAGAAAACAACATCCTCATCACCAATGGCAAACCGGTTGACCTGATGAAAAATATACCTATTGAGGCTGACGAGATTGAGGAAATAATGAATAGCAAATAATGCAACTAATAAACCTGCCCAACATACTTACGCTCATCAATCTTTTTTCGGGTTGTATGGCAATAATTTTCCTGTTCAATTATCAAATTGAATTGGTGCCTTACTGCGTTTTAATTTCGTTAATAGCCGATTTTTTTGATGGCTTTGCAGCACGCTTTGCAAAAAACGCTACCGATATTGGTAAGCAACTAGATTCGTTAGCCGATGTAATTAGTTTCGGACTGGTACCGGGTGCAGTTTTATTTCAATTGCTATTCCAAAAATATCAGTCAGGGCAAGAGGCATATTCAATGAGCAAAATCTATTTGTATTCATCACCGGCGTTCTTAATAACTTTATGTGCAGCGTTAAGGCTGGCAAAATTTAATATCGATACCCGCCAAACCAATGGATTTCTTGGTCTCGCAACACCAGCAGCTACAGTATTTGTTATGGGCTGCCTGCTTACATTTTTACATAATTCATTCGGCCTTGCTCCCTATATTTTCGATCAAAAAGTAATCTACTCCATTATCGTAATTATTAGTGCATTAATGGTTTCAGAAATGCCATTGTTCGCACTAAAATTCAAATCGTTTGCCTGGAAAGGTAACGAAGCAGTTTACATATTTATAATTCTTGCTGCTATTATGCTGCCAATACTTAAATTTGTAGCAATTCCATTAATTATTGTTTTGTATGTTGTTGTTTCTGCAATTGCAAATGCAATAAAAAGCCCCGATAAAAAACAGATATGAAATTCAGAGCGGAAATAGATGTAATGCCATTAAAAGAATTGTTGGACCCGCAGGGCAAAGCAGTGGAGCAAAGTTTAGAGAAGCTGAATTTTGATAATATAAATGATGTGCGCATAGGCAAACACATTACAATTAAAATTTCAGCCGATTCGAAAGAAGCTGCACAGGTTAAAATTGAAGAAGCCTGCAAAAAATTATTGGCGAACCCCATTATGGAAGGCTTTCGCTATGAAATATTCCAGGACTAAATGGTAGGGAGTCAGGGTAATCTTTTTATAACCCGTAACCTTTCAACTTGTAACCTGTAACTATGAAACTATACGTCGTTCCCACACCGGTCGGTAATCTTGAAGACATAACACTGCGCGCATTAAAAGTTTTGAAAGAGGTTGATATTATATTAGCCGAAGACACTCGTCAAACCAAAAAACTGCTCGACCATTTTCAGATTCAAAAGCAACTTTTTGCGCACCACAAATTTAACGAGCATAAAACAGTTGAAGTAATTACCGAAAAACTAAAAAGCGGTTTAAAAATAGCCTTAGTAAGCGATGGCGGAACACCTGGTATTTCCGATCCCGGCCATATTCTTATCTCCGCATGTATTAAAGAGAATATAAATGTTGAGTGCCTTCCTGGTGCAACCGCTTTTGTACCGGCGCTGGTAAATTCAGGTTTTGCGACTGATGAATTTGTGTTCTTCGGCTTTCTACCTCATAAAAAAGGAAGACAAACCAAACTAAAAGAAATTGCACTGGAAAGTAAAACTGTCATTCTCTATGAATCCCCTTTCCGCGTATTAAAATTGCTTGAAGAATTGCAAATACACATAGGTAACGAAAGAAAAATTTCAACCTCGCGCGAAATATCAAAAATGTTCGAAGAAACTAACCGGGGCTCAGCCGCTGAATTAATTGAACATTTTAAAAAGAAAGCACCTAAGGGAGAATTTGTGGTAGTAATTGAACAAAAATAGTTGCCCCAATCATTTCGCTTATAGTGTTAGTTTTGCCCCATTAGTATGTATCACATTATTATCAGTGCTTTTCTTTTAAGTATCATACACGCAAGCATTCCCAACCATTGGCTGCCTTTAGTTGCTATTGGCCGGGTTGAAAAGTGGAATACACGCACTACGCTTTGGGCTACTGCCATCAGCGGGTTTGCGCATATTGCAAGCACTATACTTATTGGTATTTTGGTAGGATGGGCGGGTTATAAACTATCTTCTTCCTACCGGTGGGTATACTTGTATGTTGCTCCTGCTATATTGGTGGGTTTAGGTTTAATATATCTGTTCCGAAATTTTTTAAGCCATCACCACCACAACCATTTTGGCGAAACACCAAAGCCAAATACGCCTTTCGGCGCTATTGTATTTTCATTAAGTGTAGGCATGTTTTTTTCTCCCTGTATCGAATTAGAGTCGTATTATTTTACTGCGGGAACTTTGGGCTGGCAAGGCATTGTTGCTGTTTCGGCTGTTTATTTAATAGTAACTGTTGCAGCTATGGTAATATTTGTTGCCGTTGCTTTGCAAGGTATTAATAAACTCAATGTTCAGTTTCTTGAAAAGAATGAAAAAGCAATAATCGGCCTAGTGTTAATATTAGTTGGAATTGTAACTTATTTTGTCAACCTTTATTAGTAAGAGTAAGCTATGTCCTCATCTCATTCACACGACCATCACCATCACGCTCACACGGTAGACATGAGCCAGGTAAACCGTATTTTTATAATTGGTATTACCCTCAATTTATTATTTGTAGTTATTGAAGCTGCCGCCGGCTTTTATACAAACTCTTTAGCCCTACTTACCGATGCCGGACATAATCTTAGCGACGCAGCAGGGTTGGCGCTTTCGCTAATGGCATTTAGATTAACCAAAGT
The DNA here is from genome assembly GCA_903919075.1 of uncultured Bacteroidota bacterium. GTDB lineage: Bacteria > Bacteroidota > Bacteroidia > Chitinophagales > LD1 > Bog-950. The sequence goes on along the minus strand of CAIXGR010000014.1, from coordinate 1,926 downwards.
AAAGGCCGGTAAAAATTTTACATATGGTTACAGCAAAACCACAATATTAGTAGCGCTTGCCAATGCAATCATTCTTTTAATTGCTATTGGCAGCATTGGTTACGAAGCGGTGCAGCGACTTTATAAGCCCGAACCTGCACAGGGAAGCATTATGGCAATTGTAGCCGGTATCGGCATTGTTATCAATGCGGCATCAGCTTTACTTTTCTTCAGAGATAAGGATAAGGAACTGAACATGAGAGGTGCCTATGTCCATTTGGCTGCAGATGCTGTTGTTTCTGTAGGTGTTGTAATTGCAGGTATTGTTATTTTTTACACACACTTATATTGGATTGACAGTGCTATAAGTATAGTTATTATGCTTGTAATTTTGTACAGCACCATAGGCCTGCTTAACGATAGTCTTCGCTTATCATTAGATGCGGTTCCTCGCAATGTAGATTTGGAAGAACTGAAAGCTGGCATTATGAAAATGGAAGGTGTTGTGGATATATACCATATACATGCATGGGCATTAAGCACTACCGTAAATGCTTTAACTGCACATATTGTAGTGAATGAAAATTTGACTGCAACCGATGAGCAACTTTTAAAAGACAATATAAAACACGAACTACTGCATCTTAATATCCACCACGCTACGCTTGAAACCGAAAGGGGCAATGTACTTTGCAAAGAGGAAGAGTGTTAGCTTTCCGCATCAAAATTTCTATATTCGACATAGTATGAAAAAATCAATTAAAACGACAGGGTTGACCTTTTTGATATTTTGTGCCTGCAACATCTTTGCGCAAAACTCAGGCGACATTGCCGGTGTAATTAAGGAAGTTAAAAAAGGAGTGTTGCCTATTTTTTGTCACGATTCAACATGGACCAATCAGGTATATCAATCAGGCACATGCATAGCTTTAGGCGAAATAAATAAAATGTGCTTTTTAACCTGCGAACATGTAGTAGCAATTAAAGACTCGGCCAGGAAAATAAAGCGGAATATCTCCGATTTTTATGTGCAGGTTAATAACGATAATGACAGTACCTTCGAAATGGTTAAACTGAAATTAATTTATACCGACGAGAAAAAAGATTTTGCTCTTTTAGTAGTTGATGAAAATCAAAAGATGAAAGCCATGCCATACATTCATGCCCTTCGGCCCACTTTATGGAGAGATACAAAAGACTTAAACGAGGGCGAAACAGTTTTATACATGGGCTACCCGGTGTTATTAGGCAGAGAAAAGGCAAATCACTCTTTTTCGAAGCTTAGTATTATATCTCAGTTAGTGCATGGGCAAAGTTCCTTTTTAATTGATGGCTTTGTTCAACAAAGGCATAGCGGTAGTCCTGTTTTTTTACTGGAAAAAGACAATACGACCCCTAGTCATTGGAATTATTCTCTTATCGGAATCGCGGCCTCTTTCCCTTCGCCGTTTGGCTACGTTTATGAAATCGTAAATACCGATGAACTGCAATACAAGAACAACTTACTAAACCCCGGATTTACAAATGTTATTGGGTTAGATGATATTAAGCCTGTGCTTAAAAAATTCGGTTTCTAAAACAGATTATACTTAAAACCAAGGCACAAGAAATTTGCAAGCTGAAACAATGGCAAGCGTTCTGAAAAATGTAAAAGATTATTACTTTAGCGTCCCTTTTAGGGCAAAACGCTTAAAAAAGGGAAATGACTTCGTAGCTCAGCTGGTAGAGCAGTTGACTCTTAATCATATTTTTAATCTCCTGTAACCCTTACCTATCCTCAGTTTCAGACTTTAGCAAATAGAATGTGCAAGTTATGTGCAACTTAGTGGTGAATAAATAAAGAACTTTTGATTGATTTTTAAATATAATATGTATTTCTGAAATCGCCAAAATAAATTGGTTGTATTTTCTGTCAAAAATTTAATGTAAAAATAGAGGAAGATATAT
>CAIXGR010000013.1 GCA_903919075.1 uncultured Bacteroidota bacterium | reverse complement strand
TATTCGGCAATTAAACCTTTAGCATGGGCCAACTCGCCGCTTGTTAATTTATTCTTCGATAAAAGCCCTGCTATTTCTTTCTTTTCCTTGGTCAGCATTTCTTGCTTTTCAGCAATAGTTTTATCTAGCTCTGCATTTTTGGGCAATGATATACCAAGTTACAGTAGCGAATTAAATATTTGCAAATTTGAAATCCTCCCTTTACATTGCAGTTAATCTTATTGAAGCGTTAGCCCGCTTGTAATCGAATTACGACACTCGACAACACTCAATCCGGCTACTCGCCCTGCCTTACGGCGTGGGTGTAGTATGTTTGAGTGTGGGGCATCGTAACCCTGATTACAGACAGCTACGTCCCACGCTTCTTTTTGTGTATCTGCTTAGGGGGTCGTTAAGCGCAATTAAAAAACTTTATGAGATTAATATTTACCACTGTTTTTATGGTGTTGTTAACGGTTGGATATGCCCAAACAGATTCAACAGAAATTAAATTGAAGCACTATAAAGAAATGTATTCAAATGGTATTATTGATAGCAGCGAATACAAGGCTTTAAGACAAAGATTGTTAGGGATAAGTGATAATAAACCTACTCAACAGCCGGTAACGGTTGTGTTGTCACAAGCAACCATAGATACTTTTGGCATGACATCAGAGCAATTATTTAAACAAGGAATGCAAGACGCACTAGACAATTACAGGCATGGGCCGGGCATTACCATAGGGACACTGGCAGCAACAGTTTTTGGCAGCCCATTAATAGGGTTAGCTCCGGCTATTGGCTGCTCTACCTCTTTTAATGAGGCAAATGCCGATTATCCAAACATGAAAAAAGCAAAAAATCCTGATTACAAACTAGGATACATGAAAGAGGTAAGGCATATAAAAAGAATATCTGCATGGGGTGGGTGGGGTGCAGGAACCGCCATTGATATTGTTGTGGGCATAGTAGTAGGTACAATAATTTCACATCATAAATAACCTATTTCTTTTTTGGCGGTTTAGGGACGCTCAATATTGCATCTATACCAGCATCAAATTCTGTTTTTTTTTCCAATGGTTCTTTTTTCGTTGTATATTTTATTTCAGCTAAGCTGGTATCGGTGGTGTCTTGATGCGGTTCTAATTTTCTTACTTTACTTAAAAAATCTTTTCTTATTTTATCATACTTCTCGTATTCTTCATTAGCAATTTTTTCAGCCACATCTCTCCTTACTTTACCATAATTTTTTAGTATTGGTTTTTCATTAAACACAAAAAATTCTTGTGTTTTTCTTATCCAATCTCTCATATACATTGCACGTCTTTCTTCGCTTTGTAATTCTGCAAACGCTAAATATTGGTCAGCCAATAAGTTTAATCGTTTCAATTCACCTGGTGTAAGATAGTTTTTTGCAACAGAAATATCTGCTTTCGTAATATGCATCCCCTTAAATGAAGTTAACCCCATATTTTTTTTATGGGCATCTACTCTTTCATAAATTAATTCTGGTGCAGTATGACCATGAATGGCAAAGTGAAACATATTTTGCACCTGCTTAAAAAATAATTGTGCAATTTCAGCAGTTGAATCATAGTCTATACTTGTAGAAAAAATAAATTTGATTTTTTCCCAAAAGTTTTTTTCTGATGTTCGGATTGCGCGTACTCGTTCTTGTAATTCATCAAAATAGCTTTGCTTTGTGCCCGCTAATCGCTCGTCATCCATTACGAACCCTTTTACAAGGTACTCTTTGAGTGTTTGGGTTGCCCATATTCTAAATTGAGTACCACGATAAGAGCCTACCCGATACCCAACTGAAATTATGACATCAAGATTATAAAGTGTTACCTCCCTAGTAACATTTCTGTTACCCTCTTTTTGAACTACCGAGTTTTTCTCGGTAGTTCTATTTTCTTGTAATTCACCATCTTTATAAATGTTTCTAATATGCAATCCAATTGTGTCGGTGTCTTTTTGGAAAAGCTCTGCCATTTGCCGTTGCGTCAGCCACACAGTTTCGTTTTCAAGCTTAACTTCTATTTGATTTTGCCCGTCAATGGTTTTATACAATAGTATTTCGCCCTTTTTCATGCTTTTTGGATTAAGTTATCATAAGTAAGTCTTTTTTCAGACGTATTGCTTAATAGCAAATCAAACCTGCTCTGTGTGTCAAATGTACGTGTATTGTATCTAATTGCAAACTCGTCAACATAGGCTTGTAAGTGCTTAACGCTTGCCCAATGGTAAATACCATCAATACCACGCTTTAAATGTGACCAGAAGTTTTCTATTCCTTGCGTGTGTATCATTCCGTTTACATATTGTTTAGCTGAATGATTTACAGTATTGTGGTAGAATCTCTTTTTTAATGATTTATACGCTTTAAGCTCATCAGTCATTACAAATGCCATTGGTTCTACATGTTCCATTATTAATGGTAACAACATTTTAGCTTGGCGATTTGGAACAACTTTAGCTATAATATGCCCATCCCTTTGAAGCATCCCCAATACTGATGTGGCTTCACGAATAGTATTGCCCGAAAAATTTTTTAATTTTTTGTTTTCATGCTTATTCCTAGCATCGCCATTAGTATGCGTTTCGTCAATTTCAACAATATTTGTAAGGCTCTTTTTAAACTGGGGATGGTCATAAGCATAACGCAACCGGTGGAGCATGAACCATGCCGTTTTTTGAGTAACTGAAATATCCCTGCTTAACTGATGACTACTTATTCCTTTTTTATGGCTACTGAAAATGTAATGAGCCATGAACCACTTTTGTAAAGGTATTTTACTATCTTCAAAAATAGTATTGGTACGGCAATTGAAATACTTATTTGTATTGACACATTTATATCTATTACTCTTACACTTATATACCTTTGAAGAAGCGTCAAACGGGGAAACTACATTGCCGTTCCACCTACGCTGCTCTAAGTAATCAATACAATGTTGCTCGGTAAGAAATGTAGTTATCAGGTCAATTATACTTTTGAAATTTGTTTCCATAACTTAATATTATAAAACAAATGTAAGTATCAATTTACACTATTCCAAATTATTTAACATTTTAGTGTAACTACGTATATCATTGCCCATTTTTGCCTACGTATAGGTCGATTTGCATGTTCTTCGCGTCAAGTGTATCAGAAAGGCTCCTGAAATTAGATTCGAGTGCTGTTTTCTGAGAGGTAACATCCATTTTCTCGTGGTTTTCAGAGAAAAGGAAATAAAGAG
>CAIXGR010000012.1 GCA_903919075.1 uncultured Bacteroidota bacterium | reverse complement strand
CGTTGGCTATGGGCGCGTAGGTAAAGTATCTAAAAACACACTAATTGCAACCGTTGGGCTTGGCTATGCCGATGGCCTTAGCCGTCGCCTCTCGAACGGCACCGGTAAAATGTTGGTTAACGGAAAACTGGCACCAATCATAGGCAATGTATGTATGGATATGACCATGCTGGATATTACCGGTATTGATGCCTGCGAAGGCGATGAAGTAATAATATTTGGCAGCAACCCGCGCATTGAAGATATTGCTATTGCGGCAGAAACCATCCCTTATGAAATATTAACCGGAATTTCAGGACGAGTGAAGCGCGTGTATTTTCAGGAATAAACTACCGGTATGCCTTCCCGGTTAAACTTCTTTCAACAAAGTTCTAAATGCTATAAATTTACCAGGAAAAGCTTCTTCGGCTTCTTTACGCAAAGCCGTCGCAAATCTTTCTGTATAGTTAAAATAATCAGATATTTCATTAGCCGAGTATTGTATGCAATACGAAATTCCATCCTGTGTATTTTCCTCAAGTATGCGGAACATTTTATAACCGGTAAAGCAGCCGGTTTCCATTACCCGCGGTATATGTTCGCCTTTCATCCAATACAGCCAGGTGTCGTGTACGTTTAAATCAATTTTTACGGTAACATTATATATAATCATGGTGTGAAATTAATTTTTGATTTGAATTAAATATGCACAATGGATATAAACCACTCTTTCTTGTTTTTTTAAATCAAAAAACATACCCCCTGTTGTCTAAAATATTTTGTTCATCAATTTTTAAAAACATATATTTGGTTAACATATAAAATTGAATTTTTACAATTACGCACGCTTAATGAAAAAATATTTATCCCCCACTTTTTTTCTCTTGTTTTTTTTGAACGCATTTGGCGAAAAGAGAGAAACTATTTTCCATAAACATAGCTTAGAATTTTGTTTTACTCCGGCCTTCGATCATCATTTTATAGTTGCGCCTAACCGAGACCCTGCAATTAGCGAATATTACAAATCCCACTCTAAACCATTAGGTGGTTTTGAAACAGGCCTTACATATGTATACCGGCCTATTCGTCAATTAGGTTTCTCTACCGGCCTGAACATGCTTTTATGGGGCTCACGGGATCCTTCAGTTGAAGTATATTATTCGCAGTTACCATGGCATGAATATTTGGGCCCGGAAACTTGGGTTGAGGGCTCATTTATTATTCCCTTATGTGTTCATTTTTCTATTCCTTTAAAAAAAGCGGGTCTTGAATTTATAACCGGGCCCGAATTCAGAGTCCCTATTTGGTATTTGCAAAAAGGATATCTATCTTTTAATACAACCAACAATAGCGTAAATTATTCAGATAAAACCCGGACCGGAAAGTATTCTCCCTCTTCAATACGATATGATACAGATTTATGTTGGTCGTTTCAGTGTGGGTTTAACATTCCTACAAAGAAGAAAGTCAATATTTTTATTGGGCCTGAGTTGAAACTAATGAACATAGCTTACTTTTCGCATCAATTTACGTCATCCAGGCCTGAGCCAAAATTTATCGACTACGCCTTGGGGGTAAAGCTTGGAATAAGGTTTGCAGTTGGTGAAAAGAAGAAGATGCCATCCAACGAAACCGCCAAAAGTAAGTCTTAAAGTTCGTAATTAAGTTGAACCTACTCCGTAATTACATCTCCTCTTAAAAGCCTATACTTTTTCCTGGCCTCAATTACCAGCAACGAGTTACCAAAATCGGTGATAACGGATTTATAAAGCTCCATAGCTTTGTCTTTATTGTGTAGCTGCTCTTCGTTTATTTCGGCCAGTAAAAAAGTAGCGTCATCACCTTTTAAATCATCTTTATGGTTTTTAATAATGTCTTCCAGCAACGGAATAGCTTTGTCAAACCCTTTATGCTTAACATAAATTTTTGCCTGTGTATATTCAATATCGTCAGTTAAATCATGTCCGGGAAAAAGATGAAGAATGCTATCCAAACTGGTTAGCGCATCACTATCGCGGTTTTGAAATTCAAGCAACTCGGCGCGCGAATACATTTGCATAGGTGTTGCGCTGGTATCTAAGCCGAGGTTATCAATAATAAAAACCGAAAGCTCAATAGCATCATTCGAAATCAATTCCGACGTTGAAGATTTTAAAACTTCAAGCTGGGTTTGCGCCCATTCAAAGTCGCCTTTATAATAGGCAAGTTTGGCATTTCTAAAACGCGCCTCTTCGCCCAAAGGCGAATCCTTTTCATCCTTATCCACCTGCGAGTAAAGTAATGTCGATTCCCAAACATCGCCACTAATCAAATAAAAATCGCCCAGCGATAATTTGGTGGTATTTTTCAATTGCTGCGAAATACCCGGTATGCGGATAATTTCATTACAAAGATCAGTTGCTCCTTGTATGTCGTGAAGATAAAAGCCCTCTAAATCAGCAAGCTCTTTCATAGATTGGGCGCTTCGAAAACCTCTGTCGTTCTCATTAATAAAAGTCAGGTAATCATTTTTCAGGGCCATTAAATCTTCTTGTGTGTAATTAATGGTCTTCGAAATTTTTTCTTTGCGGCAATTCAGCAATTCTGTTCGTGCCTGAAAATACAGGGTATTCTGTTTTCCTTTATTTACCACATATTCAAACCCGTCTATAGCATTGGTATAATCTCCCTCAGTTTGCGCCATTCGGGCAACATTCAGCACCTTCGAGCCATCTTCGCCCTTTCTTTTATCTAAGGCCTTCATTTGCGCAAGCGCACCTTCAAAGTCTTTATTCTGCACATAAATCCAAGTAAGCAAATCAATATAGCTTTCGTTATCGGGGCTTTTTTGCACCTTGCTGTAAAGCTGGGTTTCCATTTCATTCAAAATTTTCGCCTCCTCGGCCGAGGTTTGAATGGAGTTTTTTATAACCTGTTCGTTTTGCGGAAAGGCCTCAAAATTCAACATAAAATATTTCACACCGTTGGCAACATCGCCTTTTGCTAAATATGCATTGGCCAGTTCCATACTAAAAAATGCATTGTTACGGGCAATTTTATTTCCCTTTTCGTAAACAGCAATTTCATAATCATGTAACCGGTAAGCCTGAAAATAATTTGCCACCTGCCTAACCGAAACTTCATAAGGTTTCGTTTCTTTCAATGCTTTCTCGTATTCTTCTTTAGCCTTGCCCGCATCGGGAATTTGTGCATACATATATCCTAAATCAATGATGTATTGCGGGTCGTTATCGTTCTTTTTGATTTGCTTTTTTACTACTTTTTCAAGTGCATCGAATTTTTTGAGATTGAGCAGGCATTTATACAATGGTCCATAAAATTTATTATCGTTATTGCTTTTCTCCCACATGGATTGATATAAATCTGCGGCTTTATCGTATTCGCCGTTTTCCATATAGCTTGCAGCAAGTGTTTCATCGCGGCCGGCTTGTGCCTTAAGCTGCGAAAACTGAAAAAGGAAAGAAACAGCCAGCAATAAAATAAATATGCGGCGTGAAAAATGTGGGAATAGAATAAGGATGCGTTTCATTGGCGCATTGAAATTAAGATAAGTTTATAACAGAACCAGTGTTCGTTTAACTATCTTAACAGCAAATAAGCCTCCTGCTGCAGCGCCTGATGCGTTAGCAGCTTCGTCCAGTAGTTCAAAATGGCGGTCGGCAGTAAAAACACCTTGCATTACTTCAATGCTAATTCCATAAAAACAAGCTATAATAAATACTTTAATAAAAGTATTACTGTATAGGCCTTGAAAAGCATCTTGTTTTTTCCAGCCCCAATACATTAATACTACCAGAACAAAGTAAAAAGTAAAATGAACAGCTTTATCAATGTTGTTAATCTCAACCTTAGGCAATGTTTTGCTAGGCACTAAACACATGTAGCAAATGAAAATAGCCCACAACACCGACAGCCAATTGTATTTAACAAACGATCCCATATAAGCAATTGAAAGTTAATAAATTACATTACACTTAAATTGTAAAAATCTAAACTATGGAATGCACCTTTATCGGCTTGGGTATCTCTTAACCTAAAGAGAAAACCAATAAAGCTATCCCCGTTCCTCAGGAATTAAACGGAATTAAGCCCCAATATGTTTCTTATACGCCTCAATATCCATCAACTCAGATAGTTCAGAGGTGTTTGTGATTTCTATTTTTATCATCCAGCCGGTACCGTATGGGTCGGTATTAACGGCTTCGGGTTTATCGTTAAGGGCTGGGTTTTTTTCAATTACTTTTCCGCTTACGGGCATAAAAAGGTCTGACACCGTTTTTACAGCTTCAACTGTACCAAAAATGGCGTCTTTTTTTATCGTTTCGCCAATAGTTTCTATTTCAACGTAAACAATATCACCCAGTTCTTTCTGGGCAAAATCAGAAATTCCTATATAAGCGTTATTGCCTTCAACGCGTACCCACTCATGCTCTTTACTGTACTTCAAATTTGCTGGAAAATTCATTGGCTTATATTTTTGAACCCTGCGAAAATAATAAACTACTCAAATTCAACTCGGAATTTTTTAATTGAAAAATTTGAACCGCTAAAAAGGAGGCAATCATACTGCAAAAACTATGAAAACAAAGCTTTGATACAAATTATTGCGCTAATGTAAACCGCAAGGTTAACCCAGCCTTAGTATTTGTTGTAGGATAGGTTAAAGATATTTTAGGGATAGTACGGGTTTGGTCAAAGAAAAGCTTTAAGGTAAGCTGCTTGCTTATAATATAATCTACCGATGGACTAATGGTAATACTTTCCATACCCTGCGTTATTTGCGCCGGTCCTTGGTCAATGAGGTGATTAACCGTTATGTCATTTCGGTAACTAAAATCAAATTTAAAATTCAAATCATTATTCAACCGTATTTTTTTACCGCTTGGTAATTTAAACGGCAGTTTTAGCCCTTTAATTTTATATCCGGCGCCAATAGTAAATTGTTTCGAATCCAGCTCTATCATCTGGAAATCCGAAAAACTCAGCGTAAGCGTACGGCTCATTTTAAAGTCGAACTTGGCGGTAATATTATTCTTTGTTGTTGCGTCTATTCCAATTAACGGCGCAAACTGCTCGTTAATAATAATGCTTGGTATATTATAAAGAGCATAGAAGTTACCGCTTATAGAATCGCGAGCCCGTGATGTAAGTTGACCGCCACCGCCTGCATACGAAAGATTGCTTTGATAGCTGCTAACGGTAAGTGTAGAGTTATATCCGTTTGATATGGTGAAATTGGTGAATATCTTTTTCATCCATTTAAATTTGGTAAGCCCATTGTACGAAATACGCCAGTTAGGCATTGGGAAAGCAGAGAAAGGACTTAGCGAAATTTTATTCGGGTTCTGTTTATTGTATGCAGCCAAAAAGGCCGGAATTAGCGCATCCTGTGCAAGAGGGCCGTATCCATCGCCATAAGCACTGTTGGTGGTTGAGTCGCTTGGATTGTAATAGGATGTTCCCGGGCGGCTGTTTGGATTGCGATTAGCAAGGCGCTGCGAAATAATTGACCGGTTAGCCACAAACCTGGTATACAGTCCGGAATACCCAGCTGAATCCATTTTTGCAAACAATGTTTTTATAGGCAGATACGAAATGCTGTACGTGCCTGTTTCAATTGGGCTAAGGTGCTGGAAACTATAGCCGGTACCGCTTGAATCATTTAGGTATTTAAAAAACTCAGTATAGTTATTGGTATAACTTCTAAAAAGGGTCAGATCTATTTTAAAATCAGGGAATGGCTCGAACGATGCCGTAGCATCAAACCGGGTGGTGCGATTTTGGGCAAATGGCTGGTTTAGCAAAGTATCTGTGCTTACCCAGCCTCTTCTTGCGGCGTTATTCAACCAGGCATTACGGGCATTCACGTTAACACCATTGTAAAGCCTATCGCCAGGCTGCCCCCCAAAAACAAAACCCCATCCCGGCGAATTGGTTAAATAATCCTGACCCAATATGCGCGAGTAACCTTCAAAGCCCGGTAATGTTGTAGCCTTGGTTTCGGTATAGTCGGCACCTATTTTTTTAAGCGACAACAACGGACGCATAATAATAGATACAAATGAATTAGAAGGAAACTGTTTTTCGCGGTATTCTTTTCTCTTAGTTTTTATTGATTTACGATTTTTCTTTAAATCAGTTTTTAGTCTTTTTATTTCAGCAGCTTTAGTACCTGTGGTATCAAATTTTACATCTTTTTTGGCTTGCAATAAATCTTCTTTCAGTTTACTTTTCTTCTCTTTTAGTTTTGCAATCTCCTGGTTTATTTTTTCGCGCGCTTTTTTTACTGCGTCGCGCTTTTTGTCGTTCTCTTTTTTATCGCCAGGGTTGGCATTAGGCGAGTCGTAGGTTTTTAAAAACGGAATTTTATCGTAAATCTTTTTCATGTTGAAATCTACCTTCGCCTTATCAGTTTGTGTGTTGTTAATGATGTTGCCAAGCGTATTTTGAACTAGTTTTCCATTAGCCGAATCAACAGGGTTTGAAGACAGCTGCCATGGCAATGCGGTCCAGCTATAAGTAGATGCATATCCTACACTGGAAGTAACAAAATCAAACAGTGGTAACTTGTTAATAGGTATATTATAATTTACAGCAAGGTTTTGATTGTAATTTGTATTCCTACCGCCTTGTTTTACATTTTGCCAAACTTCATTTCTCTTTTCTCGGGTATCCAACAAGCCCACCGGTTCGTCAATAAGTGCTCTGTCCGATGCAGTAAAATCAATACTAAGTGCCTTAAACGGATTGTATTTAAAGGTATAGTTTCTGGTCCAAGTAAAGTTTTTAGCATACGCAGGTGGTATAGGAAAACTAACATCACCCAAAGAGCGGAGCGCGATAGTATTCAAAACCCGGTTCCAGTTTGAGGTAACTGCCAGAGTAGTTGGAATTGGATTTAAACTCAAATCCCTTATAATATCAAACCACTTCGATTTTGATTTTATTAATTTCTTAAACGGTTCAATGGGTTTGTTTTGTGGTGAGTAGCTCCATCCAATTATGCCCGACCATGTTTTAATTGAATTATTAAGCGTAAAGGGATCGCTGAATTTTTTCTCGTTAAAGGAATATGTGAAATTGAAATTACCGGGGTCATATATATGCGGCTTCTTCGATTTTGTTTTTGGCACAATGCGCACGTTGGTAAAGTTAAAGCCCCGGTTGGTGTTTATGGTTTTTATTTCCTGCGCATAGCGCCTTGCCGAATCGGCACCGTAAGTATTTCTTACTATGTTAATCATGTCCTTACTCTTAATATCAAACTGAAAAGGATCATATTGGGGTGTACTAAATGCTTGAGAGTAGTTAGCATAAAACGGAATTCTTACACCCAATGCTTTTGGCAAAAGCTTTCCTGCATCAATAGTAGTGTTAGTATTGTACGTATATAAATTGTCCTTATATCTTTGGTCCAACTGCTGATCAACCTGTCCGAATCCTGCTGTGTGCATACTTCCTGCAAGGTTAATGGTGCCTAAATCAGCCATTTTAATATTTACAGTGCCTATTGCCGCAACGCCTCCTTGCTGGTTAAATCCATTTACGCGCAACTCATCAAACCAAACTTCAACACATTTCGATTGCCCGTCATCATGTCCCTTCAATGGATTATTTGGGTCAGACTGTGAAGGGTTATGTATACCCAGCATAATAGTTTTTACGGCACCAATATCGGGGTTACCAATAATGGTTAACAGGTTTCCGTTTCCGCTTGATGGATCGGGTATTGTAAACGGAATATTAGTTGGATAACCGGCTTTGCCATTTCGTTGTTCCTTTAAAGCTACAAAGGCGGGTATACTTATTGTCATGGTATTGCTATCAGGCCATACCTGCTTTTGGTCGTTAATGTTAGCCGTTTGATAGGCCGTTCCGTCAGGTGTAATAGTAAGTGGTATCTCGTACTCGTAATAATTATCTACAAAATCCGAACCCAATCTAATAAACGCAGTTACCTGCTTATCCTTTACCACCGGTTCGCCTAAAACCCGGTTAGCGTGCAAGTACATTTCTAAACGTTGATAATTCCGAAGATCGAGATTAATATTTTTAAATACAGCTTTGCGCTGACAATCCTGTAAATCGCAAACGGATAAAGCCAAAGATTGTTCATCCTGAGCCACAAGCTGATTAGTTTGTGCACCAAGGGCCTGCTGTCTTTGAATATAAGGAGGCAACACATAATTTACAGGTGCTTTACTGCCGTTAGCTTCAAGGCCCACTGAACCTATATTGAAAGACGGGGTTTGTCCTCCTCCGTGCGGGCTGGGTCCTTCGCAGGCATCATCTAAAGATAAATCGTAGGTTCTCCATTGGTTACGGGTAAGTTGCAAAGTAGCAAAACGAAGATTTACCGAAGAGTCTCGAAAGTTGGTAAGAAACATCCGCATAAACTGTATGGATGTGAAATCGCCGATAGCACCGGTGCGTGATTCATAGCCTTTAATAGGTATCCGGAACTGAATCCAGCGGCTTGGAACACCACCACCATGTGGGTTATCAGTATGCCCGTCCTGAACTGTAACAATGTAAGGATCTCCTACATTCATACCAGGTTTTAGATGAACGTGGTACTGAAAATATTCCTCATCCTGGTTCATTGTATTATCATTATTAATATCCTCTTTATCGGGCAAGCTGGTTTGAGCAGTAGTTGCTATACTATTTGTTTGAATGGGCGAGTTACCTTCTGTACCGGTAAAATATTTATAACGCTCTAAAATGCTGCTTTGGTTGGCGTAAGAAGCATCCTGAAAATAAATATAGTTATCGCTTGATGGGTCGCTTTGTAACTTTGTAAGTGCAGTTCCATTTACCACACCTGCCACATCGGTCAAAAAGCTGCTTTTATGCGCTCTTTCTTCAGCATCGCTCAAACCATCCAATCCCACATCCTGAACCGGCCTTAAGGTCGGGTCGTTATCAAATGCATTTACCAACGGTGGCAATTTGGGCACAACACCCCAGTAGGTTTCGTCAAGGTTATTCGGGTCGGCGCTCAATCCATTTTCAAAAGCTGTACGCGAATCTTGCAAAATATCTTCAGAAATATTTCCCAGGTCTATATACAAATCACCCCCAAAACTTGATTGGTTGTAAACAAAGGGGTCCATTAACCAAAATTCTATATACTCCACATTAGTAGCAACAAAATCTGTGTTATCCATGCCCCGCATAATACCGCCCCAACGAGTTTCAGGCGCTTTTAATGTTCCATCGGAATATAAACCTTGCGAAACACCTGCAGCGCCGACTACGGTTCGTTCATAATTGTAAGGCCCTCTTATAGAAGGGTAATAAGCAAGATCAAAAGTATACAGATTCTGATCAAGGGTTGCGATTGATGAATTAGGAAAAACTTCAATATAAGGCACCAAACGTGCAAAGTGGTTATTAATACACGACGAACAATTATATACAACAGATGGAGAAACCAGTTGATTATAAAAAGAGTTATCGATACGATACCAGGAGAGCAAAGCCCTGTTGTAACCGTACCTTTCGTCATTAATAAGAGTACCCTCGGGAAACATTACATGCCCTGCAGCAGTTTTAGATTCTCGTGGCGTTGACGCCAGGTGCCATGCCACCGGTGGGGTAGTCAGGTCATAACCGGAGCTGGTTCCTTCAAAGTCATCTACATAAACTTGTCCGTCGCCATTTTGGTCATTAATAGCGCGTGAGTGTCCGGGTTTTAAATATGCAAATTCGCCATAGGTGGCAATTGTCGACATTTCTTTAGTTGGATAAATAACGTTTAAAGCTTTGGTAAGCCAAGGTATATTGGTTTGGTACTTTATATCAGCACCCATAATGGTATTATGTATGGGCTCGTTACCAATATTTACTTTTTGAGTAAACGGCTTTTCGCCCAGTGTAATTAAGGTGGCGCCAATATTAAAATTTTTGCTCACCTTATAATCTAAACGGGTGCCATACATAGACTGTGTAGTGGTATTAAACTGATTACTGTTTTCGTAATCTATTTTAATTTCCTGCCCACTGTTTAGTATACCTTGATTTAGAATTGTAACCCTGCCCAAATTATAATCTACAGTATAGTCCTGCCCTTCGGTAAGCTTTTGCCCACCAGAAGTTACCACCACCGAACCTTTAGGTATATTACCTGCTCCCAAAGAGATTTGCCCGGCATTAGAACCGGTATATGTTCCTTTTATTACAAACCGGTTAAATTCCGAAAACTGTTGTGCATTAAACTTGGTCGAATCATATAATTGCTGATATACATATGTTCCGGCATCATTTGCACTACCGCAATTACTAAACGCATTTTGCAAATGCTTACCGAATGGTTCAATAACCGGAAAAATTAGTTTTCCGTTTTGCGGCAATATGGTTACACCCGGAATATAATCGAACAATCCATCCGGTAAAGGATCCTTATTCATGTCCAGATTATCCAAATTCATAATCCGTAAAAGGGGGGTTCCTTTAATACAACCTTGTGGCATATACCGTTTCAATCCGCCACCTGGGTCGTTATAATAAATATCGAGGAAAAAATTCTGGTCGGTAATACCAAAAGCTCCCAACGAGTAAATGTTTTTCATCATTAAATTCCAAATGGGCAATTCAACTCTGGGGCCGGTGCCTTTAAGTAGTTTCAAGAATAAAACCTTCGATGCGCTTGCATTGGAATCGGGTGGTACATCATCTCCAAAATCACCTACCTGATATACCTGGCCATTGTAGGTATATTGATAAGCAACCGCCACTACAGCATTTGGATTAGGCTGTGCATTAAGTGAAATATAACCCAATTGCTGATTGATGGTGTACTCATTGCTATTAAGCTTACGTGCGTATGTTTGTTCAAAATCCTGCCCTTGTTGTAGCATTAAAGGCGGGGCCTCAACATTGGTAATAATGTTGCTTATTAACCGGGTTGATGGGTTTGCAGTTAACCTTGAATAAAGATTATTCGCCTTATTATCTGGCCGGCCGTTGCTTGATGTTGGGGTAATAGTATGCTCATAAGGTGCAGCCTCGCCAAGGTCCATAAAGGCGGCTATGTTGCGTACGTTTTGCGTGGCGTTAGTAGTGTTGGTTTCCCAAACTTCCACACGCGTAATAGTTACCACCGACCGGATGTTGGGCAACTTTGATAAAGCCTGATCGAACTGATTATAAAAGTATTGGCCTAACAGAAAGTTTTTGTTCTCTTCATATTGGTCCGAGGTGATTGAAAAACTTTGCTGTTGTGCGCCGTTTTGAAGTGTAATACTTTGCTTTTTCGATTGTTGTTGTGATACAACACTGGTCCAGGTAAGTCGCCCGAATTGAAGTTGTGTTTTAAGCCCGAACAACGACTGGCTAACACTAATAAGCCTTGTAGGCAATGGCAGGCTTACATTACCAGCTTCAATAGATTTGATAATATCATCGGGGCCACCGGTGTAACCTATTTTAACTGTGTTATCAAATTGAAAACCTGATTGTGTATTATATTTTAAACCCAACTGAAGTTTATCGCCAATCTTACCAACCACGTTCATGTTAATATTCATGTCGAAATTAAAACCACCGGTGCGGCGGTTACGGATTGGAATATTAGGATTGGCCGTTTGCTGAACGTTAGCACCTAAGGTCATTTCAACATTGCCCTGTGGTTTAATTTCAATTTTACTACTACCAAACAACCGGTCGAAAAATTGTTTTTTAACTTCAATAGGTGGTACTACACTTTTTTCTTCAATCAGGTTTACTGCATTCGCTCTTTCTTTCCAATAGGCATTCCTTTCCTGTTTTTCGGTGTATTTCAAATAATCATCATAGGTCATGTACATGGGTGGGCGTACATCCTGGCCTGCAACTTTTTCTGTTATTACATACATACCGGTAGCCGGGTCGTATTCCACACTTTCTTTAATTGCCGGTGGGTCTTTTAAATAAAATGGATCATTTGTTTTACCGGTAACAAAATCACCGGAGCGATCTTCCATTGAATATTTCAGTGGAACAGGGGTATCGGCCGGAACAATTACCGGTGGTTCTTCGGGAAGTAAATAACGGAATGAAGAATGGCTGCTACCTGCAGAGGCAGCATAAAGCAAGCCTACGCCCGAAAGCACCATTAATAAACCAAATATTTTTTTTGTAATCTTCACTTTACGTTTAATCCTTCTGTATTTTCCTTCCCTTTTCCCTTCCGGTAAAGATCCGTAAGTCTTGTTCCGGATTTATTTTCACCTTAATAATTTCAATGCGTCTTTTATCAAAGTTTCTATCGTCCGGTTTTCGCCGGTGCTTAAAACTTTTAAAAGAGTCTTTTCAGCAATGTTTTTGTTGAACCCCAGCGCAATGAGAGCAAATAACGCTTCGTCGCGCATTGTATTGTTTGCAGAATTGCTCAAAACATGCTCTCCGGTCATCTTGCCTACTTTATCTTTCAATTCGAGTATAATACGCTTAGCCGATTTAGGGCCTATGCCTTTGATACTCTGTATCATAGCTTCGTCTTCCATTAAAATAGCATTCCGTATTTCATCGGGCTTAAAAGTCGAAAGCATCATTCGTGCTGTGGCAGCACCTACGCCTGAAACGGATATGAGTTTTTCGAAAAGGTCTTTTTCGGCCTCATCATAAAAACCGTATAAATCAAAACCAGATACTGATTGATTTTCAATTTTAACTATAAGCGATGTATGCAGCCTGCACTCACTCATCTCCCTTATTTTTTCGAAAGTGTTGAGGCTTATTTTTACCATGTACCCTATGCCTCCTGTTTCAAGGAAAATATGGGTGGGGTTTTTAAACGTAATTTTTCCGCTTAAGTAAGCTATCATGTTTATGGGTGTGCTAATTTTTTAACACTTATTTATTTGATAATAGCAGCCTAGTAGCTGCTTTGATTATCAGACAATTATTAATTATTAAACCAGTAATTAGTTCACTCGTAACAAATATGCCAAAATAGGGTAGAAATAGGCGATAGGCTGGTGCTTTTGAGGTTGTTTTTATTAATAATTGATTGTTGAGTGTCTATTTAATTTGTTTAGTTGCAGCATTTTGTGCGAAAACGCAAACAATTTGCTTTCCTCAAATTTATCTGTTAACAGCTGAATACCAATGGGCAAGCCATTTTTATCGGCAGCAATTGGCAACGAAATTGCAGGAATACCTGTAAGATTTGCCAAAACCGTATAAATATCAGCCAAATACATCTCAACGGGGTCTGCAGTTTTTTCGCCAATTTTAAAAGCAACTGTTGGGCTGGTTGGCATTAATATAAAATCATACTCTTTTAAAACTGTTCTGATTTTTTCGGTAAGAATGCGCCTTACTTTTTGCGCGCGCGAATAGTAGGCATCATAATACCCCGAACTTAAAACGAAAGTGCCGAGTATAATGCGGTTTTTAACCTCTCTCCCAAAACCTTCGGTGCGAGATTTTTTGTAAACCGAATCCATTTCTATGGCATTTTTCGACCGGTAGCCGTAATGTACCCCATCATAACGCGCAAGGTTAGATGATGCTTCGGCAGTTGAAAGAACGTAATAAGTGGCTATCAAATGGTCGAGCAGGTCAAACCCCACTTCGTTCACTTCATGCCCGTTACTTTTCAATTCATTAATGGTATCGTTAATAGCATTCTTTACATCGGCATGTAATCCTTTACTCTGTAAAATGGATGGAAAAATAGCGATGCGTGCTTTTTTCTCAAAGCTCAATTCTTTTGTATATAAATTTACTTTTTCGGAAGAAGAAGTAGAATCGTAATTATCCTTACCCGAAATTACCTCCATAATCAGCGCAGCATCTTCAATTGATTTTGTAAAGGGTCCTATCTGATCGAATGAAGAAGCATAGGCAATAAGCCCATAACGAGATACCCGGCCGTAGGTTGGCTTTAACCCCACCACTCCACAAAACGATGCGGGCTGGCGAATAGAGCCACCAGTATCGGAGCCCAAAGACGCATGGCACAAATTTGCCTGTACTGCCACCGCCGAACCACCGGATGAACCGCCCGGAACTCTTGTGTTATCGGCAGCATTTAAAACACTGCCATAGGCCGAGTTTTCATTGCTGGAGCCCATGGCAAACTCATCGCAATTAGTACGCCCTATAATAATGGCATCTTCAGCTAACAGGCGCTCTACAGCTGTTGAATTATAAAGTGATGTAAACCCTTCAAGAATTTTTGAACCGGCTGAAACTTTGTGGCCTTTGTAGCAAATATTATCCTTAATGGCAATTACCAACCCATGTAGCTTACCTATGGGTGCACCACTTTCAATTTTTTTATCAAGGTTTTTTGCCTGGGTTAGAGCATCAGCACTAAATACTTCTAAAAAAGCATTCAGGTGTTTATTGGTTTCTATATTTTGAATGTAGCCATTCACCAGCTTCTCGCAGGTTACTTTTCCGGCCTTCAAATCATTTTGAATTTGCAGTAAGGTTGGGTACATCAATGCCACTACCTCTATCTATTTTGAGATTGATAAGAAGATTTGTCTTTTGTAAATTGAAAAAATCAGGCTTTCTTTTCTTCAGTAGTTTCCTTTACCGGTGCAGGTTTTTCCTTCATACCGGTTTCAATTTCCTGTTTTATATTGGCCTTGGCGGAATTAAATTCTCTAACACCTTCACCAAGTCCGCGCATTAATTCGGGAATTTTTTTGCCTCCGAACATTACCAAGGCTAAAATTACTATTAAAACCACCTCCTGACTTCCCAACCCAAAAATTGCATGTTGAACTTGCATATGCATTAAATTTAGGCTACAAAAATAGCTGAAAAATGTTGAAAGGTCAAGGATTTTAGTGTATAAAGGCAATTAACAGGACTATGATTAATTTCAGTTTTTGCAGCCAATGCATCGAAAAACATGAAAAAGTTATTGTTTGAACGGTAATGAAGCTGAATTAACAAATACTGGAGGTCAATTTCCCGACAGCCAGCGTTCGGGGTCCATTTTATCTTTGCCCCTCCAAATTTCGAGATGCACTTTCGTGATATCCTCGTTTTTATCGGTATGAAGTTTTCCCAAGCTTTGTTTGGTAGTTATCACTTGATTAGGCTTTACTGTAACCGTTTCGATATTAGAGTATACCGTAAAAAACTCGCCATGCTTAACAATTATACAATTTTGAATGGTAGGCATAAAAAACACACTAATCACCGTTCCGCCAAAAACTGCGCGAGCGTCTGAACCTGATGCGCTTTTAATATCTACACCATTGTTTTCAACCATTACGCCTTTTAAAAAGGGATGTTCATGCTTGCCAAACTGAGCCACTATATTTCCGCGCTCCACCGGCCATGGCAGCTTGCCCTTATTGTTCGAAAAATCTTTCGACAATGCTTGTTCAGAAGGGGTAAGTGGCATGGTTTCGTTAGTTTTCTTACTTACCGAAACCGATGTTGTTGTGGCTTTTTTCTTTTTGGCCTCCTCTAGGGCTTTCTTCTTGGCCAGGCG
Organism: uncultured Bacteroidota bacterium; assembly: GCA_903919075.1. Classification (GTDB taxonomy): domain Bacteria; phylum Bacteroidota; class Bacteroidia; order Chitinophagales; family LD1; genus Bog-950. The sequence continues at coordinate 13,950 of CAIXGR010000012.1, read as the reverse complement.
TATCTCTTCTTCAATAATATTCTGTATTTTTTTATTTAGTTGCTGCGCCGCCCTGTTTTTATCGGCAATTTGTTTGGTTAGCTTTTTTTCCTTTTCCTGTAGCTGCGATACAGCTTCATCCTTCTCATCTTTTTCTTTTTCCAATTTCGATTTTTGAGCGGTTTGCTGCTGTAGCAATCCTACTTTTTGGGTTTTGTGCTCCTGCAGGTCAACTTTTTTTTGCTGCAAATCGGCAATAGCTTGTTGAATTTTTTTGGCCTGGTTTCTGCGGTAATCAGCTGCTTTCAGCAAATAATTGTACCGGTTTACGGCATCGTAAAAAGAAGTAGATGACAGAAAAAAGGCAACTTGGTTTTGCAGCGAAATATTTTGATAGCATTTGCGCAACATGCTTGCATAGTCAACTTTCATTTTCTCTACCTCTTTCGCCTTATCCTCTATATCGCCCTCTGTTTCGGTTATAGTTTCGTCAAGGTCATCAATCTGGCTATTAAAATTACTGATTAATCTTTCGCGGGTTTTAATTTTGTTTTGCAGAGCCAGAATTTCGCTTAAACTTTTTTCCTTTTTTTCGCTGGTTTTCTGCATGGCAGCTTCCATCAGCTTAATTTCCGCCTGCAGTTTTTTCATTTGCTGCTGTAGTTGTTCCTTTTTTTGTTTTGTGGTTGATTGCGAATGTACCGGTAGAAAAAACAGAAAGAGTGCGCAAATAAGTAAGTAAGTGTATTTAGAAAACCGGTAGGTTAAGAAATGGGGGATACTATTAGCAGGGTTTAAACGTGTAACCTGAAGCCTGTAATCTGTAAACCCAAACCCATTCATCGTTTATATTTTTCGCTTACCTCAAACGGATAGCTTAGTTCTTCATTTAATCTCACTTTATTTATATCCATATCTAATTTTAAGGTAACGCCATCGCGATTAACCACCATAGACCTGAAGTGAGAAAAAGGTTTATCTACCCCGTTATCAAGCAGCCCTTTGTATGCATCAAAAGTAATGGTCATATCCTGGGTAAGCAGTTTGTCTTTCAACATAACTTTAGCAAGGGTGTAGTTTTCGGTATTCACCCATATTTTTTCTATCAGCTTATCATTCTCGTAATACACCACAAACTGGCCGCCTTCATAAATTGCCTTACTGACTTTTTCTTGTATATCAATTTTTTCGCCCGCAATAATTTGTTCCAGCATTTTAAAACTTATAGGAAACAAAAACCAGCTGCGCATAAAATCAAAGTCGCGCACTACATACTCGCCAGCTAATTTATTAATCATGCGTACCGAGTCGGGAGTAATAAGCAACCGTGCACCCTCTACACCCAAAGCTCCCGTTAGGCTCATCCATACTAAACTATCCTTCTGCATTCTAATATTTGCTTGAAAAACCTGCTCAGAACTGCCATCATCCCAGGTAAGTTTTGCCCTTACTGAAAGTGTATTATAACCAGTTTGGTTGGCTGTTATTTTATTGGTCAGCGAATCGAATGTAAAATGCGCAGTATCAGGCATAGCCTGGCTAAACACATTACCGGCAAGTAAAATATTACACAACAAAAACAAACAAGAGTTTCTGAAATTGATGTGATACACAGTGTTGAATAAAGGGGATTGAAATGATTTAAGAAACAAGTTGAGAAATTTTATGGATAAAAACTTTCGATAGGTTTTACCAGCAAATCATTCAACATATTGCTGGCTGGCAATTTTTTTATCGATGGTTCCTGAATCGGTGCCGGCCTCTTTAGCTTTTTTCCAATAGTCAAGAGCCTCGTTTTTATTTCCTAATTTAAAAAGTATATCACCATAATGTTCAAGAATGGTGCCACTTTTACTACCGTCAACTTTCATGGCTTTTTCCTGCCATTCTTTAGCACCGGCATAGTCTGCCATTTGAAATAATATCCAGGCATAAGTATCTAAAAAAGAACTATTGTCGGCGTCAAGCTTATTCGAGTAAGCGCTCATCTCCTTAGCCTTCTCAAGGTTCACTTTGCGAATCGATAAATAATAGCTGTAATTATTCAGCACATAAGCATTTTCAGGATCAAGCTTCAACGATTTATCGTAAGCGCTATCGCTTTCCTGCAATTTGTTCAGGCTATGATAAACATCTCCAAGGTTGGCATAAAACTGTGCGCGAACTTTATCGTTATCGGCACTCATCTTTAAGCCTTTCTGGTAACTCAATACCGCTTTTTCAAATTCCTTATTCTGAAATTCGGCACCACCCTTAAACAAATAAATAATTGCTTGATTCGGGAAAAACTCTATAGCATCTTTACAGGTCTTCGCTAAGGTTACCCAGTCTTTTTTAAAGTTATATATAAACATTACCTGCTGCCAAACCTGAAACACATTTTTATTCAACTCAAGCGCTTTCAGGTAAGCCTCCAGCGACCGGTCGTTTTGATTATCCAGATAATATAAGTCGCCCTTCACCGCAAAAGCCTTCGACTGCTCAGGATGTGTTTTGGTAAGAATCTCTACCAGTTCAAAAGCCTGTTGCTTATCATCTTTTTTAATATCCCAATATTGAATGTACGGATAGAGAATTTTAATCTTGGTATCAACATCAACATTAGGATTAGCAAACACCCTTTTCAAATCTTCCTGACTGGCATGTGCATCGCCACTTTGCATTCCCATCTCAGCCATTGCCAGCAAAGCCTGCGCATTGTCGGGCTCTATCACCAACACTTTTTTATAAATATCCATTGCTTTCTCCTTCATCTTGTTGGCGCGGTATAATTCAGCTTCCAACAACATATATTCTGTTTCGCCCGGAAAAGCATCTACCAGTTTATGCACTTCATTTACGGCTTCATTAAATTTATTCAGGTGCAGGTATAAGTTCTTTTTCTCTTCAACCACATTTTCATCAAGCCCGAAATTTTTCTCATACTGGTCGTATACCTTAATGGCATTTTCAAACTGGCCTGCTTTTGAATCAAGGTATGCAAGATTGAGATAGTAATCGGGGTTAGTAGGAAATTTTTCAACCAGCGTTTTAAAGGTTTCTGCCGCTTCTTTTGCCCTGTTCTGATCCATGTATATGGTGGCCAAAAGCTCCAGATACCATTTGTTGTGCCCGTCAATTTTAATAGCCGCTAAGTCTTCCTGTTCGGCTTCGCTCATTTTATTTAGTGCAATTTCTATTTGCGCTAATTGAAAATGTGCGTTGGCATTATTGGGGTCAATAGCCAGTACTTCATTATAGCTTTTTGTTGCAGTTTCCCAGTCTTCGGTAATTTTAGATTTTTCAGCATCTAAAAACAAGCGGTCCAGTTTATTTTGTGTTTCCTTATCTAACTGTGCTACGGGCTGCTTTTTCTTTTTGCTATCGGCATCATGTTTATTTGATGCCACTGCCTTCTGTCCGGTTTTACATGAGCCGAAAAGAAAAAGGAAAAAGAAAAATATGGTTGAAAATTTGTGCATTACTTACTTCGTATTAATCCCCTTTATTCTGCGTTTAATTTCTTACTGAATTGTGGTCGCCTATACTTAGGTCTTCCATTCTGCCCTCAAGTTTAACATTATTCCCAATCATTGAGTTTTCAATTAACTTATTTTTTAAAACACTCTTAGCCTGAATAATGCTGTTATTAACCACAGAGTTTTCAATACGCGTGCCCTTTCCCACTGATACATACGGCCCGATAACGCAATTTTTTATATGCACATCATCCTCAATATAACAAGGTTGTTTTATTATCGAATCTTCAATTATAGCCTTTGGGCTCACCAACTGTTCATTCTTAATAAACTCTAATACCCGCTGATTAGTGTACACTGTAGCATCTTTATTTCCGCAATCAAGCCATTCAATCACCTCGCCTTTATGAAATTTAGCCCCCTGGGTTTTCATTCTTTCCATGGCATCGGTTAACCAAAACTCCCCTTTTTGCTGAATGTTATTATCCAGCAAATACTGCATTTCTTTACGCAGGTAAACGCCATCTTTAAAATAATAGATACCTATAATAGCCAGGTCTGAAACGAAATCTTTTGGCTTTTCTACAAAGTCGGTTATAATATTATCTGCATTTAGCTTCACCACACCAAAGGTAGATGGGTCGGCAACTTTTTGCACCCAGATAATGCCATCCATTTTGGCATCAATTTTAAAATCGCTTCTAAAAAGCGTATCGGCAAAAGCTACTATTACATTGCCCTCTAAAAAATCGCCGGCGCATAAAATAGCGTGTGCGGTTCCAAGCGGCACATCCTGATATTTAATATGCCCTTTGCTGCCTACCTTTTTTGCTACTTCTAAAAGTTGGGTTTCAATCGCTTTACCAAAATCCTGGCGTATTACGAAAACTATATCATCAACCTTTTGGTCGGTTGATTTTACTAAATCTTCAACCAGCCTTTGCACAATAGGCTTTCCAGCCACCGGCAACATAGGTTTTGGTATAGTTAAAGTATGGGGCCTCATGCGTGTTCCCCAGCCAGCCATTGGTATTATTATTCTCATGTATGTTATTAGTTACAGGTTACAAGTTATCATTTTTCATATTCCGGTTGAGCCAAATCCCCCGTGTCCGCGTGCCGTGTCGTTTAAAGTTTGCACTTGTTGCCAGCTGGCTCTTTCATGTTTAGCTATTACCATTTGTGCAATCCGGTCGCCGCTTTTAACTGTAAAATTTTCGTTCGATAAATTAACCAGCGCCACTTTTATTTCGCCGCGATAATCGCTATCAATAGTTGCCGGTGAATTAGGAATGCTAATGCCATACTTAAATGCCAGGCCGCTGCGGGGGCGCAATTGTGCCTCGTAACCTTCGGGCAGCTCAATAAACAATCCTGTGGGTACCAATATCCTTGCCAAAGGCTTTAAAACAACCTCTTCGCTAACAAAAGCCCGTATATCCATACCTGCCGAACCACCGGTTTCGTATGCGGGCAATGGGTTATTGGATTGATTAATGATTTTGATTTGCATGCAGCCGTAAACCTACGGGATTTTATAGACACTGAAAAATACCGGAGACATAATCCGATAAATGAAGGACTTATGTTATAAAATACCGGAAACTGAAGGTACAGATTTTCAGCTATTTGGCAACAATTAGTTTTTTTACCAAGTAGCCCGACGAAGAATTGCATAGCCCAACAAAGTATATACCGTTCGATAGTGTGGTGGTAGATATTTTGTTATGCTCATCTATTATATCGTGTCTCGCCATTTCCCTGCCCGACGCATCGGTAATAGTAATTGTTCCCCCAACCCAACCCTCATAAGTAGTAAGAACAAACTCATCGGCTGCAGGATTAGGTGCCAGCAGTATTTCATTATCTTTATTAACCTGCACTATGCCGTTAGGAAGCGTAGAACCAACCGGGGGTATTGAGCAACTGCCGGATTTAGTAGCAAGATTATATGGTATAGTATAACCATCGAATGTTTCATTATTGTAGCTGAAACAGGTAAGACTCGCGCTCCACTCAAAGAAGCCGTATTCCTCCCAGTCCTCAGTAACAAATAAGCCATCGGTGCATCCTATGCCTTCAACAATATACCTTGGGTGCGTTCCATCACCATAGCGCTGCACCCTTCTTATACATCCAAATAAAGGCATGGTAAACACCGAATCTATAATCAATGGTATCTGATTAATGGTGTCGCCAACCTGAAGCGTGTAATCAAATAGCAATACATCGATGGTGTCATTCAGCCAATATGCTTTGCCATTTACAGTATCTGTGCGAATAAACTTATCTCCCATTTGATAAACCCAATAATCTGACGGGTATATGGGGTAGTAGTTTGTATATCTGCCGCTTATCCGATTGTAGTCTTTATTATTAATAACCGTGTCGCCACTGCTATAATAATAAGCATAAGTGTGACTTGGCGGATACCCATCTGCATATGCAGTCTGAACAGTCCATGATGCGCCTGAAGACGGGAAATTTAAATATTGGGCGGTTGAGGTTGCCGCAAAACACAAAATACAAACAGAAATGTATAGTGTTTTCATTTTATATTGGTTTGCGTGCTAATTTCTGCCGAGATTCAAACGGCAGATATAAAGATAATAAATATATTTTATACCCCTTTACTATTATTGTTTGCAGCAAATACCTTGCTAACAACCATCATATTTTCGGCACCCACTCAATTACTATTAAGGGCAATATATCTAAACCATACCCGCCCTTAACTTTCTCACCAGCTCTCTTCCGTCCAATACCCACACAAAGCCCATAAAAACAAGCATAAAAAAAGTACTCAGTATCCACCACAAATGATGATATGCAGCAAATAGGTTTTCCTGCAACCAGCTATCGCCCATCCACAGCAAAAGGGCTAAAAAAACGTAACCGGTAATTTTTTTAACATCGTATTTTACCGGATAATATTTTTGCCCCAACACAAACGAAATGATTGCCATGCTGGCATAGCAGGCCAATGTTGCCCATGCCGATGCCATATAGCCGTATTTAGGAATGAAAAGTATATTTAAAACAATAGTAAGCGCCGCACCAAAAAACGATACTGTTGCGCCTAACCAGGTGCGGTCGGTAAGTTTGTACCAAATTGAAAGATTGACATAAATACCGAGGCTGAGATTTGCCATCAGCAAAATAGGCACTACCGGTAAGCCAACTCTGAAATCTTTGCCAATAAAATATTTAAAGAAGTCAAGATACAACATCACCAATAAAAAAATACCGGCGCAAACAATTACAAAATACTTCATCACTTCAGCATAAATATCTTTCGAATTTTTCTCTCGAGCATGCGAAAAGAAAAACGGCTCGGCAGCATACCGGAATGCTTGTATAAACAAGGTCATTAAAATTGAAAGCTTGTAGCAGGCACCGTAAATACCCAATTGCTGCATGTTGGTGGCATTGTCGTAGGGCAAATAAAATTTAAGAATGGCACGGTCAAGCATTTCATTTATAATGCCCGCAAAACCTATAATTACCATAGGGAACGAGTAGTTAAACATTTTTATAAATAGCGCTTTATCCAGCCCCCGGCCAATACCACGTAGCTGTGGCAACAGTAATAAAAGTTTTATTGAGCTTGCCACAAGGTTTGCAATAAAAATATAGCCTACACCTATTTCTGGATTGTACATTTTCCCGAAAAAAGATTCAGGATTATGTTCGTAAGCAGGCTTACAAAGGGCAATAAAAAACACATTTAATAAAACTGTAATCCCTATTTCAATAAACTTAATGGTGGCAAATTTAGCAGCCTTGTTTTCAGCCCTCAGCCGTGCAAACGGAATTGCCGAAATGGAATCAAATGCGAGAATTAATGCAAACCAGTAAAAATATTCGGGGTGCTCCGGGTATCTGAGCGATTGAGACAGCGGCTTGATAAACAAAAACAACAGCAACACAAAAACTGCATTAGAAATCAGAACAAAGTTGAGTGCTGTGGAATAAACCTTCTCCTTTTGTTCTTCTTCCTGGCTAAACCTAAAGAATCCTGTTTCGAAGCCAAAAACAAGTAATACGCCAAAAAACCCTGCGTAAGCATATAGTTCCGACACTATTCCGAATTGACCCGTTTTGAGAAAATAGGTATAAAGCGGAACCAGCAAATAATTCAGAAAACGGCCTAGTATGCTGCTTAAACCGTAAATGGCCGTTTGCGATGCTAATTTTTTAATGGGATTCAAAGCGTTACAAACTTATGTGAAATTGTATGCAAACCAACGTTGTTTTTAAACATTTATTATTCGTTCTGTATATACCATAAAGCGCAACCGCTTGTTTTTTAAACGCCTAAAAACGTAACTTTTATAGCCCATATCCGTACTCATATAATGAGCTATAAGGTATTAGTAAAAATGAGTATAAAGCGATTGTTATGAGAAGAATGACCCTTGCCATTATTATTTTCGAAATACTGTTTGCCCTGGCTGTTTTTGCACAAGGTGAAGAGATTATATATACCAACGGTAAGTACGAAGGTTCTTACGTTGATGGTAAAAAATCTGGCATGGGCCAGGCTATACTTAATGATGGCACCACCTACAATGGCGAATGGAAGAACGATAAACGCAATGGCGTAGGCAGGGCTACCTTTATAGATGGCTCTTCATACTACGGCGATTGGAAGGATGATATGCGCCACGGAAAGGGAACTTACAACTTTAAAACCGGCGATAAATACACTGGCCAGTTCGAAAATAACCAGATACACGGATGGGGCACTTATGTTTATGCCAATGGCAATAAATATACCGGCGAAATTATGCACGGCGCAGTTACCGGCAAAGGCTCTGTACACTATGCCAATGGCGAGCGTTACGAAGGGGCTGTTGTAAATGGCACAAAATCCGGCAAAGGAAAATACACTTATAGCAACGGAAATATTTACGATGGCGCTTTTGTTGCCGATAAAAAAGATGGCTTTGGAAAAATGGTCTTCGCAAACGGCGATGTATACGAAGGCGAATTTAAAGATAACCACCGCACCGGAACAGGCTTATTTACCTGGGCCAATGGCGACCGTTACGAAGGCGAATTTGCCAACGGGGTGATGCAAGGCAAGGGCCTGTTTACCTGGGCCAATGGCGATAAATTCGAAGGCACCTGGGATAACAACATCCGCAACGGCAAAGGTAAACTGATTACTAAAGACGGCCAGCAAACAGTTCAGCTATATAATTATGGCAGGGCTCAGAATTAGTATTTCAGGCTTTCACCTTTCACTTCTCACCGCTCTATGCTATTATTGCATTAATGACGGTATGTATCTTTACCTATTATTGGCCTCCCGGCGGCGGTATTGCAGTGCAGCGAATGCTAAAGCTGTCAAAGTTTTTGCCTGAGTTTGGCTGGCAGCCTATTGTAGTTACCGTAAAAAATGGCAGCTATCCTTATTACGATGAATCATTACAAGCCGAAATTTCTCCTTCATTAAAAGTATACCGAACCGGCTCATTCGAACCTTTTACTTTTTATAATTTTTTGCAAGGCAAAAAGGGAACCAATACACCTATTGTTTTAGCTGGCGCTAAAGAAACAAAAACACCTTTTCAAAGAATTACCGAATACATACGCGCTAATTTTTTTATTCCCGATGCACGCAAAGGATGGGTGCCTTACGCATTAAAACAAGCCGATAAAATATTTGAACAGAACCGGCCCGATGTAATAGTCACCACAGGTCCGCCACATTCATCGCACTTGATTGGCCTTGCACTAAAAAAGAAATATGGAGTTAAATGGGTGGCTGATTTTCGCGACCCCTGGACTAAAAATTTGCTTTACGAACACATGCCTCGCACTGCACTTACCATTCGTAAAGATGAAGAATTAGAAGAGGCTGTATTAAAAAATGCCGATGCCATTGTGGCTGTTGGCGAGGGTTTGAAAAAAGAATTCGCAGGCCGAAATAATAATGTTGAAGTAGTATACAATGGCTTTGATGAAGATGATTTTAAAGTAGCGCCCATTGAGGATAAAGAACAATTTACCCTCCGGCATGTAGGTAATTTATTACTTACGCAAAATGCACCGGTACTATGGCAGGCTATTAAAGAACTGCGACAGGAAAATGAGGCCTTCAGTAAAAAATTTGTTTTCGAAATTGTTGGCGGCGTTCATCCTTTTGTTCAATCCATGCTTAACGAATATGGCTTGAATGAATGTATACGCATGACAGGCTTTGTAACGCACGATAAGGCTATTGCTTATATGAAAGGTGCATCGTGCCTTTTATTTTTGGTAGCTAACGTACCGCACAGCGAAATGCTTATATCGGGCAAAATTTTTGAATACCTGGCTACCCGAAAACCCATACTGGCACTCAGCCCTGCGGTTGGCGATGCATCGAAACTACTGGACATTTGTAATAGAAATAAAATTATAAGCTTCGAGGATAAGGGCAAAATGAAAGAGCAATTACTTGAGTGCTTTAACCAGTGGATGGCTCAAAAAGGCAGTATAGAACATGAAGGCAACGAACACTATGCTTTTTCGCGCAAAGCACAGTGCGAAAAATTTGCGGGTATATTAAATCAATTAGCTACGAAATAAGAGCGCGCTTTTATCTAAGCCTGTCTAAGCTTTTAATAGTTTCCTCATCCTTTTTGATATACACAAGGGCAAGAATTTCGGCAACAACTGCAACCAGCGAAAACAAATTCCACTTTCTTAAAATTACATCGCCTAAAAATACAGTGGTTTGATATTGGTAAAAAACGAATGCCTGAGCAGAAATTATAAATATTATAGAAAACCAACAAAGCAATATTTGCAGGTTTCGCTGTTTAAACAAAAAGATATTAATCAGCGTTAATCCTGCTGCAGTACCCGCAAGTATGGCGTTTACAAAGTATAAATACCCACTCATAAAACTGATTTTACCACTGTAACGTATATAAACTTCCCAACCCTTATAGTCGTGCGGAGGAAAATGCGGAGCTTCAAGCCGTAATAATGGCATCCATAAAAATAAGCCCAGCGCAACTAGCGCAATCAATAAAAAAACGGTTTGTATTCGCTGAATCATGACAATGTATTTTGAAACCTTAAATTTGCGCCCGTGCAACTTTGTTACTAGGCTGCACAAACATAAATTTTTCTAACTAGTCTGCTATATAGGTAACCTATAAAAAAACAAAATCCTCTTAAATTCACCTTTATAACAAACAGATTTGAAGAGGTAAAAAATATGGATGCATACATAATTGATGCGCTGCGCACACCCATCGGAAAATTTAACGGCACGCTAAGCACTGTTCGTCCCGATGACCTTGCCGCGCTTGTAATTAAAAAAATTGTTGAACGCAATGCTACCTGGTTGGATGTTAAATCTATTGAAGAGGTAATATTCGGCGCTGCCAACCAAAGTGGCGAAGACAACCGCAATGTAGCCCGCATGGCGTTGCTTTTAGCTGGCCTGCCTATTGAAACCGGCGGGGTAACCGTAAACAGGCTTTGTGCCTCGGGCTTACAGGCTATTGCCGATGCAGGACGCGCAATTAAAGCAGGCGAGGGCGAAATTTACATTGCCGGAGGTGTTGAAAGCATGACCCGGGCACCCTATGTTTTATCGAAAGCTGAAACCGCTTTTAACCGCACACAACAAATGTTTGATACCACCATTGGCTGGCGATTTACCAATAAAAAATTCAGCTCCGAAACCACGTACTCCATGGGCGAAACAGCTGAAAACGTTGCCCAAAAATGGAACATTACGCGCGAAGAGCAGGATAAGTTTGCCCATAATTCGCAACTGAAATACAAGAAGGCGCACGATGCAGGTAAATTTAATGATGAAATGATACCGGTTGAACTTGACAAAGGGAAAGGCGAAAAAGTGTTTTTCGAGAAAGATGAACAGCCGAGGCTTTCTTCTGTTGAGGAATTGGGCAAACTGAAACCGGCTTTCAAAAAAGATGGAACAGTAACTGCCGCAAATTCATCGGGCATTAACGACGGTGCTGCTGCAACAATAATAGTAAACGAAACTATTGTAAAACAATATAACCTAAAACCTTTGGCCCGTATTGTTAGCGTAGCTGCCGCGGGTGTTGAGCCCGCCTATATGGGCATTGGCCCCGTACCGGCAACATTAAAAGCATTGAAACGTGCGGGATTAAAAGTTTCTGACCTTGACTTGGTTGAATTAAACGAAGCTTTCGCTTCGCAATCGCTAGCCTGCATTAATGATTTGGGGCTTAACCCTGAAATTGTAAATGTAAATGGCGGCTCCATTGCAATTGGTCACCCGCTGGGCTGTTCCGGTGCCCGAATTACAGGCACATTGTTACACGAAATGAAACGCCGTGGCAATATGCGTTATGGTTTAGCTACAATGTGTATTGGGGTTGGGCAAGGCTTAGCTATAGTATACGAAAAGCTTTAAACTACATTTACTCATTTTCTAATTCACTAATTTACTCATTCAAGTTTTGCGCTACTTCCTTAAACTTTCATACGACGGCACTAATTACTGCGGCTGGCAGGTGCAAAGAAATGCGCCTTCTGTTCAGCAAACTATTAATGAGGCCCTGCAAAAATTGTTGGGGCATCATATAAGTTCTTGCGGATGTGGCAGAACCGATACCGGTGTGCACGCCAAAGATTTTTACATGCACTTTAATGCCGAAAATGAAATTGCCGATCTGGTTGATTTTCTTTTCCGGTTAAATTGTGTGTTGCCCGAAAGCATTACCATATCGCGCATTATACCCATGCCCGAAAAGGCGCATACACGCTTTGATGCTACGCAAAGAACTTATGAATACTATTTGTATTTCGATAAATCATCTTTTATTAAACGTTTTGCATTGTATCAGGGCTTTTATAAAATTGATTGGCAAAAAGTAATTGATGGTACCGAGTTTATAAAAACAATTGAAGATTTTACATCCCTCTGTTTACCCAGCGAGGATTTTAAAACCAACATTTGCAAAATTACCGATGCCAGGTGGGATGTGTTTCCTGCTCATCATTATATATTAAAACCTTTTGATGAAAATGTTCCCGGATTGCCACTTGTGCCCCCCTATCAATTTAATGAAGGAGCCTTACTCCGCTTTACAATTTCAAGCAATCGCTTTTTGCGGGGTATGGTTCGCAAAACTGTAGGCACGCTTTTAATGATTGGCAAAGGCAAAGTAGACCCTGAAGAATTCAAAGAAATAGTATCAACTAAAAAAGATTTTCGTATTCATTATCTCGCCCCTCCTAATGGCTTATATCTTTCAAACATTAAATACCCGTATTTTCCATAGTCTGGGTATTAAACCTATTTAATATTTAGCTGTTATTGTGGGTTAGCATACTTCTCTGTCACAATTTTCTTAATCCTGGAACAAAACAAATCCACGTGTTTTTCTAATTTAGCACTTCATGTCCGAAAAAGCCCAGCAACAATTTCTCGATTTCAAACTGCTTAAAAGAATTATCAGTCTTGCCGGGCCGTATAAGCTTACTTTCTATTCATCTATGTTTATGTCGGTGGTATTGGCGCTTCTTGCTATTGGCAGGCCCATGATTATCCGCTATGCTGTTGACCATTATATATCACCAACACATTTCGATTACCGGATGCTGAAATGGGCCAGTGTATTCATGCTCGTTCTTTTAGTGGTTGAATCATTGCTGCGCTATGTTTTTAATTATGTAACCACATGGCTGGGGCAAAGCATAGTAAAAGATATGCGGATGAAAGTATACAGCCACATTATCCATTCTCGCCTTAAGTATTTTGACAGCACCCCAATAGGCACCTCCACCACCCGAACCATAAGCGATATTGAAGCTATTAACGATACCTTTAGCGAAGGCTTAATAAGTATAGTAGCCGATTTGCTGACTATCATTACCATACTGGGAGCCATGATTTATATTAACTGGAAAGTGGCACTGGCCAGTATTGCAGTAATGCCTGCATTAATATGGTTTACCCGGTGGTTTCAGGAGGGGGTTAAAAAATCCTTTCAGGAAGAGAGAACACAAATTGCAAGGCTAAATGCGTTTTTACAAGAACGTATTACCGGTATGCGCATTATTCAAATTTTTGGAGTTGAGCAAAAAGAAGAAAAGAAGTTTAGTGCCATTAACAGCTCATTGCGCGATGCAACTATTCGCGGTATTTGGTATTACTCGCTTTTCTTTCCGGCAGTAGAAGTTTGTCTCGCGCTGGCGTTGGGTGCCATGGTTTGGATGGCATCGAACGAAGTGATACGTGACATTATTGCAAACCCCAACCCAAATAGCAGAATTGTGGGCGTGGGCATTATAGCGGGGTATATATTGCTTATCAATATGCTTTTTCGCCCCCTGCGTTTTATTGCCGATAAGGTGAATGTAATACAGCGAGGTATTGTGGCTGCTGAACGCGTTTTTAAGCTACTGGATAAAGACGAAACAATTCCCGATACCGGCACATACAGCTCGGAAAAAATGGATGGCAAAATTGCTTTCGAAAATGTTTGGTTTGCTTACAACGATGAAAATT
>CAIXGR010000011.1 GCA_903919075.1 uncultured Bacteroidota bacterium | reverse complement strand
CAGCAAAGAGATGAATGACCTTATTAATTTTCTGGCGGGTGAGAAAATCCCTTCACCTGTGGCTTATTTAGCTAAAATTACCGAATTGACAGGGTGCCTTCTTCTTGTCTTAGGGATTTTTACACGATTTATTACTCTACCTCTAATGATTAACATGGCAGGTGTCATTTATACAATGAACAATGGCAATATTTTTGACGGTGAGCTTCCCTTTTTATATATACTCTTGTTGAACAAAACCTTCGGTAGCCTATCATCATTTATACTTTGTAAATTTATTACTTAAACATACATATCATGACAAAAAAAATTACCAGAAGATTTAAGGTATAACAAATACCTCAATCGAGCATGTCTCCAAGTAAATGGCTTTGCCAGATTATTACAGCGCTTTGAACGTAACATTAGTATTTTAGGTCGCAGTCCTAAAACCTTTGAAAACTATTCACGTCATGTGGCCGCTATGGCTTTACACTTTCAATGCTTACCTACTGAGCTTGATGCAGAGCAAGTAAAAGATTATTTGTATTTGTTGCAACAAAGAAGCAAGACACCCTCTCAAACTTATTTCAAACACACCGTGTATGGTTTACGGTTTTTACTAAAAACTGAAGGATTGCCTTATCATTTTTTGCATTTACCTGCTATTAAAAAAAATAAAAAATTGCCTGTTATACTTAGCAAAGAAGAAGTGTGGCGCATGCTTATGTGTGCAAAATTATTAAAGCATCGCATCCTCATTGGTTTAATTTATGGTTGTGGTTTGCGCTGTATGGAAGTACGAAACATCCGCTTGGTAGATTTACAATTTGAGCGCAAGCAACTGCATATTGTTCAAAGTAAAGGCAACAAAGACAGATACCTTCCATTGAGTGAACATTTAATACGAGGTATACAAAAATATATTTCAAGTGAACAACCACAAGAATATTTATTCAACGGCCAACCTATAGAACGTGCTGGAGGAGATTTTGATTCACGCTATAGCCAGCGTGGAGTGCAATGGATTATAAAATCAATTGCTAAACAAGCAGGCATTAGTAAAGATGTTCATACCCATACATTACGACATTGCTATGCTACGCATTTACTCGAAGATGGTATCAACATCGTTACACTTAAAGATTTATTGGGGCATCAATCAATAGAAACCACAATGGAATATTTGCATGTATGCCAATTAGAAAATCTAAAATCATTTAGTCCACTTGATACTTTATTTGCCCAATGCGCACCACAGCCGAAGTAGCCACGGCTATTGAGTTACTGGGCAACGAGCTGGAACAAATGAATTTATCAGTACATGTATTAAAAACATTGCGTGCAATAAAACTATGCCGCACATCGGCATTGGGTGGCCATGTAGATGCTTGCAGCAGTTGTGGCACGATACACATTTCATACAACTCATGTCGCAATCGGCATTGCCCAAAATGCCAAGGGCATCGGCGTGTACAATGGATACAAAAACGAGAAGAAGAATTATTGCCCACAGTATATTATCATGTTGTGTTCACCTTGCCCAGCGAATTGAATCAGCTATGTTTGGAAAACCCCAAGATAGTGTATGATGCTTTGTTTGAAAGTGCATGGCAAACCTTGCAAAAGATGGGGGTCACTAAAAATTTACAACTTGGCATGATTTGCATCATGCATACTTGGGGGCAAAATTTATCACTTCATCCACACTTACATTGTATAGTGCCAGGTGCAGGTATTGATGCAAAAGGCAATTGGCAAAAAATACATTCGAAGAATAAATTTTTATTCCCTGTAAAGGCTTTGAGTAAAATATTTAGAGCAAAATACATTGCCAACCTGCGCAAGCAAAATTATAATAGCAAAGCCTTAATAGAAAATTTGTTTAAAAAAAATTGGGTGGTATATGCAAAGCGACCTTTTGGAAATCCTTCAAGTGTAATTGAATATCTGGGTCGTTACACTCACAAAATTGCCATCAGTAACCAACGAATAAAATTGGTAAATAAAGATGGTGTTACCTTTCAATACAAAGATTACAAACAGCAAGGCATTAAAAAAGAAATGCGATTAAGCTTGCAAGAATTTGTGCGCCGCTTTGCCATTCATATTTTACCACATCGTTTTGTCCGTATTAGACATTATGGTTTTTTAAGTAGCACTTGGAAAAGGGGAAAATTAAGAGAATTACAAAAAAAATTAGCTGTGCAAATACCTGTTAATAAAGTACAACCTCTTTTACATAAATGCCCCAATTGCAAAACAGGTACTATGATAACCATTGAGGTTTTTGGTAAGCGAGGTCCCCCAGCAAAATATTTTACTGAAAACAAAATTGTTACTTGTAGTTAAACTATGGGTAGGGGAAACTTTGTGCTTATGAAAACAATATTTATGCTTTTATTGGTTAACCTAACAAATAATTGCATCTAAAAAAACGAACTACTAAAATTGATTCCGTTTTGATTAGCCACACTCAACAATAATTCCATAACATTAACATCGGTTTCGTTCAACATCACCTTCATTGTTCGTCCTACAGACGCAACGAAGGCTTAGTTATTATGCGTTCGCCCTTTCTTCATGGTCATCTATAATGTGGGTCTGTGTCCAACCGCAGAGTGTTGCCTGTGCGTTGGCACAAGGCAGGCTCTTTTGCAAGGTTGGCTTTTGTGTGTGGGCTTTGTGTGCCTTGCAAATGTGCCTGACTTGGTGCGTTGGGTCGTGTGTATCGTCCTGATTTTAGTTTACACTTTGTGCAGTCTTAATCCTGCATCGAATTTACACTTTTTAATTAATCCTAACTATAGTTTACATTTGTTTTAGAGATGAAACGGAAACGAGCAATGCTGGAGAGCAACTCGTCAGGGATAAATCTCCGGGTGACGAAGTAATTCGTTTTTTTCAACTCCGATTTATTCGGAGTTTTTTATTAATACTTCTGAACCCAAAATGCCTTATGAAAACTCTTATCAAGTCATACCTACCTCCTTTTCATTTTTAGAAGTGT
>CAIXGR010000010.1 GCA_903919075.1 uncultured Bacteroidota bacterium | reverse complement strand
GAGGGAAAAAATAAAAACCAAAACATTAAATGACAGAAGAAGTATTTACTTTAAAAACAAATCTTCTAACTTTGCATTCACAAATTTAAATTCTCTGAATTGAAAACTCTCTAAAAGTTCACTTTGGTTTGAAGACATACACTTTACATGTCGTTTATTACAACTTCGGAAAAATTCATAAAACATTAAAAGTAACTCCGGCAATGGCAGCTGGACTAACAGATAGGAGAATGAAAATTAGTGATATTATTAAATGACAATAGGGGGCCAAGCTAAAAAACTTCCGAAAACTGCGGAAGTCGCCTAACACATTTTTTAAAGACGAGCAACCAGTTATTTATGTGGAGTGTGCGTAGAAAGAGCAAACTATTCTACGCAAAAATAGCGTAGAATAGTTTGCAATGAGCTGAATGATACATATATTCGACGCATAAAATGCGTAGAATATATGTATATCCATCAACTAAAGGAATGGCCAAGCTTTAACTGGAACCAAGAAAAGCTGCTTCAACTACTTTCTGAGGTTCGCCATCGTCAAGGGCGACTAATTGGCAAAATGGAAGGCTTGGGCTTTCAATTACAAAAAGAAGCTATGCTGCAAACAATTACATTAGAGATTGTCAAGTCCAGCGAAATTGAAGGAGAAATATTGGATGCTGACCAGGTTCGTTCATCTATCGCCCGTAGGCTGGGAATAGAAATTGCAGGATTAGTACCGACGGACAGAAATGTTGAAGGCGTTGTAGAAATGATGTTGGATGCAACCCAAAATTTCTCGAAGTCATTAACTCAGGATAGGTTATTCGGTTGGCACGCTTCTTTATTTCCTACCGGTTATAGCGGTATGCTTAAAATTGTTGTGGGTACATGGCGAACGAATAAACCGGAAGACCCGATGCAGGTTATATCCGGCGCTATGGGAAAAGAGAAAGTTCATTTTCAGGCTCCGGATGCTAAAGTATTACCTAAAGAAATGAAACGTTTTTTAGAATGGTTTAATTCCAAAATGGATATAGACCCCTTATTGAAATCTGCGATAGCTCATTTATGGTTTGTTACAATTCACCCGTTCGACGATGGCAACGGTCGTATTGCCCGAACTATTGCCGATATGCAATTAGCAAGAGCAGACGGAATTCCTCAACGGTTTTATAGCATGTCAGCACAAATACGTTTAGAGCGCAAATCTTATTATGACATCTTGGAAAAAACTCAAAAAGCCACATTCGATATAACTGAATGGCTGGTATGGTTCCTTAACTGTCTTGATAAAGCCTTAATAGCGGCAGAGAAAAATGTATCTGGCGTTTTGCAGAAAGCACGCTATTGGGAATGGTTAAGAAATAAAAAGCTAAATGAACGACAACAGTTAATGGTAAATAAAATGTTGGATGGTTTTGATGGCAAGCTTAATAGTACCAAGTGGGCAAAAATTGCCAAGTGCTCTCACGATACTGCATTACGAGATATAAACGATCTGGTAGCACAAGGAGTGCTAATAAAAGAAGCCGGTGGTAGTAAAAACACCAGTTATATTTTGTCTAAAATCAAGTGAATCCTATAAATACCGGTTGCCAGAAGGTGCAATCGAGATGCAATTGGTGCAATTATGGTGCAATTGTAAACCCGGTTAGTGTTAGCTTTCTTGGTAAGCCGATATTCCCAGACAATAGGGTTAGTTTAAAATAATTCCCATTTCAATACTTTAAGTATAATAATGGGGATATTTATAAACTATTCTCAAAAAAGAAGGGATAATTCATAGTTTGCAGTTTTGCATACGACCAATATTGCACTTGCGCAATTGCAAGCATCCTAAATTACGGGCGCTCTGTTATCTCAATTACTTTGCACTAATGTATCGAGAGAGCTTCCCGAAGGGGAAGCAGGAAACAATTGCTGTTGCATACAATTAGCTTTTAGTGCTTATATGCTTTTTAGCAATTGCCTCTATCTCATTGTTGGTTTTTTTTCTTCCCTGTTTTAGGTAGTTCATTAACTCAACTTTCGAGAAGTAGCAGCGCTTAGACCGCTTCATTACCGGTAACTCATTCTTTTTTATAAGGCCGTAAATAGTGGGGACTTTCAGGCTTAAAAATGCAGCCGCTTCCTTTACGGTTAGTAGTTTGTCCTCCTCTTGGACTTGCTCATTACCTTTTTGCAGCAATAAAGCTTGAATCTTATCCAGCTTGTCGGAGAGATTAGCGACAGCTTTTGGTAGTTGTTCAAATGTTAGATTTTCCATGTTACATTCCCGCTTGTTTTAGCAACGGAATGCAAAGGTTTAGTCTGAGGGAGGGGACGTAACATCAAAATAACGTTACGTACTTTGTTACGTGTTTTGTTATTTTATGGATTTATGCAGTTCTTATTTTGTTTTTTCCAATCTCAAAGGGCTGTCTTTCTTCAACAGACCTATGAAGAAAACATAGTTTTTCTTAATGGTTCCCAATTTGGAGGATAGTTGAACACAGCCATCTATAAGTTAGTTTTCCTATATTACGTAACATCAAAATACGTTACGTCTTCTTATGCGGTTTGTTCTTCAATTGATTTATTTAACTCTGTTTTTGCTTTTGCCAGTCCCAATGGACTATCCTTCTTCAACAAGTCCATCAGGAAATGGTAGTTTTCTTTGTCGCAAAGTTGCCATCTATTGCTTGGGTGTTCATTTTCAATTTTTGTATATATTCTTTGGAATTGCTTCCATGCAGATTTTGGCGGGTTTTTTAATTTTTCATTTACTATCTTTTTGTACGCAGTTTCTCGCCCCCCAGTCCAATTATCAAACCACTCAATTTCACCTGCTCTTTGTTTGTAGTAATAGTAAAACGCCATGACGAGGTAATTACGCTTTTCTTTTGGCAAATCTATTTCTACCTTTTTTTCAATTTCCTTTGGACGTAATGAATTATATATCCTTTCAGTTTCATCAATAAACCATTTTAATTCTTGTTTTAGTTCGTACAATTTCATATTGCACTGATCATTTTCAATATGCTGTAAAAAATACCAATGACAAGCTTCCTGACGTATAAGTATCAACTCTCTCTTACACCGTTCCGGATTTTCTTTTTGGGCCTTTACTATAGAGTTTGTCAAAATGTCGGGCAGCCTATAAAGGTAATTAAGAATCTTATCAGGTAATCCTTTATTCACATCCTCTGCAAATTTATTTTCTAGAGCAACTGCTCGTGCAACTCCAAAATAAATATCGTCCGGGGCGAAGATTTTTTGTTTAGAAGGCCAGACAAAATTTTTAATCCATGGATTTTCTTTCATAAGTCTAAATGTATTTTGCCCGCCGCCACTCTTTTAGCCTCATCCATTACCTTAGCATAAATCTGAGTAGTGTTAAGGTTTTTGTGTCCGAGCATTTTTTGTATGGTGTATATATTTGTTCCTGCGCTTAATTGCAATGTAGCAAACGTGTGTCTAAAACAATGGAAGGTAATGTCCTTTGTAATTTTAGCATTAGCAAGCCAAACAATTAAAGGCCGGTGTATCTCCGAATAACTAAGTCCTTCAAATACATTATCGGTAGGTTGTTTGCGTTCGCCCAATAAGCCGAAAGCCTGGTCAGAAATAGGCATCGTTTCAGCTCCTTTCGTTTTTTGCTGTAGAAATTTGATGAAATATCCTTTCCCTTTAACATATTCAAGTTCACTCCAAACCATTTTTTCAATATCGGAAAACCTTAAACCCGTAAGAGCAGAAAAAAGAGCTGCCTTTTTCAACATGGTGTTTGGGCAATCGGTTTTTACAAGGCTATTTAATTCTTCCAGTGTTAGAAAGTTTCTGTGTGTTTCGGCGGGCTTTAACGGCTCTACTTTTGTATTAAGATCATTTTGTAAATAGCCGTCTTTGTATGCCTGTCTTAAAGTTGCCTTCAATTTGTTGAAATACGACACACACGAATTTTGCGAAAGAGTTGTTTGGTCGCTTTTTCTGCTTGGTGTGCTTAAAAGGTGTTCTCTGAAATCGTTGCAGAATTTTTCATCTAAGTCAACAAATTTCAAATAGCCACCGGTAAAAGTTTCAAGATATTTATAAGCCGAAATCCAATTATCGTAGGAAGAAGCTTTGCGTTTATATGCTAACTGTTTAAAGTATTCTACAAAATTATGTTCGCCGCGTTCCCTTATTTTTAATTGTTCTTTTTCAAAGCCGTCGTACACTTCCGGCTTGTTCAATTGGTTTTCTTTTTTCTGCCTTATCTGGTCAGCAATTTTTCGGGTTTCGATATTATGGTGTTTATCAATTGCGCTCAACTTTACTTTTTTCAGTAAGCCATTCTTATTCTTTTCAAATTCATTGAACAGATACATTTTCAAAAATTCTCTTCGGGTTGGCGCTCCTTTTTTTGGGTGTGGTATAGCCGGATAAAAGTCTAAATACAAACTTTGCCGATTGCCTGAAATAGGTTTTTGTCTTAGCTTAACTTTAATTGTCATTTGCCTTTATGCTTTCGTAGGTTGAATAAGTATGTTGTCAATTATAATTTTGGGAACGTATGCAAACCAACCCTTTTTTATTTTCGGGACATTATGCCTTTTAATGAGTTGCTGTAATGCAGTTTCTGAAATACCGTATTTACTTTGCACTTCGGTAAGGTTGTAGCAATCCGAAATTTCATATTGCACCGGGATAATTTCGCTTTCGGTTATATGTGTTACCGGCTGGGGCAGTTCAAATAATTTTTCAAGGTCTGCGCGCCTTACAATAGTTTTCTTCACCTTAATATTTACTGATTTCAACCTTCCCGAATTGATAAGGGTATAGGCTGTTTGGCGTGAACAACCGATAAGTTTTGCAACATCCCGCACGCTTAAAAATTCTTTTGCCTTTAGTTCTTCTATAGGCCTGGTTTTAATGGCTTGTGTTTGCTTATTACTGATCGCAACTTTTACCGCCCGCTTTTGGGCTTTATAGGCGGCGCTATTGCATTTGTGCGAACAGTAAAGGGTTGTTGTTCTTTGGGCTGTGAACTCATTGCCGCAATGCTGGCAAATCCTTTGTACCTTAATGTTTGAACTCATTTTGTATTAAATTGTATTAATCAGTGCCAAAGTGTTTAAAAGTGTCAAGTTATTTCGCCTTGAATGGTGGTCAAGGTACAAATCGTTGTTGTTTTAACATTTAGGGTACAACAAAGGTACAAATATATACCCAATAAATGGATATTAAATGATGGCAAATATACAAGGCTGGAATAGCAAAACCCCTGTATTAACAAGCGTTTCAGGTGTTTTTCGTAAATTTTTAGATTATTTATTTATCAAGGGCTACTTACCGATACAAAACTTTCCAAAAATATTCCCAAGTATTTCATCATTAGTAACTTCGCCCGATATTTCGCCTAGGTATTGCAAGGTGCGTTTCAATTCTAATGAAATTAATTCACCGGTGATTTGATTTTCGATACCGGTAGTTATTTCGGTTAGCGTATTGCTGGCTTTAACTAAAGCTTCGTAATGCCGCATGTTGCTGATAATTACGCTTTCAGTGTTAAGTGCTGAGTTTTGAATGCTGAGCGCATACAACTTTTCTTTTAATACGTCTATGTTCTTTTTTGTGGCAGCCGAAATAAACAGTAACCGGTCGTGCAAATTAACCGCGTTGGTGGCTGGATTGTTTTTTAGTATCCAGAAAAACGGTGCGGTGTTGTTCCAGTGGGCGGTATCAATTTTATTGCCAACAATAAGCCCGTTAAATTCGGTTAGCGCCAGTTCTTTTACATCGTGCAGCAATTCTTCCGGTGTAGTAGTGTTTACGTCGAACAAATAAATGTATACCGATGATTGTTTTAGTTTCTCCAGCGCCCGCTCAACACCGGCGAGTTCAATTACATCGGTAGTGGTGCGTATACCTGCCGTATCAATAAACCGAAATTGTATTCCGCGCAGGTTCATTACTTCTTCAATAGTGTCGCGGGTGGTGCCCGGTATGTGCGATACAATCGCGCGCTCTTCGTTCAATAAAGTATTAAGCAATGTAGATTTACCGGAGTTGGGTTTGCCGATAATTACAGTATTTACTCCATGTTTCAATACATTACCTAACTTAAACGATTCGATAAGCGGTTGTAATAAAGTTTGTATTTCGTTAATAAGCTCAATAAGTTGGCTCCGGTTGGCAAACTCAACGTCTTCTTCGCTAAAATCAAGTTCCAGTTCAATCAACGAAGTAAAGTTTACTAAGCGCTGTCGCAAATCTTTTATTTGGGTCGAGAAGCCTCCGCGCATTTGCTTAATAGCTAAATCGCGCGCGGCATCCGAGTTTGATGCAATTAAATCGGCAACAGCTTCGGCTTGCGAAAGGTCGATGCGGCCATTCATAAAAGCGCGAAGGGTAAACTCGCCCGGCTTGGCAGCACGCGCACCGGCTTGTATTAGCAGCCGAATAATTTGCTCGGAAATAAAAGGCGAGCCGTGGCACGAAATTTCAACCATATCCTCGGTAGTAAAACTTTTCGGCGCACGGAAAAGGCTTACCATTACTTCGTCAACAATTTTATCGCCATCTATTATATGTCCGTAATGTATAGTGTGCGATGGCTGCGCTGCTAGGTTGTGGCCTTTAAATATTTTGCCGGTAATAGCAATGGCCCCTATACCCGAAAGCCGGATAACAGCAATGGCCCCCGTGCCTTGTGGGGTTGAAAGAGCTACAATGGTATCATCAGTTTGCATTGGTGCAAATTAATGGAATTGGGCGATATTTTTTTAAAGGTTAAAAGGATAGGAATAGTTTAATAGTAAAATGGAAAATTGGGAAATACTTTATATTTTGTTTTTATAATCTAATAAATGTAATTTAATGAGATATATGAGTATGAAAAAATTATTTTTTGCAATAACCGGTTTAATGCTTTCGTTAAACATGTATGCTACACAGCAAGTGCATTCTATATTAACGCAAACCTGGAAAGATAATGTATGGCAGAATATAGATATAGAGGTTTATACATACAATGGCAATGGCCATTTAATAAATACGCTTTACCAAAATTGGAAAAATGGGAACTGGCACGATGGGGGCTTAGATTCTTACACTCTTAACAACGACGAGACTGTCAACACCATGCTGTATCAATATTGGGATAGCGCTGCAAATAACTGGCAGGGTTCAGAAATGGACACCTTTACATATGATGACAACGAAAATATAACGAGCAAATTAAGTCAAGAATGGGATTCGGCAAGTTGGCAGAATATGGATTTGGTTAGCTATACCTACGATGAAAATAATTTTATGATAACTCAGAAGAACCAATCTTGGAACACAAGCTATTGGCAAAATAATATGCTATATACGTATACTAATAATAGTAATGGACTAAAAGATACGGTGTTAAGCCAATATTATGGTTTTAATGCTATGCAAAATGGTTATTATAGTCTTTATACCTATAGTAGCGAGGGGAAAGTATTGGCGTGGAAAGAATTAATTTGGGCAAACCAATGGAAAAACTTCTTCTTACATACTTATACTTACGATAACAATGGCTATTTAATATCAGATTTATATCAAGGCGCTAATTATGATGGCTCGTGGTATAACGCTGGCTTAGATACATATATTAATAATAACAACGGAAGGATTGATACTATCATACATCAAACCTGGGATACTAATAATACATGGCAAAATTCATATAAAGATATTTATAACTATACTACTACCACAGGTATTGTTACTGAAGCACCTTTTGCATACTTTATATTCCCGAACCCAACCAGTGATTTTGTAAGTTTTGAGGTGGCTGATAAAAACACCCCTTACGATATTTCTTTAAATGACATTGCGGGAAAACAGATGTTGAATACAGGCAGCCGTACCGGCAATCAGATTTTAGATTTTACAAGCTTGTGTGCCGGGATATATTTTTTATCTATCAGGCAGGGAAATATGACAACTACTAAAAAGATGGTAAGGCAGTAGAAAAATCTGCTATAGAAAATTAGTTGAGCAGGCAAGAAAATGTAAACCCAAAACAGTGTGCAAGACTCAATAACTTTATAAATTCACCTAAAAATTATAGCCATGAAAAATATGATTAACTGGTTCGAGATACCTGTAAAGAATTTCGACCGGGCAAAAAAATTTTACGAAACTATTATGGATTGGAAAATTAACGATGGGCAGTTTGGCGGCTTTAGAATGGGTTCGTTTCCGATGGATGAGGGAAAAGTAAGCGGTGCCATTGTTGAAGGTAATAGTTATGAGCCTTCGCAGGTGGGTACTTTGGTTTACCTGAATTGCCATCCCGATTTAAGCGTGCACCTTGCAAAAGTGGAAGCCGCAGGAGGGAAAATTGAAATGCCCAAAAGGCAAATTAGCCCCGAGATAGGTTTTATGGCCATAATTACCGATACAGAAGGCAACCGGATTGCGCTTCATTCGCAGCAATAAATGTAGTTTATGAAAATATTAATGGTATGCCTGGGTAATATTTGCCGGTCGCCGATGGCGCATGGTTTATTACAGTATAAGGTTCAGAAATTGGGACTGAAATGGATGGTTGATTCGGCCGGTACCAGCGATTGGCACCAGGGCGAGTTGCCCGATGCACGAGCCATTGCCTGCATGAAACGCCACGGCATTGATATTACTTACCAGCGCTCGCGACCGGTGATTGATGAGGACCTTCAGGATTTTGATTTAATATATGTAATGGATAAAGCCAACCAAAGCGACGTATTGCAAATGGCTAAAACCGAAGAAGAGCAACACAAAATTGCACTGGTGATGAGTACTGTTTACGAGCAATCGCCGATTGATGTACCCGACCCTTATTATGGCACTGGCGATAAAGGTTTTGAAAACGTATTTAAAATGCTTGACGAGGCTACAGATAAGATTATTGAAAAATACAACGTAGCCCTTACCAACACCTGACAATTCGCAAACTTTTTTGCAAATTGCAGGCATGAGCGAAATAAGAAAGATAAAACCTTCTTTATCTAAAGGAACACGAGATTTTTTGCCGCGAGAAGTGGCGAAGCGCAATTTTATTTTCGATACTATAAAAAGCGTATTCCGCAAATATGGTTTTGAAGAAATTGAAACACCGGCTATTGAAAAGTTAGAAACCCTTACCGGTAAGTATGGCGAGGAAGGAGATAAGCTATTGTTTAAAATTTTGAATAGCGGTGATTACCTTAAAGATGTTCCAAATGACAAATTCCAAAACCAGAATTATAAAGAGCTTACAAATTATATTGCCGAAAAAGGTTTACGTTACGACCTAACCGTTCCTTTAGCGCGGTATGTAGTAATGAATCAAGAGAATCTTCCTTTTCCGTTTAAACGCTTTCATATAGGCCCTGTTTGGCGAGCTGATAGGCCACAGAAAGGCCGCTACCAGGAATTTTACCAGTGCGACGCCGATGTAATTGGAAGCACTTCGTTATTAAATGAGGTGGAGTTGACGATGATTTATTTGGAAGCGTTTGAAAAATTAGGAGTGAATGTTACAATTAGAATGAACAACCGGAAATTGATTGATGAAATTTTAAATATATCTGGCATAGCTGAAAACAAAACGGCAGTTATAACGCTGCTTGATAAATTAGATAAGGTTGAATGGAAAGGAGAGAAGGGCATAGAGCAACAACTAATAGCCCTTGGCCTTACCCAATCGAAAACTAATACACTGTTCGATTGTTTAAATAGCAACAACTACCTGCAGTTTATTGAAAAATCGGTTAATACTGAGGTAGCGAAGGAAGTTAAGTCAGTATCGCAATTTTTCGAAAAGGAATCAAGGGTGTTGTTTGATCCCACTTTAATGCGAGGCTTAGATTACTACACCGGTACCGTTTGGGAAGTAAGAGCAAACGGAGTTCAAATGGGTTCCATTGCTGCAGGTGGCCGGTACGATAACCTAACTGAAATGTTTGGCGGACAGAATATGAGCGGAGTAGGTATTTCGTTCGGTATTGAAAGAATATATGATGTAATGGAAGAACTAAATCTTTTTCCTACAACTATTTCGCAAGGGGTGTTGTTGTTATTCGTACCGCGCGAGGAGGCGGTTGAGGCATTTACTTTTCAACAAGTACAGGCATTGCGCGATGCCGGGATAGGCGCCGAGATATTTTTGGGTAATGTAAAAAAGCAAAAACAGTTTAAATACATTGAAGATAAGGACATACCATATATGGTAGAAATAGGCGAAAATGAGGTAAAATCGGCCATTTTCAGGCTCAAAAATGCCCAAAAACGCGAAATAATGGGAGAATTTAATATGGAGCAACTTATAGCCAAATTCAGTAAAACCCAAGCCTGATAATTGATTTATATCAAGTTGGCTTGACAAAACCCAATTACGGGGGTATTTTAACTGTCTAATTTAGACTGTTTGATGTGCAAAAAAATGTTGTTTTCGAATCTTGTTTGATAATACATTTTTGTGTAGCTTTATTAAATCATTTACGTGCCTCAGCAAGGTACAATTTATATGGGTTATTTTTTTAATGTTTTTATTTGATTTTCAGATTAAAAGCATGGTAGATTAGTTGACTTTGAATACAGAACTTATTGATTTAAAAATGTGACGGTTTGGGAGTAACAATCGTATGAAAAAAATTAGCAGTTTCCTTTTCTTTTATGTCGCTGTAATGTTGTGCGCCTTCGCATCAGCTCAGCAAATAACAATAAATCTGGCTGATAGTAGTAACGGCGTTTCATCGCAAGCCATGCTTTACTTCGATGTTAATTTGCACCCTAACTATGTTTACCCCGAAGACTCTCAAATTATTATCGACACCACACTTAATTCTTCTCAGGTTTATTCTTTAACAACCGATGGTATAGCATGCTATGTAAATGGTTATGGCGAGTTTACAAAGTCGGTAGTAGTGCCCTTGGGCTTAAGCGTAAAAAATGGCAAAACATATATACTTAGCCAAAATCAAATTTCTAATTTCGATGCTACCTCAATATTTTTGCTTGAAGACAGGCTAACAGGTACATTTGTAAACTTACGCCAACACAATTATTATTTTCATATTACTCAAACAGGCCGTGTAGATGGTAGGTTCTTTTTGCATATATCATACCCGCCGCAAATTGCTGATATAGCGGCAAATTGCAGTAATCAAAACGGCACAATTAATATTACTGAGGATAGTACTATCACTTGGGGTTCATGCCTGTTATACGATTCAGGTGCTCATTTATTAGCTGTATCTAATAACGTTAGCGGTAATATATCTTTCCCTGGCTTGTTGGCTGGCTCTTATAATATCGAATTTGATTATGGCACTTATGTAGCCACTAAGCCATTTTATTTGGCCGGCGGTAAAATAAGTGTAGATGTAACGGCCAGCACTGTTTACGCTTCAATTAACGAAGAGGTCCAGTTTACATCAAATGCAATAAATGCCAGTACATTCCATTGGGATTTTGGTGATTTTGGAACACAAGATGCAGTGGAAAACCCCGGTTACTTTTATATAAATGCCGGTATTTATCAGGTAACCCTTACTGCAGGTAATAATTATAGTTGCCAGGCTACCGGTTCAGTAACTATGCACATATCGCACGATTCTACTTTTTTAGCAGTAGGTACAATAAGCGACAATGATTTAGTAAAAATATATAACGACAATAGAAACCTTAGAATATCAGTAAGCAATGCGGCAAAAAGCGATTACAATGTAGAAATACATGGCGTTTCAGGCCAATTGCTTTTAACGGGCCCTGTAACTGCCGATGATGTTGTTGTTAGCACAGCTAATCTTCCAACCGGTATTTATCTGGTAACTGTTAAGAACAGTGCCGGTAGCCTTACAAGAAAAATATTCTTGCCGTAGCGCTTTAGTATTCAACCACACTATTTTTTAAATGCCTTCTATTTAACCAAGTCAATTCTTTTTACAATAATGCTATTGTTGAATTGGAAGTAAAGAAGATAAACGCCACTTGGGTATTCTGTCAAATTAACCCGCGATGAATATGAGCCGTTTTGGATTTGTGTATCACCGGTTGATATCAGCTTGCCGCATTCATCAAAAACATTTACTGCTAACAATTTACTGTCGGTAATATTTACCCTAACATTTAATACCCCATTGGTAGGGTTGGGGTATATGTGTATTGAAGAGCTTAAGGAAATATTATTAACCGATACATTAAGCACACTAATTGCTATAGATGTGTCGGTACATCCAGCATCGGTAACCACTACTGTATAGTCGCCATTTAGCTCAGCAACATAGTTTTGGTTGGTAGCACCGTTAATGGCAACATTATTTAGCAGCCATTGGTATGTGGCAAAAGTTGTAGTAGTAAGGCTATCGTCGGCAAGTTGTGTAACTATGGGGTGCAGGTTTGCCCGCACAAACAGATTCAATATTACTACGCTATCGCAATCAGTTGTATTCAGCGTGTCATAATATACACCGGTGGAATGAAGCGTTTGCACCCCAAAATTATAGGTATCCCCTTTGCAAATAGAATCATATAAAGTAGTAGTAGCTATAGCGCGTGATGAAAGCTGAAGTTGTATAATACTATCGCATCCATTCACATTATTTAATGTATCGGCATAGCTACCCGGCTGCGAAATATACATTCCTTTAAATGGATAAGTACTGCCCGGACAAATAGAAGCATTAATACTGGTAGCACTTGGCTGTTTTACCAAAAGGTTCAGCGTAACAATACTGTCGCAGCCGGTAGAAGAAGTAAGCGTATCAATATACGTCCCACTACTATCATAGCTATGTCCGTTTAACTCATACTCGCTACCCGAACAAATATTTGCACTAAAGCTATAATGCACCGGTTTATTAATAGTTACATTAATTGAATTGCTGGTGTCGTTACAACTACCTCCATCGGTTACGCGCACCGCATAACTGCCCGATGAATCTTTTATAGTAATGCTGCTGCCTGTATCATTTGCAAGGTCAATGCCGTTTCTTTGCCATTGATAGCTAATCTGCCCGCCTGCGCCGGCAACGTAAGTTTCAAACACAATATCAAATCCCGGGAAATACGAGCCAGATGGGTCTTTAATTATCATATCGCCTTTTGTGTAAGGGCCGGGCACTGCTACCTGCACGCCATAGGGGTCGGGTATGCCCGCGCCAGGAGTAAAATCAAAAGTATATAGCAGCCCGCTTGTTACATTGGCCGCTACTGCAAAAGGAATTAAACAGGAGCCGCTACTGCAAAATACCGAAACGGTTTGCGTTTGCAGTAAAGTTCCTGTATCGCCTACTCCGGCATATACGGCAAGTGTGCCGGTTCCATTAATATAATTAAAAAAGCCCATGCTTATTTTATCAAGTGTGCCCGATATGGATGGGGTAAAAGATTGCATAATGCTATAACCGGGCAAAGTTCTTGCGCTCGTACCACCATTGTAAACATATTGCGATTGATCAAGCGTTGACGCTCCGCCGCTGCCACCAGTAGTGCTGGCGTTTAAAACTACCGAATCGCCCTGGCAAAAAGTTACAGGCCCTGCTGCACTAATACTTGCCGAAAGATTACATTGAGAATAGGAGTAGTTGCATATAAGCAGACAAAGGGCTAAAGCTAAGTGTAGTTTGTTTTTCATAAGCCGGCATTATTATATAGAGTACTATAAATAGTAAGTAGTAAAAATACTTAACCGGCCGGCATAGCAGTTAACCCAAGAGTGTCTTAAACTTTCTGTTTTCTGAATCTCTTAAATTCGCTGAACGAAACCATTTTTTGTCTTTGGCTGTCCCACAAATTTGCGCGAACGGTTTTAAGGCTTTCCCAAAAGCTTAACACGTTAGTGTGTTTTTCGAACACCGGGTTTTCGCGGTTGCAAGCCTGTAAATTATAATTAGGTATAGTTGGGGCCAAGTGATGGATATGATGGAAACCGATATTACCGGTAAGCCAGTGAAACACACCCGGAAGTTTATAATAGGTGCTGCCTTTAATAGCTGCTACTACATAATTCCAGTTTTCTTTTCCGCTTTTGTAAATGTGTTCGTACTGGTGCTGTATATAAAAGAACCACAACGCGTACGTGCCAAAAAACAACAAGTTAATAAACTGTACTACTAAAAACTTAGGGCCGAGTATGTATGCAAAAAATAAATACACCCCGGCAAAAAGAATATTACTTACGGTTACGCTCTTTTTCACATTTTTAAAATAATCGCTTTTTAAAATAGCAAAGCGGTTATATAATACCACATAAATAAAGCCGCCAATAGTAAATAAGTAAAACGGATTACGGTAAATGCGATACCATATTTTTTGTTTCACGGTTAAAGCCGCGTATTGATCAGTAGTAAGGCATTCAATATCGCCAATATCGCTATACTCTAACTGGCCGCTGTGTGCGTGGTGAAAGTTGTGCGACTTCGCCCAGTATTGGTAAGGAATAAAAGTGCATATGCTGCACACGGTTCCTATAATATCATTAAGCGTTTGGTATTTGGTAAACGACCGGTGGCCGCAATCGTGCTGTATAATAAAAATGCGGCCTAATATAAAGCCGTTCAATATTGCAAGTGCAATGGAGAACAGGACAGATTTATCGAACAAATAAAACTGTAGTGCTAATAACCCTAAATAAAAACTAAAACTGTTGGCTACTTGTATGGCCGCCTTTTTGGTGCTGGGTATTTGATACTTTTTTAAGGCCGTGTTCCAATTCTTCAAATCTTCAAGTAATTGTTCTTTGCTAAATGAACTCATAATATCCTTTTTTGAGAGTGCAATAATAGGGATTATAGGCGAATTTTTGGAGGATATTCCCCCTTCTTTAGCCTGATTTTTATCACTAGGTTTAATATTGGGGGCTTTATAGTAGATTTATCTCAAATAAACCGCAAATAGCAGATAATGAACAGGGAACGGCTTGGCATATTTTTTAAAATAAGCGGGTTATTTATTTCAAGCCGGCTCGCAATCCTGTTTTTTTTGTTTTTTGCCACCAATAATTTTACCACACAGTGCGAGAAAGAAGACCATTTTTATTATTCGCATAACCAGGTGCTTAATTACTGTGGTTATTGGGATAGCGGCTGGTATTTATATATAGCTAATAATGGATATACCAAAAACCTGGTGCGCAAGCAATCCGATTATGGTTTTTTTCCGCTCTACCCAGCGGCTATGAAACTGGCAGGCCTGCCGGTGCATAATAATTTTAACGGTGGCGTTATTGCTTCAAATATTTTTCTGCTGCTGGCTTCATTTTTTCTGTATTTTTTATGCCTTAAAATTTATAACAATAAAAAAGCTGCATTCATTGCAGTGGTGCTATTATATTTTTTTCCTGAAAGCTTTCTGTTCTCCGGTGTGTTTTCCGAAGCAGCTTTTATTTGCTTCTCGTTAATGTGCGTTTACTTTTTCGAAGAAGAAAATTATTTACTTAGTGGGGTAAGCGGTTTTTTGCTTGCCTTAACGCGGCCATTTGGAGTATTAATTATCATTCCGTTATTGTTGAGATATTTTTTTAAAAACGGATTTGAATTTAAGCCCAAACTTCTGTTTCTGCTTTTAATACCCATTGGTATATTAAGTTTCTTCACCTACTGCTATTTTACCACCGGCGATTTTTTTGTTTACATACACGATAAGCAGAAGATGTGGCACGCCCAAACTTCGAACCCTATAGCCACATTACTGTTGGGGCTTATGCACCCTAAGAACAATTTTATTTTGTTTAATTCTTTGTACACGGTGTTTATGCTAGTGCTTTCGGTAATATTTATAAAGCGCGTGCCGTTTTATTTATGGTTGTGGGCGCTTATACTGATTGTAGCGCCACTGGCGAATGGCAAGGTAAATTTGGTATGTATGCCAAGGTATATTGTAGTATGCTTTCCTATAATGATGGCGCTTGCCGCGTTTACAGAAAGAAATAAATTAGGCTGGCTGCTTATTATATTTTTAGCAGTAATGAATTTTGTATTGGCGTGTTATTACTCCCTTGCCTATCAGTTTGCAGCTTAGTTACTTTCTGCTATAATTTGGCGATTCTTTTGTAATGGTAATATCGTGCGGGTGGCTTTCCTGCACACCGGCGTTGGTAATGCGTACAAACTGCGCCTGCTGTAGTGCTTTAATATTTGCAGCACCGCAATAACCCATACCGGCACGCAAACCACCTATGTATTGATATAGCACTTCAGCCAAAGTGCCTTTATAAGCTACGCGACCTACAATACCTTCGGGCACTAATTTTTTAATATCGTCTTCCACATCCTGAAAATACCGGTCCTTACTTCCTTCCTGCATGGCCTCAACGCTACCCATGCCGCGGTACGATTTAAATTTTCGGCCCTCGTAAATAATGGTCTCACCGGGGCTTTCATCGGTACCGGCAAAAATGCTACCGGCCATTACGGTGTCGGCACCGGCGGCAATAGCTTTTACAATATCACCGGTGTAGCGTATTCCTCCATCGCCAATTATCGGCACGCCCGATTTTTTGGCTGCTTTCGAAGCCTCATAAATGGCAGTTAACTGCGGCACACCAACACCTGCTACAATCCGCGTAGTGCATATCGAGCCGGGCCCTACCCCAACCTTTACTCCATCGGCACCGGCCTCGATTAATGCCTGTGTGCCTTTGCCGGTGGCTACATTGCCACCTACTATATCTAAATGCTTAAAAGTTTGTTTGGCTTTTTTTACTGCCTTTAAAACTCCTGCCGAGTGCCCGTGTGCGGTATCAATACAAACCACATCAACACCTACTGCAACTAATGCTTCAATACGATTTAGCATATCACCGGTTACCCCAACAGCAGCGCCGCATAGTAAACGGCCGTATTTATCTTTAGTTGATTGCGGATGGTTTTTTACCTTTAAAATATCTTTAAAAGTTATCAGCCCTACTAAGGTTCCGGCTTTATCTACTACCGGTAACTTTTCTATTTTATATTTTTCTAATATTTTCTCGGCTTGCTTTAAGTCCGTTCCTTTACTTACGGTAATTAACCGCTCTTTGGTCATTATTTCCGATACTTTCCGCTTCATGTTTTTTTCGAAGCGCAGGTCGCGGTTGGTAAGTATGCCGGCTAATTTACCGGTAGCAGTTACAATTGGTATGCCGCCTATTTTATTCTCCACCATCAGGCGAACAGCCGCTGCCACGGTAGCATTTTCAGTTAAGGTAATAGGGTCTATAATCAGGCCAGAATCGGAGCGTTTTACTTTGCGCACCATTTCGGCCTGTTTTTCAATGCTCATGTTTTTGTGCAAAATGCCTATGCCGCCTTCGCGCGCAATAGCAATAGCCATGGCCGATTCGGTTACTGTATCCATAGCTGCTGAAACCAGTGGAACATTTACTTCAATATTTCGGGTTAATCTGGAGCGGGTACTTACTTCGCGGGGAAGTGTTTCGCTGTATGCGGGAACCAACAATACATCATCAAAAGTAATTCCCTCGGTCGAGAATTTATCAGGTGCAGAATTTTTGTTTGCCATGTGCAAAACTATATAAAATGCCGGGAATTTTAAAATGAGCTATTGCGATGTGTTTGCTGAACCAATGGCGGTGCATATTTTATTTTACCAATTGTTTATTTTCTAAATGGTATATTTATATAAACATACCCCCAATGAAAACTGTTTACCTATCAGTTATTTTTTTCTGCTTACTGTTTAGTTTGCCTTGCCAAGCGCAACTTACTGCGGTTGCACATGTTAATAATGCTACTTGTTTGAACCCATGTAGCAGCAGCGCGGCAGTTGTTGCATCCGGAGGTGCAATGCCCTATAATTATTTGTGGGCACCCGGCAACGACATCACTGCAAGCGTTGATAGCCTTTGTGCAGGCACCTATATTGTAAAAGTAACCGATAACCTTGGCAGCACGGTTAGCGATACTATAAATATTATTGTTCCTTCGTCAACTGACAGTGTTTCCATAACACCATTAAGTAATACTACCATCTGTTCAGGCGATAGTGCATATATCTGTGCTCCGTCTGGGTACACATCATATCATTGGAATAATAACATCTCCGATAATAGTCCTTGTATCTACGACCAATATGCGGGGAACGTGTATGTTACGGTTACTGACCAAAATGGGTGCACTGTTGAATCAAATCATATTGGTATACATGTTTATCCTAATCCGCCAATTTCCATAGGCAGTGATAGTACCGGTGATACGATTTGCGTGCATATATACGATGCTAACTGTGTCCATATAAAATGGTATCTTAATGACAGCCTGATTAGCGATACCGGTTTTTGTATAATAGTTAGCGCACCGGGGCATTATACTTTTGACCTCAATTTTGATAGTTGCGGTCCTTGTGGTGCCGGCATTATTCTCGACCCTTACCAGATGGATTGGTATTACACCGGAATACTCGATTTAAAACAAGAAAGCATTAACATCTACCCCAATCCCTTATCAGTTGGCAATTATCATTTGGCGGTAAGCAATAGTTTAATGGGAGCAGAGATGGAAGTTTTTGATAGCGAAGGAAAAACAGTTCACCGGTCGAAAATAAATAACCTTAAATCGGAAATTGAAATGAATGTAGCACCGGGTATTTATCTGCTGCATATTCATTCGCAACAATATAGTGTGGTTAGGAAGTT
>CAIXGR010000009.1 GCA_903919075.1 uncultured Bacteroidota bacterium | reverse complement strand
CGTAGTGCAGCCATTGGCAGTTGCATCAACATAATAAGTAGTAGTTGAAGAAAGCCCCGAAACAGTAAACGATGAGCCCGATGAAAGTGGCGAGCCACCGGTAGCGTTGGCATACCAGTTTATAGTTCCTAAATCAGCCGAGGCATTTAAAGTTACTGCACTGCCACCGCAAAAACCGGTTGGGGTAGTACCGGTAATGCTGGGCACGGTATTCACCAACATTACAATAGCATTAGATGTAGCCGGTGAACCGATAATACACGGAGCGGTTGATGTTAACACACACGTTACCACGTCGCCGTTGCTTAAACCGGTGCTGGTAAATGTAGTGCTGTTGGTGCCCACGTTGCTTCCGTTTACCTTCCACTGGTAGCCGGGCGAGTTAATGCCGTTGGCCGGTGTAGCCGTAAAAGTTACACTGGCACCGGTGCAAATAGCACCCACCGGGTTCGATGAAATAGTAACGCCTGCCACTAAAGCATTGGATGAATTTATAGTTGCCCAGCTGGGCGATGAAGATGTGCCTGCATTAAAATTGTAAACGTTGCAATCGGTATTAAAAATAGTTAGGCCGTTGGCGGGGCTGGGAATGGCATCGCGCTGTGCGGTGCTAAGGCGTGGTATTAGCACCCCTTTATTAATTCCGCTAACATCAAGCAAAGCCGAGTTATCGGGCGGCGAACCTGCGGAGTTAATACCTACACCGCCTTGCGCATTTGCAAAGTGGTTTGGGAAAAATACTAATGCAGCAAGTGCAAGTGATAAATAGAGTGCCTTTTTCATATTCATATTCATATTTTATTTCTATTAAATTAAATAACCTACTTGGTAGCTGAAATTATATTACCAACTTAAAATAACAATTCCTGAACCGCCGTTTCCACCGGGGCCATTGTTAGTATATTCCCCACCGCCACCGCCACCGGTGTTAGGTGTACCGCTATTACCCGAGCCGCTTCCCGAGCCATCTCCGCCGCCGCCAATACCACCGGGGCCGCCATAGTTACAGCAGCTGCCGCAGCAGCTACCACCGCCACCGCCGCCGGCATAGTAAACAACTGAACCGGACAGATTGCTTGCTAAACCAGGTCCACCGGCACCATTTGTATAAGGGCTACCAGTTGCGGCCCCTCCTGCGCCACCCGCACCACCGCCGCCACCACCGGCGTACGACGGATTAGGATTCGGCAGCCCGTTACCGCCTGCATTGCCTTGTCCGGCGGTGCCTGCACCACCGCTTGAGCCACCACCTTCAGCACCACCACCACCACCCGAGCCGCCGGGCAAGCCGTTAACATTTTGCGCACTGCCACCACCACCACCAAGTGCGGTAATTGATGCAAATACGGAATTGCCACCGTTAGTACCATTGCTGGTATATTGTCCACCGCTTCCGCCATCGCCAACAGTAACTGTGTAAGTGTTACCGGGCACCACCGGTAGTGTACCGGTAAGAAAACCACCCGCGCCGCCACCGCCTTCTGAAGCACCACCGCCACCACCAACTACAAGATACTGAACAGCCGTAACGCCCGCAGGTGCAGTAAATATTTGTGTGCCCGAAGTGTAAATAAGTGGCGGACAAAAATTGCTTTGCGAAATTGAAATAGAACTTGCCGAACTGGTGCCGCAGGTGTTTGAAGCCGTTACAACTACTGTTCCTTGTGGGCTACCACCATAGGTTACCGAAATAGAAGTATCGGATGTTGTATTAAATGTACCGGAGGCCACAGTCCAGTTGTATGATGTGGCGCCGCTTACTGCATTTACCGAATAAATTTGGCCCGATGCGTTTGCGCAAACAGTTGACGGGCCCGAAATATTGCCCGGTGTAGATGGCGTTGAAATAATTGTAACCGCCTGATAACTTGAAGAGCTGGTGCCACATGAATTTACTGCCGCAACACTAACGTTGCCCGAAGTTGAACCAAAAGTTATAGTAATAGAAGTGTTACCGGCACCAGAGGCAATACTTGCATCGCCGGGCACGGTCCAGTTATACGAAGTAGCGCCCGGTATGGGGCTTATAGAATAAATATTTCCGGTAGAGCCTGAACAGGCTGTTGTGTTGCCGGTAATAACGCCCGGTGTTGCGGGTGCGGGTGTTACAGTCATTGTAATAGTATTTGAAGTAACCGGAGAACCGGTAACGCAGGCTTCGCTTGAAGACAGGATGCAAATTACCACATCGCCATTACTAAGACTTGAGGTAGTATAGGTGGCGCTGTTGGTTCCAACATTTCCTCCATTCACTTTCCACTGGTACGTTGGCGAGTTGATTCCATTTGCTGGTGTAGCGGTGAATGTAACACTGGTGCCTGTACAAATTGCCCCTTGCGGATTTGCAGTAATAGTAACACCGGCTATTATGGCATTTGATGAATTTACAGTTGCCCAGCTTGGTGATGCAGGCGAACCGGCATTAAAATTAATTACGTTGCAATCGGTATTAAAAATAAATAGGCCGTTGGCAGGCTTATTAATAGCATTTCTCTGCGCGGTAGTAAGCCTGGGCATTAACTGCCCTTTACTGGTAGAACTAACATCAAACAAAGCCGAGCTATCGGGTGGTGCACCGGTAGCATTTAAGGCAACGCCTCCCTGGGCGTTTACAAGATATGTTGAAAAAATTGCAAGTGTGATTAAAGCAAAAGATAAATAAGACGTTCTTTTCATGCTATATTTTTTTTGATCTTCTTCTTTTTTTAGTAAACAATGTCAGTTTTTTTTACCAGGTAACAATAACCAAACCGTTACCGGTACGCACACCGGCGTTATTGGTTTGATTGGTACCGGTGTTGTATGAACCACCACCGCCACCGGCGCATCCGTCGGAGTTGCCACTGCTGCCGCCGCTGTATCCACCACCTCCTCCCGAGCCGCCACAGCAGCCACTGTAACCACCACCGCCACCACCATAACCACCACCATCATTTACTGCAGCGCCAGGATAAGCTTGCCCGCCGTATCCACCGCAAAAATCGGTTCCGGCTGTGTACCATCCGCCGCCACCTCCGCCATAGCAGCCATTGCCGCCACTACCACCGGTGCCACCCGCATGGCCTGCTGATGCTGTTGGTGCCGGAACGCCATTGCCGCCGTTATTTCCCGCCTGTCCGCTTCCGCCATTTGCGCCGCCGTAGTAGTTGCAATTAAAGCCACCACCACCGCCACCGGCTACTAAAAGCAGTTGGCCTGCACTTACTGCCCATGAGCCACCACCACCGCCACTGGCGCAAGAACAGCCACCATAGCCGCCCTGGCCGCCAACCAAAATATCAATTACCTGTCCGTTGTTTACGGCAAATGTTCCTTTAATATCGGCACCTAAGCCACCGGTCCAGTTGCCGCTGCCGTTTTCGCCGGTGGTAGAGCCACCTTGTGCGCCGAATGCTTCAATAGTTAAAGATGTAATAGTTGGGCCTACTGTAAACGTTTGCATGTTACCGGTGTAGGCAAAAATTAATTCCTGAATGCCAATGCTTATACTTTGCGAAGCACTGGTGCCGCAAGGGTTAGTTGCCGCAACCGATACACTGCCTATAGAAGATGAATCGGGCCAGGTTACAAGAATTGATGTAGTGCCCTGACCTGATGTGATAGTGCCCGAAGTTACTGTCCAGCTATAAGTGGCGGCGTTGTTTACTGCATTTACCGAATAAGTTGCCGTATCGTTTTTATTTACCGTAGGGGGGCCCGAAATAGCACCGGGCTGCCCGGGTGTGTTCGGATAAAAAGTTGCTGTTACCGGTGTTCGCGAAGGCGTGGTGCAACCATTAGCAGTGGCATCAACATAATAAGTTGTGGTTGCATTAAGGCCTGAAATAGTAAACGATGCGCCCGATGAAAGCGATGAGCCACCGGTGGCGTTGGCATACCAGTTGATGGTTCCTAAATTGGCAGAAGCACCTAAAGTAACCGCGCTGCCGCTGCAAAAACCTGTTGAGGTAATACCGGTAATGCTGGGAACAATATTTACCGCCATAGTAATAGCATTAGATGTAGCCGGTGAACCCGAAACGCAGGCTTCGCCGGTTGATAAAACACAAGTTACCACATCGCCATTGTTAAGGCTTGTGGTAGTATAGGTAGCGCCATTGGCACCCACATTGCCGCCGTTTACCTGCCATTGGTAAGATGGCGAATTGATACCATTAGATGGTGTTGCAGTAAACGTAACACTGGCGCCTGAACATATTGCACCTACCGGACTTGCCACTATGGAAACACCCGCTAACAATACATTTGATGCATTGATAGTAGCCCACACCGGGCTGCCCGGTGTACCGGCATTGTAGTTATATACTTTACAATCGGTATTAAAAATAGTTAAACCGGTGGCGGGGGTGGCTATGGCATCGCGCTGGGCGGTGGTTAAGCGGGGCATCAGCTGCCCTTTGTTTACCGAGTTAACATCAAACAAAGCCGAAATATCGGGCGCTGCACCTACTGTATTAATGGCTACACCGCCTTGTGCGTTAATGAATGAATTGGGGTAAAATGAAAATGTTATACATGCAATAAATAAGTAAAGTGTTCTTTTCATGCGTGTTATTGTTTATGGGTTTTTATTTTTTGTTTAGTTGCCGGGTTAATACTATAAAACTAATTTCCCTTTTATATAAAAGTACTCTCATCCCCCCGGCCACCTTTTCCTAACGGAAAAGCCGGCCGTCCCCCTTCGAAGGGGGACAATAAAAAGTTTTACCAGGTAAAAGTAACTTTACCATTACCGGTTTGCACACCTGCTGTATTAGTTTGGTTTGTACCATTATTGTACGAACCACCACCACCGCCTGCGCTACCATCGCTGGTACCGCCGCTGCCACCACTATAGCCACCACCACCGGCCGAGCCTGCACAACATCCGCCATAGGTACCGCCGCCACCGCCGTATCCGCCACCATTGGTAGCAGCACCGGGGTAAGCGAGGCCCGGGGTTCCTCCACCGCAATAATTTGCGCCATTCGATAGCCAACCACCACCACCGCCGCCGTAACAACTTTGGCCACCATTGCCACCGGTACCGCCCGGATATGGGCCCGAAGCAGCCGGAGCTGAAATTCCACTGCCACCATTGTTGCCTGCCTGGCCGGGGCCGCCATTAACACCACCGTAATAATTACAATTAAAAGCTCCGCCACCGCCACCGGCAACTAATAGAAGCGAGCCGCTGTTTACCACCCACGAGCCGCCACCACCACCGGTGGTGCAAGAACCGCCTGAAAAATTGGTGCCTACACCGCCAACTAAAACATTTAAAGTTTGGCCGGGGGTTACCGAAAAAGTTCCCTTTATATCTGCACCTAATCCGCCAATCCAGTTTCCGGTACCGTTCTCGCCGGCAGTTGAGCCGCCTTGTGCGCCCCAGGCTTCGATAGTTAATGAGGTTACACCTGCCGGAACTGTAAACACTTGCATGCTACCGGTGTAGCTTAATGTCATAGGCGGGCAAATGCCGGGTTGAGAAATAGATAAATTACTTTGCCCACTTGTTCCACAATTATTTGAGGCCGATACAGCTACATTTCCGGTAGGGCTATTACCGAAAGTAACGGTGATGGTAGTATCTGAATTAACCGTAATACCCGCACCAGGTGGCAACGACCAGTTATAAGAAGTGGCCCCGCTTACTGCATTAATAGTATAAACCTGCCCGGTGGCATTAGGGCACACACCGCTATTGCCTGAAATGGTACCGGGGGTTGATGGAATTAAAGTTACTGTAATAGCCTGCGTGCTTGCACCACTGGTGCCGCAACTATTAACTGCAGCCACAGTTATATTGCCCGAACCGGTGCCGAAAGATACGGTGATAGAAGTATTGCCATCGCCCGAAGCAATAGAGGCACCGCCGGGTACGGTCCAGTTATAGGAAGTAGCACCGGCAACCGGGCTTATAGAATAAATATTACCGGTAGAGTTTTCGCAAACTGTAGTATTGCCTGTAATTGAGCCAGGTGTAGATGGCGCCGGGTTTACAGTTATAGCAAGTGCGTTGGATGTAGCCGGCGAACCGGTAACGCAGTTTTGGCTGGTTGATAAAATGCAGGTTACAATATCGCCCGTATTTAAATTTGAATTGGTGTAAGTGGTACTGTTAGTTCCAACATTCGCGCCGTTTACCTGCCATTGGTAAGTGGGTGATGTAATGCCATTGGCCGGTGTAGCGGTAAAGGTAACACTGGTGCCCGCACAAACCGCACCTACCGGACTTGCCGAAATGGTAACACCGGCGGTTAATGCGTTGCTTGAGTTCATAGTTACCCAGTTGGGTGATGAGGGTGTGCCGGCGTTAAAGTTAACTACATCGCAATCGGTGTTGTAAATAAACAGGCCTTTGGCTGGGCTGGCAATGGCATTGCGCTGGGCGGTGGTAATTCGCGGCATCAACAAACCTTTGCTGCTTGAGCTAACATCCAACACAGCCGAGTTATCGGGCGGGGCACCGGCGGCGTTAATAGCCACACCGCCTTGTGCATTTGCAGCATTAAACCCTAAAGCTAAAAGAGCAGTAAATGCAACACATAAGTAGATTGCTTTTTTCATACAAATTATTTTTTTGGAATTAACCGTATATCCTGTAAAGCTATGGGTTGCTTTAATAGTGCTATTGCTTATGCAATCTACCTTATTTATGGCAGGAAAAAAAATGCGGGCCGGGTGGGGCGGTTGGGGTTAATTGTTAATGGGTTATATACTACCCCGCCTGGTTAAGCAACCTAATATATTGAAGTTGAATAGCGTCATCGTTAGCTTTAGCGCCGTTGTGTATAAATTCGTTATAAAGCTCGGGCTTCTCCTTCAATATTTTTGTCATGTAATTGCTATCTACCCAAAACAGTTTTGCGGTTTTGGTATCAATAACAAATAAATCCTGCTCAACCGGCTTTTCAGATGCGCCTGTGGCAATGGCGCCGCCTACCACACCCCCCAAAATCATAGCATCCTGCACTTTATCCGAAAGCCTGTTGCGGTAAAAAGCCAGGTATCTTCCGTAAGTTATTATTTGTGCAAACGAAGGCTGTGAATCTTTTTTAAGCTTCATGCAATTAATATATAAATCTGAACCATTGGAATACGCCCATACGGTGCTGCGAATTTTGGCATTCGATATACATTTATCCGCACAGGTAAGGCGAAAGTCGTTGCCGCCTAACCATACTTTTGCATCGGTTTCGCGTTTATCAATTTTCAGGCTGCATTGTACCGATGGGGCTTTTGTTTGTATTTCGGCAAAACTCATATAACACCCTGCAGGAAAAGGATTGCCGGTATTGCTTTGCGGATGAAGCATTGTCAGAAATACAAATAGAAAAAGCATTTTCATACAGAGGTTGAAATTATATTATTTTAAAACTAATCTAATAAATATGCCGTTTTTCAATATAGCAATCATCACCAAAAAAAATGAAACGGTACAACCTGATACAGAAAAAAATCCGCATCGCTGGCCTATGAGACCAGTTAGATGCGGATGAGTGGGGACTAACAAAATTTAGTTGGGGGCTTCTGAAAACAAATGTGTGGTTTAAACCGAATATAAGATACTAAGATTATCTCATTTCTAACGTAGTTAAGTCTATGCAATAGCTATTTAAATCAAATTATAGCTATTAAAAAAACAGTAAAAATATAACGCGGTTAGCGGTATTTTAAAGCGAATAAAATGGAGGTGCTTGTAGGGCCGCAATAAAAATGTTGCAATTACATTGAGGCTAGACACCTGTTTCTCAATTCAACAATTCGCTATGCTTATCGTATGGCATAAACACAAAACTCATGGCGCCTTATTAGGCTACAAATAAGCATATAAGTTTTTCAGAGTAGTAACGACTTACTGGCTTTAACAATAAATAATTTGATTAATTAACCTCATTCTTTAATATTGAATTTAATATATAACAAATGAAACATACTGCCAAGTTGCCATTGATTATTGCTCTTCTTGTTTTCAATAGCTTAAGCGCACAACAACACCCCGTATTTACTAAATGGACAGATTACAAAGGAGTGGTCCACCAATCTTACTATTATGTAAATGATGTGCCAACGGGGCAAAAATCGAAGCCTACATATAACGGCCCGGCAAATGACAATAAAAGCTACAGCGGTAACGGCCAGCCAGTTAACAAAGAAAAAATGCTGAACCATGAATATTCTAAAGATGCCTCGGATACTGTGTTTTATTATGGTGATGGATCGAAGTTTGTTGGGTTTTGGAATAACTACCAAAGAGATGGATATGGAAAATTTTACGACGAAAAGGGTAAGTTGATAGCTGCCGGTTACTGGACAAAGGACGAATACATTGGTGTACCGGTTTCGGGTGAACCATTTAATTACGGCGGCGGTACTTACATAGGAGAATGGAAAGACGGGAAACTAACCGGGCATGGCAAGGTTAATTTTCCGAGTGGTGATAAGTACGAAGGCGACTTTGTGAATGCAGTGAATTGGGGAGAAGGCACTTATACCTGGAACACGGGGAGGTCGCAAGGCGGGCATTGGACAAATGGAAAATTAAACGGCAAGGGTCATTTTGAATGGCTGGATGGCAGAAAATACACCGGCGATTTTGTAATGGGATATGCCGAGGGCGAAGGAACCATGACATGGCCCGGTGGGGGCACTT
Organism: uncultured Bacteroidota bacterium; assembly: GCA_903919075.1. Taxonomy (GTDB): domain Bacteria; phylum Bacteroidota; class Bacteroidia; order Chitinophagales; family LD1; genus Bog-950. The sequence continues at coordinate 43,080 of CAIXGR010000009.1, read as the reverse complement.
ATACCGGCCACTTTGAGCACGATATAAGAAGCGGGCAGGGAGCTTTTACAGATGCCACCGGAAAAAAACACAGCGGCACATGGGAACATGACAAACTGGTGGGCGCCGGAACTTCAACCTTTGAAAATATTATGTACGCTATTGCTGCCAACGATATAGTTGCGGTAAAAGATTTTATTGAGGCTAAAACAAATTTGAATAGCATGTATAAGTTCGAAGACAGCTATACTAATGTGCTGAAAGTTTCATTTAAAGGGTATAATGGCACGCCACTGGGGTTTGCAGTAGCATCGAGCCAGATTTTGGATGACCGGCGCAAAGCGATTGTTGAGCTATTACTAAATAGCGGTGCCGACGTAAACGGGGTAAACGCCGGTGGCTACAGCCCGCTAATGCTGGCTATTGATAACAGCCAGGACGGTTACTTTGATTTGTTGCTTAAACACGGCGCCGATAAAAAAATTAAAGCCAAAGATGGCAAGACCGCATTAAAACTTGCCGAACAATCAAAAAGAAAAAGCTGGGAAAGGGAGTTGAAGAAATAGCAATTGTTTTTGAAGAATATTTCTCAATTCAACAATTCTCTATGCTTATCATACGGCATGAAGACGAAACTCATGGCGCCTTCTTCGGCTACAAATACGCACATAAATTTTTCGGGGTCGCGGTAGGTTTTTATAAAATCGGCAACCTTGTCTTTGTTTACTAATCCTTTACTTACAAATTCTTCAAGATGCGATGCATTGAAGTTCCAGGTAATATCAAAATCGCTGCGGCTTACTACGGGCAGACCCATGTCAATATCATTTTCGCCGCGGGTGGCTATAAACACCGGGTATTTCGAAACGCTGCCCTTAATCATACCCAATGCTATTTGCCGAATGTAATCGCGGCAAACATCAAGGTCGTCGTGTAGCGTGTTAAATATTTCTTCATCAATAGCCATGCAATATCAAACATGAAATAATTTTTTGAAAAAATAAAATTTTTTGTGGGGTGCCTGCTATATCTGCGTCTCAACAGCCACCACCCCGCCCTTCGGGCACCCCTACTTAAAAAAAGGAGGGGAAAGCCTGCATCAAAACTACCTCAACTCCAACCTTACAATATTCTCAATATGCGTAGTATGCGGAAACATATCTACAGGTTGCACCCTTTTTACTTCGTATTTTTCGTTCAGCAGATTTAGGTCGCGGGCCTGGGTGGCGGGGTTGCAGCTAACGTAAATAATTTTGGGGGCTTCTAATTGCAGCAAGGTTTTTACTACGTCTTCGTGCATCCCGGCGCGGGGTGGGTCGGTAATTACTACATCGGGCTTGCCGTTGGTAGCAATAAAATCGGGGTTTAACACCATGCGCACATCGCCGGCGTAAAACGTGCAGTTGGAAACGTTATTCAGCTTGGCGTTTTCTTTTGCATCTTCAATAGCAGCCTCAACCTGCTCGATACCGGTAACCGATTTGCAGGCACCGGAAACGTAAATGGCAATGCTGCCCACACCGGTATATAAATCGTAAACTACATCGCTGTTTTTTAAGCCGGCAAACTCTTTGGTTAAATCGTACAACTGTTTTGCCTGTGTTGAGTTGGTTTGGAAAAAAGATTTGGGTCCTATTTTAAACCGGTAGTTGCCCAGTTGCTCAATAATATGATTATTGCCTTTGTAAACCTTAGTTTCAAGGTCGTAAATAGTATCGTTTCGCTTGGGGTTGATAACGTATTGCAGCGAGGTTATTTCGGGAAATTTTTTGCTTACAAAATCAAGCATCAGCTCAATCTTCTGTTCATCATTTTCATGAAAACTAATCAGCACCAATATTTCGCCGGCGTTGGTAGTACGCACCAACAGGTTACGTAGTAAGCCTTCCTGCTTACCCAAATTGAAAAAGGTATAATTATTAGCCAGTGCAAAATCGCGCACTGCTAGCCTGATGGCGTTACTTGGGTCGCCTTGCAAATAGCAATGCTCTACATCTAACACGCCCATAAAATTTTCGGGCACGTGAAAGCCAACCCCATTGCGGTGCTCAAAGGTTTCGCCGCTTTTTATTTGCTGGTCGGTAAGCCAGCGGCGGTCGGTAAAGGCAAACTCCAGTTTATTGCGATAGTAGTAATTATCGGCACAGCCCACCACATCAGGTATCGGCGGAAATTCAACCTTACCAATTTTAGTAAAGGCATCTTCTACAATTTGCTTTTTAAAATTTAGTTGCTCGGCATAATTAATGTGTTGCCATTTGCAACCACCACAAACCCCAAAGTGCGAACAGCGCGGCGCAACCCTTAACACCGAAGCCGTTTTAAGCTGCAATATTACCGCCTCCGACATTTTTTTTCTGCTCCTGCGTATTTCAATATCGGCCACATCGCCGGGCACGCCAAACTGGGTAAAAATTACTTTGCCATTTATCCTGGCAATGCCTTTCCCTTCAGATGACATGGCACTAATCTCAGCATTTTCAATAATGGGGTTGGGTTTGTGGCTCACGCTTTTGTTTTGGGGCGAAAATAGAATTTTTGGGCCTTCTGCCCCCTTACCGCCTTTTTCATGGTGCAACACATTTAATTTCCCCCTATTTAACAACCACTACCGCCGATGTTAAAAAATTTTAACTTCGCTGCGCTTTAAACAGGGCTTTTAATATTTTGTGCGCCCTTATTATTAGGACATAAACAAACATTGACCCATTCAAAATAATTAAGATTATGAGCAAGTATTTTAAACTGGTAGTATTTTTAGTAGCCGCAGTTTTTGCTTTCGCATTTACACAAAGTACTGACGAAAGAACTCTTTTTACCGTTGGCGGCGAAAAAGTAACCGTTAGCGAGTTTGAATATGTTTACAACAAAAACAACGTAAACAATAAAGCCGATTACAGCGATTCATCGCTACACGATTACCTGAACCTGTATGAAAACTTCCGCCTTAAGGTTAAAGAAGCCGAGGCCATGCATTTAGATACTATTGCCAGCCTTAAAAGCGAATTGGAAGGCTACAGAAAACAATTAGCGAAATCGTACCTGACTGACCGCGAAATTTCAGACAAACTAGTTTCGGAAGCTTACGAGCGCTCGAAAAAAGAAATTAACGCCAGCCACATATTAGTGCGTTGCGATGAAAACGCAAACCCTGCCGATACACTGACGGCCTTCAAAAAAATAATGGCACTTAAAAAACGTGTTGAAAAAGGTGAAGCCTTCGAAAAAGTAGCGAAAGAAAGTTCAGAAGACCCATCGGCAAAAACTAACGAAGGCAACATAGGCTGGTTTACCGTTTTTGGAACTATCTATCCTTTCGAAAGCGCTGCATACAGCCTTAAAGCTGGTGAAGTAGGCGGCCCTGTTCGCACCGAATTTGGTTACCACTTAATAAAATTAAACGAAAGCCGCACTGCCCGCGGACAAATGCATGTAGCGCATTTGTTGGTTCGTTTTCCGGAAAAAGCAACCCCAGAACAACAGGCGGCGGCTAAAAAAACTGTAGACTCTATCTATGCCCTTCTCACATCAGGCAAAAACACTTTCGATGACGCTGTAAAAACACTTTCGGACGATAAAGCTACCCGCAGCAAAGGCGGCGAATTACAGTGGTTTGGCACCGGCACTCAAACCCGCATGATTCCGCAATTTGAAGATGCTTCGTTTGCATTAAAAAATGACGGCGATATTTCGAAACCGGTAATGACACAATACGGCTGGCACATTATTAAACGCCTTGAAAGAAAAGATGTGCCTTCGTTTGATGCCGCTAAACAAGACATTAAGAAAAAAGTTGAACGCGACAGCCGCTCGGAAGAAGCAAAGAATGTATTGATAGAGCGCATTAAAAAAGAGAACAGCTTTACTGAAACTCCTGAAGCAAAAAACACTTTCAAATCAAAAATTGATTCTAATATTTTAAAGGGAAGCTGGAAAGCTGACAGCGTAGCATTTGGACATAAAACACTTTTTAAACTGGCAGGCAAAAACTATACCGAAGCCGACTTTGCACAATACATTGAAAAAAATGCTAAACGCCGCGGCGATAAAACCAAAGATGCTTTAGTGAATGAATATTACGATGGCTTTGTAAATGCAAAGTGTTTGGAATATGAAGAAAGCATGTTGGAAACTAAAAAACCTGAGTTCAAAAACCTGATGAAAGAATACAAAGATGGCATTCTGCTTTTCGAATTGATGGATAGAATGGTTTGGACCAAAGCCGTAAAAGACTCGACCGGACTAGAGGCTTACCGCGAAAAAAACGCTAACAAATACATGTGGAGCAACCGCGCAGATGCACAAATTTTTAACTGCTCCGACAAAAAAATATGCGAAGAAGCGCGCAAAATGGCCGAAAAGAAAGAATCGCCGGATAAGATAAAGGAGAAGTTAAATAAAGAAGGAAGCAAAAGCCGTGTTTCGATTATTGAAGGTAAATACGAAAAAGGCGTTTACGATGTGGTTGACAACACCGGTTGGAAAATAGGCCTTACCGAAATTAAAGCCATTAACGATAGCAGCTACCAGTTTGTATTAATAAAACAAGTAGTAGGCCCCGAACCTAAAAGCTTAAAAGAAGCAAAAGGCTACATTGTTTCAGACTATCAGGAATACCTTGAAAAAACATGGCTACAGGAGTTAAGAAACAAATACCCTATTAAGGTTGAAGACGCCGTGTTTAAATCGTTGGTGAAGAAATAAGAACTACTTTATCCGGTCTTAGCTATTGTTGTAAAGACCGGATAAAGTAATATCTGCTGATTGTTTTCGAGCGCTACTTTAGATTAAATCTACTGGTTGAAAAATCTTTTCATAATCCTCTTACTATTTTCGTTTTCAGCCTGCTCATTCTTTAAAAAGAAAAATGTTGCTACCGGTGATGTTATTGCGCGTGTTAATGACGACTTTCTTTATGTATCAGATGTTCAGCCACTAACCAAAGGATTAAAAGGAGCCGACAGCATTAACGCTATAAAAGGCTATACCGAAAGCTGGGTGCGCAAAAAATTACTGCTTCAAAAAGCTGAAGAAAATATTGCCGGCGATGACCCTTCGATAACTAAAAAAGTTGAAGATTACCGCGAATCGCTTTTATTGTATGAGTATGAAAAGGCTCTTATTAATAAACGATTGGATACTGTTATTAGCGAGCAAGACATGACTGCCTGGTACGACAAAATGAAAAAAGATATAACGCTGGATAAAGATGTTTACCGCGTTTACTATATAAAACTAAAAAAAGATGCGCCCGATATTGCCAACATGCGCAAATGGGTTACCAAACCTAAAGATGAAGACGATACGCGCAAAATGGAAGGCTACTGCCGCCAGTACAGCCCCAGCTATATGATTGATAAAGGCATGTGGTACGAAAAAGAAAACGTAATTAAAAACTTTCCTGTTAACGAAGGCGATGTTGCTTCGCTAAGTGCTTTTAAAATGTATAAAGAGTTTACTACCGAGGATGCTATTTGGTTTGTAAAAATATCGGACGTAGCAAAAAAAGACGACGCCGCACCCATGGATTTTATACACGGCCAAATAGTGCGCGCCATTATTGAAAAACGCCGCGTGCAGCTAATCGAAAAAATTTACGACAAAATTTACCAGGATGGTATAAAGTCGAAATCTTTCGAGACTTTTGTAAAGTGAAACTTCTTGCAGCCTTAGGCTTACTTTTATTTTTTCAAACTATTACCGCCCAAACCGAACAAGGCCGCTACCTTATTGGCGGCAGCGCCGATTTAAGCGAAACTTACAGTGGGCGCAATTCTAACTTCAACTTTTCCATGTCGCCATCCTTCGCCGTTTTTGCGGTAAAAAACTTTGCCATTGGGGGCAAATATGCCGTTACCATTGGCGATGCCACCACTTTCGATGCCAGCACAAACAGTTATTCTTCTATTTTTTCGCTTACCACCTTTGTTGGCCCTTATTTAAAATATTACTTAGGCAAAAAACCCGTAAAGGGTGTGGCCGCTTTTAATGGTGGCTACAGTATTTACACCCAAATAGGTGGCGCTAACATTATTAATTTAAATGGTTTTGCATTGCAGGGCTCCATGGGCCTGGCTTACTTTTTCAACCGTTATATTTCTATCGAAACCGCCATGTATGTAAACTCCGCAGGTTACGAAACGCTGTTGCCCTCAACCCGCATTGGCTTCTCGGTGGGCCTTTTTGGTTTTTTAGATAAAAAGAAGCCCGCCCCATCGGCACCGCCCACTGGTAGCGAGCAATAAACCCTGCAAGAATCCGTTTTTGCATGCCAAATGCCGCTAATAAAGCGGGTTAAAAAATCGAAAACCTATGCGTTTATAGTATATAATCGGGCATTTTATTGCTAATTAGCGCTCAATTTTAAAATGAGAAACATCAAAAAAATAATTCTGGCCGGTGCTGTGCTGTTTTCAGTTTCGCTGCAGGCGCAAAAAACATTGGTTGATAAGGTAGTTGCCGTAGTGGGCGATAACATTATCCTGCAATCGGATATTGAAGCCCAATACCAGCAAATGGTGGGCAATAACCAGGGCCAGGCGCTGCCGCCCGATGGAAGGTGCGTAGTATTCGACAACCTTTTGTTGGATAAACTTTTTTTATCGCAGGCGCAAATTGATAGTATTACTGCTACCCCCGAAGAGATTGATGCCGAGTTGGACCGCCGTATAAAATACTTTATTACCATGTTCGGCTCGAAAGAAAAGCTGGAAGAATACTACGGCAAACCGGTTATTGAACTTAAAGACGACTTTAAAGACGATATTGAAAAGCAGTTGATTTCGGATAAAATGAAGGGCAAAGTTTTTAAAGATTTAAAGGTTTCGCCGGCCGAGGTTAAAGCCTATTTCGAAAAAATACCGCAGGATAGCGTGCCATATTTTAATGCCGAGTTGCAACTGGGCCAGTTGGTGGTGTTTCCGAAAGTAAGTACGCAGGAAAAAGAGTTTGCCCTTAAAAAGATTGAAGGCATTAGAAAAGAAATTGTTGACGGCGCCGATTTTTCGGTAAAGGCAATTCAGTATTCCGAAGATCCGGGTTCGTACCTTGAAGGTGGCAGCCTTGGGGTTATTGAAAGAGGCGAACTGGTGCCCGAGTTTGAAGCAGTAGCCTATAAATTGAAAGAAGGTGAATTAAGCGAGCCAGTTGAAACCCCTTTTGGTTACCACTTGATAATAGTTGACGAAAAACGCGGCGAGAAACTAAAAGTTCGCCACATATTAATTCGCCCGCAAATAACCAAGGTTGATTTAAATGCTACCCGCAACCGTATGGATAGCATTTTACACCTGCTACGGGTCGACTCATTAAAATGGCGCGATGCGGTGGCACAATTTTCGGATGATGAGCAAAGCAAAAATATTGGTGGGCTAATGACCAATCAAAAAACCGGCAATCAGTTTTTTGAGAAAGCTGATATTGACGGCACGCTTATTTTTACCTTGGATAGAATGAAAGTAGGAGAATACTCAGATGTGCTCGATTTTGCATCGGCCGAAAAAACCGGTGAAACAAAAAAAGGATATCGCATTGTGTGGTTGAAAAGTGAAAGCAAGCCACACCGGGCTAATTTAGATGAAGACTATACGCGCATACAAGGCGCAGCCAGAGCCGAGAAGCAACAAAAATCGCTGGAGAAATGGTTGAAGCTGCACAAAAGCAACAGCTATGTTCGCATTGACGATTCGATGAAAGGATGCACCCAATCAGCAAAGTGGCTGAATGATTGATATTGATGATGTGGGCTTAATATATGTTTTGTAAAAAGCTACCCGTCATCCCCCAAATTTAATTCAATGTCTTCGACAGTTGAATTAAATTGTCCCCCTTCGAAGGGGGACGACTGGATTTTCCGCAGGAAAAGACAGGCCGGGGGATGAGAGAACTATAAACCAAAAGACAAAATGTTTTTCATTACGATATTCAAGAATTATAATAACGAATAATTTATAACCAATATGTACAAATCAGATGTTGAAGCGCTTGATGCCTTTGCCGTAAAATATAAAGAACTAAAAGCCGAAGCAGCAAAAGTAATAGTGGGCCAGGATTTAGTAATGGAAAACATACTTATTTCTGTTTTCTGCGATGGCCATAGTTTATTGATAGGCGTACCCGGATTAGCTAAAACACTAATGGTGCATACCATTGCCGATGTGTTGGACTTAAGCTTTAGCCGTATACAATTTACGCCCGATTTAATGCCTAGCGATATTATAGGTTCGGAAATATTAGACGAGAACCGCACTTTCCGTTTTAACCGTGGTCCTATTTTTTCCAATATTATTTTGGCCGATGAAATAAACCGTACGCCGCCTAAAACACAATCGGCTTTATTGGAAGCCATGCAGGAACGCAGCGTAACCATAGCCGGTAAAAAACATTCGCTCGACCTTCCGTTTTTTGTACTGGCTACACAAAACCCTATTGAACAGGAAGGAACTTACCCGCTACCGGAAGCACAGCTGGACCGGTTTATGTTTTCGGTATATCTTGATTACCCAAGCTACCAGGAAGAAATTGCAGTGGTAAAAAATACTACCACCGGTAAAAAAGTTGAGCTAATTAAAAAAATGACTGCTGCCGAAATTCTGTATTTCCAGCAATTGATAAGAAGAATACCTATTGCCGATAATGTATTGGAATATGCTGTAAAGCTGGCCAGCATTACCCGCCCTAACCGTGAGGGTTCGCCGGCGGCGGTTAATAATTATATAAGCTGGGGTGCAGGCCCGCGTGCATCGCAATATTTGGTGTTGGGTGCTAAATGCCATGCTGCAATTTTAGGAAAATACTCGCCTGATATTTCAGATGTGCAAGCTGTTGCACTGCCCATTTTAAGGCACCGGGTTTACAAAAATTATAAAGCTGAAGCGGAAGGACTGAGCGTAGATAAGATTATTACGGATTTGTTGTAAGAAGAGATACACCCCTAATTAACACATTTAGGCAGCGAAAAATAAAACGAGGCTCCCTCGCCCGGCACACCTTCGCCCCACACGCGGCCATTGTGTTTATCAATTATACGTTTTACAATGGCAAGGCCTACACCGGTGCCTTCAAACTCGGTAGAGTTGTGCAAACGCTGAAATACACCAAATAATTTATCGTAATATTTCATATCAAAACCATCGCCGTTATCTTTCACAAAATAAATAGTTTCGTTTTCACATTCTTCGGCGCCTATCCATATCATAGGCTTTTCCTTTTTTGATGAATACTTTACTGCGTTAGAAATAAAGTTTACAAACACCTGCGTTATCATGGGCTTATCGGCCAAGGCTACCGGTAGCTCAAGAATAGTTATTTCAGGTTTTACGGGTACGCTTTCTAAAATATTTGAGCACACCTCTATTACCAATTCTCGAATATCAATTCTGCTTTGCTCAATGTTTTTGCGGCTCATTTTCGAAAAAGTCAAGATGTCGTTAATCAGCGCTTGTAATTTAATAGTGCTGCTTACAATTGTATCTACCAATGTTTTCCCGTCTTCATCAAGCATGTTGGCATATTTCTTTTCCAATATTTTTGCAAAGGCATTAATGGTACGTAAAGGCGCGCGCAAATCATGCGAAACCGAATAGGAGAAAGCCTCGAGTTGCTGGTTGGCATCTACCAGTTCGGCAGTGCGCTGTTTTACCCTGTCCTCCAGTTCTTCGTTCAGCTTATTAATTTCTTCTTCAGCTTGTCTTTTTTCGGTTACATCGCGGTAGTTTAAAACAACAGCTTTTACATGGCTTACGTGAAGAAGATTGCTTATGGTTCCTTCAACCCATAAAAAACTGCCGTTTTTGTGTGTCAGCCTGCGGCTAATAGGCCTTGATATACCCGGCGATTGAAGTATTAGCTTATATGCCTCTTTAATTTGCGGAATATCTTCTACTGGAATAAAATCGAAAAACGATTTTCCGTTTCTCTCCTCAAAAGTATATCCGTATATGCGTTCAACCGAAGGGCTTTGGTAAAAAATTTCGCCGGCTTCATTAACCAGTATAATAGCATCGGTGCTGTTTTCAATTAGCGCCCTAAAATGTTTTTCACGGTTGGCCAACTCTTCATCGGCTTTTACTTTTTCGGTTATATCATGTATAATACCGTAAAGGCGCACCGGTGCGCCCTTGCTATCAAATTCAAAACGGCTGCTGGTGTGGGTGTGCAGCACTTCTCCATTTTTACTTATTAGCCTGCAATCCAATGATAGCTCAGTACGTTGCTCTTCCGCTTCAATTATTGCTTTTTTTGCAAACTCGTAATCATCGGGGTGTATATGCGATAAAAACAAATTGCGCGAAGCTGTTTCATGTTGCGGCGAAAGGCCAAAAATTTTCCAGGCCTCATCGCTCCAGGTAGTTATTTGCGTGGCAAAATCTAACTCCCAATTGCCCAAGTGCGCTATTTGCTGCGCTTCTTTTAATCGGCTTAAATTTTGTTCAAGCCTTACTTTTATTTGCTCTAGTTCGCGGTTTCTTTCTTCCAGTTTATTTACCAGCCCTGCATTATACTGTAGCATGTTTTCGGTACTTTGCGGCGGCGGTGCCGAAACGTGCTTGAAATTGCCGGGATTAGCAAGAATATCTTTAGTTGCTTGCATAACCGCTTCGGGCGAAGCAGTTTTTGAAATAAACATATTGGCCCCCATTTCTTTCGCAATTTTTTCCTCGCCCTCGGCAAGGTAAGTAGCAGTGTGAATGATAACCGGTAAGTCTTTCAGCCTGTCGTGGTTGCGTATTTTATAGCAAAGCTGGTAGCCATCCATTACCGGCATTAGCACATCGGTTACCACAAGGTCAAACTGGCGGTGCATTAATATTTGCAGGGCATCGGCCCCGTGGCTGGCCGTTATTACATCGTAGCCTTCGGCCTGGTAACTATCTTTTAATACTTTTAGCAGCAACTCGTTATCATCAACAAGTAAAATTCTTTTGGATTTCATAAGCAATTAGTTATCATTAATACGAAATGGGGTATCGTATGTAATTAAAAATATTGAAGGGCTTTTTCAATAAAACTAACGCCTGTTGTTACATATCGCGTGGCATTTTTCCTGAGGAAGTCCTACCAACCCAGGTGCCTGACATTTTACTTTACCATAAACATCATTACCGGATGTTAACCGGGGTGAACTGTTTTAAACAATATGACTTGCTTAAAATAGAACAGTTTAAAAAATTAATCATCTGTTATTAAACACTTTAATGTTGCTAATTAGGTATAATCCTACTTAAGTGGGAACTAATTCCTGTTTAGCCTGTTACCATGGTGGGTTGTTACTTTGCGTGGGTGCTAAAAAATTCTATTTGCAAAGCTGTTTCACGCTAAGTTAACCTATATAAAACAAAAAAGGCGGGAAACCCCACTTTTTGTTGGTTGAAGGACTGCGACATCCCTGCTGAACAAATAAGCGAATTCCCACGCCCGAGCGTGAGCAATTCACATGTCCTTTATTCAGCATTGTGTTAAAGTCGCAGTTTTCAACCAATCAGGAAATGGATTACAAATTTTTTATTGCTGTGTTTCTATATTGTCATGGGTTTTATTTTAAAAAACTAATATAGAATAATAATCTGTATTTAATTCCTTTTTTGTTAATGGGGGATTGCGGGCGAACAATTAAATAAAGGGGCAGTGTTTGCTTACAACGCTTATTCAAATTTATGCTTGAGCAAACGGACAGTTTATGATGCGTCTTAGGTTGAGGGATGAGTTTCATCAATTATTTACAACTGCCGTTAGATTACTTTTACTTTATCAATAAACCATAAATAATATTTTATGCAAAATCAGGTAGGACAAACCATTGTCAGGCAGTCATCTGCAACGTATGGTGTTGGTTTTGTTGGCGCATGTATTTATTTTATACAACATGCCACTACTTTTTGGCTGGGGGTATTAGGGTTTTTAAAGGCAGCGGTGTGGCCCGCATTTATAGTTTATAAATTGCTCGAGTTTTTGAAAATGTAACACCCGGCAGGCGCCCCATACCTTAAACGGTAACAGAATCTTCACGCCTTGTACAATTTTATTTCGCGTAACTTTGTGTTCTTCTTTTTACCATGAGCGATTTTTTGAAACACGAGTGCGGTATAGCCCTTATACGGTTATTAAAGCCCTTAGATTATTATGTTGAAAAATACGGCACAGTAACCTACGCGCTTAACAAGCTGTACCTGCTTATGGAAAAACAGCGCAACCGCGGGCAAGATGGTGCAGGCATAGCAGTTATTAAGCTTGACCCCTACCCCGGCAGTCATTTTATTAACCGCATACGCAGTATTAAACACCAGCCTATTACTGATATTTTTGATCAGGTATATGCTACTTTCCCCAAGGATAGAAAAAAGCTGGAAAACCCGCAGGCTGAAGCCGACTGGTATAAGCGCAATAGCCCCTATACTGCCGAATTGCTGTTGGGCCATTTGCGCTACGGCACTTATGGTAAAAACAGCGATAGCTTTTGTCACCCCTTTATACGCGAGAATAATTGGATGACGCGCAACCTTGCCATAGCCGGCAACTTTAACATGACCAATGTTGATGAGCAGTTTGAAACGCTAATTACACTGGGCCAACACCCGCTTGAGCGTAGCGATACCATTACTGTAATGGAAAAAATAGGCCACTTTTTAGATGAGCAGGTGCAGCGCATTTTTGAAAAGTATAAAGACCTTGGCTACAGCAATCAGGAAATAACTGCTTTTATAGCTAATGAGTTGAGCGTGCAAAAAATACTTTCGCATGCGGCAAAAGATTTTGATGGCGGCTATGTAATAGCCGGCATGTTTGGCCACGGCGATGCCTTTGTACTGCGCGACCCGAACGGCATAAGGCCGGCGTATTATTATTACGATGATGAAATAGTGGTGGTGGCATCGGAACGGCCCGCTATACAAACTACTTTTAATGTACCATTCGAAAAACTGCACGAAGTGAAACCGGGGCACGCCTTAGTTATAAAAAAAGATGGCCGCGTAAAACACGATTTGATATTAGAACCGGGCGAGAAAAAAGCCTGCAGTTTCGAGCGTATATATTTTAGCCGGGGTACCGATAAAGAAATATATGCCGAACGAAAAAAACTGGGCGAACTGTTATCGCCGGCCATTCTTAAAGCTATTGATTACGATTTTGATAACACCGTTTTTTCATTCATTCCAAATACAGCCGAAGTAGCTTTTTATGGCTTGATGGAAGGCATGGAAAATTATTTGAAAGACTACAAAGCCAAAAAATTATTGGCCGAAAAAAATATTTCTTCGGAAGAATTGAACCGGTTGTTTGCTTTGCGGCCACGTATTGAAAAAATTGCAGTGAAGGACGTAAACGCACGAACTTTTATTACCGAAGATAGTGTGCGCGATGAAATGGTACGCCATGCTTACGATATTACATACGGTTCAATAAAAGCTACCGATACTTTGGTGGTGGTTGATGATTCCATAGTGCGCGGAACTACTTTGCAGCAAAGCATTCTATCCATTCTTGACCGGTTGAACCCTAAAAAAATTATCATCGTTTCATCCGCCCCGCAAATACGCTACCCCGATTGCTACGGTATTGATATGAGCCGGATGTACGATTTTATAGCCTTCCGTGCGCTTATTGAATTACTGAAAGAAAGAAACTGGACTAATAAGTTAGATGAAGTATACACCCTTTGCAAAGAAGATGCGCAAAAACCGGCACCGCTGGTTAAAAACCATGTAAAAACACTTTACAATCTTTTTACCGCCGATGAGTTATCGGCTAAAATTTCGGAAATTGTTAGGCCGGCGCATATTTTTGCCGATGTAGAAATTATCTTCCAACCAATTGAAAACCTGCATATTGCGTGCCCCGCTAATTTAGGCGACTGGTATTTTACCGGCAATTACCCCACCCCCGGCGGCAACAAAGTAGCCAACAAAGCCTTTACCAATTACATGGAGGCTAAAACCGAAAGGGCATATTAAACTTCGGCTGTTTTTTCTTTACATTAAACTAAAAAAACATACCGCAGCCCGATTATTCACCCAATCCGCAGCGAAAACCCCAAGAGCCACGCAAAAGGCCACAAATAATTAAACCGGAGACTCAGTTTTAACAAGGCGGGTAATACAATTAAGCTTATTTTTAAGGCCCCTTTTACCTTTTTCCATTTTTTCTTTTGGTTATAAAGCATTTATGGCTATCAATTCAGATTTTTTATTTTAATTTGCCTAGCTATAAAAGGGTACACTTTTATAAAGCACGTTGGTTTGCTAAAAACTAAAAAAGCAAGCAGGGGTGTTTTTTTGTAAAGTGCGGTCTATGGTTAAATGTATGGTATGAGGAATTTTACAAAACTGTTTTTGGTTTTTGTGTTTTCAACAGGTGTTATTTGCGCATTTTCGCAAAAGGCTGACCGTGCTGCAAACACAAATTCTTCCGACACTACTATCACTGCTACGCTTACACAAACATCGCTTAACGCGCCTGCCGATACCTTAAAAAGAGATACAACAAAAAAAGAAAAAGACATCCAGAATCAACTTCAGTTTATGAAGCCCGATATGGAGTCGAAGAACTACAACTTTTACAATCGGCGCCAAATTTCAACACCGCTAATGCCGCCCTACGATCTAGACTCAGCTGTATATCAAAACGGTTCAAAACGTCAGAAACAACAAAAAGCTTATCTTAATAAACAATATGCTTTCCCTGCTAAACCCCGCAACCAGTGGGAGCTAGGCCTTAACTTTGGGGCAGCATATATAAGCGGTAACGTGCAGCCATATATAAGCGGCACCGGTGTTTTACAAAACTTAGGCGGCGGTTTTACTTTCCGCAAAGCTTTAGGTTATGTATTTTCTTTACGCGGCGGATACGACATTATGGTATCTACCGGCCGCAACTATCAGCCTGATCATAACTTGGAGTTCAACCCCGTATTTCACGGCACTTACGACCCCCGCGTTAATTACTGGAACAACCCTGCGCTAACCGCGCAAAAAACCAACGCAGGGTTTAACATGAACACGTATTTCTTTTACAACTACCGGTGCTATACTAACAACCTGCATTTAGAAGGCGTTTTTAATGTTGGCAATATCAATTTCCACCGCGAAAGAAACATGATTAACTTTTATGTGTTTGGTGGTGCCAGCTTAATACTTTTCTCGGCTTACACCAATGCGCTTGATGCCAACGGTCATGTTTACGACTTTTCGAACGTAATGCAATTGTTCCTTTCGCCACTTCCTTCGCAAAACGTGGGTTCACGTTTATCTTTAAGAGGCCAGTCGCTTAAAGCATTATCAAATATTTACGACCATACATACGAAACACCAATTGAGCACCCTAATGACCAGTTAGGCTTTGGCAACTGGCAACTGGCACCTGCAGGTAACATTGGCGTGGGCGTTCAGTTTCACTTATCCAAAAAAGTTACTTTGGGTATTGAAGAACGAATTACCATTACCCAACAACACTTAGACGGATATTTCTGGCAGCAAGATGAGCACACATCGTTAGTAAGCCACTACGATAACATAAGCTACACATCAGTTCATTTAAACGTGCACTTAGGCGGAAAGAAAAAAACCGAACCATTATACTGGCTGAACCCTGTATACCATAGCTACCGTAAGTTAGGCGAAGTAGACCCTGCTGCATTAATGGCTGAAATGTATAAAGATGACGATGATGACGGTGTGCCTAATTACTTAGATCGCCAGCCTAACACACCAAAAGGCTGCCCTGTTGATGAGCACGGCGTAGCGCTGGATAGCGACCATGATGGAATTATTGATTGTTTGGATAAAGAACCATATTCGCCACCGGGTTATCCTATCGATGCAAATGGTGTGGCAATAATACCGCCAAACCCTTGTTGCGACACTAACCGTTTCTACAGAAATAATATTCAGAATAATCAGGTAGTGCCTAACCAGGTTAATCCTAATTACCCGGCTAACCCAACTAACCCAGCCAGCCCTATATATAACAATAACCAAAATAACGTTATTGATAACACCGGTAACTCATCGGGCGGTGGTGGACAAATATTCCGCAAGCAACCGGGTTATGATTGCTCGAAAATTGAATTGCCTTCGGTAATATTTGATAACGATAAATACTATTTGGATCCACAGTACTACGGCAACCTGCACCAAATAGCAGAACGTATGCAACTGTGCCCTGATGTAAAATTAGTGTCTACCGGTTTCGATGAATCGCGCAACGACCAGAAATACAATGAGCAATTAGGCTGGAACCGTTCGAACGCAGCTATTGATTACTTAGTTGAAAAATATGGTATATCGCGCGACAGGTTTATAGTTAAATACCAGGGCGGTAAAAAAGCTGCTGTAGGCACGCCTTACGAAAAGAAAATGAAAAATAAAGTTGAGTTTAGATATGCCAACGAAGGAGAATCTGGCGAGAGCAATCCACCGGCACCCCACCCGGGGCTAAAAGCCGGTTCCAATAAATAAACATTGGACACACTAGCAAAGCCAAAAACGCCACTCAATATTTTGAGTGGCGTTTTGATTTATATAAGGGCGCGGATTAGGCTCACTCATTGGCCTATACAGCTTCATTAGAATTCTCCCGCTCATTAATTACGTGAAGCTCTTTATTTAACTTGTCGGCAAAGTTGCCTAGTTCGCCTTCTATAAAGTTTATTGAACCGTGAGCACTGATATTTCTGGCCCTGCTAAGCTGGTTC
This sequence comes from uncultured Bacteroidota bacterium, assembly GCA_903919075.1. Lineage (GTDB taxonomy): Bacteria > Bacteroidota > Bacteroidia > Chitinophagales > LD1 > Bog-950. Next base: position 26,414 of record CAIXGR010000009.1, on the reverse strand, counting down.
AACTCTGTCAGTTGTTCGCTAGTAATGATGCCCTTTTCATAAAGCTCCTTTATTACTTCAACCAAAGGAATATAGGCATGACCCGCGCTGCCAATTTTTGCATTAAGGGCAAGTGCGCGCAGAATTTTTTCAAGGGCAGTAAATTTTTCAATGAATTTACTTTTAGAAATATTTTGAGCCTCTTCCGTTTTAAACAGATCACGGTTTTCTGTCACTAGCTTTTGAGCCGTATGGGTTACTATATCAGGGTCTATCATAAAAATAAAAAAGTTGCCTGCCCAAATAATGGTAAAAACATTTAACAAGGCCACCAAAACTTCAAATAACCGGATGGGCCAGTTGTGAGAATATGGATTGAAATAAATGACTATAAGACCAAGGATAATTGAACATGCCGTAAGTATAAAAAGGGTTTTGAAACGGCGATAGTAACGACGTGAAATATCTACATATATTTCCTGCAGCGTTTCATCTTTCTTAACTATATCATCAATCTTGCCGTGTATGAAAAAAAAGCCGGCCGCCAAAAGCCCAACAAAGGTGGCAATAACTTGCAGGGAAGTACTAAATAACCAATATATATTATCACTCATAACCGATAAAGAAGTTGAATTATTATAATAACAATCGCGATTTCAATTTTCCCTTTTTCAAATCTTGTACCAGTGGTTTGTTGTTGAATTTTTGTCAGCGTTGAGGTAAAAATTGTCAGTTAGCACTGAAAAAATTTCAAGAGAAGTCAGTCTTGCAATACAGAAAAACGATAAAACAAAATAATAAAATTTAGCTATATTTGCATATGCGGTAGTATGTGTTCTTTGAAATGATTTTTTTTATGGAAACGAACGTTGCGGCATTGTGCCTGCCAAGCTGAACAAAAAGATGGTTGACAATGGTTGACACTTTTTGTACGTTAAGTATTAATTATCAATGATTTAGTTTTTAAGGTGTCAACTGTCAACCGTAACAGCTTATAAATTATTGATATTGAATTTATTGTAAAAATAAAAGATTGAAGTGGGTTGACAGTTCGACCACTTCCGTTGGATAAGTGTTGAGGCCTTTAAATAACAAGCCTTTATTTAAAAAGCCTACTCTATTACTAATTTGCCGTAAGCAATTTGCTTGTTGCGCACTAAAATGCGGTAGAAATAAATACCGCTTGTAAGCGCATTGCGCTGCAATTCGAAATGATTGGATTCAATTAGTGGTAATTGCTTTAGCACCCTTCCGGTTAAATCAAATAATTCGAAATCGTATTTTTCATTTAACCCTGTAACCAAAATATTAGTAGCACTGCTAAACGGATTAGGAAAAGCTTTTACCGAAATCCCTGTTTCGTGACCGGCTTCAAATATATGGGTAGTATAATTTATGGTATCGGTAACGGTATTAGTGGCTACCGGTGTATTATAATCGAAATAAATTGAGGCCCTGTTGCTGATAGTAGCACCTATTGGCAAATTTTGATTTTGCTTTACGGAAAAGGTAATGAAGCCTTTACTGCCAAAGGGGTTGGTAGCACTATCTACCAGGCGATACGGGTTAAATGTCCAGGTTAAAACGCCCTTAATGGTTGCAGTAAAATCGGAGTAAGGATAACTTGCTGCCAGGTTGTGTACTGTAAATGGGTTAAGGTTAGGCGAAAGGGTATCAACCACCACAATAAAATGTGTTGAATCGGTACCGGTATTTTGAAAATGGATAGTGTATGTAAGCACAGAATCTTCATCGGTAATGTTTCCGGCGGGTTGCACATCTTTTTCATTCGGGTCGAACGAGCCGGTAACGGGGTCTGTAAAATTTAAATTGTTGTTGTATGTATTACAGTCGCCATCAAAAGGATATATTTTAAAATTGCTGGTTAATAAATAGCCTAAACTAATATTTGAGGGTACCATAAAAAAGCTTTGTAAAGAATTATTTAGCGCAAACTGATAACCAGGAACCGTGTCGACCGCCCAGGTTAAGGTGTGCGCCACAGGGTCGTGCATCGGTTGTGGGTTGGCACTATATTGATAAACGAGATTAGAATCGTAAGTAAATACAACCGTACTTTGCCCTGAAAAAGGCGTTGACGACAGGTTGTAGGGCCTGATATTGTATTCCTTTTGAAAACCAGGCGCAGCCTCGTACCAGCTAATAAACATGCTAAGGTCGAAGCCGGGCACGTTGGTATAGGCAAAATTATTATTTGAAGAGGTGATGTTTAGCGCTGGTATATTAACGGTTTGACTAGCATTGTTGCAGAAAATTAAACCACCACATGACGGGGCTTGGCCATAAACCCAAACAGTATAGTTACCGGTATCGGGCACAGTAAGAGAATATAGCCCGTCGGGCCCTGAGTAGGTGCCTGAACTATTACCCTCGGGCCCAGTAGCAATAAAATACAGGCCCTGCAACCGGTGTTCGCCGCTATCTAAAACACAATTACTATTGCTGTCAACAAAAGCTATACCATTAATAACGCTGTTGCAATTAGATGAAAAGTTGGTATAGTTTGTACTAGTGCAACCTAATGAATCGGTAAGGGTAAGCTCGTAATGCCCGGAATAAATGGTGCTGAAATATTCCGTTGTATCAGCATTGCTCCATGCGTAATGATAAGGCGGCGTGCCGCCAAATATCTCAGCGGAAATAGTGCCGGGGGCATAGCAATCGGAGTAGGTTGTGTTGATATATACAAAAAAGTCTTCCTCGGCCATTTGTGCTAACACAGTGTCTTCAACTGTATTTTGGCAGCCGTTTGCATCGGTAACTATAATGGTGTATTGCCCTTCGAACGGGTAAATATATTTTTGGGGTGATGTGCCGGAAACAGTATCCCATATGTGCCATGAAAAAGTAAACGGCGGCGTACCACCGGTAATAGTTACTGTGGTGGTATCGGGGTGCGCGCAAGTAATACCGGTATTGGAAATATTAAAAAGGCCTGCTGAATGGCCGTTTGTATGGTATGTTACCGAAGCTGTGGCTGTAGCTTGCAAGGAATCGGTTACAGTAACTGTAAATACCGAGTTTTGTGTAATTGTTGCCGATGGATTTTGGCAAGTATCGCAATTCAAGGTATTGCCGTTTGAGCTCCAATGGTAATGATAGGGTGGTGCACCATTTGTTATTTGCGGATAAAGAATGTTATTAGTACCAGAACAAACCGCCTGGCTGGGGCCTATTGTAACAGCTATAGGGAATGTTATTTTCCGCACAACCAAATCCGCTGCATCTGAAAAATACAGATTACCTGAAGTATCACATAACATAAAGTACGGCCAGTCGATTTCAGCTGAGTCAGCGCGGCCGCCATTTTCTGTATAACCTTGTCCTTCATATCCATATCTATTTATAACCCCGTTACCTGCAATTGTGGTAATAATACCTGTGGCCCCATCTACTTTCCGAATACGACCATTGTCGGCATCGGCAATATAAATATTACCAACAGCATCTACTGCTATACCATAAGCAGCATTAAGCTCAGCTGAATCAGCACGGCCCCCATCACCTGAAAATCCACCAGAAGAAGAGGAAGAATCCACAAAACCATTACCTGCAACCGTGGTAATTATACCGGTAGCTGCACTTACTTTACGAATGCGATAGTTGGCGAAATCAGAAATATAAATATTACCGGAGGCATCTAAGGCTACATCAGTAGGGTAATATAATTGCGCAGAAACGGCCGGGCCTCCATCACCCGAATATTGCTGCATTGATAAACTATCTACAACTCCATTTCCTGCAACTGTGGTAATGATGCCGGTAGAGGCATTTACTTTTCTGATACGATTACTACTCGCATCGGCAATATAAATATTGCCATCGGCATCTATAGCCACCGCCGCAGGCCCTTGAAGAGATGCAGAATCAGCAGCCCCCCCATCGCCTGAATACATTGCATTTCCCTGATTGTCCAGTGCACTATTTCCGGCTACACTAGTTATTATACCTGTAGCCGCATTTATTTTTCGTATACGGGTGTTTGCTATATCTACTATATAAAGATTATCGAAAGCATCGAAAGCTATACCTGACGGAGTGAATGATGCAGAATCTGCCGGACCTCCATCGCCTGCATTGTCTCCAAAGACATCGGTAGAAGGATGCCCATTTCCTGCTATTGTGGTAATAATACCAGTAACAGCATCAACCTTGCGAATAATATTCGCACTTCCATCAGCAATATACAAGTTACCGGAAGCATCCATAGCAATGCCGGCAGGTGAAATTCCAACTGAATCTGCAGGGCCTTGATCGCTGCCATAATAATTCTCTAATCCATTTCCCGCAACGGTAGTAATGATACCTGTTTGCGCTTGCGCATTAAGGCTTATGAATAACCCCGCAATAACCGATAGGGCTGCGAGCGCTTTTTTAAAGTTGTTTCTCACGAATAGCTATAGTTTAGGGGGCTAAGAAATACTAAATATACGTAAATATGATATTTTAAAATGGCAGCGCAAACACTTCGTTTGCACAAAGTATAATATTGCGTGTTAAATAATAAGTTGTTAATTTAAATTGGCCAGCATACCATCAAGGTGCTAAGCGCTTTATTTTCCATCCTCCATTTTCGGGTACAAAAACTAAGCGGTCGTGCAGGCGGCTGGCGCGGCCTTGCCAAAATTCAAAATAGGTGGGTTTAAGAATGTAGCCTCCCCAGTTTTCGGGGCGTTTTGTAGAGCCTGATGCGCGAACTTCTTCCAGCTTATCTTCAAGAAACTGCCGGTTGGGTATTTCTTCGCTTTGTTCCGATACTATGGCGCTCAACCGGCTTTCGTACGGTCGGTTCGAAAAATATTCTTCTGAAAGGTGCGCTTCTGTTTTTTCAACTGTGCCTTCAATGCGCACTTGTCTTTCTAAATCACCCCAATAAAAAAGTAGCGATGCCTGTTTGTTTTCTTCAAGCTCTTTGCCCTTGCGGCTGTGGTAGTTGGTGTAAAACACAAAGCCCTTTTCATCAAAGCTTTTAAGCAACACCATGCGGGCAGATGGCTTTGCGCCTTTGGTTGCTGTAGCCAGTACCATAGCATTGGGGTCCATCATTTCGGCTTTAACCACATCATCAAACCACCATCCAAATTGTTCAAAAGGATTTTGCGAAATTTTCTCTTCGGTTAATTCGTGCTTAACGTAGTTGCGCCGGTGGCTACTTAAATCTTTTGAAGACATATAGAAGGTTTATACGCCAAAGCTATTAAAACAAAAAAGCAAGGCCCCGCTGATTTTAATCATCGGGTTAAAACCATTACTGGTTTACGTGTAAAATAAAATCTTTTTGAGCGCTAACCACACCTATAGGATAATTTTGCCCGTAAGTAGCAGTAGCTGCACCTGCCTGGAATGATACCTTAAACTTTACGGTGCTAAACTGCACCAGGGTATCGGGTATATGGTAGGTTTGCGTTGCCGTGTAAAGATTTACGCGCGGGCTTATATTTTGCAGGCTGGTAAAAAACAAAGTATCGGGAAAAGAAGGAACGTAAGGCACGGTATGCGTTGAACTGTCATCAATATCATAAACGCATAACACCCAATTTATGGGCCGATCGGTGGTTATGGCAATTTCTATGGGAACGGTATCGCCTGCAAACTGGTTTCCAATACCACCAGTGGGCTTAACTATCGAAATAGGTTCTAACGGCAACTTAACGCCATCTTTATTACAACCGCTTATAACGGCTATACATAAAACAGACAATACTGCAGCGGCAAAAAAAGTTCTATGCTTTATCATTGTAAATTAATTCAGCGCAAGTTTACAAATATTTAATCATCAGATTGGTTACCAGCCGGGCTAATTTTCCGTAAGGCTGCCATAAAGGGCGCACCACACTACTGCTGTGCAGGGCTTTTAACACCCCTCTTTCATTGCTAAACTCCTTAAAACCAAAAAAACCGAACGATTTACCAATACCTGAGTTATTAACTCCCCCAAATGGCAAATTAGGTTGCGAAATATGCACCAGGTTATCGTTAATGCAGGTTCCACCGGCGGTGGTATTGTTCAGCCAATAATCCTGGTTCTTTTGCTTACCCGAAAATATATAAAGCGATAGTGGCTTTTCTTTTCCATTAATAATTTTCAGGGCATCATCTTGGGCCTTGTATGAGATGACCGGCAAAAGCGGTCCAAAAATTTCTTCCTGCATTATTTTCGAATCTAAGCTTACATTCGAAAGCACAGTTGGGGCAATAAAATTATTGGCTTCGTCCATTTGTCCGCCAATTTCAACTTTAGCGCCGCGTTTAACCGCATCATTATACAAACCTTTAATTCGGTTAAAATGTCGGTTATTTATAATATGGCTAATGTCGGGGCTTTTCTCAACGTCTTCGCCAAATACTTTTTTAATGTTGGCGGTAAGCTTTGCTATAAACTCAGCTTGCTTTTTTTCATCAATTAAAATATAATCGGGTGCAATGCAGGTTTGTCCGCAGTTTAAAAACTTGCCCCAGGTTAATTTTTTAGCTGCTGCATCAATATTTGCAGTGTCGTCAATAATAACCGGCGACTTGCCACCCAATTCTAAAGTTACCGAAGTTAAATGCTCAGCCGCAGCATGCATTACTACTTTACCCACCGCCGGTGAACCGGTAAAGTGTATATGATCGAAATTAAGTTTTAGTAATTCGGTTGAAACAGAGTGGTCGCCTTCAATTACGGCAACTTCATTTTCAGGAAAAACTTCAGTCAGTATTTTTTTTACTACTGCCGAAGTATGCGGAGTAAACTCCGATGGTTTTACCATAACCGTGCAACCAGCAGCCACCGCCGCTACTAAATGCTGCACCGGCATTTGAAAAGGGTAATTCCACGGGGTTATAATTAATGCAACGCCCTTCGGTTCAAAAAGTATTTCGGAAGAAGAGCCTACAAAGAGTAATGGTGTATCAACCGGATGAGGTGCTGCCCAATCGTTTAAATTTTCGATAGCATGGCGACACTCGGCCACTACATTATATATTTCGGCATAAGCAGTTTCAACAGCAGGTTTATGCAGGTCGGCGTAAACGGCATCTTCTATTTGTGTGCGGTATTTTTGGGTAACATCAACCAGCTTTTTAAGCTTTGCTATACGCTGTTTGGCGCTGGTGTTTTTAACGGCCTGCCTGTTTTTTTGCTGGGCATCAAACGTCCTCAATATCTCCTCCAACTTAGTGTTGGGGCTTATGGGTATATTTTTAACGCTTGTGCTTAACGTGGCTTCCATTATAATGGATATTTAATGATGCTAAAAATAGAAATTATTCCGCTTTGCTGAAAACTGTTATTTTGTGAGTGAAACCATTAATAATGGAACAACCAAATGAAGGCCAAGGTTTAAAGAAAACCCTAACACCCTTAATGTTATGGGGGCTTGGCGTAGGGTACGTTATTTCCGGCATGTACTTTGGCTGGAACCTGGGCCTTGAGAAAGGCGGCACCTTAGGCATGGGCATTGCCACGTTTTTTATCATCATCATGTATACCGCTTTTAGTTTTTCGTATTCCGAGTTGGCTTGTGCCATACCCAAAGCAGGGGGCGTATTTGACTATGCCAGCCGAGCTATTGGTAAAGACGTAGGTTTTATAGGCGGTGTTGCACAAATTATAGAATTTGTATTTGCCCCACCCGCTATAGCCATTTCTATCGAGGCATATTTCAGGTTAAAGTTTCCTTCGTTGCCACATAATTCTGTAGCCATAACGGTGTACATTGTTTTTACGGCCCTCAACATATCGGGCATTCGTTTGGCTGCTTTGTTTGAATTGATTGTAACCGTACTTGCTGTTGGCGAGTTGCTTTTGTTTGCCGGGTTAACATTGCCCCATTTTCAAACGGCGAACCTTACACATAATGCTTTCCCGAACGGATGGGCCGGTGCATTTGCCGCTACGCCGTTTGCCATTTGGTTTTTTTTGGGCATTGAAGGCGTTGCTAACGTAGCCGAAGAAACCAAGAACCCGCAGCGCGATATTACCAAGGGTTTCGGTTCGGCCATTCTTACGCTGGTTATTCTTTGCGTAATTACTTTTATAGCATCGGTAGGTGTAGCCGGTTGGGAGGCGATTGTGTACGACAACGGCATTAGCGGCAAAACTTCCGATTCGCCACTGCCACTGGCGCTGGGTAAAATTGTTGATTCGCATAATGTGTTTTTTAATATGCTGGTTACCGTGGGCTTGTTTGGTTTAATAGCTTCTTTTCACGGGCTTATCCTTGCAGCCGGTAGGTCAACTTTCGAGTTTGGACGCATGAAACTGGCACCCGCATTTGTAGGCCATGTTTCGAAAAAATTTCAAACACCTGCTAATGCGCTTATAGTAAATATGCTGGTAGGTATTACGGCCTTGCTGATAGGCAACATTGATGAAATTATTATCATATCGGTTTTCGGTGCTATTACATTATACATTATTGCTATGGTTTCAATCATCGCGTTGCGAAGAAAAGAACCGGAATTAAATCGCCCATTCAAAGTTCCGTTTTATCCGCTAACACCGGTGTTGGCTTTATTGATTGCCATATTTTGTTTAGTGGCAATGATTTATTACAACCCAATGCTGGCCGTAATTTATTTTGGAATTATTGTAGCAGCTTATTCGCTTTTAAAAATTGTAGATTATTTGCGCAAGTCCGAATGAGTCGCGGGGAGCCGGTTCTCCCTTTAGGGAGTTAGAGGGTGCGGGCACCCATAAATAATCCTAATGCATTATTATAACATACTTTAAATTAGCTTCACCATAAAGCACCAACATATGACCGAAAAACAAATTATAGACTACGTAAAAAATCATCCCTCCGGTAAAGTAAAAATTGCAGTAACCGATTTGGATGGCGTGTTGCGCGGCAAATACATTAGCACCGAAAAATTTTTATCGGCACTTAACGGCGCACTTGGTTTTTGCGATGTGGTTTTTGGTTGGGATGTAGTTGACACTGCTTACGACAACAGCAGCTACACCGGCTGGCACACCGGCTACCCCGATGCCAAAGCAACGGTTGATTTACGTACCTTCCGAAAAATTCCGTGGGAGGATAACGTGCCATTTTTTATGGCCGATTTTGTAACCGATAACGATTCGCCATTGCAGGTTTGCCCACGGCAGTTATTAAAAAGTGTAGTTATTGATGCCGAAAAAGCAGGCTACACGCCATACTTCAGTCAGGAGTTTGAGTGGTTTAATTTTGCCGAAACACCGCAAAGTTTAAAAGATAAAAACTATACCAACCTTACCCCGCTAACACCGGGCATGTTTGGCTACTCACTTCTGCGCAGCAGCTACCGGAATGATTTTTTTACTTCTTTATTCGCCGACCTTAAAAAATTTGATGTGCCTATTGAGGGCCTGCATACTGAAACCGGTCCCGGTGTTTATGAGGCTGCCATTGCTTACTCAGGTATACTTGAAGCTGCCGACCGGGCAACTTTATTTAAAACCGCAGTAAAAGAAATTGGTTATAAGCACGGCATCATAGCAACTTTCATGGCCAAGGTTAGCGAAAACCTTGCCGGTTGCAGCGGGCACGTGCATCAATCTTTATGGGATAGAAAATCATCTAAAAATCTTTTCTATGCCGATAAAGACAAAAACAAAATGAGCGATTTGTTCCGCAGCTATCTGGCCGGTCAGCTTTTTTGTTTGCCGCATATTTTGCCAATGGTTGCGCCCACCATCAACTCGTACAAGCGTTTGGTTGAAGGCGCTTGGGCGCCCACCACGCTTACCTGGGGTATTGATAACCGGACAGTTGCTTTGCGCGCCCTACCCGGTAGCAGTAAAGCAACGCGCCTCGAAACGCGCGTAGTAGGCAGCGACACCAATCCGTACCTGGCTATGGCCGCCTGCCTCGCTGCCGGATTGTATGGCATTAAAAATAATTTGAAACTAAAACAGCCTGCCACCAAAGGCAATGGCTACCGCGATTTAAGCAACGGCACCTTACCCCGCAATTTATGGGAAGCCACACAAACCATGAAAGAAAGTAAAATAGCCAACCAGCTTTTCGGCGAAAAATTTGTAACGCACTTTGCCCAAAGCCGCGAGTGGGAATGGAAACAATTTGCCAAAGTAGTTACCGATTGGGAGTTGAAGAGGTATTTGGAGATAATTTAAAAACCCTTCCGTCTCCTAAAGTGGAAACCAGAGCCAAAAGAAAATGCGGGGTGCCGGTTCTCAACACGCAATCTTATCCACCCTGTTCTGATGCCTTCCGCCTTCAAATGCAGTATTTAAAAAAGCATCGGCAAAAGTTTTCGCTTCATCTAATGAAATAAAACGCGCCGGTAGGCAAATTATGTTGGCGTTGTTGTGTTGGCGGGCAAGTTCGGCTACTTCTTTTTTCCATACCAGTGCTGCGCGTATGCCCTGGTGTTTATTGGCGGTCATAGCTACGCCGTTGGCGCTGCCGCAAATTAAAATACCAAATTCAAAGTTTCCTTTTTCAACTTCGGTAGCCAATGGGTGTGCAAAATCAGGGTAGTCGCATGATTGGTTGCTGTAAGGGCCGAAGTCTTTCACTTCATGTCCTTTTTCGGTAAGATATTTTATTAGCTCGGCCTTGTATTCAAAGCCAGCATGGTCGCCGCCTATTGCTATTTTACTCATAAAGTATTTGTATTAATAAATTACGCGCGTTGGCTATTGCGTTCATTACGCGCAGCAATAAAAATGCTAAACTCAAACAAAATATAAATTGGCACCGCCACCAAACATTGTGTAAACACATCGGGCGAAGGCGTTATTACACCAGCCACAATTACAATAACCAATATGGCGTATCTGCGGCTTTTGCGCATTACAGCGGCTTTTAATATGCCTATTTTCGAGAGGAAATAAACCACCATCGGCAACTCGAACACCGCGCCTATAGCCAGTAACATTACCGAAAAAAAGTCGATGTAGTTTTCGATAGTAAAATTGTTTTTAATAGTTGGGCTAATAGAAAAACCAACTGCGAAGTTGATGGAGAAAGGAATAATAATAAAGTAACAAAACAGAACCCCTACAAAAAAGAAACCCGAACACGCCAATATTATCTGCCCCGTTTTTTTGGCTTCTTTCTCTTGCAATGCAGGCGCTACAAAGCGCCATAGCTCCCATATCACATATGGGAAAGCCATTACCAAACCAATAATTATTGAATATTGAAACAGCAAAGTTACCTGACCAAACATGGCCGTGTTTTGCAACGGAATAATCATGTCATGGTCAATGCAAATGTCTTTGCTAAGGTGCAGTTTTTGCGATACCCAGCACAGCAACCGGTAGGTAGGAAAATTTTTAGATTGTATGCCGAGAATAATATTATTAAAAACGAACTCGTAAAAGATGCCTACTACCGAAGCACAAACCAAAATGGCAATCGCCGACCGTATCAGGTGCCAGCGCAGCGCCTCAACATGGTCGAAGAAACCCATTTCGCCTTCGGGGTTGCCATCTTTATCTTTGCCAAACATTCCGCGAATGTATAAGAGTTATTGATTATTTTGTTAGTAGAACGCACCCAAAATCATCTCCTTCTACCCCGTCAGCCTTTCCAAAGGGGAAACAATTAATTTAAAAAGAGTTGGTTTCATTCTTTTACCAACCTCCTAGTCGTAACCACCTTCCCCTGGCTCATTACATCAACCAAATACACACCTTTGGCAAAGTTACTGGTGTTTAGCAGGTAAGTTACATCTGTGATAGCGGAAGTTTTGGTGGTTACAATCTGGCCAGTAAGAGCATATATTCTAAATGATAAATCAAGCACATCTATATCGCTTTTTATTAATATATAGGCCACATTACTTGCTGGGTTAGGGTAAATGACTACTCCAACTTTATCATCCGGCAATACTTTAATATCATTAACAGTCAATGTATCGCAACCCGGTATTAAGCAACCCATACTGTCAGTTATTATTACCCATGGAAACGGGTCGCCATTATAATCATAAGCAAAGCCACTAATCAAATAGCCGTCATCATACGTTTGTGTAATGCTGTAAAATTCGGTCTCCAACGATGTATCATTTGCATAATAAAACCTTCTTGACCAAATCGAATCGCCGAAGGTATTTGTTTTAACCAGCCAACTATCGTTAGTAGTGTTTTGATTGCTAAAAGCTTGTATACCACAAGCCGCATAACCGCCATCACTGGTTTTGGTAATTTTGTAAAATCGCTGATACGTGGCATTATTAATGCCGATATTTTGCTCCCAAATAATGTGGCCGGTTTGTTTATCCAACTTTGCTACCCATGCCTTTAAGTAAGCAAAAGGGCTGGAATGTAAAACATAATTTCTGCGCGAATATCTATGACCGACAAAAACATACCCATCTGTATCCTCTATAACATCATTAGTTACAGCATCTGTAATATGCCGGTTGTTGGTGGTGTCGTAAGGCGAAGCATAAATGGCTTTCCATAATTCGTTGCCGTTCTTATCAACCTTCATAGTATAAATGCTAAATGTGTAAAAATCGGGGGTATCTGAAACTGTGGTTTCACCGGCAAATATAAATCCTGAATCAATGGCTTGAATCCCGGCCCATAATGTTTCATATTTTGGTGTGCCATATTGCCAACGGCTTTCCTCATTGCCGTTTGTGTCGGTTTTAATAACTAAAAAATCTGCATTGACCGAATCAATGCCTAAGGTACTGGCTATCAAATAATGTCTATCAATAGTTGCTATAGGAACGTAGGCAAATAAACCCTGATAATGTCCATAATGCGAGATTCCGTAAGTTTTCAGCCATTTTTTGTTGCCCATTGAATCAGTCTTAAATAGCATTGCCTGGTACCCTTGCAAGCTGTCATTGAAAAAGGGACCCGCAATCAGTATATTTTTATCATTGTCCAAAACGGCTTTATAAGCAGCAAATAAATCCTTGGAACCAAAATCATAGCTTTTATCCCACAGCGTATCACCTTTTAAGTTAATGGCAAAAAGATTAAATATAAAATGATTTTGCATTGTGAGACCATATCCGGTAATAACATAACTCGTATCGTTTAACTTAAGAGTATTGCCATAATTTAAATCCCATGCAAAATCATACGGTCGGTATAAAGTATCTAAATAATTGGCTTGAGCTTCTGCCGCATAATGAAACAAACAAGTACAAACCAACACAAAGAAGCATGACCGCATATATATAATTTAGCTAAATATAACGTATAACTAAGATAACTATTATCCTTTCCGGGCAGGGGTTCCTTACAATAGCTCTTTTCAAATAATTTTTCACGAATTTGCCTTCGAGAAACAGCCAAAATAATTTCTATCAGCCATGCCCGAAAAAAGCTATGTTAAAAACCCCAATTTAAAAACCATACTGCCCGATTGGAAGGGCAATATGATGCTAAATGGCCAGTTTGTTGACCCCAAAGGCAATTTTAAGTTCGATATTTCGAAGCTTTTAAAATGGCGCTTTACCCGCAACGATAAGGGCGAAGAAAAAAAGAATGACACATGGCGACTGACAGTAAACAAAGGCAACAATTTTTTGAACCGGAAAGATGACTGCATAGTATGGCTGGGGCATGCCAGTTTTTTTATGCAACTACGTGGCACACGAATATTGATTGACCCGATATTCGGAAAAATTTCGGGCATTGTTTCGCGCTTTAGCGAAATGCCTTGTGTAATAGAAGATTTTACAAATATTGATTACGTACTGTTATCGCATGCTCACCGCGACCACTGCGATTATGCTACACTTACAAAGCTTGCGAAGAAAAATAATTTCACCTTACTCACTACACTCAACACCGGTAAGCTGGTTTCAGGCTGGATAAAAGATTTAAAATTTCAAGAAGCCGGTTGGTACCAGCAATATAATTTGAAAGAGAAAAATCTGAACATTACTTTTCTGCCCACCAAACACTGGAGCAACCGCTACCCTTGGGATATTAATCAAACTTTGTGGGGCAGCTTTATGATTGAGGCCGACGGGCTAAATATTTTTTTTGGAGGCGATTCGGGTTACTGCAACTACCCAAAAGAGATTGCTGAACTATTTCCAAACATTGATATTGCCATGATTGGTGTGGGCGCCTATCATCCGGAATTTATGATGAAGAATGTGCACACCAGCCCCCAAGATGCTGTGCAGGTTTTTCACGACTTGAAGGCAAAAACATTTATCCCCATACACTACGGCACTTTCGATTTAGCCGATGAGCCGCTGGGTGAACCTTACAGGGTTTTAAAAACTTTTGAAAAAGAAGGAAAAATAAATGGTGTGTTGAGAATGTTGGATGTGGGGGAAGTGATGGCGCTTTAACCATTACACCATCTTAGTAAAAGCTTTCATCCACCGGTCGGGCAATTCCTGTTCGCAGGCCATTTCGTAGTCGTTGAAAGAGCACGGTACTAATTGATGGCGGCCATATTTTTCTTTATTACCAAAGGGTAACTCCATCCACCAGCGTTCAGTTTTTTTGCTCTTCCAGAAAATAAGTTCGTGGTTGGCATCTTCTAAATGCACGGTAAATTTCAGGTGCTCTTCTAAGTTTAGCGGATAGTCGCCTACACGGCTGTAGTAGCCCTCAATAAAATACCAAATCATTTGCGCCGCCAATTGTGTGGTTTGCCGGTTGTTGTCGTAACCGGGGTTCACTTCATATATTCCTAACGAAGTAAGCTTATCGCTCAACCCTGCATAACGGGTTATCTGGCACAGTTCTTCTCCACTAAACCCATTCGGCGATGCCTGCGCATGGGCTGGTGCATCGGCCTGGCGTATGCACGATATATCAATACTCAGCATATCGGCATCGCGTAGTATCGGCTCGGTTTGCTCAAGGTTGGCGCGTATTAAACCCAACCGGTGGCAATCAAAATTTAAACCTTCTAAAGTTTCAACGGCCTTGGCATCGTTCAAATAACTTTGATACCCTACGTGGCTGTAATTAAAAAGATAATTAGGCGTGTAGGTAAAAATATTCATCAGGTACGAACCCGAATCAATTTTTTTCGAAGGGTCATCCATCATGTCTATCTTCTCATCCAACACTACTAAATTCACCAAGGCATTTAAATTTCTATAACCCAGATATTGCCCAAGGGTAAGGTCGTGGCTGCCGCCAACTATAACCGGTATAATTTTATGTGTCAACAATTCCAACACCACTGCCGAAATTGCAAAATAAGTATCGCGTGGCGTATCGCCTTGTTTAATATTGCCCAGGTCAATTACTTTAAATTCCCTTTCAATAGGCGGCATGGTTAGTTTATAAAACTCGCGCCTTACAAGATCGGGCGCTTTGGCCGAACCTGCATTGCCTACAGAGCTGCGGTCTTCCTCTATACCTATAAAAGCAATATTAAAGTCGCTTAGTTCAACTTCTTTGCCTTCATAAATAAAAATGTAGTTGCCAATCTGGCCTGGGTGGAGCTCAGCCCCCTCCATAATATTCTCCTTGTCAATGGGAGTAAGAAATTCGTACATCATGACTTAAATGTAGCGGTTTGGCTCATCAGGTTTGCCCTTTCAATACCATTTAAAATAAACATCTACTGTGTTAGTGAACTTTTGTGAGGACGGCAGCGAAGATTAAATGTGTTTTGCAGCCTTTTCTACAATAATTCTCCCTCTTCCATACCTAACCAGTCGTTGGTAAACTTCAGGTCTTTAAACCAAACCAGTTTCCATTTACCCTCGTCGTATTCAAGTGCTGTCATGTTCTCCACCCAATCACCGCTGTTCAGATAAGTTATGGTGCCACGGTCGGTTGTAATTTCTTTAATGCAGGGTAGGTGTATGTGGCCGTTAATTACAAAATCGTAGCCATTATCTATCGCAATTTCGGCGGCGGTAAGTTCGTAGTTATTTAGTTTTTTAATGCCGCGCTTAGTAGCTGCTTTTACTGCCTGCGAAAACGAAATTTTTTCGCGCCCAAAAAGCGTAAGAAAAAAATTAACCAGCTTATTAATGATTATCAGCAACTCGTAACCGGTGCTGCCCAGCTTGGCCAGCCAGCGCGAGCCGCGCATGGTAATATCAAAAATATCGCCATGAAAAAACCAATGCTTTTTACCATCCAGCGTAAGCACCAGCTTATCATCTAAAATAAGATTCCCGAGAATAAGGCCCGAATATTTACGCAACATCTCATCATGGTTACCGGTAAGATAATACACCTTTACACCTTCGGACACGAACTTAAAAACCTGTTGTAAAACCCTGGTATGTTGTTTAGGAAAGTAGTACGACCGGAATTGCCAGATATCAATAAAATCGCCGTTAATAATTAAAATTTCGGGGTCAATTGAATCGAGGTATTTATTTAACTCCCAGGCCTTACAGCCCAGAAACCCCAGGTGCACATCGCTTATTACGGCTACTTTTACTTTTCGTTTTGGCTGCGCCATAGTAATTCAAAGTTCGCACATTAAATGTTATGGTAATGTTATTTTTATTGCGGCGCCTTTTTGCTTTGCAACTACCCTAACCCCGGCATATCATTGGGCATCATGCCTTTAGTGGCTCCCATCATTTCGCTTTGCATAATGGCATCAGATTTTTCCAATGCCTCGTTAATAGCAATTTGCAAATTTCTTTCCAACGCTGCCTGGTCATCTGTTTTAAGAACGCTAATGGTTTTTATTTTTCTATTGCCGGTAGCAATTACTTTTACATAGTCGTTTTGGCAAACTACCTCAATCGCATCAAGCTTTTTCTTCACGTCCTCCATTCTTTGCTTGATCTCCATTAACTGTTTCATCTGATCTAAAAATCCCATAGCATGTATTTAAATTATAAAAAAATAAGCAGCGCTTTTAATTCGCTAATCCCACTTCCGGTTCTTTAGCTACAGCTAAAAGCAGCGGGTATGAAACTAAAGTAGGCACAACAAACAGGTAAATATACGGCATTGCTATAAAGTTATAAAAAATAAGCAACGATAGCTTAAGCCCCGCCATAGCCCACAGGCCATTATTAATTACATGTTTCTTTTTCAAAAAAAAGAAGAGCCACAGCCATGCGCATGGCAGGGCTATCTGCAAAATTAAACTCACTATACTCATTAAAGTAAGGTGCGAATAGCCAAAAACATATGCCAGCCCAAGTGTCGAAATACTTTTTAAATCGTAATCATAATTTCGCCAAACGGCTTCAAGATTAGCCGCGTACCTGGTGGGAATTCCTAAAAAAAATTGGGGAGAGTGAATAAAAAAGGGAATGATAAACATAACTAAAAGCAGGCCGAAAGAAATAACACTTGTTTTGGCGAAGCGTTTAAAGTCTTTATTTAAAAGCAGCCATAAAAAGAAAAACGGAAGAAACGATACAATAGAAAACCTGCTTAAAACACACAACGTTATAGCAACACCGGTAAGCCAGGCATTTTGATACATTAAAGCAAAAAATAAAATGAAATAAAAAAATGCGGGGATGGCTTCTTCGGTAAACCGATAATAGGTTTCATCTTCCCAGGTGTAAAATTTAACCATCATAAAAATCATAAACAATAAAACCGGTGCCAGAAAAACAAGCTGCCTACGGTTAATGCGCGCCAAATAAAAAAGCATAACACCAACACAAATTAATAGAAAGAATAAGCGAGGTCCACCTTATATCTATGTCCATTAAAACACTAGGTAAAAACGGCGACCACATGGCCGGTAAGTAAGGAATCAGTTCGCCGCCCCAAACTTCTTTAACCGGCTTGTAAACTTCCTGCCCGTGTATTAACCGTTCGCAGGCTATTTTAATCAGGGTCAGCATATCAGCCTCTAAATAGCTAATGGGGTGTTTTTCAAAAATTCTGTTTCCGTAATCAATAAAAAGAAAACAAATAAAAATGAAAAACGCAATTATGCCCACGTACTTTATGCCCATTGCAAAAGGCTTTAATTTTGTGCAGGTTGTTGTTTCCTGTGTTGTTTTAACGGCAGACAACAAACTGAAAACACAAATACCCAGCCCGCATACAAAATACAAAACTGCATTAAATACTCTTAGGTCATCAAATTTGCGCAAGTAGGTAAAGCAAAGTGTTTCTACAATTGCCAACGCTGCGATAAGCCATAAATAAATATTAAAACGGGAAATTTTCATTCGGGAGATTCTCTTTACTACTGCTACAAAGCTTTTTAATATCCGTAAGCCCTGTTAGCTCTTCATGTTTTCAAACTGCAGCGGATAACCAAAATCACCTTTGCGCAAAGCAGCCATCACTGCTTGAAGGTCGTCAATTTTCTTGCCGGTTACCCTTACAATATTATCCATTTGCGATGCCTGAACTTTTTCGCCGGTGTCTTTTACAGCCTTCGCAACTTTTTTCATACTGTCTTTATCCAGTCCGTTTTTAAGTTTCACTTCTTTTTTAACCATTGCGCCCGATGAGTAGTGCTCTTTGCTAACATCGTAACTGCGCGGGTCAATACCTTGCTTGGCTCCGCGGGTAATAATAATATCTAAAATTGCTTTAATGCGCATTTCATTCTCGGTAGTAATTTGTATTACCAAATCCTTTTTATTGAAATCAATTTCTGTTTTCGAGCCATGAAAATCGTACCGGGTGGCAATTTCTTTTTTAGCTACGTTAATGGCGTTCTCCACTGTTTGTGCGTCTACTTTGCTTACTACATCGAAACTTGGCATGTGCTATATTTTTGCTTGAATGATTGTCTTTCTACTTTATATGCGATTTAAAAAACGAATTACCCTGATTGTTTATTCTGTTCACGTATTCTTTTCCATTTCTATTCACTACTACATAGCCGGTACTATCGCCCAGATAAAAATTTCCTGAAAGATATTCCCGGCCATTTATTTGCCACATAATCATACCGGTTGCTGCGGCACTACTTTTTTGGGCAGTTTCGTTTTCGAAAAAAGAATTAAAAATGTGTACATTTTTTCCATCCACCGACATGCTACCGCCAGCACCCTGTAAATAAACAATATCTATTGATGTGGTGGAATCGCGCATAATTACATACACCGGTGGTGGTAGTGGCGCAGTTTTTACACTTTGTGCCGATGTATTTAAAGCCATTGAAAATAGAACCGACAAAAACAGAATATATCTCATCTCTCAAATTTAGTGGGATTTTTGAAAATGCAGGAAATAGCTGGCAACGCAGTTGTAATACAGATTTTCGTTTTGCTATATTTTCATCGGCTATAAGATGTGTTGCATCGCCATCACAGCCCGTGAATAGTAAAAAATCCCTATCTTTCACCGGTTTTGGAACAAAAACTATTGCTTATTACGCCCCCGTTCACACAGTTGAACACCCCCTACCCGGCAACAGCCTATCTGAAAGGTTTTCTTAATACAAAAAAAATAAAAACGTACCAGGCCGATTTAGGTATTGAAGTTATACTCGAATTATTTTCACCCAAAGGCTTACAACGAATATTTGCTCATCTTGAAATGCTGGATTTAGAGTTGTCCGAAAACAGCTACCGCATATTCAGTTTGCGCGCAGAGTATATAAATACCATAGGCCCCGTTATTCAATTTTTACAAAATAAAAACCCTACACTGGCCCACGCTATTTGCGGCCGCACTTATTTACCCGAGGCTTCGCGCTTTGCACAAATTGAAGATTTGGAATGGGCCTTTGGCACCATGGGAATACAGGATAAGGCGAGGCATTTGGCAACTTTATATTTAGAAGATTTAGGCGACCTTATTACCGAAGCCATCGACCCCCACTTTGGTTTTAGTCGTTATGCCGAACGCCTGGGCCGCACAGCCACTCATTTTGATGAGTTGCTTGAATCGCTTCTGGCGCCCAATTCTATTATTACTGATATACAGGAAAAGTTATTGGATGAAAAAATTAAAAAGCAAAAGCCTACTGCGGTTGCTATCTCTGTACCTTTTCCCGGCAATCTTTTTGGTGCTTTAAAGTGCGGGCAGTTTATTAAAAAACAGTATCCGGAAATAAAAATAATTTTAGGTGGCGGCTACGCCAATACCGAATTGCGTCGACTGAACGACCCCCGTGTTTTCGATTTTTTAGATTACGTAAGTTTAGATGATGGCGAAGCGCCACTTGAAATTTTGTTGGAATATATAGAGGGCAAGCGCAAAGCTGATACATTAAAACGAATTTATTTTCGCGAGGAGGGAAAAGTAATCTATCACAACGGCGCTAAAGAAAAAGACATTGCGCAGCGCGAAACCGGCACCCCCGACTACAGCGATTTTTTGCTGAATGATTATCTTTCGGTTATTGAAGTAGCCAACCCCATGCACCGCTTGTGGAGCGATGGCCGGTGGAACAAACTAACTTTGGCGCATGGTTGCTATTGGGGTAAATGCAGCTTTTGCGATATCTCGCTGGATTACATTAAAAATTACGAACCGGCATCAGCTGCGCTGCTTTGCGACCGGATGGAAGAAATCATAGCACAAACCCATCAACATGGTTTTCATTTTGTAGACGAAGCTGCACCGCCCGCATTACTACGTGAACTGGCAATTGAAATTTTGCGCCGAAAAATAACCGCCGTATGGTGGACCAACATCCGTTTCGAAAAACATTTTACCGGTGACCTTGCTCGATTGCTGAAAGCATCGGGCTGCATTGCCGTAGCCGGTGGCCTGGAAGTTGCTTCCGACCGCTTACTTCAGCTAATGAAAAAAGGCGTAACCGTAGCACAGGTAGCGCAGGTAGCTGATAATTTTACGCAAGCCGGTATTATGGTACATGCTTATTTAATGTATGGCTTCCCTACACAAACCGGGCAGGAAACTATAGATGCACTTGAAATGGTACGCCAATTATTTTTAAATGAAGCGCTGCAATCCGGCTTCTGGCACCGGTTTGCTATGACGGCGCACAGCCCCGTGGGATTGCAACCGGCACAATTTCAGGTACAGCGCACCGGCCCCGAATTTGGCGGCTTTGCCGATAACGATTTGTATCATGACGACCCGCTGGGGGCCAATCACGACCTGTACTCCGAGGGTTTGCGTAAATCACTTTTTAATTATATGCACGGCGTGGGGTTTGATTTTCCGCTCTCCCAATGGTTCGATTTTAAAACCGCTAAAACCACCATCCCGCACAATTATATTCAGCAATGCCTGCAACAAAACAACGAACCGCTGCGCGATAACGCTTTAGTAGTGTGGCTTGGCAATCTCCCCACCATCAACTTTTTTGAAGCCAAGCAGAAAAACAAAACTATTGAAATGGCCGAGCTGGAATTTTTCGACAAACAAAAAGACTGGCTGCTGCACCTACCGGCACCGGAGGCCAACTGGCTCACCGGCATTTTCCCGCAACTTATCATTGGCCCGCAAGCCCCTATACCATATTCCGTTTTCAAAAAATCTTATGAATCAGCAGCACTGGGCAGTTTTGATGACTTCGTGAAATCAAAAACCTTCGCTCAGTTACGTGAAAACGGTTTGTTGATTTTGTAGTTCAGGGTTTTGGTTGGTCGTCCCCTACGGGACGCGATCTTGGGCTCATGTATTGTTGTTCTGCCAATATTCAGCTCCTACGGAGCAATTGGAGTTCCAATTAATATTGCTTTAATATAGCCGGATACTCAGCTTAAATTATTTAAAGGTTTAATTATAGATTTGTTGGAAATTGGAGAATTGGAACCGTTAAACATTACATCATCAAGATTATTAAAACTCATAACTGGTACCTTTTTAATCTATTTCATTTTATTGACACTATTCGGAGCACTGTGTTGGATAAAATATATTAAAGACATGTCCAACTATGCGGGAGAAGCAGTAGACGCGTTATTCTGTATCGGACTTATTGGAGCAAGCATATATTATAGCGTATTTTTAGTTTGGACTTTCATACTGTATAGAAGAAAGCTTCCGATAATTGCTTCAATAATTCAGTTAATTGCTGTTTTTCTACTAGGAATATGCAGCTCTGTTTTTATATTTTATTGGGCTTATAAGTGAAAATATACCTCCTCAAAAAACATACCTCTTCTTACATAACTAGCCATAGCCGTAGGTTTTTCAAGTATTGCTCCCCACTCCTTTGATTCCCTAAAGGAAGAACCGTGCCCCCTGCTCTGCGATTCAACAGCTTTATTTCTCAGTCTTAGAGATAATGGGTGTGCCTATATAATTTATTGTTGATTGCATTTGTCCGGAGGTTCTGTAAATATATTGCACCTGTCCGGTAAATTTTTCTTTAGGATACTTTGAGTATATTAAATCAGTAGTCAGAGTATTTAGCTCTTTGTATTTACTTTCCTTTTCAATGTAGTTTTCTTTTAGTTGTAGGATGATTGAAATGAATTTTACATTTTCCCTTTGTATGCTATCGTACACTTTAACACTTGGTGTAAAATAGTTCCCTAAGCTATCTCCAAGTAATTGTTCCAACTCCGTACTTGATTGCTGGTTGAAAGAATTTTTTAGATAATTTATTTTGTGTACCTCAAATACCCTGTTAAGTTTGTTGAAGGGAATCAGTATTAAAAACATGCACCCATATGCAAGTGCTACAGGGATTAAGATTTTGATAATATTAATTTTAGGTTGATTAAGGTTTGGATCAAAAACCACAAGTTTTGTTCCCGCAACGCGGTCACCAAGGCGCCTGCTGGTATTTATCAATGCTACTATGCCTTCAATAGGCCAAATAACAATAAATATATCTCGAACAAAACATTGTAAAGGAGTTGCCACCTGACCTGTTGCATTATCCACTACCTGTAATTTTAAAAGTCGCTTGGCAATGCTGCGGCCATTAATACAATCTTTACAAAAATAGAGTGCGAAGCCTAGCATCGTAAGGTAGCCCCAAGGCCCTGCCATAAAATTAAGATTTGGTCCATCTTCGGATGATTTAAATACATTGGCAAAAAATGAAACCGCCCAAGGAATAGAAAATGCCATACTTATAAACGACATAGACCCGTGGTCTAAAATCATTGCACCAAGCCTTTCACCGGTATCAATCTTTTTGTTGTTTGCCAAGTCTTCCATAAGGATATATATTTATTATTTCGATTTTGATTGTAACTTAAATAAAAAATCCCGAAACCTTTCAGCTTCGGGATTCAATATGTTATAGTATTGATTTTCTTACTTTACAAACTCAGCGTAATTTACCATTGCTGTAGGTTTCTTCACTTCTTGTTTTACTTCAATCTTTTTTACCGGTGGGGTAGTTGTTGATACGGTAGTAGTATGAATAGCAATTAGCGGCGCAATGGTTAAGCCTACTAATGATGAAAGCTTAATCAAAATATTCATTGATGGGCCTGAGGTATCTTTAAAAGGGTCGCCTACAGTATCGCCTACTACAGCTGCTTTATGCGGTTCAGATTTTTTGTAATACATCTGTCCGTTTATCTCCACTCCCTTCTCGAAAGATTTTTTTGCATTGTCCCATGCACCACCGGCGTTGTTCTGGAAAATAGCCCAAACCACACCGCTTACTGTTACACCTGCCATATAAGCGCCTAATGCTTCTGCACCCATAATTAAACCTACCAGAATTGGAGTTACAATAGTAATAATACCCGGTGCCAACATTTCGCGCAATGCTGCTTTGGTTGATATTTCAACACACTTGCCGTATTCAGGTTTACCGGTGCCTTCTAATATGCCCGGTATTTCGCGAAACTGGCGGCGCACTTCGTTCACCATATCCATGGCTGCTTTTCCTACGCTGTTCATAGCTAATGCCGAGAACACCACCGGTATCATACCGCCAATAAATAATGCTGCTAAAACTTTTGCGTTAAAAATATTAATACCCGGTATGCCGGTAATGTTTACATAAGCTGCAAACAAAGCCAACGCAGTTAACGCTGCCGATGCAATAGCAAAACCTTTACCAATCGCTGCTGTAGTATTACCTACCGAATCCAACATATCAGTTTTTTCGCGAACCTCTGCCGGTAGCTCACTCATCTCAGCAATACCACCTGCGTTATCGGCAATAGGGCCGAAAGCATCAATAGCCAATTGCATAGCGGTAGTCGACATCATAGCCGCTGCGGCAATACCCACACCATAAAAACCGGCGAAAGAATATGCGCCCCAAATAGCACCTGCAAATAACAGAACCGGATAAGCCGTTGAAAGCATACCGGTACCTAAACCTGCAATAATGTTAGTTGCCGCACCGGTGCCCGATTTTTGAACAATAGCCATAACTGGGCCTTTTCCAAGTCCGGTGTAGTGCTCGGTAATAAACGAAATTGCCGCACCAACCACCATACCTATCATTACCGCAAAAAAGATATTAATAGAAGGAATAGCCTCAGCAAAACCGCTCATCATCATTGTTGCAGGCAACATATTTTGAATCAGGAAATAAGAAACCACCAAGGCAATAATGATAGAAACCCAATTGCCGCGGTTCAATGCACTTTGCACGGTATCGGTAGTTGCATTGCCGTCATCTTTTACGCTTACTAAAAAGCTGCCTAATATTGAAGCAACAATGCCAATGCCTGCAATAGTAATAGGCAAAAGTATAGGGCCTAATCCGCTAAAAGGAAAAGCAACGCCGCCATTGTCATGTATTAAGTGGTTACCCAAAACCATTGAAGCCAAAACGGTGGCTACATACGAGCCGAACAAATCGGCACCCATACCGGCTACGTCGCCTACGTTGTCGCCTACGTTATCGGCAATAGTTGCCGGGTTACGTGGGTCATCTTCAGGTATTCCTGCTTCTACTTTACCTACTAAGTCAGCGCCCACATCTGCAGCTTTGGTATAAATACCACCACCCACACGCGCAAACAATGCAATTGATTCGGCACCTACCGAAAACCCGGTTAGCACTTCAAGCACTTGTGTCATTTTATCATAACCGTTGGCATCCATTACGCCGCCCATAAAGTGCATAAACAAAAATGCGAACAACATACTTAAACCCAACACGGCTAAACCTGCCACGCCCAAGCCCATTACCAAACCGCCACCGAAAGAAACTTTTAAAGCTTTTGAAAGAGAAGTGCGCGCAGCTTGTGTAGTACGAACGTTAGCTTTGGTAGCTATTTTCATACCTATAAAACCGGCACCTGCCGAAAACACACAGCCTATTACAAAAGATGCTACTATAAGTAAGCTGCTATGCTCTTTTACTGCCGGCATTTGCGATAGTATACCTAAAGCCGTGCCTGCTATAACCACGTAAATGGCAAGAATGCGGTATTCGGCCTTTAAAAATGCCATAGCCCCTTCAGAAATGTAGTTGGCTATAACTTTCATTTTCTCATCGCCTGCATCTTGCTTGGTTACCCAGCTCGACATATATGCCATGTAAATCAGGGCGATAACTCCGAAAATGGGAAGAATGTATACTAACTGTTCCATATTACTTATTTAATGGTTTTTTAAAAAACGGATGGCAAATATATCATTTGATATGAAATTTCAGAGTAAATACCCAATAAAAGCTGTTTTTAAATCGAATAATATAAAATAGTAATAATTGCCCCATTCGCTATTATTTTAACATTCATGCCGCTGCATATCAGCAATTTATGTGGCCGGTTTTTTTATAATTGCAATTCCTTTTCTTTGCAAAAATTTAAAGCCATGAAAACAACCGCTCCCGTCTCTTATATATTGTTGCTTGCAGCAGCCTCTATTTTTACCTCTTCATGCGAAAGGAATAAACCTGTGCAAAAGACAGATGCCCCTGTTGCAAACCCCATAAGCGCGAAAGAATATACCGTTGATGCCATTTTATACCAGCAGCAAAGTGGCGAGTATCGCGCTTTGGCCTACCAGGCTTTTTCGCTGGCGCGTTTAAGAACCGATGAGGCATTAAAAAAGAAAAAACCAAAAGAGAAGCTGGCCATTGTAACCGACCTTGATGAAACCATGTTGGATAACGGCAGGTTTGGTGCACACCTTATTAATACCAGCAAATATTACACCGCCGCACTTTGGAGCGAATGGGAAAGTCTTAAAAAAGCAGATTCAATTCCGGGCTCGGTTAGCTTTTTAAAATATGCCGATTCGAAACACATCAGTATATTTTATATCAGCAACCGGTCGCAAAAAGGGTTGGGAAGCACTATGGAAAACATGAAACAGTTAGGTTTTCCGCAAGTTGATTCTTCAAATTTTTTAATGCGCGACAAAACCAGCAATAAGCAAGAACGGTTTGATTCAATTGCTAAAACCTATCATATTTATATGAACCTGGGCGATAACCTGAATGATTTTGCCGGTGTATTTTACCACCAACAAGCATCTGACAGAAAAAGACTTACCGATAGTTTAAGCAGCAATTTTGGTGTTAGCTATATTGTATTACCCAACGCTACCTACGGCGATTGGGAAGATGCTTTTTACGGCTACTATAAAGTTGATACTACTAATGATATGAAATTTTCTCGCCGTCATTCATTGCTGGTAGATTATTAGTAATCTTCAATGTCTTTTATATAAAAAAGGAAGCGCCCCTAAATTTTAGGGGCGCTTCCTTTTTTATATTACCGGTACCGGT
>CAIXGR010000008.1 GCA_903919075.1 uncultured Bacteroidota bacterium | reverse complement strand
TATTCATATTTAATTATATTTCAATGAATAAACAGCTAATCCCCCAGCCTTATGCCTTCCGTAGCACGTTTTCTAGCTATTGGAAATCTTTGCTATTGGTGGCGGCTACATTAGTTGGTTGCCTTACCTCGAATGGCCAGGCAAATAAAACTTCGCCAACCACGGCAGGTCAAAGTTTATTTACCCTGCTACCACCAGACTCTACCGGTATTTTTTTCCGAAATGATATGGAGGACAATATAGACTTTTTAAACTACTTCAATATACAAGCTGGTGGCGGTGTAGCCGCCGGCGACCTTAATAATGATGGGCTTTGCGACCTTGTTTTTACTTCTATAACCCATGGCGCGGCAATTTATCTGAATAAAGGCGGAATGAAATTCGAGAATATTACAGCCAATTCCGGACTTACAGGATACGCCGGTTTTTTTAAAGGGGTAACTTTGGCCGATATTAACCACGATGGATGGCTTGATATATACATAAGCTGTTCAGGGCCCGATTCTACTAAGTGGTCTAATCTTTTATTTATAAATAATCATGACGGTACATTTACTGAGCAGGCAAAAAAATACGGGCTTTTAAACAACCAACCCTGTACGCAAACCATATTTTTTGATTATGATAACGATGGCGATCTTGATGCATATATCGTTAATCACCCCAATTTTGTAGGCCCATTTACAAGTAATATTTATGCATATGCAGACACTTCGCTTTTTAAGTTGGGCAAAGATAGGATGATGGAAAATATTGGCGATACTTTTATAGATGTATCCGACAAGGCTGGTATTAACCCCGATCTTTCATTTGGGTTAAGCGCCAGCGTTGCCGACATAAATAACGATGGCTATCCTGATTTATACGTAGCTAACGATATTCTTTCGCCCGATCACTTTTACATTAACAACGGCGATAAAACCTTTACTGAAAAAACCTCGGAATATTTTTCCGAGATTTCATTAGGCTCTATGGGCTCCGATTTTGGTGATTTAAATAATGACGGTTATGCAGATTTATGTTCGGTAGACATGATTTGGGATAATCATGAGCAAATGAAAACGCGTTATACCTTAATGCCTTTTGAATGGTACAAGCAACTTCGTAAATCTTTGCCGCCTTTACAGATTCAAAAAAATTCACTCCAATTATCAAATGGCGGAAAGTATTTTTCGGAAATATCGTTCATAACCGGTACAGCAAAAACCGGCTGGTGCTGGAACGTAAATATAGATGACCTAAATAACGACGGCTGGAACGATATTTTTATTACACAAGGCATGAAGCATGATTTTACAAATCTTGATTTTATGCAGTTGCAAATGGACCAGACACACCGTGCTGGCTTTCGGGTTACATACGATTCTTTAATTTTTAAAGAAATGAGCCAGAAGTGGATTAACCATTTATTTATCAATAAAGGCGATTTGACTTTTGCCGATGAAACCGTTTCTTCCGGACTTCCTGAAAAAGTAATATCGTGTGGTGCTGTTACTGCTGATTTGAACAATGATGGCAATCTCGAACTTATTATAAATAATACTGATGATTACCCTGCCATTTATCGCAATAATACGCTGGCTAGCATCAAGCATTATTTAAGGGTAAAGTTTGAGGGTGACAGCTTAAATAAATTCGGCCTCGGTGCTGTTGTAAATTTATACACTAGCGTAGGTATGCAGCACAAACAATTAAGCAATTCGCGAGGTTATGAATCGTGCCCGGAACAGATACTTCATTTTGGCTTAGATAGTATTAAACGTGTAGATAGCCTCGTAGTTATATGGAACGACCGCTCAACACAAACACTTTATAATGTAGATGCAAACCAGGTAATTACTGTAAAAAAGAAAGATGCCAAAAAACAATTCGTTGCGGCACCTGTTGCGCCAACTTTAATGACAGAAATACACCCTAACGGGCTTATAAACGCACACAAGGAAGATGATTTTACCGATTTCAAAAAAGATAGATTGCTTCCATTTATGATGTCGCGCGAAGGGCCTGCTATAGCTATAGGTGATGTAAATAAGGATGGATTAGAAGATGTATTTATTGGTGGTGCTTACAGAGGCAGCAGCGGACAATTATTAATTCAGCAAAAAGACGGCAGTTTTTTACCCGCTGAATCGCAGCCATGGAAGAATTTGAACATTGAAACTACCGGTGCTGTTTTTGCTGATTTTAATGGAGATGGTTATGTTGATCTTTATTTAGCAAATGGTAGCAACGAATATTCGAAAAACGATACACTGTTGCACGACCGCCTTTATTTGAACAATGCGGGAAAAGGTTTTACCGATGCTTCGTATATGCTACCGGTAATGGGGGGCGCCAAAACTTCGCCAATGGCATTTGATTTTAACGGCGATGGCAAAATGGATTTATTTATTGCCGGCAGAATGATGCCTGGTGAATATCCATCTTCAAGCCGGTCGTACCTTTTGCGTAACGATGGCAAACATTTTACAGACGTTACCGAAACCATTTGCCCGGAGCTGGCCAAAACCGGAAATGCCTGTGCCGCTTGGGTTGGCGACTTGAATAAGGATGGCAAGCCTGATTTGATTGTAGCCTCGGAATGGGAGCCCTTAATGTTTTACAAAAATACCGGGAAAACACTTCAGCGGGTTTTAACCAACTCGCCATTGGATACTTTAAGGGGCTGGTGGAAATGTATTGTACCTGCCGACTTAAATAGCGATGGTAAAATGGATTTTTTAATCGGTAACCAGGGCATGAATTCGTACCTGAAAGCAACGCCAACCGAACCGGTAACTATGTATTACAATGATTTTGATGATAACGGCGTAAAAGAACCTATTGTAACTCATTACCTAAAAGTCGAAGCAGGCATATTGTACGACCGCACTTCGCTTTGCGAACAAATGCCTAAATTCAGAAAGAAATTTTTGACTTATGAATCCTATTCAAAGGCAAAGCTAAGTGATATAATTACTGATGAGAAAATGAAATCTTCGGAAAAATACACAGCAAATTTTTTCAAAAGTATTTGGATAGAAAATAAGGGCAATTTTAATTTCGAGATTCATGAATTACCTGGCAGGGTTCAATGGGCACCTGCCAACACTTTTGCTGTTACCGATTTAAATGGAGATAATAAACCCGATATTATAGCTGCAGGTAATAGCGAATCTGACCTTTATTGGGGGGGCTTGTCAACATCTTCTCCTGGTGTAGTAATGCTTAATGATGGCAAAAATGATTTTACGCCAATAGATGTTACAAAATCAGGATTTATGAATACTATGGTTTGCAGGCATCTGCAGGTAATATCTGTCAACGGGTTTAAGAGTAAATGCCTGCTGGTGGTTAATAACAACAGCGGCCTACGCATATTTCAATTGCCCAAATAATTTATTTTCTGGTTTTAATACTGGCAATAACAAGTTTGCCAATTTTTTCTCCTAACCGTATACCCTGGTCGCAGCCAAATTGGTAATGAATGCCTAGCCAAACCCTGCTCTCAGCCGCTTCATTGGCCGCATCCTTAAAACTTTTAAATGGACGCGTTGGCTTGTCAAAAGGCACTTCAGAGCTATCAATAAAAGCAAAATCAGCACCCAATTTAGAGGTTAGAACTTCCGAAGCGGCCGCGGAAATAGTGCTATGTGCACTTGGGTTTTCGGGAAAACCAGGTGTTTCAAGCAACGGTTTCCAAACTTTATCTATATATAAATTTATATATGATTCAGGGCGAATTCTATCGGTTCTATATTTTTCATGCCAGCAATCAATAAATCCATCGGCCATTGCAATACAAGTTAAGGCACAAATTTCCTCGGTTTTTACAACCGTAAGCTGTTTCATGGCACAAGCAGTTCCTGCAATTCCCATCCAGTGCCCAGCCGGCGAAAGCTGGCGAATATTATACATTAAATGTCCTTGTATTACAGTTTTTTGCGGATTGTCATCCCAAAACAAAGCTTTTTGTCCTTGCTCCTCGGTAGCATTGCTGCACATATTCATAGCATCAATTGCCTGCTTATAATATTCCGAGTTTTTATCGGTGCTAAACGCGGGCTGATCCTGCACCTTAAACATGCCAGATGAATCTAAAACGAACGGCCTTATCATTGGCCACCATGGTTCCAAGGCATCGCCTAAGGTTGGCAAAGTAGGTTGCCAGCTACCGGGCTTACCAGTAGGCCTGAATTTAGGCATGTTGCGGGTTTCTTTATAACCGTCTTTTGAAGACCATTTTATAATTTGTTTTGCCAAAGTATCACCGTATGCCGTTGAGCGGTTATAAACATCTTCAGGCAAGCAGGCTTTATAAATCTTCAATAGCGAATCTCGATAGTCCTTCAAAATATATTCGCGATAAGTAAACGCAACTGCGGTGTTACAGAAGGCGGCAATAAGCACCACATCGCTGTTCATAGTTTTTAAAACATCCGGGGTTTGTTCATATAAATTAAGCCCATTTAATTGCCCGGAGAGTGTTCGCATGCCCGGATCTGTATAATAAACAGCTTCATAACCTGCCACGTGGCAATAGGCATATATACGACTTGCAACCGGTGGTGGAAACCCATCATGAATGACGGCATCAGATAAAGTTGCGTTCAATTTTTGTACTAATCCATCGTTACCGGGGCAAGTAGCTGATTGACTAAATGATGTAAGATTAAACACACAAAGAATCAGGACAAATATTTTACTTGGGCTATTCATAAACGTATTTATTTAATTTGGGTGAAACTGCAAAAAAAGGGAAACTCTTTGCCAGTTTACCTTAGAACAAATTTAAAACAATGGAGGATTACCTAGTAATCAAGAATAACAAAAAACTGTTATTTTTCCAAAAAACATTTAATGTTTTGTAGATTATTAAGGTGAAAAAACAATTGATTTTTGTCAATAAGCATAATTAAATCTTTTTCGATTAATTATTAAAGGACTCAATCACCAACACAACGAACGGAAAGCCCATCTTCTTCATAATCATGAAAGCGATCGGCGCTTGGATTTCTGTAAAACAAACTCCGGTTCCACGCGCGGCTACTGCCACCGGTAGAAGACCAAAAGTCTCCATTCTCACCAAGACCATAAAACCCGCCATTATGGTACCGCAAACCGGCGGGTAAAGCAGTAAACCCAGATGAATTATCATTGCCTGAATTTGAAACACTCCACAGAGTAATGTCTTTAAGGTGGCTTCCCGATATATCATCTCCACCTAAATAGTCAGATAAAATTTGAAACTCATCATTAGAAGGCACATGCCAACCCGTAGGGCAAAGGTTTCGCTTATCGGTTACCGCATACCAATTATACAGCGCGCCATATGTAAAGTTGTTTTGTATGTTATTATCATAATAACTCATTGCCGGTGCATGAGTAAGCGATGTGTTTACCCATAAGGCGCTATCTTGCATTTCGTTTATAGCTGAGCCATCACTAAAATGGGTGGTTTTTAGGTTCTCCTTCATCCAACATTGCTCTCCAATTTTTACCGTATTATAAACATTACCATCTACATCTATTGCCATAGCACATTGCGCCGCAACATCATTGCGAACGATACAAAAAAATATTATAAAAAATATAATATAAAATGTTTCTTTCATAATTGTAGGCTTCAATATTATTAGGTAAAGTTTATTGAAACCGGTGATTTCAAATTATTTCCTGAAAGGTTGTTATTTGCTTTTATGGCAAACCATAAAGCCAGGATTGTACCGTAACTAGCGCCTCTCTCAACCCATTCAAAAAATTCGTAGTGCGGATAAAAAAGCTCGCTTACCATTTTCCAGATTAAAAGCCCAAAAATTATTGAGGGCATTGGTTTTATTAATATGGCAAACGCTGCTATAATTTCAAAAGCACCAATTACGCGAGCCACAAAAGCCGGGTTAGAAAAACCTAATGATATGTATTGATTGAGTAAGCCCTGCCTTTCAATAATATTCAGCCACCCGTGACCTAGTAAAAGAAGGAAGGCTGTAATTCTTAAACATAAAGTAACTTTTAAAAGATTGCCTCCAGTTAAAGTCTCAACGGGCTTTATTGGCTTAATCCAATAGCTAATATTTTGTTTTGCGCCTACTAATAACAATAGTGCCATCGGTACACCAAAATTTCCGGCTCGTTCAATAAATTCGCCTACCGGTTCTCCAGATAGTGGCCGAAGCAAGGCAGTGATAATACCCCATATAATCAGCCACCCGGGAATTATTGCAATGGGATAAATTAACATCATTGTGCCTGCAAGAATATCCAGCACACCAACCACGGGCATTAACCGGTATGCCAAACCATGGCCTATTCCAAATACTGCAAAGTAATTGCACCAAATTGGTTTGGTAATTATACCAAATGCCCCATGGCCAATAAAGCACATGGCTACAGCTAACTGTAATATATAATAAATTTTTTGTTGCAATGTAAACCGGCTCATTTTTAAAACAGGTTGTAAACAGTCTATAATTTCAAATAATTGCACATGGGTTTCAATACATCAATCCCCCACGCAACGAACAGAAAACCCATCGCCAGCAAAATCGTTAAGCCGCAACGCTGGCGAATAATTGAAACATAAATTGCGGAGGTATGCACCTTCTTTATCATCAGGCGTAGATGACCAAAAAAAAGCATTATGCCCCAACAGGCTAAAATAGCCGCTACTAATACGATAACCAGCCGGTAGAGCGGTGAAGCCCGATGAATTATCGGCACCTGTGTTTGGGTGACTCCACAAAGCAGTGGCTTTCATGTGTGCACCCGATATAGAATCGCCTCCTAAATAATCCGAAAGTGTTTGAAATTCATCATCAGAAGGGATATGCCATCCTGAGGGACAAAGATGTCGAGGATCGGAGACTGTATACCAGTTATAGAGTTTACCATAAACTGAATTGTTTTCAGTATTGCCTTCAAAATAACACCAGCCAGAAGTATGTAACTGGTCTGCCTTTTCCCATGCCGCTTTGTCTTCTGTTTCCGTTATAGGTGAGCCATCGCGAAAATGTGTGGCTCTAAAGTTTTCTTGCATCCAACATTGCTTACCAATTTTTATTGTATGGTACACATTGCCATCAATGTCAGTTACATTGGTACATTGTGCTAAAAGGCTACAGCTAGCGTGCTGTAAACACATTACATAAAACATAATATAAAATGTGCTTTTCATTACTAGATACCTTGTTCAATTAAACACAATACAAACTTAAAGCAGCAATCAAATTTAGGGGGAAATAGTATAAATAAAAAAGGAGCCAACCAGTTTTTATTATTGGCGTGGCTCCTTCTATATAAAAAATATAGTATTACCAAGTAAATATCACATAGCCGTTGTAACCGTTTGATGCAACGTTACTACCGTTGTAATAACATTGTGCACTTTGACTATATCCGTAAAAACTTACTGTGGTTAAATGTGGGCTTACCCATGATGAACCACCGCCGCCAGCTCCATTAGTACAGTTACCGGGCTGCGCGCCGCCACCACCATAAAATCCGGCACCACCACCTGCTTGGTCATTACATCCGGGATAGTTGCCTCCATAGTAACCGCCCTGACCTTGTGTGCCAATTTGGCTACTGTTAGGACTATTATAACTACCATCATAACCGCCTTGCCCCCCGCTATTAAGGCCTCCACCCCCACCTCCACTAGAATACGAATAACTGCAGCACCAGTTATTACCATTACCACCATCACATCCGCCGCTGCTAGCTTGGCCTACAGGTGCAGAGCCACCATAACCACCATAGCCCTGACCTCCCCAAGTATTAACCGATGCACAATAGCCGCCAACTTGTGTGT
>CAIXGR010000007.1 GCA_903919075.1 uncultured Bacteroidota bacterium | reverse complement strand
TCCGGGGGTAGTGTTTCGCCTGCTGTTAATACTACTTATACGGTTACTGTTACTAATTCTAATGCTTGTTCAGCTACTGGGACTGTTTCGGTTGTTGTGAACGCTGTGCCGACTTTGGCTCCTGCTGCTTCACCGCCTACAATTTGTATTGGTCAAAATTCTATAATTGCAACAAATGGTGAAGATGACAGTAGTTATATTTCAACATATATATGGAGTAATGGATTGGGAAATAGCTCAAGCAGCAGCGTTTCTCCTTCTTCAAACACTACGTACTCAGTAACAGTAATAGACAATAATGGCTGTTCAGCTACTGGAGCCGTTTCGGTGAAGGTAAATACCAATCCGACTCTGGCGCCTTCTGCTTCTCCGCCCACCATCTGTTTTGGGCAGAATTCTTTACTTGCAGCAAATGCTGAAGATGATAGTAGTTACCTTTCAACTTACATATGGAGTAATGGATTTGGAAATGTTTCAAGTGGCAATGTATCCCCATCCTCAAATACAACTTATTCAGTAACAGTAATTGATAACAACAGTTGTTCTGCAACCGGGGCAGTTTCAATAAACGTGAATACTAATCCTGTGATTACTCCCCTTGCTTCACCAAGTTCGATATGTATTGGCCAAAACTCTTTAATTGAAGCTAACGTTGCCGATAGCAACAACATCTCAAGTTATGTCTGGAGCAGTGGGTTAGCAGGAAATGTTTCAAGTGGTAATGTCTCCCCATCATCTAATACAACCTATTCGATAACTGCGATAGATAACAACAGTTGTTCCGCGACCGGGGCTGTTTCAATAAACGTGAATACTAATCCTGTGATTACCCCGCTTGCTTCACCAAGTTCGATATGTATTGGCCAAAACTCTTTGATTGAAGTAATTATTACTGATAGCAGTAATATCTCAAGCTACACGTGGAGCAGTGAATTATTAGGCAATGTTTCGGGTGGAAGCGTTTCTCCTTTTTCTAACACTACTTATTCGGTAACTGTGATTGATAATAACAGTTGTAGTGCTACCGGTATGGTTACGGTTGCAGTTAATCCCCTACCGAATGCTACAGCTTATAACACCGGGCCTTATTGTGCGGGCTCCGCTATCCAACTTAATTCATCGGGGGGAATTTCTTATACCTGGAGCGGGCCTGATTCATATACAAGTGATACCGCAAACCCAATTATTGACTCTGCCTCAATTTTGATGGGCGGTACTTATATGGTTACAGTAACCGATGCTAATGGATGCTCCACTACAAGTTCAACAATTGTTTCAATAAACAATTCATTGGTTCCGGTGGCGTCAAATACCGGGCCATATTGTGCAGGTGGCACTATGGAATTGAATATAATGGGAGGAACAAGTTATAGCTGGAGTGGACCGAACGGATTTTTCAGCGCCAGCAATTCTCCTTCTCTTGGCAATATAACCACTGCAATGAGTGGGGAGTATAGCGTTACTGCAACAGACCTTAATGGTTGTTCCGGAATTGCTGTAACAAACGTTGTAATACATACTAACCCAAGTGTTGCGCCCACGGCCTCTCCTGCTTCAATTTGTAGTGGACAAAGTACCACGCTTGAAGCCAATAGTACAACCGGTAGTGGTAATATTTCAACATATACCTGGAGCAGCGGACTACCAGCTAATGTTTCTGGTGGTAGTGTTTCACCAACTTCAAATATTGCCTATGAAATTACAGTGACGGATAGCTATACCTGTTCAGCAACTGGAGAAGTTTCGGTTACAGTAAATAACACTCCAATTATTTCTCTTAGTTCTTCGCCGTCTGTTATTTGTAACGGGCAAAACACAACCCTTAGTGCTAATACAATTTCAGGAAGTGGCGATATTTCATCATACCGCTGGAGTAATGGATTGTCGGGTAATGATTCAGTTGAAAATATTTCGCCTTCATCAAGCGCTACTTATACAGTTACTGTTACTAATAGTAATCAATGTACAGCAACCGATTCGGTTTTAGTAATTGTGAATGCGAACCCGACACTTGCCCCTACTGCTTCGCCGGCAATTATTTGCAACGGGCAAATTACAACCCTTGAGGCCAATGCAGTTGCAGGTAGCGGTAATATTTTGACATACGCATGGAGTAGCGATGTGGCAGGTAATGTTTCAGGAGGAATTGTTTCGCCAAACACAAATACTACATACACAATAACAGTAACCAATAGTAATACATGTACGACAGCAGGAGCTGTTTCGGTAATTGTAAATGCAAACCCAACACTTTCTCCAACTGCATCGCCGAATACTATTTGCAACGGACAAAGTTCTATGTTAGCGGCAAATGCAAGCGCCGGTAGCGGTAGTATTTCGAATTATGCCTGGAGTACTGGTTTAGCAGGGAGTGTATCCGGAGGGAATGTTTCGCCAACAAGCAATGCAACGTATATTGTAACCGTAACCAATAGCAATAACTGTGAAGCGACAGGAACAATTTCTGTAAATGTAAATGCTAATCCTTCACTTGCGCCGTCTGCATTGCCTACAGCCATTTGTAGTGGCCAGAGTACTACCTTATCGGCTAATGCAACTGCGGGCAGCGGTAGTATTTCGAATTACGCGTGGAATACAGGTTTGTTGGGGAATGTTTCGGGAGGCAGTGTTTCACCTCAAGCTAGTGCAACATATACTGTAACTGTAACCAACAGTAATACATGTGCCGCAACAGCTACAGTTTTAGTAACGGTGAATGCAAATCCAACGGTAACACCAACGGCATCGCCAGTGGCAATTTGCAGCGGACAGAACACTACCCTAGCGGCGAATGCAACTGCAGGTAGCGGTGATATTTTGAATTATTCATGGAGCAGCGGATTAACAGACAATGTTTCGGGTGGAATTGTATATCCGTCATCTAACACTTCATATGCCGTAACGGTAACTAATAGTAATGCATGTACGGCAACCGGAACGGTTTCAGTAACTGTAAAACCTAAGCCTGTGGTGGCGCCATCTGCAACTCCTGACTCGATTTGTATAGGAGAAACCACTTTAGTAGCTGCCAATGCTACCGGTGGTGGCGGCAATATTTCAACCTATAGCTGGAGCAACGGGCTAGCTGGAAATGTTTCGGGTGGAAGTGTTACCCCAACATCAAACACTACATACTCGATTACAGTTACTAACTCCAATGGGTGTAAAGCTACCGGAAACATTGCTGTAGTAGTAAGCGCAAAACCAGTTGTTGCGCCAACTGCATTGCCTGCGACAATATGTAATGGAAAGAATTCAGTTATATCGGCAAATGCATCTGACGGTAGTGGCAGTATTTTATCATACGGATGGAGTAGTGGTTTAGCAGGCAGTGTTTCCGGTGGCAATGTGAGTCCTTCTTCTAATACTGTTTACACTGTAACTGTTGCTAATTCAAATTCATGTAAGGTTACGGCAACAGTTTCGGTAACTGTAAATGCTAATCCTACGGTATCACCAACAGCAGCACCGGCTGCTATTTGCAGAGGGAAAAGCACCATAATTGCCGCGAATGCAACGGCGGGTAGTGGCAACATTACTTCTTATGCATGGAGTGGCGGGCTAACCGGAAACGTTTCCGGTGGCAGTGTTTCACCAACTGCAAATGCTACGTATGTAGTAACTGTAACTAATTCAAATGGCTGTTCGGTTGTATCTAACAACCTTAATGTTATTGTTCATCAAATTACACCGGTGCATATAAATGCTGATGTTGATTCTATTTGCCCCAGAGATAGTGCTAATATTTGTGCCACTCCGGGCTTTACTAGTTATAACTGGAACAATAGCATGCATTCGCATTGTATTGAAGCAAGAAATGCCGGCAACTATTACGTAACGGCGACCGATGTAAATGGCTGCTCAGCTGAATCGAATCACATCGGTATTACTGTACTTCAATCGCCACCGGTATCTACAACTGTTAACGGAGACACACTAAGAGTTTATAATGCAAGTACGGTACAATGGTATCTTAATAATGATCCTATACCAGGAGCTACTTCTAACACATATATTGCCCACGCTTCGGGCAATTACCATGTTGAAGTAACAGACATAAATGGATGCTCATCGAGTTCGATACCTTTTGTATTAACGAGTATAGAGAACCTGGCAGATGAAGAATTGATTTCAATTTATCCTAATCCATTAGGATATGGCAATTGGCAGTTGGTGGTGGGTAGTGATTTATTGGGGCGTGAAGTAGTTTTAATTGATGACAACGGAAGAATAGTTTATAAAACTGAAATTCGGAATCTACATTCAGAAATACCATCGCAAATAGCAAGTGGCATTTACCTGCTTCGCATTACAGCCAGCAATGCAATTATTGTTCGGAAATTAGTGAAGTTGTAAAAACATTACTTGCCAAATAACCGTAAGAAAATAAGTAGATGGATTACATCTTTACTATCTTTTTCATAGTTGCTTTACCATTAACAGTAACCCTGATAATATAGGTACCGGCAGCGCAATTACTACCTGATAAGTCTTTACCATCCCAAATAATTCGGTTTGAATTTATTTGTTTTAGTCTTTGTAACAATCTGCCGCTTAAATCAAAAATATCCGCTTCAAATCCAGTTGCAGCTGCATTACTTATTTCTATGCTTAGTGAACCATGAAAAGGATTAGGGTAGCAATTTATTTCAACTTGATTTTTTTGAATATTATTTACAGCTGTGGGAATGAAAACCTGATTGGAATACATACCATTACCATGTGTTGCCACTACAATGTTACCATCATATGTTCGTGAGGTAATCATATCAATAACAACATTGCCAATAGTGTTTACCCCTTCTTGGGCCCAAATTGTATTTAAACCATTTAGCTGCGATGTTGAAAACAGACCTATACTTGTGCCCACATAGTATTTAGTATTAACCCCATCATTGTAAATATGCCCCCATGTAACCGATGGGCCATTGCCGCTACCATCAGGATTTTCTTCCAGGTTGCCGCTTACATTGGTCCAAGTTTGACCTGCATTGCTGGTATAAAAAATACTTATTACTCCGTAATTTGAAAAAGTTACCAGCACGTTATTTGAGTTTAACCTATCTACTTCTACACAACTAACATATGCCCCTTTGGGGAAAATGGTATCGGTTATATCTGTTTTTTGAGCAGCAGTACTACTGCGACAACTATCTAATTTATAAACCTGTCCGCCGTCAGTTCCAAAATACAGTATGTTAGGATTCGATTCGCCGATATCTATTGTTGAAATTAAAGGGGAATTACTAAGTTGACCGGTAGCTGAAGCCGGGATAATTTTCCAACCTTGCGAAATAGTGCTGTATTCATTACCGGTAATTGGAATAGCCGTTAATGAATCATTTCGCCAGATTGACTTTCCGACAGCCAGATACATAATTGTATCATTTAGCGGGTCCAGAATCATAGGGGCAACAAAAATATAGTTACTACCGGCACCCGTGGGGTCCATACGCGAAAAACCGGTTACCGTTCCACTATCGGTAATTGTCATTTTATATACCCGTCCCTCATCCCAACTTAAATAATAGTTGGTACGGTTATGTGTAATAGCGCAATAGGTTCCATCTCCGTACAAAACCCGTGTCCACGGAGCTGTATAATCTACAGCACCGGTAAAATAAGTGCCGTTATCCTGCAGGCCCCCTACTATTACCTGGCTATTGGTATTACCCGGTTCAATGGCACAAGTATAAAATTGGCCGGTGTTATAATTATTATTCAAAGGCTGCCAAGTGACCACATCAGACAAAGTGCTATATGTTTTCATAATTCCCCCATCGGTAGCTGAATAAGCGAGTGCCGGATTGGAGGGGGAAAATATAAGCCGGTGCTGATCGGGATGGTGATTGGGGTAAACATAATCTGACAGGTGCGATGAGTCGCATTGATAACCGCCAATCCAATCGTAATAGTTAGTAGTGAAGCCGTTCCAGGAACGATACAGGTCTGTTCCACCCAAAAAAACCACATTGGTATCTTTAGGATGAACTGCAATAAACATATCGTATGAATTTTGAGAATTATATTTACGGAAATCGAAACTAAAATACCCGAGGCAATGATCATCAGGAATGTTAGGGCTGCGGTTGCTCCATTGGCCACCGGCACCTGAGCCATCACCTGATAAATATTTGTAATGCCAAAGGGTATGATGTGTAGGCCCATAGCTAGGTGTTTCTGCAATAATGTATAGCTGTGACTCGTCGCTTGGTGCAATTCCAATTTCAATTCTATTATAGAAAGTTGGAAAAGAAGGCGGTGTTATTTTTGTCCAGTTTATTCCATCTGTGCTGCGGTAAATTCCTTTGCTTGGCGTTTCGCTTGAAATTGTGGCATATAAAACACCGGTAGATGTTATTGCTATATCGCTGTATAAAGAAATACCAGAACTTGCCGCAGTATCTAATCCTAATACAGGTGCCCATGAATTACCACCGTCGGCGCTGCGCCATATACCGTTTACAACTGCAGCATACACTACATCATGGTTAGCATCGGTAGAGTCGGTTACCATTTGCCATACAAAGTTGAAGCTTCTCGCCTGATATAATGGGTTGGGAACATCAGGAGTAACAGTTGAGGGAAGCTGCGCCCATGTATGTCCACCATCGGTTGATTTAAAAATACCATCGCCTGCAAATTGAGATGAGAACCCCGCTGCATTTACCACCCCATATTGCTCGCCGGTGCCATAGTACCACACATTGGTATGCACAACTCGCTTATCCTGAGCTATGCAAGTGCTGGAATGCAATTGCTGGGGTTGAGTAGTTTGAGTAAAGTGCGCACCACCATCATCACTCCGCCACATGCCTCCGGTTACCTGGCCTGCCAAAATAATATTCTCGTTAGTTACATCTAAAGCAAGCGCCCTTGTTCTACCCCCTAAATTATAGGGGCCCCGGTTTTGCCATTGTATGCTTCGCTCAGCTTCATTATATTTTGGCAAAGTAGCGGCAAAGGCTAATTCGTTTTTACGAATATTGACGGGGATTTCTCCAGTGGCTGGATTCCTTTGCCTGTAATATTCATAGGCTGCAGCACCATTAAGATTATCGGGACTTTCGTACAGGGATTCTTTGCCAAAACCATTCAGAGGTTTGTAATGTACCTGAGATAACCAACGCACAAAACAGATGGTGAAAACCAGAGCAAACAAGGAAGCATATTTCATGTAGCGCATTTAAAATGCACGAAGATAAAACAGAAGAGCCACTGCTGTATGCAGTGGCTGTTTTAAAACGACAAGTATTTTGTTAAGCTATTTACTGGAAATAGTGGTGG
Source organism: uncultured Bacteroidota bacterium (assembly GCA_903919075.1). Classification (GTDB taxonomy): domain Bacteria; phylum Bacteroidota; class Bacteroidia; order Chitinophagales; family LD1; genus Bog-950. The sequence goes on along the minus strand of CAIXGR010000007.1, from coordinate 75,525 downwards.
CTGAAACATTTACCTCAACCGAGCTAATGCCGGGTTTTATAACTGTGCAGGCCATAGCCTTAGGTTCGCGATCCATAAGGCAAACAACATCATTACTTTGTAAGTAAAGCGTGTTTTTGCTTAAACCACCTACTGTTCTTACTTTGGGGTCCCTGATTCCTTCTTTGGGGCCGGCAAAAATAATAACGGGCTTTTCAGCACTGTTTTTTAAAATAATAGTCATTTCGGTATTAGCGGCAGGCTTACTAGGCACTGTTACTTCGGATGAAAGACTTGCTAAAGCTTGTGCCTGTGAATTTGAGAAACCGAAGGCGGTAAACAAAACGCAAGCACTTATTTTTAATACTGTTTTCATATTTCTATATTTTATCCACAAAAATACCTGCTTTATCAACAACGTTATTAACATAGAAACAGTAAAAATGAGCGACTGTCCACTTTAATAGCTGAGGGCTGGTTGACAGTGGATTACGTGGATAAAGAGAGCACTTACGGAACATGTGGGCAAAACGTAAGGTGTGAATAACCTTATGGAATCTGTGGGTTCAGGTTAGAGCCAATGCATTATTAAACCAATAAACTACTAGGAAAATTACGGAACGATATTAAACTCAATTACGCTTACTATACTGGTAATTGTTGCTGTTGGGGGAGTATAAGGACCGCAGCCTTGATAAACACCGCTGATATAGTAGTTGTCATAACATCCGGTGGCGGGTGTGGATTGCTGCGGGGGCGTACTAATTGTTACAGAAGCTAAAGAGGTACCGGCGGGCAGCCACATAGTGCCACCAGAAGTATAATTATATGTGGTGCCGTTAATAGTTAAGTTGCCTGTAGCTAAAGCAGCTATTGAAGCATAGGCATATAAATATGCCGCATTACCCTGGCCACAAGAGCAGCTTCCACCTTGTGAAGATGAGTAGATTACATAGGTTTCATTCGAGAACAAAGCGCTTTCTACCTTCCATACCTTTCCGTTAGGAACTTGCTGTGGAGTTGCTGAATTGATTAATAATACCTGGTTGAATTGAAGAGTGCCTTGCGCATATACGGCTCCAGTAAGAATGACTAATGAAACTATTAATAGATTTGTTTTCATAATTCCGGTTTATGCATTGAAATTTTGCATAGTAAATATAGCTAAATGCACGAGGATAAGCAAACCTAGTAAGTCTTTGCGGACCGGTTAAAGTTGCGCTATAGTTGCGACCTCCCGGTGACTCACCCCTTCTCCACGCTTCGTGTAGAGAAGGGAATACAGATAATTAGATGCGTGGAGCGATGGCATAGCCTTTCTCTTGAGATCCTTAATTATATAAATAATAAATTTTATCTCAAAAAAATAAATTTTATTTTTGTAAGGTGAATTTAATAGCCAACCGGTAATGCAGTATTTTAGAGTAAATAAAAACGCATAGCCAGTTATGGTTGACAACGGTTGACACTTTCACTGATTAATATATTGATTATCAATGACTCAATTTTTAGAGTGTCAACTGTCAACCATATTTTTTTATAAATTATTGATAATTAATTTATTATGAGAATGGAAAATGAGGATGGGTTGACAGTTGGCCGGATTGACAATTTTTTACCCAAAAAACCTGATGACGTAAGCAAGGAAGTTTATTCTAGTTTGACTAAAGACAAATAAAAAAATGAGACAACTAATATTTGTAATACTACTAACGCTTGTAAACTTTACGATTGCTTTCGGGCAAGATACCTATTTGGAAAAAGGGAATACTTACCTTAATAATAATGAGTTTGATAAAGCCGAACAAACTTTTAGTGATGGCATAAAAGCGAATCCGACTAATTTAATATATCAATGCCAACTGGGTTTATCTCTAGTTAAACAAAAAAGATTTTCAGACGCTGAAAAAATTTTTGTTGAAGTATTAGCTATAGACTCGATTGATGTAGCCGCCATTTGGTATAGTGGAATTGGTAACTTTTATGCTGAGCAAGATAAACAGGCAATTTCAAGGTTCGAAAAAGCGCTAACACTGCTTAACAAAGAAAGTGGACAATATTATAGCGCCAATTGGTTTATTGGCACATGTTATTCAAACTTATTAAAAAAAGACGGGCTCACATACGCTGAGACCGAGAGGATGTTTGAATGCTATGAAGAATATTTAAAACTACAACCAAATGCTAAGGATGCAGAGAAAATAAAAGAATATGTTGAACGGAAAAAGAAAAGACGGCCATCGAGCAATGTGCTAAGATGGATCGACAGGTAAAAAACTGAGTTCGGTTAAACAACTTTGGCGACATCATTTTTACGCCATCGCCTCAATCAAATCAAACTCGGTAATAATATGAAACGCGCCTGAATTTGCTTTTACTAATACAGCTGTATTGTCTTTAGAAATATGCTTAGAAATATCGGTAGCGGTAGCATTAAGGTCAACAAAAGGGAAAGGCTTACCCATAATTTTGCTTACTTCATCATCGCGGTGGTTGGGGTTATCAATCAGCAATTGCAAAATTTTATGCTCTGTAATACTACCGGTGTTCTTCTCTCCTTCCATTACCGGTAACTGGGTAATGTGAAGTTCCTTCATTTTTTTGAATACAGAGGCAACACTTTCTTTAGGATTAGCAGCTACCAATTCGCGAATTTGTTTGCGTTCAATAATAGTTTTTGCTGTTACTACTTCGCCCACTAAAAAACCACGTTCGCGCATCCAATCATCATTATAAATTTTGGCTAAGTAGCGGCTACCGTGATCGTGTAGAATAATAACAACTACATCATCTTTTTTAAACTTATCTTTTATTTGCAATAAGCCCTGCATTACTGTGCCGGCGCTGTAACCACAAAACAGTCCTTCTTCTTTAGCTAAGCGACGGGCCATTAGTGCTCCATCTTTATCAGTAACCTGTTCAATGTGGTCAATGTATTTCATGTCGTAATTCTGCGGCACAAAATCTTCTCCTATGCCTTCGGTTACATATGGGTATACTTCTTTAGTATCTAGCTCACCGGTATCATGAAATTTTTTGAGCAATGAGCCGTAAACATCAATACCATAAACCTGTATTTTAGGATTCTTCTCTTTTAAATACATAGCCACACCCATTACAGTGCCACCGGTGCCTATAGTTGTAACGTAGTGGGTTACTTTACCTTCAGTCTGTTCCCAAATTTCGGGGCCGGTACTTTCATAATGCGCAGCACGATTGCTTAGGTTATCGTACTGGTTCATGTGAATGGAGTTAGGAATTTCATTTGCTAAACGCTTAGCTATTGAATAGTATGATCGTGGGTCTTCCGGTTCGACATTGGTAGGACATACAATTACTTCGGCACCTAATGCACGTAGTATATCCAGCTTTTGCTTTGACTGTTTATCGGTAGTAGTAAAAATACATTTGTAACCGCGGGTTACAGCTGCTAATGCCAGGCCCATACCTGTGTTGCCCGATGTACATTCAATAATGGTTCCACCGGGTTTAAGTTTGCCAGACTTTTCGGCATCTTCTACCATTTTAATCCCTATTCTATCTTTAATAGAGTTACCCGGATTAAAATATTCCACCTTGGCAAGAAACAGGCCAGGTATATCCTTCGTAATCCGGTTAAGTTTTACCAGTGGGGTTCTTCCTATCGTTTCTACAATATTGTTATAGTATTTCATGGTGCTAATCTGTTGTGAAATAAATATATTTTCCTCTTTTTAATTTAACTTTTCTCACACACCCCTGCCCCTAAAGGCAAACACACTCCCCTCTTGAGAGCGGGAATAAAAACAAATTTTACAAATCGGCTTCAATAGCCAGCTTTAGTTTTTCAACAAGAACCAACGTAGCAGGGCATAAAGGTAAATTCTGGTTATAGATTTTAGACTTGGCCTGATAGCGGAAATCTTTCCGGTTCAAATGCGGAAACTCGGCACAATCAGTTGGCCTTATGGCATAAATTGTGCATCTGTCATCCTTACCCAAAAACTGACAGGGTCTAGATTGATTTACAATATCCTTGTTTTCATCTTTTTGAAGCCACTTATCATAGAACTCATCGTAAGTCATATTAAAATGCTTCGAGATGCGGTTGATATCGCGGCGAGTGTACGTAGGCGTCATTGTTTTACAACAATTGGCGCATTTGGTACAGTTCACCTCTTTCCACACTTCTTTTTCAGCCTCGGCTACGGCTTTTAATATTCCCTTTATTTTGGAATTTCCAACCTTGCGCAAAAATGAGGTTAACTCCTTCTTTTTACGGTAAGCCCTGCGCTTAAATTTGCTTATATCATGTTTTGCCATATCGTGCTTTCCTTCAAAAAGTGTCGAAAATAATCATTTGACCGGTTTATTATCATAATAAATAGCATTTTCCGTTTAATATATTGACCAATGTCATAATTGATTTTGGCACCAATAAGTTAAATTTGTTTGTAGTTTTATAGCTAAAGGGACTGGCGATTAAGAACAGATTTAAATCAAAAAAATTATGAGCAAAAAAATATTAGCCGCATTTGATGGAACCAAATACTCTGAAGGAGCATCGAAATATGCTATTGAAATAGCGAAGGCCACTAACTCACTTTTGGTTGGAGTATTTATTCAGGATATGCGCTATTTGAATTTTACTTATGCTTATGCTTGGGACCAGCCATTTATTGATTTTAGTTCGATAGAGGCTTCGCAAAAGGATGAAAAAGAAAAGATTGATTTAAACATTAAGCTTTTTCAACGCGCTTGCGATGAAAAAGGGGTTAATCATAAAGTGCATTTTGACAAGGGAGTTCCATTGCAGGAACTGCTAAATGAAAGTGCTTTTTCAGACCTTATTATTATTGATTCACACACAAGCTTTTTTACTTTGGGTGATAAAAATCCCAGCCCTTTTTTAAAAGATTTTCTTGCCGATTCGCATTGTCCGGTTCTTATAGTGCCGCATAACTATACTTTTTTTGATAAGGCCGTTTTGTGTTATGATGGGAGCCCCTCAAGCCTATACGCTATTAAAATGTTCAGCTATCTTTTTCCAGAACTTGACGATTTGAAAACTACCATTATAAGCGTGAATGAAAAATCATCGAACCACGTTAAAAACGGGTTTAACTTTAAAGACCTTGTGCATACCCATTTTAAAAATGCCAACTTTGATGTATTGAATGGAAATGCCCAGGAGGAACTGGTGAAATACTTAAAAATTAAAGGCGAAAATGCTATAGTAGTAATGGGGGCTTATGGAAAAAATACGCTTTCAAGGCTTTTCCATCAAAGTTTATCTACTAAGGTTATACAAGAAGTAAATATTCCTGTTTTTATTACGCATCAATAGTTATCTTGCACATAGCTTAGCACTAATAAAAATTAAAATATAACCGCCACACTTTGGCATTAAAAACAAAATTCATGAAAGCATCATTGAACAACTTACATCATCAAGACATAGATTGGTTGCGCGAACTTGATTTTTACAGAGAGGAAATAGCAACTTTAGTAAGCCGCCTTGAAGAAGTGGCATCTAAAAATACCGGCAAGGAAGTAGTTGCGCAAGTAGAGCATTTTCAGAATGAATTTATTATGCTACGTGAGCAATTAGATATACTACACCACGATATTAAAACAAGGGAAAACGAAGTGGAGGCTGTTGCCAAAGAGCGCCCCGAGCATATTGATGAGCACTTTAAAACTGTAAAAAACAAAACGCTGGGCCGCATGAAAGATTTTACCGGTGGCTTTGCCGATACACGTTTTGAATTCAATAAATTTCTTGCGAAGACCTTCTAAATTTGGTTGTGCAATATTAGATAGGAATTTACATGCCGTGTAATACACGTTAACTTTGCTTAAAGTGGTGCTGTTAGACTCTTTTTCAAATTTTTTTTCTCATTTTATTCAACCCGACCCGAAGACGGCGTTGTTGGTTGTTATAAACCTGGTTGTTATTGAAAGCCTACTTTCGGTAGATAATGCAGCTGTGCTTGCAGCCATGGTAATGGATTTACCGAAACAACAGCGTAAGCGCGCACTAAGAATAGGTATTTTTTTTGCATATCTTTTTCGAGGCATAACATTAATTTTCGCCAGTTTTCTAATAAAAGTAACCTGGTTAAAACTTTTGGGTGGCGGCTACTTAGTGTATTTGAGCGGAGAATTTTTATTCAAAAAAATCTTCCAAAATGGCTCTCACATTAAAACAACGCCTGATGGCTTACCGGCTGAAGCAAAACCTAAGAGAAGAATTCCGGGATTAAATACTTTTTGGAGTACAGTAATAATGGTTGAGTTGATGGATATTACCTTTTCTATTGATAACGTATTTGCTGCTGTGGCCTTTACCAACAATATTTATTTAGTTTGCGCCGGTGTATTTATAGGCATTATTACTATGCGGATTGTAGCTGGTTATTTTGTAAAACTACTCGAAACCTTCCCTTTTCTTGATACAGTAGCATTTATTGTAATTGGTGTTTTAGGCATGCGCTTATGCCTTGATTTTATTTGCAAGGTAGTACCCGAAAATTCTTTTTGCACCGTATTACACAATGAGCACTCTGACTTTTATTTTTCCATGCTTACTGTTGCTATTTTCTTTTTGCCAATAGTTGGCTCGTTGCTTTTTAATTTTCCTCGTCGGACACGATTGAAGGATTAAACTATTCCGCACTCATCACTCCCTCATCAATACCTGCAAAGTAGTTCTCGAGCTTTGGCGAACAAGAATGTCCTTATCTCTTGTCAGCTTATCGATAATACCTTGGTTATAGTGTCGTATGGTAAGTAGCGAAAGGTTATCGTTGCGGGTAATTGAGAAATCGTTATGTAGTTGGGCAATAATGTTATCAATCTTTTCTTTCTTAAAATCAACTGCTATTGAAAAGCTGATAGCAGCATTTTGCATCATGTTAATGCGCAAGCGGTTTTCAGCAAATGTGGCAAACACTTTGCTTAAATGGTCTTCCGCTATAAACGAAAAATCCTTCGCCGAAAACGAGAGCAACACCTGATTTCTTTTCCAGATAATAATAGGTGGTAAAAAACTGGTATTAGCATTGGCCGATATAACCGAACCCGGTTTGCCATACTGCACAAAGCTGCGCACCTCTAACGGAATATTTTTATTCTGTATTGGCTTAATAGTTTTTGGGTGAATAACGCTTGCGCCGTAGTACGTCATTTCAATAGCCTCATGGTACGTAAGTTCACCTAAAAACTGCGCCTCGGGGTATTCCTTAGGGTCTGTATTCATAATACCTTCTACGTCTTTCCACACAGTCATACGCTTGGCGTTTAATGCAAATGCCAGAATAGAGGCCGTATAATCCGAGCCTTCGCGGCCAAGTGTTGTAGCGAAACCCTCTGGTGTGCAGCCCACAAAGCCCTGTGTAATTACAAACCCGCTTTTTATTAATGCAGGTATTTTTTTGGCAATAGCCTGCTCTGTTTTTTCGAAATCAACTTTGCCCTCAGTATAGGCGTTATCGGTAAACAGCACTTCTTTTATATCAAGCAACGTATTTTTCAAACCTTCGTTGTTAGCATAATCACTTACAATAGTGGTTGAAATATACTCACCGGCCGAAACCACCTGATCATATATATAATTATAGTTGCGCGAATTGTTGTGCTTTAAAAATTCGCGAATATTTTCGATTAACTTTTTTACATCCTCAACAGCTTTATTGATAGCACCGTTGGTGTATAGCTTTTTAATAATAGCAGTGTGTTTTTCGAACAAGGCATTTAAAGTCTCTTCCCAACCGGCGTTACCGGCGTAGTATAAATTCACTATGTTCTCTAACTCGTTAGTAGTTTTACCCATAGCTGATATAACCACTACCTTTTCGTTAAAATTATTTTCTTTCAAAATGGTTATAACATTCCGAACCGCTTCCGCATCTTTTACCGATGCCCCGCCAAATTTGTAAACCTGCATAAACTTTAAATGTGATAATGTGACAAAAATAATAATATGATAATAGAAAATTAAAAGGATTCCCGCTTTACTTCAACCCGCTTACATAGTCAGCTATTTGCTGCTTATTCATTTTGCAGGTCGTCCATTCGGTATCAAAAACAACTTTCATCTTCTTATAAAATTCAATGGCGGGTGTGTTCCATTCCAGTACGTGCCAGCGCACCTGGTTAAGCCCCTCGTGGTGGGCTTCCTTTAATACCAAATCTACCAGCTTTTTACCTATGCCATAGCGGCGGTAGCGCTCGGTTACAATAATATCATCTATATAAAATATTTTCCCGTTCCAGGTGGAGTAGGCAGTGTAATACAAGGCCATGCCAATAATATCATTGGTCGAAACTTCTTCGGCTACAAAAACCTTATAAATAGATTTTGGGCCAAAGCCATCTTCCAATAGCATTTTTTCGGTGTTAATTACATCCTTAGGGGCACGCTCGTATTCAGCCAATTCTTTTATCAGCCTGAACATTCCCGGCACATCTTTTTCGTCGCCCCGCCTTATAACAAAACTCATTGTAAGTTATTTTGAGGGCGCAAAGATATTCAGAGCTGGAAATATTAAAAGAAAATTTGCAGACATTGGCGTTGTTTCAAAATATTTGAATGTAGTTGATTCATAATTTTGTAGATTGGTACCGGTATTTGCGATTGCCGAATGAATAAATTAGGTTTGCCTATAAAGCCAAAAACACCCTCTGATGGATAAAAGAATGAAGCTTTCTGACTTTCTAACAGGCTCGGTTAATCTTGAACTTGCCAAGCTATTGATTGCATTTGCCGAAGGCTGCAAAGTAATATCGCACCTGGTAAATAATGCCGGCGTATCAGATATTTTTGGTGCCCATGCCCCCGATTTTACCAATGTACATGGCGAGGAAGTGCAGAAACTAGACCACCTTACCAATAAAATACTGCACGATTACCTCGCTGCTGCTGAATCGTGTGCAGGCTATATATCAGAGGAAACCGAAGATGTTACTTACATTAATGACACAGGAAATTATGTGGTTGCTATGGATCCCCTGGATGGCTCATCGAATATTGATATAGCAGCCCCTGTGGGCACCATTTTTAGCGTAAATGAAAGACTTAGCCCAATTGGCAAAATTCAATTGAGCGATTTTTTGCAGAAGGGAGCAAACGCTAAAGCAGCAGGATATGTTACTTATGGCAGCTCAACGGTTTTAGTTCTTTCAACCGGCAAAGGCGTTAATGGCTTTACACTTAGCACCGGCGATAATGATTTTTACATTTCACACCCCAATATTGTTATTCCTGAAAAGGGTAAAATTTACTCTATCAACCAAGGCAATATTTCGAAATTTGGCGATGATGTAAGAGGGTTTATTGACTACTGTACCGCAGTTGACAATAACGACTCTCGTCCATACAGGCTGCGCTATATTGGGGCCATGGCCGCCGATATGCACCGCACCTTACTAAAGGGCGGTATTTTTATGTACCCGGCTAATAAAGGCGAAGCTAAAGGCAAACTGCGTTTATTATACGAATGCATACCCATGGCATTTATTGTTGAGCAGGCCGGCGGCGAAGCCATTGATGGCAAAATGAGAATTCTGGAAATTCAGCCAAGCGATTTTCATGAACGATGCGCAATATTTACAGGTTCGAAAAATTTGGTGCAAAAGGTAGCGGAGTTTACTAAAGGATAAAGCACCAGCAGTTTATTTATGAAGAACATTTTCCTGTTTGGCATTATCTTTTCATGTTTCAATATCCTTATGGCGCAAACCGGGCCGGTTGCAGTAAATGATACTTACAATCTCTCCGATACTGTTGTTACTTCAATACTAAATGTGCTGGCCAATGATTCGGATATACAAAACCAATCATTGTTCATTGCTAAAGTTATTACCACCGATAATACCTTGGGAATAATTAATCTTGATTCAACTAAAGCATATTTAATTTTTGCCCATCAAACTTTTGCATGCGGTAGCGATTCATTTGCATATGTGGTATGCGATACCAGCAACTGCGATACCGGCACGGTTTTGATTACCGTAAATTGCCCTGATAATATATTTCTTCCACAAGGGTTCTCTCCTAACGGTGATAACATTAATGACCTGCTTGTTTTTACCGGAGTTGAATATTTTGAGCCAGCATCTTTAAAAGTTTTTAACCGGTACGGAACGCTCGTGTTTGAAGATGATAATTACTTTAACAACTGGGACGGGACTGATAGCGATAGCAAAAATCCGTTGCCCGATGGCACCTACTTTTACCGGCTGCAACTTTCGAACAACCACATATATAATAATTACCTTGTTATAAACAGATAAGCTGGGCGTGAACCTGTAGATACCAGACAATTAAACAAAAAAAACTGCCGATGCATTTTCAATGCATCGGCAGTTTTTTTTGTAAGGTCCCCCTCCAAACCGCATTCACATTGGATGGGTGTAGGACTCAGCGATTAATGAAGTACAGCTTCGGAAGGGGATATTTTAAATGCCATTGAGGCATAGTAATAACACCTAAAAAAGGTAAGGTCCCAAGTTCAGAGCATATCCAAAATCCCCCAACTTTAGTTATATCTTATCTCAGAAACCTTACCATTCACTCATTGTTACGGCAAAGATAATTGGCATATGGCTTACAAAGCCATGATGCTACTCATGTTAAAGGTTGATTTTTATCAGTCGCAGACATCTAATCTCAACAGCAGCAATTATAAAACATTTTTTTATAATATACTACAATACAAATATTACATAAATAACGTGCAGAATATTAAATATTTATGCTTGATAAATTTTAAATAATTGATTGAAGAGAAGCAGTTATTTTACTTTTTTTCGTTTTCCTTTTTTAAAATTTCGTGCCCGGCTTTATCGCGTTTTGTTTGAAGATATTTGTGGTTATGCGAATTAGGAGCTATTTCGATAGGAACATTATCTACAATTTCAAGGCCATAGCCAATTAAACCTACGCGCTTTTTAGGGTTATTCGTCATTAGTTTCATTTTCGAAACACCCATATCGTTAAGTATTTGCGCACCTACTCCGTAATCGCGGGCATCCATAGGTAACCCCAGATGCAGATTAGCCTCATAAGTATCCATGCCTAACTCCTGTAACTGGTATGCCTTTAACTTATTCAACAAACCTACGCCTCTTCCCTCCTGCTGCATATACAGCACCACACCTTTGCCTGTTTTTTCTATCATTTGCAACGAAGCGGCAAGTTGGTCACCACAATCGCAGCGAAGAGAACCCATTATATCGCCTGTTAAACAAGAAGAATGTACACGCACTAATACAGGCTCATTTTCCTCCCAGGTGCCTTTAAATATGGCCAAGTGGGGCTCCTGTGCACCAACCTGCGAATATGCCCGTATTTTAAAATGCCCATATTTACTAGGCAAATCCACCTCTACTTCGCGCTTTACCAAGCGGTCATGCTTCATGCGGTACTGAATCAAATCTTTAATAGAAATGATTTTAAGCTTATGCTTTTTAGCAATTTCAATTAACTCGGGCAAACGAGCCATGCTTCCATCTTCATTCATTACTTCTACCAATACACCAGCCTCTTCAAATCCGGCCATTCTTGCCAAGTCAACTGTGGCCTCTGTATGGCCCGCCCTTCTTAATACACCACCCGTTTTTGCGCGAAGCGGGAAAATATGGCCCGGCTTGGCAAAATCATCAGGCCTGGCATTTTTATCAATAAGATGCAACACAGTTTTTGCCCTGTCAGGAGCTGAGATACCTGTGGTGCAACCGTGACCCAATAAGTCTACCGACACAGTAAAGGCTGTTTCATGGTTCGATGAATTTTTTTGAACCATCAAAGGAAGGTCGAGTTTGTCGCATAAATCCTCGGCCATAGGCATACAAATTAGGCCACGGCCATGTGTAGCCATAAAGTTGATAATAGCTGGCGTTACTTTGCGCGCTGCCACAACAAAATCGCCTTCATTTTCACGGTCTTCATCATCAACTACCACTATAAGTTTCCCGTTCTTAATGTCTTCAATAGCTTCGGCAATTGTATCAAGTTTCATAGGTTTATTTCGAATTTCAATTTAATTAAAAATCAATTTCACACATTCCGTTTAGTTGGCGTCCAGGTGCTTGATTTTACTCCAGTAAGGTAAATGATAAAACCATTCAACAGGGCCAAATTCATCATGTAAAAATACGATATAAAGCGCAAAGGCATCCAGTGGATACCCGCCCTTTTAAAAATAGCATCTATAACAGGCGAAACCAGTAATATGTTCTGCAATAAAAACGTAAAATAGTAAAATGGCCCCATGCTTAGTAACCAAGCATTTGTAGCATAAGCCAAGGCTATAAACAATGGCCCCATCCAACGAATAATCTTATGCGAAAAGAAACAAAACGAAACAGCATTAAAACGAAAAAGGAGTTTCCAATAAGTGCTTAAATTCTGCAAATTACCAGTTTGAATACGCGCCTTACGGTTGAACTCCTGTTCGACATCGTTCGAAACATCTTCAATGCACTTAGCATTCATTTCGCTAATGGCCTTTTTGCCTTGCGCTAGCACGTTCATGCTTAAATAAAAATCATCTACTATATAATTATCTGGTATATCAACCCAACAATCAGCGCGCATGGCATAGCAGCCTCCAAAAGCACCAATCATAGTTCCCCAAATTAAACCTTCCCAATGTTTAATTGCCGTTTCACCACGGGTGTATGTTTTTTCCTGCAACGAAATACCATCCTGTTGCACAGCCTTGCTGATAATATTAGCTGCCACAAGGCCTATGCTTTCGTTCTTAAAATGTTTTACCAACTCAGTAATAGTAGATGTTGTAAAAATTACATTGGCATCGGTAAAAACAAAAACATCCTTTGATCTAATCTGATTGCTTTCGTTTATTCTGTTCACCAGTTTATCTAAAACCTTTGGCTTGCCATTACGCTCGGCATAAGGAACAAAAATAAGCTGCGGATATTTCAAAACATATTCGCTAATTATATTATTTGTATTGTCTGTTGAATTATCCGAACCCAGATAAACTTTCAATTTGTGTAATGGATATGTTGCATTAAAAATACTTTCCAGTTTTTCTCGAATAACTTTCTCTTCATTAAAAACCGAAAAAACAACAAACACATTTGGAAGTTGCTCACCATTTGGCACAAAGGTTATTTCATTGTCTTTTTTGCCGGATGATAATACACGAAGAATAAACGGATAAAAAACATAACAGTGAAACATAAGCCCCACCGAAATCCAAAAAATGATAAGCGCTAAAGTTATTATCAATTTAAATAGGGTTTACAGAAATCTATAATTGCTGAACAAATTTTGCGGTTATCATATTTATCTAGTATAAGTTGCTGCGCATTCTTACCTAAGGCCAAACGCAGTTTGTTATCCTGCAATACTTTTATTACGGCATCGGCAAAAGCATCAGCAGTATCGGCTATTAAAATATTTTCGCCTTCAGTATAAGCCAAACTCTCGGCCCCAACAGTAGTCGAAATAATGGCCCTGCCTAAAGCCATTGCCTCTACTATTTTTACCCGCATACCACTGCCCGCAAACAAAGGCACAATTGAAACTGACTTAGAAAAAATAAACTGCTTTGCATCTTCCACCTCACCCATTACCACCATTCCTTTAGCCTGCATATTCTTTATTTCATCCGGAAAATTTCGTCCTGCAAGATAAAGTTTTGCATCGGGTAGTTGTTGAATAACCTTGGGCCATACTTTTTCAATAAACCACTTCACTCCTTCCTGATTAGGCACCCAATCCATACCGCCAATAAAGCCAACGGCATTTTCTTCAGTCCCGCTTATTTCCGGTAACGAATCAAAAACATAACCCGTTGGTATCGCCGTATGTGGCAAGGTGCATCCATACTTCAGAAAAATATCCATATCCGTTTGACTTACCGGAATTAATATATCGGCTTTATTCAAACTTTCCAGTTCAAACTTTTTCATTCTGTTTGCCAGCAGATTCAAATACCATTTCTTCAAACCATTTTGTTCGGTATCGCGAAGTCGTTCCCAAATTATATATTCTACATTTTGTGGCCTTAGTAATACTTTGGTTTTGGTATGCTTTCTAATAACATCAATATAACGCATCAGGTAAATTCCTTCCAACAGTATCAGGTCGTAGTTTTCGCTTTTAACCGCATCGGCTATTTTCTGCTCAAACTCGGTTGAATAAAACCTTTCGATATTATAAGATTTGTTGCTAAAAAGGTTCAGTAAAGCTTTTAAGGGGTTAATTTTTGTATCAATATCAACCGCCTTAAAATTGGCAAGCTGTCTTATCTTTTCAGGCAGTTTTTCGGGGTTGAAATAATGCTTTTTTGTGTTTAGTGAAATTACATTTACTTTATGCCCTAAACCTGCAAAGCCGATGGTAAGGTTGATAATGCCAATTACCTCTCCATCCTTTACGGGCCAGGGAAATTTTTTTGTAATTTGTAGAATCTTCACTTCTGTTAGATTTGCGGGACGAATATATCATGGATTACACAGATTATTATAGGATTACACAGATATACTTTGGATATTAATTAGACTAAAAACAGAAAATGTATAACGGAAAAAAAGTGGTGGTAGCGCTGCCAGCCTACAACGCCGAGAGAACACTGGAGCAAACTTATAGAGAAATACCATTGGATGTAGTGGATGAAGTGATTTTGGTGGATGATGCCAGTAAAGACAATACCATTGAGGTGGGCAGGCGCCTGGGCATTCATCATATTATTAAACACGAGCGGAATAAGGGCTATGGTGGCAACCAAAAAACCTGCTATACCAAGGCCATTGAAATAGGTGCCGATATTGTAATTATGCTACACCCTGATTACCAATACACACCTAAACTGCTTATGGCTATGATAAGCATAATAGGCAATGAAGTATACCCCGTAGTACTAGGCTCAAGAATACTTGGGGGTGGGGCCTTAAAAGGTGGCATGCCTATGTATAAGTATATTTTTAACCGGTTTTTAACCTTTAGCCAAAATGTTTTGCTGGGCGAAAAGCTTTCGGAATACCACACAGGTTACAGGGCTTTTAGTAAAGAAATTCTCACTTCAATTCAGTTTATGAAAAATAGTGATGATTTTGTTTTTGATAACCAAATGCTATCGCAAATTTTTTACAAGGGCTTTCAAATAGCCGAAGTTACCTGTCCTACCAAATATTTTGAAGAAGCAAGCTCTATCAACTTTAGCCGCAGTCTTAAGTATGGGTTGGGCTGCCTTAAAGTTTCGGTAATTTACAGGCTTTGCAAATGGGGAATGATGAAGAGTGAATTGTACGAATAAATTGATGATTTGATAACACTCAATAACATCATTCAAATTTCTCCTTGTATTTCAAAATAGGTTTTTCGAAATAACGCCAACTAAGTGCTGAAATGGCTATAGTTACCAATAAGTATAAAACAAATCTAAGGTTACGCTCCTCGGGATATTTAAGCCCCATAAGCATACCAGGAACGAAGAAGTGATAGAGATATAACCCGTAACTTATCTTTCCAACATATTGAAATATTTTATTGTTCAATATTGAACCAACAACTCCGGTAAACCCAAAAACAGATCGGCCTATCAACCAAAAGCAAAATATGCTGAAGGATGTTCTGATGCCTATATCGTAAATAAAATGATAGTTAGTAGCGAATTTTAAACCCATACAAAGCAATATCTGAAAGATAAAAATTGCTGAAACAAATGGATTGCACAAGAAAGGCCTAAGCACTGTTTGGTGGAAGAAATAAATATAAGCCAACAATCCGCCAATGGCCAGCGCATCTAAAGCTGCAACCGGGTGCATAAATTGCACCCAAAAAGAAGCACCGGTATTTGCCCAATAAATTTTAGTAATAAGGCTAAGCACAACCGATAAAGCAATTGAAGGTAAAAGAAACCGACGGGGAACAAACAAAATAACAAAAGGCCAAACCAAATAAAATTGCTCCTCAATAGAAAGAGACCATAAATGTATTAAGCCGCCCCAATCTTGTATTTTAATACTATAGAAGTTGCTTGCGTATAATAGATACCACCAAATACCATCGGCAACTTTTTTATGGTTTAAAAACCACACCAAAAGCAGCATCAAATAATAAGCAGGGAAAATTCTCAAAAATCTTCGGATATAAAACTTATAGAGGGATACACCGGGCTTCTCTCCTTCTTGTTTTACTTTTATCAATCCAAGGGTAATAAGAAATCCGCTTATTACGAAGAACAAATCAACACCGCGTGCACCGGTTAGGAACATATCGGCAATTTTTCTTCCGGCCCAGCCCCAATGCACAAACATCACGGCTAAAACTGCTAAAAACCGTAGTGAATCAATTTGATTAAACTTTCTTACCTCCATTTAAAGCCTCATCTAATTTGCAATTAAATATATGCTTTGTTTTATAAGCGGGTGAGAAAATGATACAAGAGAAATTTTGCCGCTTTTTAATTGCAAATATCCATTAATGATATTTTATTACATTTAAAACTGACTAACCAGTTTACCGGAGCGTAAAAATTGTCGATAAGTGAAAGAAGATAGAAGTAAATCCCCTTTTCAAGAAGCCTTGCCAGAAATGGCACAGTCGTACTTACCAACTATTATATTATTCGCAATTATAGTTTTTAGCGCTTTATGCAGATTACGTTTGCTTGGCGTACCGCTTGAGCGCGATGAAGGAGAATATGCGTATGTGGGACAGGAATTACTTAAGGGCATACCACCATTTGTAAGTATTTACCATGTAAAAATGCCAGGCATTTATGCTGCTTATGCCTTTATTATGGCAATTTTCGGGCAAACGAATATTGCTACACACCTGGGGCTTGTTTTTGTAAATGCGTTCACTACCATTATCGTTTTCCTGATTGCCAGAAAAAAATCTACTCCGTTATCTGGTGCATTGGCTGCAGTGTGTTTTTCGTTATTTACATTAAGCCAAAAGAATCAAGGCTTTTCAGCCAATGCTGAACATTTTGTATTGCTGTTTGCCATGCCTGCAATTCTGCTAATGCTTTATGCTAACGATTTTGCATTTGAAGGAAAGCGTAAAAAGGCGCTGATTAGTTTTTTCGTTTCGGGCTTGTTATTCGGCATAGCTTATACTATGAAACAACATGCCATTTTCTTTATTCTATTTGCGTTGTTGTTTAGTTTTTATCAATCCTTTTCGGCAAAGCGGCTTGCTACAATTACCGGAAGAAAAAATGTAATTATAGAAACCGGAATGTTTCTACTTGGGTTACTGCTTCCTTTCGCCATAATCTGTATCACGTTCTTATATCTCGGATTATTTGACAAGTTTTTGTGGTGGACCTGGTATTATCCCCGCATTTATGCTGTGCAAAAGCCAGTAGCTACTGGTGTTCAGGCGTTGCACCCGGATACCGGCGAGCATGGTACTTTGGGTATTTTTTGGCCTATGCTGGTATTTGGTGTTTTAGGAATTATCTCATTGCTATTGGAAAAAGAATTTCAAAAAAAGCTTTTTATTCTTGCGCTTGCCTTACTATCAACCGGTGCTATATGTGTTGGCTTTAATTTTTTTCCCCACTACTTTATCCTTGGTGCCCCAGCCATTGCACTTTTAGTTGCAGAGGGTGCTGGCTTTAGCACCCTCATGCAAAAAAAATTGGGCAGTAATTTTCTTATTGCATACCCAGGTGTGCTAGCCATATTACTAGTTTTCGCAGTATTAGTTTGGAATGAGAAAAATTATTTATTCAAGATGGATGGAAACACCATCGACCGCATTACTTACACTTCTGCGCCCTTCCCTGAATCGGTAGTTATTGGAAAGTATATTCGTGAGCATACTTCGTCAAACGATAAAATTGCAGTGCTTGGCTCCGAGCCCCAAATATATTTTTATGCCCAACGGCAGGCTGCTACAGGCTTTGTTTATACTTATGAAATGATGCGGGACCACCCTTACGCACATCACTTTCAAGTGCAAATGGTGAATGAAATTGAAGCGGCAAAGCCCAAGTTTATTGTTTCTATAAATGTACCGGGCTCATGGTATTCAACCGCATTAGACCATGTTGATTCGACCCTGTTTAATTGGGAGCAACAATACTTGAGCAATAACTATCGGCAGGTTGGCTTGGTGAGCATTCCGTGGCCGGAAAAAAATGAGGGAATTTATTGTTGGAGCCCACCGGAACAAGTTTGTAAATCGGAGTATTCAAACTCTGTTGCTATTTATAAACGAAACTAAAATCGATCTTCATTATAATTTAGAATGACTCTCCGGAACCAGGCACGCAACTGTCATTCCGACTTTAGGAGGAATCTTAATTTGGCATTTAGCGCTTAAAAAGCATTAAGATGTCTAACTATCGTTCGACATACAAACGCATTTTCCGAAGAGTTCTAGTATGTAAAACTTAGCTTGCTGACACGTCAATATGTTAAAAGCAAAAGCGCAACCCTTAATGGATTGCGCTTTTTGCTTTTATACTATAAGCTATAAATTACTATTTCTTCTTTCTGTTCATCAAATCAACCATAATTGGTGCTGCCACGAAAATTGATGAGTAAGTACCTATTAATAAACCTAGTATAAGTGCGAATGAGAAACCACGTATTGGGGTTCCTCCGAAGATAAATAATATCAAGGCTACCAAGAACACTGTAACAACAGTCATGATGGTACGGCTCAGGGTTTGGTTGATAGAATCGTTTACGTTCTGAATAAGCGTGCGTGTTGGGTGCAGGCCTAATGTTTCACGAATCCGGTCGAATACCACCACTGTATCGTTTACAGAGTAACCGATGATGGTAAGCACCGCTGCAACAACTGTCTGGTCAACTTCAAGCGAGAAAGGCATTACTTTTCTTAGTAACGAGAAGAGGCCTAATATGATAATCGGATCGTGCACCATCGCTACAATAGCACCGGTAGCATATTCCCAACGTTTGAAACGTATAAAAATGTAAACGAACACAAACAACAAACCGAAGAATACCGCTGCAAATGAACTTCTTCTAATATCATCAGCAATTGTTGCTTCAATTTTGATAGAGCTTTTTACGTTCTTAATACGGAAATTATCAAGCGTAGGATAATCTTTAAAGAATGGTTTTACACCAGCATATATTCTTGCCTCAACAATACTATCGGTAGAAGGGCCGCTTTTATCAACCATGTAAGCTGTAGTAATAGAAACCTGGTTATTGCTACCATAGGTTTTAACCTGTGGCGCACCACCTAAAGCAGACTCAAGCGTTGTAGCCACCTCCTCAGTTTTCACATCCTTATCAAATTGAATTACATAGCTTCTTCCACCTTTAAAGTCAACTCCTAAATCAAAGCCATAGAAAATCATGGATGATAAAGAAATAGCAAATATGAGAGTTGAAATTCCGTAGGTAATTTTGCGTTTGCCAATAAAGTCGAAGTTTAAACCTTTAAGTAGGTTCATAGTGAATTTATTGCCAAAGTGGATGTTCATGTTACGGTTAAATGCATAATCGAAAAACACTCTCGACACCATTACCGCTGTAAACATTGAAATCCAAAGACCAAAGAACAGAACGCGCCCGAAACCTTGAACAGGGCCTAAACCGAATACCATTAATACTACGCCAATGGCCATAGTAGTAAGGTTACCGTCAATAATCGCGCTATATGAATGTTTGTAACCTTCATCAACAGCAAGGCGTAAGCCTTTGCCGCGTGTTACTTCTTCGCGCACACGCTCGTTTATAATTACGTTGGCATCAACCGCCATTGCAAGTGTAAGTACTATACCCGCCATTGCCGGAAGGGTAAATGACGCACCGATACCTACCAATACACTAACCTGTATAAACAAGTTAAGAAGCATGGCGATGTTAGCTATAACACCCGAGGTGCTGTAGTAACTTACCATGAACAAGAATACCAAAAGAACACCGATAGCCAATGAAAGCAAACCGGCTTTGATAGATTCTTTACCTAATGATGGTCCTATTACCTGCTCTTGAATAACCTGGGTTTTAGCTTCAAGCTTACCTGATTTAAGAATGTTTGCAAGGTCATCACGTTCTTCCAAATTCTTTATACCGGTAATTTGAGATTTACCACCGGCAATTTTTTGCTGAACACGGGGAGCTGAGAAAATTCTGTTATCAAGTACAATAGCAATACATTTTTTAATTGACCTTCCGCCCGATTGTGCATTTACAGCAGCCTCGGTCATTTTCTCCCATTTAGTAGCGCCTAATGCATTCATTGAAAGGTCTACTTCCGGTGTTCCAAACTGATCGTATTGTCCGGTAGCATCAGTAATTACATCACCACTTAATGGTGCTTCTGGCGAAGCAGGATTTTGTTTAATGGCATACAATGCAAAGGTGTTACGAACATCATCTAAAGGATGTGCACCCCATAATAATCTTAAATCGCGAGGGAAAACACTTTTTACTTCTGAACGCTCAAGATACCTATTTACTAAAGCAGTATCTTTTCCGAAAGCATAACCAATAATAGGGCCATCAGATGCTTTACCGGTTTGGCGGTCAACGTTAGGACCCAGAACGTCAAATAACGGATATGCGTTTTTACCAATAGAATCTTTTGCTGCTTTAGTAGTTTTAGCACTAGTAGTTTTAATGGCGGCAGTATCAAGGGTGCCTTCAGTTAACATGTTTGCAGCCGATGAACTTGTAGTATCAACATGACCGGTTATAGAATCATTTAGGTTCTTTTCCTTAGCAAGCAAATCACGAATAGCCGAGTTAGCATCCGTAAGGTAATTAACTACTTCAGAAGCTTCATAAGTATCCCAGAACTCCAGCTGTGCCGTTTGTTGTAAAAGTTTACGAACACGTGCAGGGTCATCTACACCTGGTAATTCCAAAATAATTCTCCCGGTATTAGCCTGTAGCGAAATGTTTGGTGAAGCAACACCAAATTGGTCGATACGGGTTTTAAGAACCTGGAAGGTTTCGTGAATTGCAGCATCAAAATCTTTGCGCAATACAGCAATTACCTCATCGTTGGTAGAGGTATGGTTAATTTTGCCCTGATAAGATTCAATAGGCGCAAATATGCCCGCAAGTTTGCCGTTTGGTGCTAATTTTTCATATTCCTGTTTGAAAAGGGTAAGAAAATCAGATTGATTGATGCCTTGGGCCTTTTTAGCGTTTTCAATAGCCGCAAGGAATTGCTTATGTGTATTGTTATTGCTTAATTTACGCAATACATCATCCTCTGATATGGCCATAATAAGGCTCATACCACCCTTTAAGTCCAAACCAAGGGTAAGTGCGTGGTCGCGGCAAAATTTATAGGTATAAATTTCGCGTAAACCCCATGCGTCTATAATCGGCGAACCCGATACAGAATCCAAGAAATTTCTGCGGTAAAGCTTCTTTACCTCGTCTATTGAATCGCGATAGGCTACCTCGCGCGCAGGCGTGGCAGCAGTTAAAGCAACTGATTTAACATGGTTATCGGCATAAGTTTCGGCCTTGCTTTCAACGCTACGCGCCAAGAAGGTAAACGAAAGTTGAAAAACACAGGCAATAAGTAGAATAATGGTAAAAAACCTGATTACTCCTTTGAGATTTTGCATTTTAAATAATTTTTAAGCCTTAAAAAGGAAGCGCAAATATATAAGAATAGTGCTAAAAAGAAAGTAATGTTTGATTGTGTGTATATTACAATGTTCAGCTTTGCAGGATACAGCGCCTTTTAAGCCTTAAATTAAATGGCATTTTAGAGGGGTAAAAATGGAGCTTTTTACCTTTTTTATATTTTAAAAACCTACCTACTTACAATTACCAGGCCCCATTTGGGCAATCCATTGAGTAATCAGATCAACCGCTTCCCGATGAACTATAGTTCGGCCAATTTCAGGCATTTTTATACCCGGCTCAACGGAATTTATGCGATATACCATGATGGATTGACCTGGATTGCCAGGCACTATATCATATATCCTATTGCCGGTGGCTTTATTGGCATCAACAAGATGCTTGCAAACACCCATATTTTCTGGATTAGTATTTTCGAGGTTTAAGTGCAGGGCCGAGGTATATGCAGGGCCCTTAGGATTATGGCAATGGCCACAGTTAACCTCAAGATAGGCACGGGCTCTTTCATTAATATTATAATGAACAGAATCGGCCCAATCGGCCAATTTAGGGATTGCTTCAAGGGCGGGTGCGCTTTTTAGAATGCCTGCCTTTACCCAATGGGCGAATTGGTTTTCAGTAATATCAGAATAAGAAAAATCGCGGTTTAAGTTTCGGGCTTTAGGGCCAAGTGGTGTAATACCGGCGCTGCTGTTCCAATGGCAGCCTTTACATTGGTTTTTGTTGGGAACTACATAATCAATTTCGCGTTTAGTACCATCACTATGTATCCACGATACTTTTTTAATGTCACCTGAATTTTCGAGCGTGGCCTCGGTTTGTTCGTCATTCCATACATAGGCTAAAGCATCCCAACCGGTTGTACGATGAACTAAAAGGCGGGTTTCAATAATTTTTCTTTTACCATTTTTTGTTCTAAAATCTTCGGGGTAATAGAAGCTTTTTATCAGGCAAGCCCCTACGGGGAAGTTGATTACACTAGTGGTATCGTAATTAGCAGTTTTGCCTTGTGGCATAAAAATAAAACGTGCCTTATACGCGTAATCTGTAAAAAGAGGTGTTATAAGATCGTAGGGAGTAACATTTGTATTTGGCTTCAATTCGCTAATTACACCGGTAAAAAAGTTGTAATCCGAAAGCTTATCGAAAGGCTTTGCGGCAACATCAAGTACCACCCCTGCAGTTCTTTTAGTATTACAACTAACCAAATACAGCGTAACCACAACTGCCAAGGTTAAAATAATAATATTGGTGCGTAATACAGGTCTCATTTTTTATTCATGCAAAGTTGAATGAAAACAAAATAATAAAGACTGAGTTCAGTCATTAGTTACTTTTCAATAAAAAAACAAAGGCTCCTAATTATAAGAGCCTTTGTTTTCTAGATCCTAAAAGATTGCTTTTTTATTTATGCGTAAGCACCAGGTTTTTAATTGCTGTGCCTTCGCTGCTTTGTATTTTAATTATATAAATACCGTTTGAAAGCGATGCGAGATCCATTTTAACATTAGTGGTACCTGCTTTGTATTCAGCTGGTGCAGTAACTAATTCGCCAAGTACGTTGTATGCACTTACCGTAAAATCAGATGAAGTATTTTCATCGAATGAAATAGATACTTTACCATTGGTTGGATTTGGGAATAAACTAACATGTTGAGCAAATCCTACTTCCGCTATACCCAGTGTATGAACACCATTAACAGTTACAGCATGACATGTAGGTGAAGATGTTCCAAATTCGTTTGTAGCAGTAAGGCAAACATTATACACCGAGTCTACCGAACCAAAAGTTTTGACTGGATTTGGCGCTAATGAGCCTGTTCCGTTACCGTAATCCCAATGCCATGAAATAGGGCTGTTAGTGCTGATATCATGGAACGAAACCTGATAGGCGTAGATACCGGTAATCCATGTAAAATCTGCAACTGGTGGTGAACCAATAATAACTACACGCACCACAGTATCGCTATTACCAGCCGAGTCTGTTGCAATATACAATTCATTATATGTACCAGCATGCGCAGTATCGGGTGCATTTTGAATACTAACAGCAATATCACCGTCGTGGCAATCAGTTGCTATAGCTCCGTATTCAAAATAAGAAGTATTTATTAGCTGCAGAATAGTATCTGGTCCCTCCAAGGTAACAACCGGTGGAACACCATACGTGGCATTAAAGTCTGACGCAGGAATATTAATATTGTTTATGTAATAGAACTGGCAAGGCTGAGCATCTGAACCCGGGCCAGAAGGATCATGCAAGTAATCTATTTGGGTTAATACCAATGGAATATTGTAGTTGTTACCATTTAACAAACAAGTTTGACCTACAACGGGGAAAATAGCACCATCAAATACCCCAGCCGGTGAATTTGAAGTTTGACCACCCCATAATGAATCGCCTTCGGTAAAATTGTACATCGGGGTCTTTTTTCCGGTTACAACGTCAATAGCACGACCAAATAAATTAGGAACATCATTGTTGTCACTTAACTCAAAAGTACGATCGCTCTCATTCCAAAAGAAAAATATTTTATGCGCATCCGGGCTTCTTGATACCTGTGGACGGTTATCTTCAGTTAATGCAGGATTATCGTTTGAGAAAGTACCTCTTAAAGTATATATTTTAGCCAAGTCAATAGCTGACCAGCCATTCCAATTACATCCGCTAATTCCATTTGAAGTGTAAGTAATATCGTAAACATTATATCCTGCAAATTCAATTGCAAATCCCTTTCCGCTACCTACTGTAGTAAGCAGGTGTGGGTTACCATTAACATCAACCGTTAAATCGCATTCATAAGAGGTAGTAGGGTTACCAGTGCTTGGGCCACCGCCAACATAATCGGAAAGCGTAGTGCCAAGTTTTCCGATAACACCTGGTAAGCTATCCAAGTCAACCCAAATAGGCCCTGTCCAATGTGCGCCAAAGTCTGTCGTTTTCCAGAAAATAGGATCATAAACGCTATCAAGGCCTGGATTGGAACGGATATTACCAAGGCAAGCAGCCCAACCATATCTTCCTGTAGGGTCGAAAGCTATATTAAATGCCGTAGCCACTGAACCTGCTACGGTATTATTATTACTAATATCTTGCTTAGCAAAGGTTTGCGGTATAGTTTGGCTAGTCCAGTCAACGTCGCCTGTTATTGAATTCCAAACACCTTTTTCAATAATCAATCCTTGTGTAATCTCATCGTCAGTGGTGGTAAAAGTTCCGGTATAATCCTGGTTAATATTCCAGAATGTACCCGCCGGACCCTGACACATGCCACTAGCTATGTTTACATGGCCGTGGTTAATTGAATCAATATGTACATTATAAGTAGCTGTATCGCCAGAAAGCTTGCCCCTTCCACGCATTTGTCCTTGCCAGCTTCCGGTTGGGTTACCTGTTGGTGGAGAATTATGCCATGTGCCTGCGTATACCAGGTAAGCACTATCAACATTGGTATTTCCGGGTTTGTTATAAATAACACCCTGAGGGAAACGACCAGCTACGCTGATATTATCAATAGCCGGATCGTTTGTAATTGGACCAACGTTTGCATCCCATGTATTTCCACCGTCTTTAGAAATATCGTAACAGTATTGAGCAATATTTGCACTCACAATAACTGTGTTATCAACCCGGTGAACGAAGGTTACAGCATTTAATGAATCATTAGCATCTATTTGATTACATCCGGGTTCAATAACGGTAAGCAAGTTACCGGCTCTTCCTATTTTCTGCGAATTCAACGTAGAACGCAAAGACTTAAGTTGGCTATGAGAACCATTAGAATGATGATTACCGTGGGCATTATTTTGAGGAGAAACCATTGGAGCAGGATCAAGATATAACCGCTGTGCTAAACGCGACTCTTTTAATGCGGTTTGAGCATTAGAAAGAAAACCTATTGCAACAAGTGCTAATAGTGTATAAAGCTTTCTCATTTGTAGTTGTGTTTTGAGTTTTGATGAATTAATATTGGATGCCAAAAGTAAATGTTTTTTTCAATCGCCATTATTCAGTTGTTAATTATTTGTCACAGAAGCGTAAATCATTAACACTATTCAAAAAAGTTAACACTATTCCAGATTTTATTGGGGGATAAAAATCAGGTTGTTACTAGCTTCTTACCGGTATCAAGCTTTTCTTGGCTTACTACGTTGTTCCGCCTGTTTTTGCATATCAGCCAATTTTTTTTGCCAAGTAGACGCCGGTTTAGGGTTTTTCTTATTCTCTTCAATTTGTCGGCGTAGTTTTTCTTCGTTAATGAAAAACTTCTGAATAATCCATTGATGGCCTATACCTAATAAATTTTGCAACAAGTAGTAATAAGTAAGCGCCGCTGGAAAATTATTGAACATAAACATGAGCAAAATAGGCATAAAGTAAGGCATGTATTTCATGCCCGGTTGCTGATTGCCCATGGCATTCATTTGCCCGTTCATAACCGCTTGACCTACTGATGTGATGGTCATTAATATGGTAAATAAACTGATGTGGTCGCCAATTAGCGGCAGCGTGCTTGAGAAGGTAGCTATTGAATCGTAACTGGAAAGATCCGTAGCCCAAAGAAATGCTTGTTGGCGCAACTCAATTGAAGCAGGGAAGAAATAATACATGGCCATTAGTATGGGCATTTGTATTAATAAAGGCAAACATCCACCAAGCGGGCTTACACCTGCTTTGGAATATATTTTCATTTGCTCCTGCCCTATTTTACCTTGGTCGTCGCCGTATTTTTCTTTTAGTGCTGCTAACTCCGGTGCAAGAATTTTCATTTTTGCAGCGCTTTCAATAGATTTTGCTGTAAGCGGATGCAGAACAATTTTTAAAAGAATGGTCATCAATAAAATGATGATACCAAAATTTAGGTTGATGTGATTGAACCAACTAAATACAAAAATGATGAAGCGGGTAATATATTTTATCCACGAGAAAAGCCAAAAATCTGGACTTAGTTTAATAATGCTTTGCACATCTCTATCCTTATCTAAGCCTGCCAACATGTTGTAATTATTGGGGCCCATAAAAAACTGGAACGCGTAATTAACCTTATCGCCACTTTTATACGGAATGGTAAAATTAGACCGGTATTGCTTTACAAACGCATTATCGTTTTTATTAAAGTGTGTACTTAACTTTCCTCTTTCAAATTGACCGTTGCTGAAAAGTGTGGTATTAAAAAATTGCTGCTTGTACGAAATCCATTCCAGTGGCGTATCGAAATTAGCATCTTCGCTTTCCTTATCCTCGCTTAAATGCGTTACATCGCTGTGGTTATATTTATAGTAAAGGGCAGAGTACCTTCTTTCAAGTTGTATGTTGTGCTCTAAACTAACCAAAGTATTATCCCAACTTACACTTAAAAAAGTATTGTTGGCTGGAATTATACTGTTCAAACCTACTACATTGATATCGTAATTAAACAGGTACGAGTTTCCTTTTAAAGTAAATTTTTCTTCAAAATATTTTCCATCGCCGGCATATAAGCGCAGGGCGAATGATTTTGATGAATCACCGGTTACCGTAAATGATTCGCCCTCGGGTACAAAATAAAACTGGCGGGTATCAATTATCCGGTTGTTATCAATGGGAAATTGGTAGCCCAGGCTGTTTGTTTTATTAGTAAAAAGTATAAGGGGTTGTTTATCCCATGTTTTATATTTTTTAAGCTCAACACTTTTTATTTGGCCGCCCTTATTGGTAAGTGTAATTTTTTGAACATCGTTCTCTATTACAAAAAGTTTTTCATCGCCTTTTGCAGCTGCAGAAAACGCACCAAACTCTTCTGAAAGCACTAAACTATCAGCATTGGGGTTAATTGGCTTAAAAGCCGCTACCGGTGTGGTATCGGAACTACTGGTAACCGTAGGGGCAGTGCTTGTAGGGCTTCCCTTTTCAGTTTTTTCGGTTTTTTGCAGGGCTTTCTTTTTCTCCTGCTCTTCAGCAAATTTTTTGTTCTGGTAAAAAACAAAACCTATCATCAACGCTATAACCAGCGTCCAACCTATTAGTGTTTCTTTATTCTTCATCATGGGATTAGTTGCAACTGCAATTCTTGTTCAACTTTTGAGCGGGCAAAAGTAACCAAATATTTGACTGATGACGGACGAACTAAATTTAGATTGTAGATGCCGGTATTTCGGATAGCCTAAAAAGGTGGTTTTATTAAAATTGAAACAAAAGGTGTTCACAGGTGTTAACACTGTTTTTAAGTAAAATATTGATTATTAATAGCTTAACTTTAAAAGTGTTAACACCCTATTTATGTATTTCGGGTTAAATTGTATTTTTGGCTTTCAAGATTATTACATGAAATTTCTTCTGGCGGCTTTTTTAGCTACGGGCTTTATAATAACTGCATCATCGTGCAAAAAATGTTACAATTGCGTAAACCCGGGCTCAAGCACTTACCAATACTGTGCTAAAGACTATAACTCGGCTCAATTAAATTTGCTTGAAAACGGTTGTGCGCAGGCAGGCGGCACTTGGGAAACTGCCAGTTGGTAATTAGCTTCTTGGGTTAAACTTGCTTTTAATCTTATCCAAATCTAGCAACAACAAAACCCCAATAAATAAAAACGGTGCAGCCACCACCCGGTAATGAACAATAGCCCCCATAACAGGTACCGTAAGCCCAATAATAAGATAATTGAAGAAGGCAAAGAGAAAACAAAAAACAGCCAGCCGTAATTTTTTAGCATCGGGCCATTTGAAAAAAAAGGTAAGCAACACCAACATTAACAAAATGAACATGGCATTTTCAACAGCAAAAATGCTTTGAAATATTGCACCCCCAGCCCAAATAAAAGGACGCAATACTGAGTTGACCAATGAGGACGGAAGAATTGAAATAAGATTGCTACAATCTGGCGTAAGCAATTTCGTATCTAATGCACTACCAGCTTTTTCAGATATAACAAGCGCTGTAAACTCGTTGCGCTTTTCAATTATCTTTTCGCAAAAGCTTTGCCCGTAATAATTCATTACAACTAAACACGCGGCTACAAAAACCAATAGCCTTCGGCGAAATGCAGATGGCAAAGCGTTAATTGAATTTCTGGAAGGCAAGAACAAACTGAACGATAACAAAAGCACTGCTACATAAATTTTAGTAAGCCCAATAATCATTAAGGCAATTGGTATAAAAAACATGCTCTTCCATAAACGTAAATTATTAAACCCGGGCCATGCATATAAATAAAGAGCAATACCGGTAAGCAAAAAAGATTCCTTCAGCAAACCCGAACTCCAAAAAACAACTGAAGGCAGCAAAAAAACAGGCAAATAAAGAAGCTGCTCGAATTCGTCAAAATAAGGACGAAGTGTTTTATAAAGAGCAACCAAACCGGTAAACGCAATAAAGTTAAGCAACAGGGTGTTAATATAAATATTATAAAATGAAAAATAATTGAGCACCGATAGAACCCTTATAAAAAAAGAATTACTGGTAACCATGTCTGCGGCAGGATGGCTGAAATACCAGGTAGGGGCAATGTGCCTAAAAGTGTCAGCATCATTTATTCCCAAGCCACTCATTATTTTAAGCCATACCTTCGGGTTTGAAAATAATATTGACGAGATAATTTTGCTGTCGTTGAAGTATCGGTAAATATCAGCTTTAGTGGTATCGGTATAATAATAGGTGTAAACAAGTGTAAGCAATAAGCCTGCAACTACCTTTAAAAGAAAGAAAAGTGAAAGCAACTTTTTAGAAGTGGCTTCCATTTCAAAAAACTTTAGCTTTGATATACCAAAAAGAAAAACACCGGTATAAAAAATATAAAGCGCTATATATAATAATTGAACCATGCGGTAAAAAATACTAAAATCTAAAAATCTTTGAAAGGTTTTTAATTTGCTGCCATAAACTTGTTCCTTTTGCAACGGCTAATTATCAATACTGTTTTTGCCCGTGGTGTTTCCACCTTCCTCAATTTCCTTATTGCGTTGCTTATTGCACGCCATGCCGGCCCAGCAATAAAAGGCGAAGTTACTCTTCTGATAACAACCATTTGGTTCTTTATTTTTTTAAGCAATATACTGGGCGGCCAGGCACTTGTGTACCTTATACCTCGTAACAAAATAGAATTATTGGTAATACCGGCATACCTATGGTCAGTAATTATTGCCATAGCAGGATTTGTATTTCTTAAATCGGCGCATATTGTAAGTGCCAATCACATTCCTTCTATTGCTATGCTCAGCTTTCTTTCATCTATAGTTAGCATTCATCAAACCATTCTATTGGCACGCAGGCAAATTACCAATTCAAATATTGTGCAGGTGGTACCCCTGCTTTTTCAGTTGGCAGGAATTTTATTTTGCTTTTATTTTATGAAAATAAGTAGCGCCTATGCTTATATATATGCCTCGTTGGTAGCATATTTCTTTGCAGCTATAGCCAGCTTTTTTTTAATCAAAAAGTTTGTACGGTTTTCGGCTTTTGTGAAAGATTTTTCTTTAAAGGAAATGAAAACATCCTTCCGGTATGGGTTATTATACCAGCTGGTTGAAATTTTGCAACTACTTAACCTGCGCTATTATTTTTACAAACTTGGTTTGCAAGAAGGCAGCCAATATTTGGGAGTATTCTCAATAGGCATTTCCATTTTGGAAGCAGTTTGGATTATACCGCGCAGTATTTCAACAGTGCATTATGTTTCAACATCTCACTCTGAAGAAGTAAAGCAACAGGCAAACCGAACGGCACAACTACTAAAGGTAAGTTTCGCATTATCTTCGCTTGCCCTGTTCATGATATGGTTGGTGCCCGCCGGTTTTTATTCATTGATTTTCGGGCCCGGCTTTGCAGATGTAAAACATAGCATGCGTTTTTTATTGCCCGGCATATTAGTTTACAGCCTGCCTATTGTTATTAGCAGCTTTTATTTGGGCATAGGTAAATATGCGCCATTAATATTTTCGAACTTTATTGGGTTTGTATCGCTGATAATTTTTAGCCGCCTTTTAATTCCAGACTATGTAATGAGTGGTGCAGGTTTGGCAGCTGCCTTATCGTTTGCGGTAGTGGCGTCTATCCTGTTCACTTATTATATAGCCGACAATAAAATTTCGTTTAAAGCATTAGCCTATAATAAAGAAGATTGGAACTATTTTAAAAACTTGATTTTTCAAGTAAAAAAGTAGGTTGACTTTCCTTTATTCCTAATAATAAGTAAAAATCAAAGAGTCGATTAGTTGCCCTGTACGATGATATGAAGAAAGCGTATCAACAAAACCATTTACGTCGTACCGGTACCGGTAACTAATTACATCAACCGTATCAAGATTATTGTCAATTTTAACGTCAGATAAAACTAAGTTGGCAGAGCTTGCGCCGAGAAAAAATCTTCCTTGGTTTTGAACTCCAATACTATTTGAATTACTTGGGATATAAGTATAGTAGTCGTAAAAATGCGTATTGGAACCCACAAGGTTACTGTCAATTTTATAAACGTTCTTGTTTACGTTAGTATAAGTAACAGTTGACTGCAAAGCTCCTAATACATAATTTTTTTGCTGCGTAATTTGCGAATTGCCATCAAAAATAAAGGCGTAGCTGTAATTTCCATAAAGATATTCACCTTGGGCAGTATCAACTAGGCCTGCTGCATTTTTAGTATAGCTTATTGCGCTGCTTACATTTTGCCCAAGTGTGTAGTTATTCTGCAAAACGTTACTGTCGTTATACTGAAAAGTAACTTTGCTTCCTGTATTTTGCTTCATTGAGGCGATAGCGCCATCAGCATTATAAGTATAGGTGGTAGTATAATTAGCCTTAACATTAGTAACAGTAGCTATTTTTGCGCCATCAAAAGGCACACCCTTACCGCATCCTGCAATAATTGCAACAACTGCCAGCACTATAAATATCTTTTTTCTTTTCATGAAGTGGGCGCGCTTTTTTCAAAAAGCAAGGCAATGCTATTGAAAAATAAGCCGAAAGCCAAAAACGCAAGCACAAAATTTGCTAATAAGGTTAATACTCAATTGTTACTTCACAGTGTTTTCTATAGTTAATCTCTATCTCCATTCAATATTATTTTTTTAAGTATCGCCTATTTATCAACAATAGCTTTCAAAAACGCGCCGGAAAACTAAATTTGCCGCTCAATTACTAATCTACATTTGTATTAATACTATGAGCACAGCAGCACACCTGGAACAAGCAACACCCGAAACCGCAAAAAAACTTGGTTTACTTCCCGAAGAATTTGAAAAGATTAAACAGATTTTGGGCAGGGTGCCCAACTATAATGAGTTGAGCATTTTCTCGGTAATGTGGAGCGAACATTGCAGCTATAAAAACTCGATTAAGCTGCTAAAAACTTTACCGCGCAAAGGCAAACAGCTTTTGGTTGAAGCAGGTGAAGAAAACGCAGGCCTTATAGATTTAGGTGACGGACTTGCTTGTGCTTTTAAAATAGAATCGCATAACCATCCATCGGCATTAGAACCATACCAAGGTGCTGCCACTGGTGTAGGTGGTATCCACCGCGACATATTTACCATGGGTGCGCGCCCAATATGCTCGCTTAACTCGTTGCGTTTTGGCGATTTGAAAGATGACAAAACAAAGCATTTATTAAAAGAAGTAGTTAAAGGCATTGGCAATTATGGAAATTGTTTCGGAGTGGCTACTGTTGGCGGCGAAGTATATTTTGATAAATCGTATCAAACTAATCCTCTTGTAAATGCCATGAGCGTTGGCATTGTAAAGGTTGGCGAAACAGTTTCGGCAACTGCATATGGAGCAGGAAACCCTGTTTATATAGTAGGTTCATCAACCGGTAAAGATGGTATTCATGGAGCTGCATTTGCATCGAAAGAAATTAAAGATGACTCAGCAAAAGATTTACCAGCTGTTCAGGTTGGCGATCCATTCCAACAAAAACAATTGCTTGAAGCTACACTTGAGGCCATTAAAACCGGCGCTATAGTTGGTATGCAAGATATGGGTGCTGCAGGTATTGTATGCTCAACATCCGAAATGAGTGCAAAGGGAAAATCAGGAATGAAAATACACTTGGATAAAGCGCCTACTCGCCAAGAAGGAATGAAGCCTGCCGAAATTCTACTTTCCGAATCGCAGGAAAGAATGCTAATAGTGGCAAAGAAGGGAATGGAAAAAGAATTGGAGGCTGTTTTCCAAAAATGGGATTTACACTGTTCAGTAATAGGTGAAGTAACCAATGGTGGAATACTTGAATATTATATGAACAATGAACTGGTAGCTAAAATTCCTGCCGAATCTTTAGTGCTGGGAGGTGGCGCACCGGTTTATGATAGAGAGCAAAAAGAGCCTGCATACTTTGCTGAGAATAAAAAATTCGATATTGAATCTATTCAAGAGCCTGATAACCTTAAAAAGGTAGCTGAGTTTTTATCGCAACAACTAAACATTGCTTCCAAAAAATGGATATACGAACAGTATGACTCCATGGTTGGTATAGCTAATACCTCTACCAACAATCCTTCAGATGCTACAGTATTAAGATTGCAGGAGAGCAATAAGTATTTGGCAGTAACTGTTGATTGTAATGCCCGATACGTATGGGCCGATCCTTTAACCGGCAGCCAAATAGCGGTAGCCGAAGCAGCACGTAATATTATATGTAGTGGTGCCGAGCCATCTGCAATTACCAATTGTCTTAATTTTGGCAATCCATATACACCAGAAGTTTTCTGGCAATTTGCAAATACTATTAAAGGAATGTCGAAAGCCTGCGAGGCTCTTGGCACACCAGTTACAGGTGGCAATGTTTCTTTCTACAATCAATCACCCGAAGGTGGTGCAGTAATGCCTACCCCAGTTATAGGTATGATTGGGATAATTGAAG
Source organism: uncultured Bacteroidota bacterium (assembly GCA_903919075.1). Lineage (GTDB taxonomy): Bacteria > Bacteroidota > Bacteroidia > Chitinophagales > LD1 > Bog-950. The sequence continues at coordinate 42,150 of CAIXGR010000007.1, read as the reverse complement.
ATAAGGAAACTGCCATGTCGCTTAACTTCAAAAGCTCAGGCGATAAAATTTATATTATTGGCGAAATGAAGAATGACATTTCTTCATCTGAGTACTTAACGGGTTATCATGAAGTGAGCAACTCCCCTGCTCCTTATTTTGATTTGGAAACCGAAGTTAAAGTGCAAAAAGCAGTAAAAGAATTGATTGCCGAACAGGTTATAGCATCGGCCCACGACATTTCAGAAGGTGGGTTGTTCATTAACCTGCTTGAATCGGCTATTGCAGGTAAAAAAGGTTTCGAGATAGAAAGCGATACAGATATTCGTAAAGACGCCTTTTTATTTGGCGAATCGCAAAGCATAGTAGTTGTTTCAGTAAAACAAAGCAAGGAAAACGAGTTTATCAATATTCTTACCCAACATGATGTCGAATTCTCAAATATTGGCATTGTAACCTCGGCTATGGTATATATAGACAAGGAAAGATGGGGGGTGGCAAGTGCTTTCCAAGATCTGTATGAAAACGCCCTTGAAAAAGCTTTACAAGAATAAAACCACCGTCAAATACATTTTGTTGCACTACAAGCTATAAGTAGTAAGTCACAATTCTTCTATAGTTAATACCTATGGCACTACCTAAGTGCTTTGTAATTAGAGGTATAACAGCAAACAAAACCCGGTTTGTAAGGGACATTAAAAAAAGAATAGAAAAAGTGAATCTTTTTTCCAGCTCATTCAGTATAAGAAGGTATTCCATTAAGGAAAGCAGGTAAAAAAAAAGAGCCTGCTATTAAAAAAAATAAAAACCTTTAAAATGAAAAAGCTTATACTAATCGCACTGGCCTTTGCTGGTTTAAACGCTTCCGCCGGAACTTCTATCGGAATCAAACCTATAGTAAATTCTCCATCATGCAATGGAGGAAACAACGGAAGTATAACATTAGTGGTAACGGGAGGAACAGCTCCTTATACTTACCAATGGAACAATTCTGTACCAGCAATTCCAAACCCAACAGGCTTGATCGCAGGAAATTACTCAGTTACAGTTACTGATGCCAATAGCCACGTTGCCGTATATGGCCTTAAGCTTGCTGAGCCAACCGGTATACATCTTTCAACTGTTATTCAAAACGTATCGGCCCATGGTGGTAGCGATGGTTGCATAACTTTAAATTTATACGGTGGCACTCCTGATTACTCATATCACTGGAGCAACAACGCAAATATTGAAAGCCCTTGTGGCCTTATAGCCGGCTTCTACACTGTAACTGTTACCGATGCCTTTGGTTGTCAATCTACCGCTACAGCACATGTTCAGCAACCTTCACAAGCACAACACAATAATCATTTTAATGGCAACACACATAGCACCCACGCTAACGCTTCAAGCGATAGCAATGGCGAAACAAAAATGGAAATGATTGCACCTGATAATTCAACTCAGCCCGAATTAACCGCTGATAATGTTACAACTTATCCTAACCCTACAACCAATTCCGTAAATGTAAGACTTGAAACAGCTACCAGCGCCGACCTTACCTTGATTAACGCACTTGGGCAAACAGTTATCCATACAAAAACCGAAGCTGCCGAAACAAGATTAGATCTTTCATCAGTAGCTAAAGGAAATTACATACTTGCAATAAAAACCGAAAATAGCACTGTAAACAAAATGGTTGCAGTAATAAAATAAAACCAACTTTAAACTTACTATTAAAAGCATCTCGTAAAAGACGGGGTGCTTTTTTTATTTGGGGCCTTTAAGAATTAAAATCATCCCTTACAGCAGCAATTACGGAGCCTGCAAAATTGTTATTTTGGCACCAGCACTCAAGAAAGTTATACTTCAACTGGCGACTTAACCGCTTTACCCCTATGGTTGGTGCTTTATTATATAGACACCCCAACCCACAAAGTGCAAATTGATTACCTGTAGGTTATCCCCCTCACCATACTAAAAAATAACTTTGTTGCGTTAATAGATAAATCATCTGGTTTTGTCCGGCAAAATTCTCGTATTCATATCGGCATTTTCATTCGTGCTGGCAGCTAATGCCCAGCAAACGCTTTTCTATGTAGATAAGGAAAGCGCCTACACAAAAGGTATGGAGTTATTTGATGAAAAGAATTACATGTCTGCACGCCAAAAATTTGAGGAGATATATAATCAGCCCTCCACCCCCACCACACATACCGATGAAGTATTATTGCAGAACCTGGAATATTACATTGCAGTTTGCGCTACCGAGGTAAACGATAAAGATGCCGAGCAGCTATTAGTTAACTACTACAAAAAATATCACGAAACCGATAAGCGTCGCCTTATTAATTTTTACTTAGGCAAATATTATTACCAAGCCGGCAACTACTCCGATGCCATAACCTATCTTTCAAAAGTCAATGTTCTTGATTTAAATAACGACCAGGTATATGACTACAAATTCCAGTTGGGATATTCCTATTTCACAAAGAAAAAATTTACAGAGGCTAAACCTTTGTTTGCTTCAGTAAAAGAAATAAAAGCTAAATATTATTATCCGGCCAATTACTACTATTCGTTTATCAGTTTTTATAATAAAGATTATAACGCAGCTTTAAAAGGATTTATGCTGGCCGAAGAATCGAAAATGTATTCTTCAGTTGCGCCTTACTACATAGCACAGATATACTATTTCAAAAAAGATTACGAACAGCTGATTCCATACATCAATAAAAACATTGAAAGAAACGATGTGCTTTATAAAGATGATATGAAGCTGTTACTTGGCCAGGCATACTTTCAGCAAAGCGAATACGAGAAAGCGCTGCCATTGCTTGAAACCTACATGGCAAAATCAAATAAAACAACTAAAGATAACATATACCAACTTGCCTACTGCCAATATAAAACCGGTGCTTACATTAAAGCAATTGATAATTTCAAGCAACTAAATTTACTGGATGAACAACTGGGCCAAAACGCCACCTACGCTTTAGCCGATTGCTATTTAAAATTAAACCAGAAAGATAAAGCACGCAGCGCCTTTCAAAGTGCTGCAAGTAAAGATTACGATGGGGCTATTAAAGAAAATGCACTTTTCAATTACGGTAAACTATCATTCGAGTTAGGATACAGCACCGATGCCATTCAAAGCTTTGAAACCTACTTGCAAAAATATCCAAGTGGAAGTTATGCTGATGAAACTAACGAATTACTTGCCGCTGCATTAGTGCAAACAAAAAATTACGACCGTGCATATCACATTATGGAAACGCTGAAAAGCAATAGCCCATTAATTCAACAGGCTTACCAAAAAGTAACTTATTTCAGAGCGGTTGAATTATATAACGACAAGAAATTCGATGAGGCCCTTTCTCTGTGCGATAAATCTTTAAAAAACCCTTTTAATATCGATTTACAGGCACTGGCATTATATCTTAAAGCTGAAATTTTATATAACCGAGGTAGTTATGACGATGCGTTACCAAATTATCAGCAATTCGCGCAGTTAGCAACAGAAGCACTTGCACAAAAAGGTGAAGCATCAAAGTTTAGAGCCAATTATAATATTGGTTACTGCTATTTTAAAAAGAAAAACTATTCCGATGCAGCTATGTATTTCAACATGGCACTAATTGAGTCAGAAAACACAAATGATTCAAAAGGCAAGAAAACTTTAATGCCCGATTTATATTCACGTTATGCCGATTGTGAATTTGTTACCAAGAATTATAAAAAAGCAGTTGAAGGTTACGAAAAAATTGTAGCCGCCAAATGGGCCGGTGCCGATTATGCGCAATACAGAAAGGCAATTATTCTTGGCCTGCAAGATAAAAGCGAAGACAAAATCGATGCTTTAAACTATTTGCTCAGTCAGTTTCCCGGTTCTACTTATGCCGACCAAGCTTATTACGAAATAGGTGAAACTTACCTCGCTATTGGCAATAATTCCGCTGCTCTAACAGCTTATCAGTCTATTATTAGTAAATACCCCAATAGCGCGCTGCTGCCAAAATGTTACGTAAAAACTGCAGTTATAGATTACAACCTTGGTAAAAAAGAATTAGCTATTGAAGATTACAAAAGTGTTGTAACTAAATTTCCTAAATCTAAAGAAGCGAAAGAATCACTTGATGCGCTGAAAGAAATTTATGTGGAAATTGGTAAGGCAGATTCATATTTCGATTTCGTAAAAAATCACTCCGATATAAAAATCAGCTCTTCTGAACAAGATTCACTTACTTACCAAAGTGCCGATAACGCATATAGTAACAATGATTGCAACCGCGCAGTGTCTTTGTATGAAATCTATCTTAGCAAATTCCCCAATGGTATCTTCAATAATGATGCGCATTGGAATAAAGCCGAATGTAACTTAAAAACTAAAGACTTCTCTCCTGCCCTAGTCGACTTTGAAGCCCTTATACAAAACAAATACGGTAGGTATTACGAAAAAGCCTTACTTAAGGCATCCGGCATCGCATTTTTCGAACTGAAGGATTACACAAAAGCAAATGCATTTTACAAGCAATTATATATCTCCAGCACTACAGCGCAAAACACTTACACCTCAATGCTAGGATTGTTCCGCACAGCAGTAAAATTAGATAACAAAGAAGAAATACTTGAGTATGCTGACCAATTACTAAATTCAGGAGTAGCTAAAGATGAAGACAGACAGGAAGCATATTACGAAAAAGGGAAATCGCTATACTCACAAGGCAATAAAGATTTTTCACTCGGCGCATTCAACCATGTTACAGAGTTGCCGATAAGCGAAAAAGCTGTTGAGGCTAAATATATGGTGGCTAAAATTTTGCACGAGCAACAACAATATAAAAACTCAATGGATACTTGCTTTGTAATAAAAGACAGGTATTCGAGTTACGAATACTGGATAGCGAAAACATTTATTTTAATGGCCGATAATTATTTCGCACAAGGCAATTCGTTCCAAGCCAAGGCTACTTTAGAAAGTATCGTAGGTAACTACGAAGGCGATAAAGCCGTATTGGATGAAGCCAGAACAAAACTCGAAAAAATAAGAACTGAAGAATTGAACAAGTCGAAGATAATGCCAATAACACCAAGCGATACTTTGCAAATGGAAATTGATTCATTAAACCATTAAAAAAATGAAAGCAGGCTATAAAAAAATAATTGCTGCATTACTGATAGGTTTTATCAGTACGAATTGCTTTGCCCAAAAAAATGGAAATGGTATTGGTAATGAAGAAGTAATTGTGGTTAAAGAATACGAAGCCACAATACAGGACGCACAAAAAATAAATATACAGCCCGATATACCTGAAGTTGAAGAAACAAAACCTAAACTTGATTATTCAATTCCTCAAAAAGATTTTAAAGATGTTTCTTTCGAACCTAACCCGGCAAGGCCGCTTTCTATTAGTAAAGAAAAACTGGAGCATTATAATTCATCTTTCATAAAGGTGGGTTTTGGAAGCCAGATAATGCCGTTAATTCAGCTGGCTTATAACGATAACAAAACGCAAAATCTGAAATTCGGATTTTCTTACGACCATTTATCGGCTCAACCTTTCAAGGTAAAAAACCAAAGTTTTAGCAATGACCTTGCGGGTGCTTATGTAAAATTCTTCCCTGAAAAATTAGAGATAGGAGCTGATTTTACTTTCCACAATTATCTTACCCATTTTTACGGCACCGATAGTTTATACTCCGAAAAACAAGTACGCCAACAATTACGAAATTACTATGCCTCTGTATATCTGAAAAATGCTCAAAAAAACAAGGCCAATATTGACTTTGGCCAAACTCTCAACTTTGATTATTTCCAGGAAACCTTTGGCCATGCTCATGAATGGTATATGGCCGGTACCACAAACTTTCAAAAAACAATTGCAGAATATCATACTATAACAGCCTCTTTTAATTTTGATGTGTCGGAATTAAAATCCAAAGGCGATTCACCTACTCTACAAAGAAATCTATTTACGCCTATGGTTGGCTATGCCTTCAATAATGACGATTGGAGAGCTCATGCCAAATTTGGGCTTACAATTGATGGCAGTAAAGTATTCTTTGTAACCAACCTGCATATTGAAAAAAGGTTGTATGAACATGCACTTATAGCCTACCTTTCGTACCTGCGCTACGACCAGAAAAACTCTCTGAGTTCGTATGCTTATAACAATAATTTTATTCAAAATTCGGTATCTATTAAAAACTCAGTTACCGGCGATTTCGGTGTGGGATTAAAAGGAACAGTTCAAAACTTCTCATACAACGTTGCATTTCATTTAAATCAAATAAACAACCTGCCCCTGTTCGTTAACGATTCAATGGATATGAAACATTTCAACGTTGTATACGATTCAAATACATTAATTTATAATTTTCATTTTGAGGCGGGTTATAATGTACGCGAATGGTTGAGATTTTTAGTGATTGGCGATTACAATGGCTATCAACTTAAAAACAATCTTTACGCATGGCATGACCCCAATTTTACATTAACCTTCCGCACCAAGTATATTTGGAAAAATAAAATCAGCGCAACGGCAGATATTTATGGTGTTACTTCTTCATATGCTCTTTTACCGGAGAATACAGTAAAAAAACTAAGCGGTACTATTGATGCTAACCTGGCGGTTGAATATCTTTTCAATAAGCACCTTTCTTTCTTCATTTCCCTTAACAATATTGCCAATATTAAGTACCCGCCTTGGTATCATTATCAAACCTATGGCATTAATGGTATGATTGGAGGAAAATTTTCATTCTAATCCAACGTTTAAGAAGGCATTTTACCTAATTAGTTACTTAATCAATAGCCCAGATTCTTGTATATTTACCGACTGTCAGCAATGAAAAAATTAGACTGGTTAGTTATTAAAAGCTTCATAGGGCCATTCATCCTAACATTTTGCATAGCTCAATTTGTACTGGTAATGCAATTTTTATGGACCTACGTTGACGACCTTGTAGGCAAAGGGCTCGACCTTTGGGTATTGTTTCAATTGCTTGCTTATGCCTCAGCCCGGTTGGTACCTTTAGCACTCCCTCTTGCAGTTCTTCTATCCTCAATCATGACTTACGGTGCTTTTGGCGAGCACTTTGAACTCACTGCTTTAAAATCTGCAGGAGTTTCCCTTTTGCGCTTTATGCTTCCGCTTATAATTGTGGTTACCGGTATCAGTTTATTTGCCTTTTTCTTTTCAAATAACCTTTTGCCGCTTGCTAATTTAAAATTTAGTACGCTGCTATATGATATACGCCATCAAAAACCAATGGTAGCGCTTAAACCCGGTATTTTTTATAGCGGGTTAGATGGCTATTTTATTAAAGCCGCTGAAAAAGATAATAAGACCAATACCCTTTACAACATCATGGTATACGACCATACCAGTGGCCATGGCAACGACCATGTGATTACAGCAGCCAAAGGCAGCATGACACAAGATGATGATGCCAGGGCACTTACCCTAAGGCTCGAAAACGGCAGACAATACAGAGAGGTTGATGCAAAAGATCAGAATGAAACAAAAGAAAATCCTTATGAAATGGTAAGCACATCTTTTGGCTCTTGGGAAAAAAGATTCGACTTGTCGCAATTTATATTGGGCAAGACTGATGAAAATTTCTTTAAAGATTTGAAACAAATGCTCAATTTGCACCAGCTTTTTGGCGAAATTGATACTATACATATTGAAGAAAAGAACCTTGTGAAAACAATGCTAACTTATGAGGTTCCATATTTTAATATGAAGAAATATAATTTTGATACTTTAAAAACCACTTCTAATATTACACCCATACCATTCAAAAACATAGTTGACATACTGAATGATTATGAAAAACCCAAGCGGGTGCAAATTATGGAAATAGCAATGAATAACGCTAGGAACATTAAGAACTATACAGATGTTACGGCACGCCAGTTGGACTATAAACACCATGACTACGTTACACACATGATTGAGGTATACAGAAAATTTACGCTTTCAATAGCTTGCTTGGTATTATTCTTTATCGGCGCACCGCTAGGTTCAATTATCCGTAAAGGGGGATTGGGGTGGCCCTTATTTTATTGCGTAGTTTTTTTCATTATTTACCATGTAGCCTCCATAATAGGCGAAAAGCTGGCTCAAAATAATGTTCTTACCGCTTTTAGTGGCATGTGGCTTTCAACCTTTGTATTATTGCCTATTGGTCTTTTCCTTACATTAAAGGCTGCCAACGATTCAAAAATGTATAGCACAGATTATTATCGTAATATTATTCGTTATATTTTCCCATCAAAAACACAATCACTTTGAAACAACTAATTCAGCAAAGCAAAATATTCCTGGGGTTATACCTGGTATTTTTCATCGCAGGCGGCTTTATTTTCTTTAATATGGAACGCGGTAATGAAATTCTCTATTTCAACTCATTACACACTCCTTTTTTTGATGAGTTTTTCAAAAGAATAACTCAAATAGCTGAACTTCCTATGCTAGTTCTCATTCTGGCCATAGCCATTCGGTTTGGATATGGAACGGGACTGATATTAACCGTTAATGCAGGACTGGCATTAGTAACAAACTCTATACTTAAAAAATTCATTTTTGCTTCGCAAATACGTCCGGCTGTGTTTTTTGAAGCTAAACATGTACAGTTAAATTTTGTGCATGGTGTTGAACCTTTAACTAAGGAAAGCTTTCCATCTGGCCATGCTGCTGCAGCTTTTGCTTTATTTTTTATGCTCAGCATTCTTATGAAAAATAAAATGTGGAACATTATATTTTTTATAATGGCGCTACTTGTAGCTGTTTCAAGGGTATACTTGCTTCAGCACTTTTTTCGCGATGTTTATTTCGGCTCCCTAATCGGCATGCTTGTTACTACCGGTTTTTACTTAACCTTCGTGCAGTCAAAATACTACCAAAACATTACTTGGAAAGATAAAGTGCTGCTAAAATGATTGAAAGGTTGTTGAAAAAGATTCATCAATTTCCAACACAACTGCTTCTTATAATAATAGGTGCATTATTATTCATTCCATTCCTTGGCAAAGTACATCTGTTCGATTGGGATGAAATTAATTTTGCCGAAAGTGCACGCGAGATGCTACTCACCCATTCCTACCGAATGGTTCAAATTAACTTTCAGCCCTTTTACGAAAAACCCCCACTGTTTATTTGGCTACAGGCAATTTCAATGAATTATTTGGGGGTTAACGAATTTGCTGCCCGCCTGCCCAACGCAATCTGTGGCGTAATAACCATGTTGGTTGTTTTTAACGTTGGCAGAAATGTTTTTAAATCGCAATTAGGAATTTTATGGGCGCTCTTATTTGCTTGTTCTATTTTGCCACACATATATTTCAAGTCAGGCATCATTGATCCGGTTTTTAACCTTTGTATTTTTCTAGGCATATTTTTCATGTACAAGTTGACCATATTCAATGAATTTGAAAATGCAAAATCACGCAGGCGTGGCAGGCGGTGGAACATATTTCTGTCAGCCTTTTTTATCGGCCTGGCAACGCTTACTAAGGGCCCGGTAGCAATTATTTTAATAGTATTTACGGCAGTAACTTATTTAATTATTAATAGAGGCAAACTAAAAATTGAAATAGGCGAGATGCTAAGCTGGTGGGCCATTATTTTTGCAATAGTAATTGCGTGGTTAAGTGTGGAGTACCGGCACAGCGGGTTTACCTTCATTGCCGAATTTATAAAATATCAATTCCGCCTGCTAAGTACTGAGGACGCCGGACACGGGGGACCATTCTATTATCACTTCCTCATATTGCTGTTTGGGGTATTTCCTGCATCAGCATTGATAGTTGATTCATTCCGAAAAAATAATTTAGATGACAGTGAACAATTAGCATTTAAAAAGTGGATGCTGTATTTGCTATATGTTGTACTAATCGTTTTTTCAATTGTAAGAACAAAAATTGTTCACTATTCTTCCCTTTGCTATTTTCCAATCACTTTCCTTGCTGCTTATTACCTAAATTATCTTTTCGACAATAAAATGCGCTGGACCTGGAGGCAAACTGTTCCTTTATTCTCCCTTGGGCTTATTATAGTTACAGCGCTAACCGGTGGCATATTTGTCATGCAGCATCCAAACTTATTCGCCATGTTGCATATAAAAGATGATTTTGCAAAAGAATGCCTCAATGCCCAGGTGTATTGGAGTGCAAATGATATACGCTTCGGTGTTGGCTATATAGTGCTTATGATGATTGGAATTTTGATGGTTCAAATGAAAAACATAAAATGGGGTATATATCTTATTATCATTAGCAGCGCATTATTTATTAATACCGTTATGATATTTATTGTGCCCAGGGTTGAAAAATATTCCCAAGCATCCTTGATAGAATTTCTTGCATCAAAAAAGGATGAAAACTGTATTGTTGAAACAGCAGGTTTTAAAAGCTATGCTCATTATTTCTATGCAGCCAAGCAAATTCCTTCATCTTCAGACTCGGTAAAAACTAAATATATAGTAACTAAAATCACAAAGGTAAACGAACTTCTTTCAGCAAGCCCTAAGCTTACCGAGTTATATCGAAAAAACGGATGGGCCTTTTTTAGGGTCAATCAATAAACGATTATTACCTTAAAATTTATTCCTTTTTGAGATACTCAATTCAACATTAGCCAATAGCTAACCCTAATTATATTGAATTGTATAGCTATTAGGAATACTTATTTGAGCAAATGGAAAGGTGCTCGGGTCGCATACATTTCCAATATTACCTACCTTCAAAGTATCGTAAGCCGGAACCACTGCTGAGTTAAACGTATAAGTTAATGTTTTGCTACTATATTCAACAAATACCTGCCCCGAGAAAGTAATATTCTTAGACGTAAAATTTATCAACTGCAAATAGTTAGAATAGTTGGTGCAAAAGTTACCATTAAAAGTGTTATTGTAGCCCAATTGCCTGCAACCATTTCCGCTTAATTGCTGCATTACAATAGAAAGCTGTGCCCGCATTACATATTGATACTCATACTGGCTTTGCGAATTTCTATCTTCAATTGAACTGTAATTTGTTTGGGCAACAACCATCGTGCTATCGCAGTACAAACAGCTTCCATCATTCTCCTTAGCAGAAGGAGAATAATTAAAAGCAGCTTTATCAGGACATCCGGGTTTACAGGATTGAATAAAAAAAATAACTGCCACTGAAATCACAAAAGCAAGAAACTTTTTACCGGGCATAAAGCTTATTTAAATGGATTAGAATACTTTGGATTTGTAGCTAATGTATTATCAGTAAGTGTTTGCAAAAAAGCTACCAGCGATTGCTTTTCTTCATCAGTCATATTCATTTTTACCGGCTGCGCAGGAAGAGATGGATTAAAGAAGAAATTTGGTTGTAACAAGAACGGATCAAGATTAGCATTTGGCAAAATGCCAGTGCTGTAATGGTCTACAGCTTCCTCAAGGGTTGCAAAACGGCCGTCATGCATATATGGTGCAGTAAGCGCAACATTGCGCAGAGAAGGTATTACGAAATCGCCATTTAACTTAGAGTTGTTAAGCAATGAGCCCACGCCACGATCGGCATATTGAACATCCAAACCAATATTCGAAATATTTTGAATGCTAACTCCCGAAGGTGCTCCTTCATTAAAATAAGTATCAGCCAATGGTGCTCCGCCAAAGTTTTCGCCTCTATGGCAATTAGCGCATTGAAATTTATCTATAAATAACTCCATACCTCTGCGCTCCTGAGGTGTAAAATTTTGAGAGTTTACATCGAACTTGCTATTTGTGCTTACTATTGAACGCACAAACTGTGCAATTGCATAAGAAATTTCTTGCTCAGTTATTTCTGCACTGCCAAATGCATCTTCAAATAATTGTGGGTAATAACTTATTACGGCTAGTTTTTTTGTCAACACATCTAATCTTTCCATCCCCATTTCAGCATGGTTAACAACCGGCATAAGCGCCTGCTCTTCTAGTGTTGACGCTCTCCCATCCCAGAAAAAACTTGCTTTAGTAGAAGAGTTAATAAGCGCTAATGCATTGCGTGTACCTTTTTGGCCTTTGTAACCAATACTCAGTGCAGTATTATCGGCAAAACCATACTGCTGCTTATGGCAATTACCACATGATACAGAGTTATTTATTGAAAGCCGCGGATCATAAAAAAGCACTCTGCCCAAAGTAGCACCAGCATTGCTAACCATATTATTAAACGGAACATTGCTACCAGAAGCCTGCAAAACCGAATTACTCATAACAGACTCGTAGTCATATTTTTGAGAGGGCAGGTTAGGCGTTAATGGCTTTAGTGCCGTTTGCTTATTACAGGAATTGAAGATTAAAGCAGCCACAGCAATTCCCGATAATAAAACAACTGGATACTTCTTCATATGTAACCTTTTAAAATTTAAAAACAAAATAAACGGAAGTTGGCAATAAAAATTGCCCGCTTTGATTAATGGCAACAGCTTTGTTATTATTTAACTCAGGAAAACTAACCGAAGTAACTTTTTCGTTCGCCCTGCCATAGGTATAATAAAAAGCAGTCTCAGTAAATAGGGCAACCCTTTTACCTATATTAAGCTGAATACCAGCAATAGGGCCACCACCAATATCCCAAGTGTTACTATTAGTGGTTACCAAATCATCGGTAGAATTAACTTTTACATTATTATAACTGTAGTCAAATAAAACATCAATACCTGTAAAAAAGCTCCATAGCTTGCCCATTTTACAGCGGTATTCATAACCTACGCGAGAGTTGAGAGTGCCTGTGCTTGTAATAGTTACAAATGTTGAATCAGGAAATTGTTTAGAATGGTTTAAACTTCCACCTACTGAAACTCTTATGCCGTGATGCTTTGTGAAGAAACATTTATATCCCACTATATAAGGGCTAATAGCTATATTACTATTACTAAGACTTACAATTTGTTTTATAAAAAACGTGGTATTAATGAACAAATCCTGCTCATAAACTTTTTTCTTACTAGTTAATGAATCATCGGCAGAGGCATGCACAAACGAACAGAAAAAAAACAATATGGCAAGTAAAGAAAGTTTCATCGGGGGATTTGTTTTTCAAATATACGTAATATTTAAAATTACAAATAAATCTCCAACTTTGCTACCTCATATGTTAATTGATTGAATTCAATGTTTATAACCATCAAGTACCCCAGTTCTGCTATTAAGCATGGCTTCCATCCTATTTCTTTGCATCAGCTTCCAATATCACTTTAGCCTTCAAAATACTTGCCACTGAAAGCCCATCGCGTATCTCTCCTCGCAATGCCATTTCGTACAATTCCTTAAAAGGAAGTTTCCTGATAGTCAACCTTTCATCTTCTTCAGGCTGCTCTCCAACATAATTAAGCCCTCGTGCGATATAGGTATATGAAACTTCATCGGTAGTTGAATTAGAAAGCTGCATCTCCAATATCAATTCAAAATGTTCGGCAGTTAGGCCGGCTTCTTCAATCAATTCACGGCGGGCAGTTTCAAGGGGTGGAGTACCTTCGGGACAACCGCCTTCAATTACCTCCCATTCGTAACTGTCCAACGGATAGCGATACTGACCCACTATCCAAGTATTATTTTCTTCATCAAGCGGAATAATAGCTATTGCATTTGTTTTAAAATGAACCACGCCATATATTCCATCATTTCCGGCAGGATTTTTCACCTTATCTTCAACAATCTTAATCCATGGGTTCTCATACTTCACCTCACTTGATATTTTTTGCCATGGGTTTTGTGCAACATTCTTTTTCATTTTTTAATCTACTTTTCTTGGCTCTATACTTTTTTATAAACCATGCTTCTTATTCAACCTTACATTGTCAATGTTCCACTCTACCTTTTGCTCAAATGCTTCCTGCCGCACTTTGCAGTCACTTATCATACATATTTTACACGACTGTTTAATACATGGGTCGCCATGAATAAAAAACTCAACCTGTACTGAAAACTCAGAATTTATAATCGCTGCAATTTCTTCAATTTCTTTGTGCGCTTCTTCTAAAGTAAAATACCAAGGCAATGTTACATGGCAATCAACATGCAGCTTATTACCATACTGAATTACACGAAGATTATGAATATCTATCCATGCAGCTTTCCTATGCAAGCTTAAATGAGAAACTATTGATTTCATCAAATTCTCATCAGCCTCATCCATAATACCCGCCACTGATTTACGAATAAGCTTAATACCGGTATACATAATTACAAAGCTAAAGATGATAGCTACTATATTATCTAAAGGTTCCCAGTGGGTAAAAACAATCAATAACAGGCCTACAAAAATTCCTGCAGAAGAATAGGCATCTGATTTAAGATGCTGCCCATCGGCTTTCATAATTAACGATTGGTGCTTATCGCCAGCTTTTTCAAGCATTACACCCAATATTAAATTAACGATGCCTGAAACTAAAACAACTATAATACCGACATCAAGGTGTTCAAGCGGTTTGTGATGGAATAATGAAATAATGGATTTACCAATAATCAAAATACCGGAAAGTGTTATCAGCACGCCCTCAAAACCAGCCGATATAAACTCAACTTTCCCATGTCCGTAAGGGTGGTCGTAATCTTTAGGCTTAGATGAAATGTATAAACTATACAAAGCAAAGCTACCGGCTACAACGTTAATAATTGATTCAAGTGCGTCGGTAAGTACGGTATTTGAATGCGTAAATAAATAAGCGCCGAATTTGGCCAAAAGCAATAACAACCCTATAACAACCGCAATAAGTTGAAGGCGAAAAATACTTTTTTCTGGATTTTGATCAGCCAATTTCAATTATATTTTACTGCAAATAGGGCAATTTTCTTCTATATGTCCGCGTGCAGGACAATATTCTCTGCCAAAATAAATAATCTGTAAATGAAGTTTGTTCCAAAGCTTTTCAGGAAAAAGGTGCTTGGCATCTTTTTCAGTTTGTTCAACACTTTTACCGTTACTTAACTTCCACCGGTGCATTAATCTATGAATATGGGTATCTACCGGAAATGCCGGCTTGCCAAATATCTGCGTCATAATAACCGAGGCTGTTTTATGGCCCACACCGGGTAAATGTTCCAATTCCTCAAAAGTATCGGGCACTTTGCCCTTATGCTTTTCAAGTAATATTTCCGAAAGGCCATGTATAGCCTTTGATTTTGCCGGAGCTAAACCACAGGGTCTTACAATATCTTCAATTTGCTTAATACTTAACTTCACCATTTTCTGCGGTGTATCCGCCAGTTTAAAAAGATGGGGTGTGGTAAGGTTAACTCTTTTATCAGTGCATTGTGCCGAAAGCAAAACTGAAATCAACATGGTATAGGCATCTTTATGGTTTAGCGGAATTTCGGGAGCCGGGTACAACTCCTCCAATTTAGCTATAATAAAATCTACCCTTTCCTTTTTTGTCATCGGGTAAAAATAAAAAAGTCCCTGCTAGTAGCAGGGACTTTTAATTATGTCAATTAAGTTTAAACTTTTTATCTGGTTTGCACCATTTGCTGGCTGTAAACAGCATCGTTTATAGTCATTTTCGCAATATAAATTCCGCTGTTTGAGCTAAAATTTTTGCTATTGAAATTATAGGTGTAGTTGCCTGCATTTTGTGTTCCTTCAAAAAGGCTAGCAACAAATTTACCTGATATATCATATACCTCAAGTTTCACCCTTGAATTCTCTCCGGTAAGATTATAGCTAATATTAGCATTATCAACAAATGGATTGGGGTATGCATTAAGATTTAAAGTGCTTTCCACTTTAGCTTCGCCTGATGGAGTGGTTTCTACTAAAACCGAAAGGTTAGTGCTGTTGTCAACCTTTTTAAGGTCAGTTTCACCACCAGAGCATGGATAGTTGTATACTTCCATAAAGCTAGGTGTTGAGCCCACAAGTTTAATATCGTCACCAACTTTTGCAAAATTAAGTTCACCGCTTTTAAAGCACCATACTTTACCATCTGGGCGAATTGCGCCTTTCACTTCATATTCTCTGAAATGTAGTTTGTTGCCTATAACAACACCTTCCAGTTGCATATCGGCATACTCACCATTACTATTCATAATAGTAGAAGTGCCGGTAACAATGTTGCCTTCTTGTTTTAAATCAAATTCGTATTGAAAAGACTCAATAAAAGTTTTCTTATCCCATGAATATTGGTTCCGCTTACCACTCCACTTACCGTTCAAATCAAGCTTGGCAGCTTGTGTGGTATTTAGTATTTGAGGTTTAACAATTGGCTCTTCGGCAAAAATTGCATTTGCTGCAATCATAAAAACTGCAAATAATGTAAGTGAATAGTTTTTCATAACTGTAAATGTTTTTTTGTTAAACAATCAAGTATTAGATGATATGTGTCTTTAAATTCCATACTGAAAGTAATATTTTTTTTTGTGATAGTCAAGCAAGGCTGTTAAAATAATTTAAACCAAAAATGGCCTTTCTGTACTATCTAAGGCCATTTAGTATCATTTCAGCCAGCTGCTCTCCTATTTCACTGCCAATAGCTACCCCCATACCGCCCATTCTTACCCCAAGGCTTATGCTTTTCGATTGTCGTTTCAGAATTGGCTTTTTAGTTGCCCCAAATGCCATTATCCCTGTCCACCAATCTTCCACGTCAAAAGCCTGGCCCGGTAGAATCATATCGGCCAGTTTATCAAGCAGGTCTTTCCTTATCTTTTCATTGGCCGAAAAATCTGTAGTCCGTTCTGTTTCAATATCCAGATTTCTACCCCCACCGAATAATACCCTATCACCAAGTCTTCTAAAATAATAGAATCCTTTATTAAAATGATAAATGCCCTTAAAAGTAACATTTGAAATAGGTTTTGTTACCAGTACCTGTCCGCGACCCGGTTGTATATCAAGGTCAGGATATAAACTACCTGTAAACGCGTTAGTACAAATACCCGCTTGCGTTGCCCTAAACACTATTTCTGTTTCCGAAAATGAATTGCTAACAATTATACTTACGCCGGTTTCATTTTCGTCTATCTTCACAACATTGCAACCGGTTTTTATTTCAACACCTTTTGCCAAACACAAATCAATTAGGCAGCGCATCATCTTACCGGTATTCAATTCCCCCTCGTAATTATTTTTCACCACATATTCTACATATCTATCATTAAACCCGAACTCAGCTTTTTTGGCTTTGTAGGGATAACACTCAAAAGCTTTTCCACCCACCACCGGTTTAAGTTTTTCGTTAATATCATCTAGGCTATTTAGCGCTGCCAATTCGCTTTGCTCATTTCTTATTAGTTCCCAACTGCCATTTTCTGCATATTCAATATTGCTCTCACCTAGTCGGGCTTTTAGTTTTCTCAACCCGCTTAGGCGTAAGGCTACCAGTTGCAATACTTCTTCCGCACTCATTACCTTTAAATCATCAAGAATTTCGGTAAGGCTGCCAATACACGCAAAACCTGCATTTTTAGTACTTGCACCGGTTGGCAAAACAGCGCGTTCAAGAACCATCACCCTTTTTCCAGGCGATTTTTCTTTTATAGAAATTGCAGTTGAAAGCCCCACAATACCACTACCAATAATTATAATGTCGTAATTTATTAGCGACTGTTTTTCCCAAAACGAAAGCATAAAAGAGATTGAATGATTTTGGCTAAGTTAAAATTTCGGCGGCTAAATTATCATTGATAAATTGGCTAATGTCATTTTTAAAGTAATTGAGATATATTTGATTAAATTATAAACTATGATAAAAGATTGTTCATTAATAGCCCTTATTATTCTTATCCTGTTTGTGCCCTTTGCAGCTAAGTCGCAAACACTTATAGAAGCAGTAAACAAAAACGATACCACTCTGGCTTTAAAACTTATAAAATCAGGATCTGACCCAAACAAGCTAGACGAAAATGGTAGCAGCCCGCTTATGGTTGCGTGTAGGTGGAACGATATTCCTATGATAAAACTTTTGCTCACCAATGGAGCAAAACCCGATGAACCCAGATCGGCAAAAGGACGTACGCCTTTAATGGTAGCCTGTGCATATTATGGCGGCATAACGGCTACAACTTTACTAACTAAAAGTGGTGCTGATGTAAATATAGCGTCAGCGAATGGCGCCACTGCGTTAATGCTTGCCGCCCAAAATGCTAAAGTAGATGTAGTTGAACACTTACTTGCTAAAGGTGCTGATGCTTCAAAAAAAGATGCAACAGGAATGACAGCACTTGATTATGCAATTAAAGCTGAGATAACTGATTACACGATACAGAGTAACAAAGATGCCCGCATTGATAAAAATGCAACCATCGCAAAACTGAAAAGTCTATCCAAATAATTAATTGCAATTATTCCAATGTAACCATAAACATCTGAGGAAATAATGCTTAAAAAAAATTGCCCCACTAAAACTAGCGGGGCAATTTTTATAATAAAAAGGTTTAATCCTTTTTGCTGAAAACTACTAAGAAAGATTGTTGTTGATGTGCTTAGCCATTTCAAACATGCTTACGGTTTTTTTGCCACCGAAAACTTTTTGAAGATTAGCATCACCATTAATGTTACGTCTTTCTTTTGCATCTTGAAGTTTGTTCTTCTTAATGTATTCCCAAACTTTCTTGGTTACCTCAGTACGTGGAAGAGGTTTGCTGCCTACGATAGGCTGTAATGCAGCGCCGATGTTCATCGGTTTCATGAAGGCTGCGTTAGGTTTTCTTTTTGTTGCAGGCTTCGCGGCTTTTTTAGCTGGTGCCTTTTTTGCTGTTGCTTTTTTAGCTGTTGCTTTTTTAGTTGCCATAATAATTTTGGTTTTTAATGAGCGAAAGATAGTAATCAAAATTATTAAATCTGAATGTTTGTTGAAATATGTTATGCACATTTCATTGCTAAAATTTGTTTGTTTATAGAAACAAAAAGATTATAGGTGTCCTCTAAAAACTCACATTTTCACTTACACATAGCATTTTTGTGCATATTTTAAACTACCTGCAGAAGTATACTTATACCCACGCAATGATTTCTTAATATATACTGGATTTGTTGAACTAGACTTAAATAAAACACTATAACTAGTTGATATAAAGCAGGAAATACAAGATAAATTTATGCAATTTGTATTAATGCGCCTGGCTTGCGTTATTCCATCACCATAAGATTACACCCTCTCAACTCTGCATTATCTACCCTACCCAAAACTTCAAAATTTCCGTCTTTAGTTACCCTGCCCAAATCACTTGTGGCTATGAAAGAACAGGAAAAAAGGTTGGCAAAATCTATCAAATTCACAGCTCCCACAGTGTCAAAACCACCAATTCTCATAGGGTCATACACATCTCTGGTAAGAATTTTCATCCACGGCGGAGCATCAAAAACGCCATTTCCCTTCGAATAAGCCTGGCTTAATAGTTCAGTCATACCAAATTCCGAATGTATTTTAGTAACACCGAATCCACCTTTTAATATATAATGTACTTCCTCACGAGTTAGTTCTTCTCTCCTTCCTTTCATACCTCCGGTTTCCATAACAATCAATTCCGGAAAATCTATTTGATACATTTCAGAAAAATCTAGCAAAGCAAAACTTACACCTAACAGAATAGTTTTTTGCTTTCGCTCTTTCAATGCCAGCAAAACACTGTGGAGCCTTTCAAAATCATTTAAAAAGAATCCACTCTCCTGTTTACCCGAAAGGCCAATCAATTTATCAGCCATATAGGTAAGCGATGAATTACCCCTCTCTATGTATGAAGGCAGCAAAGCAAGAAAAACATATTCTGTAGGATCTCCATAAAATTTCTCGAACCCTAAAATGAAGCTTTGCTCATATAACGAAACATCGGCAACATAATGTCGCGAAGGTATCACACCGGTAGTTCCGCTGCTTTCAAACACCTTTTGTTCTACACAGTTTGATGCAATAATTTTATGGCTTTTAAAAAACTCAATTGGCAAAAATGGAATATCAGTAACGCCCTTAACGGTTGCAGGGCTTCTTTTTAATGATTGACAAAAGGCGCGGTATATATCAACGTTTTCAAATTGGTATTTGAAAACTTCAAGCGCAAACTCTTCAAATGTAGAATCGGTAACCGAAAAAATTTTACTGTTTAATGATAACAAGGGGTGTTAATTTTGCCTGTAAAATTGCAATAAATCATCGAAATTTCAGTTTATTTGAAGCGATGAGAAATCTGATTTTTCTGGGTGCGGTTATTAGTTGTACACTATACTCCTGTGTTAAGGCGCCCAGCTATTCTATTATTCCACATGTCGAATTTATTTCAGCATCTCCTTATGTGCGAAGTGGCGATACCGCCATTATCAGCTTTTCATTTACTGATGGCGATGGCGATATTGGCCCAAGTTCCTTACCACCCGATACAAATACCCACTGTTGCAATAACGACACCTCCTGTTTTTTCCTAAGTCAGTTTAATATATTTTTAATAGAAAATAGAGAGCCCAATTATTGTGTTTCAGGCCTTCAATCGCCAGACCTGAGGCCTGCTGGAAAATACAAAGACATATCAGGCACTATGGAAGTGCATAAACTTGTAGATAACACAAAATGTATTCAGTGCGATGCCAATTGTTTTAATAGCTTAGATACCCTTACATTCACCATCGTTATTCGCGATTTGGCAGGGCATTTTAGTAATAGAATACAAACAAGCCCAATTGTTATTGGCTGCGCACCTTAATATTAGCGATAAGAACTACGATTTTTCACCCAATTACTTTTACCGGCAGCTGCTTTGGTAGCTACACCATTTGGGGTACTTTTTTTACCTTCATATATATGCGATGAAATAAGAGCGGCAATTTCCATTTCATCATCTTGCTCAACTTTCAAATATTCAGGCTTGTAATTCTTAGCCACAAAATTGGTATCAAATTGGCCCGAAATGAAATCGGGATGGCGCAAAACAAATTTCCCGAAACGGAGTGTGTTTTTTACACCTACAATTTTATAATCGTCAATGGCACGCACCAGTCTTTCTATAGCTTCTCCCCTGTCTTTACCGTAAGCTACTAGTTTAGCTAGCATAGGATCGTAATAAATAGGAATATCCATTCCTTCTTCATAGCCATCATCAACTCTCACTCCAGGGCCTTCCGGTTTCTTGTATTGTTCTAATCTACCAATATCAGGCAAAAAATTATTCATAGGGTCTTCAGCATAAACGCGCAACTCAATAGCGTGGCCACGCATTACCAAATCATCCTGTGTAAAGCTCAGCTTCTCTCCTCTTGCTACTTTTATTTGCTCTTTTACAAGGTCTATACCGGTTATCATTTCAGTTACCGGGTGCTCAACCTGCAAGCGGGTATTCATTTCCAAAAAATAAAAATTCAAAGCTTCATCAACCAAAAACTCAACGGTACCAGCACCAATATAAGCGCACGATTGGGCAACCTTTACCGCTGCTTCTCCAATTGCCTTGCGCTTTTCTGGTGTTAAACATGAACTTGGTGCCTCTTCAATTACTTTTTGATGCCTGCGTTGAATGGAGCATTCCCTTTCAAATAAATAAACAATGTTGCCATAATTATCTCCTAATACCTGTACTTCAATATGCTTTGGCGAACCCACATATTTTTCAATAAAAACACTTCCATCTCCAAATGCGCTCAATGCTTCGCTTTGCGCCCGCTGCATTTGCTCTTCAAATTCAGCAGCAGCATTTACTACACGCATGCCTTTACCACCACCACCTGCCGATGCCTTTATAAGAATAGGATAACCAATTTTATCAGCTAATAACTTGGCTTCTGGTATATCGGTAATAGCTCCCTCACTCCCCGGTACCATCGGTATGTCAAACTTCTTTGCAGCTTCTTTCGCCGCAAGCTTACTACCCATTACTTCAATCGCTTCAGGGGTGGGCCCTATAAAAGTAATGCCGTTTTCTTCAACCAACTTTGCAAAAACAGCATTCTCACTCAAAAAACCATAGCCGGGATGTATACCCTCAACACCTAGCATTTTCGCTACTTCAACAATTTTATCTCTCCTTAAATACGATTCTTTTGATGATGCCGGCCCAATACAAACTGCCTCATCAGCATATCTCACATGCGGGCTATTCCGATCAGCTTCTGAAAATACTGCAACAGTTTTAATGCCCATCTCTTTGGCACTTTTCATTACCCGCAAAGCAATTTCCCCTCGGTTAGCTACAAGAATTTTTTTCATCTAAAAATTGGTTTCATTACTTCGGCAAACATGCAAAAAAGATTTTGATTACGCCTTAAAAAATCCATTCGTCCCAAAGGTTTATTAAAGTTAGAAACCATATCAGAAACATGGTTGACAGTTGACACCTTAAAAACGGAACCATTGATAATCAATATTTATAGCTTTAAAAGTGTCAACCATTGTCAACCATATCTGGCGCTTACTTTTCTTATTTGCACGGTAATTGCGCTTATCGGTTAATAATTAAATCAATACTACAAAAATAATATTTATTCATTAGAGATAAAAATTGTTTTTTTGATAATAACCGAATTGAGTTAGCTATAACTTGTGTTGGAAGATATCTATTACTTCTCTTCTTATAATATATTCAGAACCGATACGTAGTTACTCGCGCTCTTTATAATTATGCACATATTATTCTACCCTAATAAATTAACAAGAAGTAAATTCTTTTACACAAATACCAATCAATCAAAGATTTAATGGAATTATATACAAAACAAAACTATTTCATAAGTTCATGATTTACAGATAATTGATTTTTGAAAAATAAAAAATATTATCACCCATCAAATTACATGCCAAAAAATAAAACCGTTTAGGATAGTAAAAAACGAATACTATCATCCTTCATTTAAAACCACCTATTTGTCAACAATTTATTTGTTAATAGATCTAATATGTCTGAAAACTGTTTTACCTTGCAAGTGCGATAACCTATTTCTTAACCAAATCTAACTTCTATGAAAAGAATGTTACTCAATGCTGTTCTTGCATTAGTAATGGTTTCCACATTTACTTATCTCAATGCACAGGTTAATGGGGTACCCACTAATAATGCACCGGGTAGTAATGCGCAAACCACAAACGTACTGCAAGGCACAGTAAAAGACAAAAAGGGTGAGCCTGTCATAGGCGCTTCTGTGTCAGTCAAAGGAACATCAGTTGGCACAGTTACCGATGTTGATGGCAAATATTCCCTGGCTGTACCACCGGGTTCTACTACCCTTGTAGTAAAATACATTGGGTTTAAGACTTATGAAATTTCTCTTGCCAGCGGAAACTTAAACGCAGCGCTTGAGGAAGATGCTTTGCATTTAGAAGAAGTTGTTGTTACAGCACAAGCATTAAAAAGAGAGAAAAGAAGTTTGGGTTACTCAACCACAACAATTAATACCGATGATTTAAATAATGCCTCACCCAGCAACGCTCTCGAAGCATTACAGGGTAAAGTAGCTGGTGCGCAAATAAACAATGCCTCTGGTGCACCGGGCGGGTCAACAAGAGTTGTATTGCGCGGCGGGTCATCGCTTACCGGCAATAACAATGCACTAATAGTAGTGGACGGGGTGCCCATTGACAACTCCGATTTCGGATTTCCGGATGGTATTAGCACCAATGCCGATGCTATGAACAATCAATACGATGCAGGAAACCGTGGGAATGATATTAACCCCGAGGACATTGAATCAGTAACGGTATTAAAAGGCGCAGCAGCGGTGGCTCTTTATGGGCAGCGCGGCGCAAATGGTGTTATTCTATACACCACAAAATCGGGTAAAGACGTTGTTAAATCGGGCAGGAAATTTAAAGTTTCGTTAAGCACAAATATTAGTGCCGAAACGCCTTTAAAAATACCAACCATGCAAAACGAATTTGGGCAGGGAACCGAAGACAACAACGGCAATCCGTTTTATGACGCAGCACAAAACTGGAGCTGGGGGCCAAAATTTAATGGCTCTTTACAACCATGGGGCGTACCGGTTAACGGGGTTATAAGAGTAAAACCTTATTCAGCAATTCCCGATAACATCAGTTCGTTTTTTAATGTGGGCGCTACTTATAATAATAATATTTCCATTTCTGGTGGCGACAAAGGCACTACTTTTTACGGTTCATTTAATAATGTAAAATACGATGGAATTGTCCCTACAACCGGATACAACAGAAACTCGATAAGACTTAATGTTACGCACGAGTTTTCTGATAACCTATCGGTAACCGGTAATTTTAATTATACAAAAACAAACAGTTCTCTTCCACTAAATGCTCAAGGCAATCAGGGTATATACAATGTATTATTAAATACCCCACGCGATATTCCTATTTCAGAATCAAGGGATTTAAGCAGTCCTTACAATCAACCGGGTACATATTTCGACCATTATTATCCCAATCCATACTGGGTTTTAGCTAACGAAAAAACAACTGGCAATGTAGACCGGTTTTTAACCAATGTAACTGTTGATTATAAACCTGTAAAATGGCTTACCCTTACCAATAGGTTTGGCTCAGACATTTATACTGATACACGTGAACAAAGCTTTTTAAAATATAACTATAACAGCATAGGCTATTTATCTTCAAATTACCAGGCAGCTCCTGATATTTTTCCTATTGAATACATCGGCAAATTCGATCAGGATATTTATAGAGTTAATACAATTAATAATGATGTCATGGCTCGCTTTTCTACAGAGTTCAAGCATGATGTTACCTTTAGTGTTTTACTCGGTAATAGTATTTATAGCAATACCTTACGAAATACTTATAATGAAACAGCAGGTTTGAATATACCTGATTTATATACAATTAGTAATTCTAAAGACCGGCCAACTACTGTAGATCAAACTTTCACCAACCGTATTATTGGTGCATACGGAGAAATAGATATAGGCTATAAAAACTTTTTCTTTGTTGATATAAATGCGCGTAACGACTGGTCATCTACCTTACCTGTTGACCATCGCTCTTACTTCTATCCCGGTATCAGCTCTTCATTTATACTTACCGATGTGTTTAAGAAGAAGGTTAATCCAATGATTCTTTCTTATGCTAAACTACGTGCAAGTATTGCTCAAATTGGTAAAGATGCCGCACCTTATCAATTAAGAAATTACTTTACATTAGGTGATGTAAACGACCTATTTAACAATACGGACGTAAAATCTCCATATTACAACGGTGTCGCTTCAAATATTCCGGGCTATACATATAGCACCACCCTTGCAAACCCAGATTTGAAGCCCGAAATTTCAACAACATGGGAGGCCGGTTTTGATTTAGCATTTTTGAAGGAGAGATTGAGCTTGAATTTTACATATTACGATAAGCGTACCGTTAATGAAATATTGGTAATTCCTGTTGCACCTAGTACCGGATATTCGGCCCAGGTAGTTAATGCTGGTATTTTAACTAACAAAGGCGTAGAGTTGGGCTTTAACATTATACCGGTAAGTACTAAGTCAGGATTTAAATGGGAGATATACGGCACCTTCACCAAAAATTACAGCAGGGTTGTAAAAGTTGCCGATAATGCTACCCAGATAGTTTTGGGCGGTTCTTCTAGTATATCAGTTGTTGCTCAAGCTGGTCAACCTTACGGTGCATTTTACGGAACTGCAGCTCAAACCGACGGTCACGGCCATGTTGTAGTCGACAGTTCAAGTGGGCTACCCTTACCAACTCCTAAAGCCCAAATATTGGGTAATAATCAACCGGATTGGTTAGGCAGCATTGGCACTTCATTTTCATACAAAGGCTTTAAGATAAGTGTGTTAATAGATGGAAGGGCCGGAGGACAGGTTTGGTCTAACACCGCATCACTACAACAGTTTCTTGGAAATGATCCTTTAACAACATACAACGATCGGCAACCATTTGTTGTGCCTAACAGCGTTTATATGAACAGCGCTGGAGATTATGTGGCTAGCACAACTAAAGTAGCGCCAATTAATTACTGGGCTTTTACAATCAATAATTTGCAGTTTCCGCAATACCAGTTAATAGATGCCAGCTTTGTGAAGCTGAGGGAGATTTCAATTAGCTATACTTTCCCTGCAAAGCTACTGGCTAAAACAAAATACATAACCGGATTGTCAATAAAAGCATTTGGTTCAAATCTGGCCATGTGGGTACCTAAAGCAAATACCTACATCGATCCGGAAATTAACGCCAACGGTGCAGGCAATGTTCAGGGTTTTGAATTTGTGAATATCCCATCGGTACGCAGCATGGGCGGAGGAGTAACTATTGATTTCTAAATTTCAATAAAAGAAAATATATGAAAAATACATATAAATATTCGAAAATAGCGCTGTTGGTTGTGCTGCTGTTTACGCTTACAACATGCAAAAAGAATAAGTTTTTGGATGTAAATAAAAACCCCAATAATCCAGAATCGGTAGACGTAAAATTAGTATTACCAGCCGTTGAAGCCAATATAGGATATATGGTGGGCAACCAACTTAGTATCATTGGCGGTATATGGGCGCAGTATTGGACCCAAGACCCGGCTAACGGCAGCCAATACGGAACTTACGAAGAATACAAAAGCATTTCACCTGATAATGACAACCTTTGGACGGTACTATATGCCTCTGCAGCTAATCTCGATTATATAATCCAGAATGCAGACGCTACCGAAAAAAACTATGCAGCCATTGCATATTTTTTAAAGGCCTACGATTTTCAGGTAATAACCGATGCTTTTGGCAGAGTGCCATTAACCGAAGCATTGAAAGGTGCCGCTAACAAGGCCCCTAAATATGACGACGAATCTGTGGTATACGACAGTCTGGTTGTTTGGATTAAAACCGGGCTCAGCATAATTGATGCGACCCAAAATTCCCCATCCGAGGACCTAATTTACCCAGGCGCACCAATGACCCAATGGCAAATGTTTGCTAACACCTTATTGCTTAAAATTTACATTCGGCAAGGGGGAGGGGGGCTTACTTCAGGAGGAGCGCTTTTACCTGGACCCAGAGCAAGTGTGGCCCAAGCAGGTATTACTGAATTAAACACCAGCGGGGCAGTATTTTTAACAACTCCATCAACTGATGATGCCATGCTTCGTTACGCCGATGTTATTTATCAAAAATTCCCTCTATATGCAACAAGGGTGTTCTTAATAGTTAACGATTTACTGGCCAGCAGCACCTGCATTAATTATATGAATGGTTTAGGTGATACCCGTGTAAGCGATTTTTATGATGCAACAGCAAATGGAAGCCATTACGTTGGAATTCCTCAAGGTGCCTGGTTAAATTTAACCGGTCAAACTCAGGATGCTAATTACAGCGCACCAAATTCAACCGAAATTATTGCCCCAGCAGCTTCGGTAAGGTTTTTAACTACTTCAGAAAGCTACTTTTTGCAGGCTGAGGCACAGGCTAGAGGATGGCTGCCAGGAAGTGCCGGTCCCACTTATAATGCTGGCATTGAAGCATCTTGGGCATCATGGCTTAATTCATCTGTAGATCCCAACGAAACCGCATACGAAACTTCAGATTCTGTAAACTTTGCCAGCGCAACAACACAAGCACAACAGTTAAAACTTATTTTAACTCAAAAGTGGGTTAGTATGTGTGGCAATCAAAATTTTGAGGCATGGACAGAATGGCGCAGAACCAGAATACCCAGCTGTTTCGTTACTTCGCAATCTTCTTCTCTTAGTGCTGGTCAATTTCCGCGTCGTATAGTATATCCTAGTCTCGAGATTAACAACAATACCAATTTCCCAGGTGTTAAACTTATAACCGATAAAATTTGGTGGGATGTAAATCCTTAAACCCTTTAAATTATACGAATATGAAACGAATATCAATCATATCAATTTCGCTACTTACACTGTGTATCGCAACTTTTGTGCTACCGGGTTGCAAAAAGGATAAAACTGTATCAAAGCTGGTTAAGTTTAGCTTTCCGGTACTTACCCTAAACGGTGATCCAATTATTATATTGAACCATGGTGATGCATTTTCAGATCCCGGTGCCTCATGGGTAGATACTGTAACTGGAGAAAGCGGCACAGTAACGGCCTCCACACCGGTTGTTACCACATCCGATGGCCTTTTTGTAATTACATACAGTGCCACCAATAAAAATGGGTTAAAAGCATCTGTAACGCGCGATGTTGCAGTTACAGGTATATCTTCCGCTTTCGACATAAGTGGAGTATATCTTCGTTCCGGCACTAGTGCAACAACAAATGTTACTAAACTGGGAAGAGGTCTATTTCAGACGGATAACGTGGGAGGCAATTCGCTATTTGATCCCGCAGTTTTTTTAATACAAACCGATTCCACAATTCTAATTCCTGATCAAATTTTCCCTTCCAGCGGCCCGGCAAGTTTTTCACAAGCTCAAATAACATATGGCCCGCCTATTAGCATATCGTATGCAATAGCAGCCAGCGGTTATGGCTCTCAGGTTCGTACCTTCGTAAAACAATAAATACGAGCATATTTTTTGCTAAACGCCCCCTTTTTTAAAGGGGGCGTTTTTTATTTAAAAACTGTTAACTAAATGGTCCCAAATCCGTATAAATATTAACACCACTATTAGTTACAGTCCAAATTGTTCTTTTTAGTATCCATTTTGTAGCATACAGGGGCTAAATCAAATTTCTTATGCCTGTAAAGCGTTATCTTTACACAAAAAATTCTGGCTTTGAAAAATACATTTAAAACCATTACAATATTTCTGGTAATTCTAGCATTTGCCCCGTCGGCGAAAGCATCCTATAATTTTAGCGATTCAATGCAAAAAGCAGACTGCATTGACCCGGTAATTTGCCAGTTAGACAGTATGTCGTTTTCGCTATTAACGCGCGATAAATTTTTTGTTACAGATGACGCCCTTCAAGCCAGCATCAATCTACCTTATAATCTTACCCCAAAATTTACTGAACAGGAAATAAGGGAGAAAATGAAGTTAATACCTTCCATGATTCCCCTTAACTATAACACTACCGTAAAACAGTTTATAGAGTTTTTTGCATACCGAAGAAGGGAATTTATGGCACGTTGCTTAGCCAGTTCGCAAATATATTTGCCTGTATTCGAAGCTATATTGGATAAAAAAGGATTGCCACTTGAATTAAAATATCTTCCTATGGTGGAATCGGCTTTTAATCCGGTTGCTGTTTCAAGTGCTGGTGCTACCGGTTTATGGCAGCTAATGTATGGCACAGGCTCCTCAATGGGCTTAAACATTAATTCATACATTGATGAGCGCCGGGATCCGGTAAGAGCGACTGAGGCTGCTGTGGATTATTTAAAGAGATTATACGACATGTATGGCGATTGGCAATTAGTATTAGCCGCTTACAATTCGGGGCCAGGTAACGTAAACAAGGCCATAGCAAGAGCAGGTGGTGTAAAAAACTTTTGGGCAATTGCTCCTTACCTTCCTGCTGAAACAAGAAGCTATGTACCAACATATGTAGCTGCAGTTTATGTAATGACCTACTACCGCGATTTCAAATTGGTTTCTTACGAACCAAGGCGTGAATTGTATGCGGTTGATACTGTTTTAATAACTTCAAAAGTTAGCCTTAAGCATATTGCTGAAATACTAAGCATACCACTCGATGAGCTACAATTTTTAAATCCAAGCATTAAAACTGGCGTTATCCCATACAGTCAAAATGGTTTTCCAATGAACCTACCGGTTAACTATTTCGCCCTTTTCGAGACACGTAAGGACGATATTATGATCGACACTTCGCAAATGACACAGAATTTTGAACCGGTAATAACTTATAATAAAACTGTATGGTATAAAGTAAAAAGCCATGAAACCGTTGCTAAAATTGCCGCAAAATATAATGTATCCGTTGCATCAATAAAAAGCTGGAACCATTTAAAAAGTCTAACTCTTTACACCGGGCAAAAATTAAAAATAATGCAGCCTACCGTTTCAGCGGAATCTTCGTCATACACTCAGGTTTTTTCGTCCAAAGCGCATGAAAAAGCAGCACCTCAACCCGAACAGGCGGTTGATTCTATTAAAAGTAATGGACCGGAAGCAAATACAGATACCTTAGGAGCAGATGATACTGTAAATAGTAAAACACCGCAGGCTGTGGCTGCTAAAAGCCCTGATGCAATGCAATTAAACTCCGATTGCAAATGTATTTACCACGTTGTTCAATCTGGCGATACACTTTGGGGCATAGCTCAACGCTATCAGGGACTAACAGTAGACAAGATAAAAGCCGATAATAAGGTACTATCAGATAGGCCTATCCAGGTGGGCGATGTTATTAAAATATTCAGATAGCCCAAGCTTCAGAAGTGGCAATAATGAGTATTACTTTACTTTCCCTTTAAAACTTTTATTAAACGAATCAAATGCCCCAGCTTTGTAAGCATCGGTGGCTACGTAATTAAGAATAATTTCAAAATCTTTTGGATCTCTATACCCCGGAACAGGGAAAATCTCCTCCATATTTTCATCCAGATAAACTGTGGTAGGATAACTCATTTGATTCTTAAGAATTTTGGCCGCTAATTCATTATAGCCCCTCATTCCATCTGTAACGTAACTATAATCCTGCTCTTTAAAATGTATAGTCTGTCTCATTTCGGCATCAAACTTAACGGCATAAAAGTTTTCGCTTACGTACTTAATAATTTCAGGGTCTTTGTACGTAGATGCATCCATTCGCTTGCACCAACCGCACCAGCCGGTATAAACATCTACAACAACCTTACGGGGCTCCTTCTTTTCAGCCGCCTGCAGTTCATCCCAGCTTAACCATTTAATGCCAGCCTCAGCAACTGCATTGTGCCTGTTAGCAAAAGACGTGCATACCAACGAGCAGCAAAAAAGAGCAACAATTACAAATGCTTTTTTCATATTCAGTTTTACATGCCAAAATTAGGGAAATAAAATTGCTAACCAGCTTTACCGGCAACTTAAAATAACCTCGGGAAAATAGAATCTTTGCGGAAAAACGAAACATACTATCCAATTTCTACTTGTCGCTTATCTTGAACAAAGAAACACCTATATATTTTCGAGCGTAGAAATTAAGCAGTAAAACCGAAAAAATATACGACACCGCTGTTGCAATAGCGGCTCCCATTATACCAAAACTTTTTATCAATGCTATATTTACAATCAAATTCAGCAAAAGCGAAAAAGAAACAATTTTCAATTGCACTTCAGGCATGCCATACATAGTAAATAAAGCACCACTATAGCCAAAAAGAGAAAGGGCAAAAACCCCCGAAAGCAAAACGTAGTACACTTTAATACTATAATTAAAACTACTATCTAAAAACAAGTGCACATAAATTGGAAAAGCGATTGCTGCTATTAAAAACACACCACATGCTATTAAAAAATTTATATTTCTAATCTTGGTTAAAGCCGCTTGCAGCTCTCCGGGTTTACCACTTTTAAGCCGCGATATAACCGGATTAAAATTTGTTTGCACTGAAGAAAATAAAACAAGCATTCCTTTGGCTATTGTAGAGGCCATACTGAAAACCCCCACCTGGTATTGGTTAAGAAAATAACCAATCACCAATACATCCATTTTCTCACTCAACTCTCCTACCGCCGAAACTAAAAGAGTTTTATACCCAAATACAAAATGCTGAGTTACTTTAAAGAAATATTTAAAATTAAAGTGCAATAATTTTCTGTTCTGCAACATTTTTACAAAAAACATAAACATCAAAATATCCGAAAACAAGTACGATAAAAGAGTATACTTTATACTAAAATTAAGCAATATTACCCCCCAGGTCATAGCTATACGGAAAACCGCTTTAAAAATCTGAAGGTTTGAATACTGCGCCATCAGCCGCTGGGCATTAAAATACGAAAGCAAAACTGCATTCAAAGCATAAAATGGCAACCCCGGTAATACCAGCAATAGCGACTGAAAAGCAAGTGCAGAAAGTTTAGCCCGAATTATAAAAACAAAAAGTAAAGCAAACGCAGTAACCGGCACTGAGGATACTATTGAAGCAGCAAGTGATGAGTTTAAATAAAAAATGTGGTTGTATTTCCCGCTTGTTTCCGAAAGCTTTAATAAAGAGTAATTATTAATTCCAAAAATGGAAACAATAGATAAAATAGAATAAACAGCAATTGATTGATAATACGAACCCAGGCCCGCAGCATGATAGTGCTTTGCAATTATAGTATTTACAATAATTCCACTACCCGCTAAAACAATATTCGATGCCGCAGTTAAAAACACATCTTTAGAAAACTTATTATTCCATAATGCGGCAATCCTCTTCATACAAAGCGCTCCTTATCTGTTCTTATAAATAGTTATTACATATTATATACTCTCTATTATTTCAAATAAAAAGCATACCAGTCTTCAATAATTTTGTTCCAATTAAAATTATTATAAACTATATCGCTGTTAGTTTTAATTTCACTTTTTACTTTTTCAAAATTTTCGAAAACATACAATAACTTCGAATTAATGTCTTGGATAGAATCAATTTCAAAAAATACCAACCCCAAATCTTTAAATGTTTTATATGGCAACCATGCCCCGGTAATCACAATTGATTTTGCATATAAGTTCTCCGTAATAGCTGCAGAAAGCTGATCACTACGCCTTAAAGATATAAGTATATCGGTTGCCAACCTTAATTTAGCCAATGCATGAATATCCATGTATTCAGTAACTATCTGCGTTTCATATTTATCTGAAAGCTTACTAAGTAATTCAGTCGCCGCCTCATTTAACCCAGGCCCATAATTAAGTTGAAAAATGAATTTAATTTTATCCTTAGGAATCTTTAATTGCAACAGCTCACCAATAATTAATTCATGTTGCTCCACCGTTTGAGTCGAAGTTCCAACCGAAATAACAGTCTTTTTTTCAGAGGCAAAGGGGTTATTTGTTCTATTAGAATCTTTTGAATTCTCAGCTTTTATAGCGTCTAATGCCTCTAAGCCAAAGTTTAAAATGACATACTTATCGGGGTCTGAAAACTTATAATGCCGTTCAAAATCATCCCTAACCACCGGATTGGTGAAAGCAATCTTTTGTGCAACATTATACATGGGTTTAATCAAGTTGTTTTTCGAGTTACCATAAAAATCATCTCCATAAACATGAACTATTATATTTTCAGATAGCTGCTTAATTTTTCTGAAGAATAACATATATTCATAACTCATGTAAAATATCTGCAGGTAATCATATTTTAATCTTAATTGCTTTAAGATTTTATAACCCATCCATACATCATAAATAGAATTTAGTTTTTTTATATAAAAACTGGACTTTTTATGTTCAATAATTACCTCTCCATTACGTATCAACTTTAACCCCTCCAGGTCAAAAACATCAATATTAAACCGGTTTTTATCCAATCGCTCGCAAAGCTGTTTTACAAATTCGCTATTATAGGTTCCAATAAACAAAAGATTCAATTTGCCAGCTCGCATTAAACAATAACATTAAATAAGTTAACCTCAATAAAAAATCAAAGTAATTATGCTACTAATATATTATGTCTGTATCACTCCAGTACTAAATTGCTTTGTTATTGGCGCATGATTAGCAGCCTCTATACCCATTGAAATAACTTTGCGGGTATCCAGTGGGTCTATAATTCCATCCGTCCATAAGCGCGCTGCTGCATATTTAGGGTCAAGGGTTTCAAAATATTTTGCCTTTATATCTTCCAATAACTTCTTTTCGTCATCCGGGTGAATTTCCTTTCCTTTTGCTTTAAGCGATGACACTTGAATTTGCAAAAGCGTTTTAGCAGCAGCATCCCCTCCCATTACCGCAATTTTCGAACTTGGCCATGCATAAATTAAACGCGGACCGTAAGCTTTGCCGCACATAGCATAATTCCCTGCGCCATACGAATTGCCAATAACAATTGTAAACTTCGGAACTACTGAATTAGAAACCACATTCACCATTTTAGCCCCATCCTTAATTATCCCACCATGCTCACTTCTTGAACCCACCATAAATCCAGTTACGTCTTGTAAGAAAACCAATGGAATTTTTTTCTGATTGCAATTCATAATAAAGCGCGCAGCCTTATCAGCTGAGTCAGAATAAATAACACCGCCAAATTGCATTTCGCCTTTTTTATTCTTTACTACTTTTCGTTGATTGGCAACGATACCCACCGCCCAGCCATCAATGCGGGCATACCCGCAAATAATAGATTTGCCGTAATCTTCCTTGTATTGCTCTATTTCCGAATTGTCAACCAATCTTTTTATTACCTCCAGCATATCGTACTGGCTGGTAATATTTTCAGGTATCAAACTATAAATCTCTTCTTCGTTTAACGCAGGCTTAACCGGTGCAACTCTGTCGAACCCTGCATTATCGGGCTTACCTATTTTGTCAATAATATTGCGAATAGTTGCCAAACACTCAGCATCGTCTTTCACTTTATAATCAGTTACTCCAGATATTTCGGTAGTAGTGGTAGCACCGCCCAAGGTTTCATTATCAATATCCTCTCCCACTGCCGATTTCACCAGATAACTACCCGCTAAAAAAACTGAGCCGGTTTTATCAACTATCAAAGCTTCGTCGCTCAATATAGGCAAGTAAGCACCGCCGGCAACACAGCTACCCATAATTGCAGCTATTTGCGGTATACCCATCGAACTCATAATTGAGTTATTATAAAATATCCTTCCGAAATGCTCTTTATCAGGAAAAATCTCGTCCTGCATGGGCAGAAAAACTCCTGCGCTATCCACTAAATAAACAATAGGTATTTTATTTTCAATTGAAATCTCCTGCGCTCTTAAATTCTTCTTCGCTGTAATCGGAAACCACGCTCCTGCTTTAACTGTAGCATCGTTAGCCACAGCAATACATAAGCGCCCCTTAATATACCCCAACTGCACAACTACACCGCCCGAAGGGCAACCACCCTGTTCTGCATACATACCATAACCGGCATACTCCGCAACTTCTATCACAGATTTGCCTTCATCAAACAACAGGTCAAGCCTTTCGCGGGCGGTAAGCTTTCCCTTTTCCTTATGTTTTTCAATTGATTTTTTTCCGCCACCTAATTTTACCTGTTCAGATATTTTTTTGAGGTCGGATAACATCAATCGCATTGCATCCTCATTTTTATTTACCTCTGTGTTCTTACTCATGCCGCTAAAATAATTTTGAAAGGCGAAGCTATAAATTTAGTTGGCAGTTGCCAATAATCAGCAGGCAGTTCGCAATTTGCAGCCTACAAAAACCAAGCACCATTTTTCGTATTTTATTGTACGCTACTTACTGTTCACCGCCTACTGGTTTTTGCCAACCAATTATTTTTCCTGCCATCTATTAGCAATTCCCGATAACTCCCTTATTTTCGCACCGGGGCGAGCCTCATACGACCAGCTCCTGTTTAATCCTCCAGGCGGGAAACCGAGCAAAGGCAGACGGTTGTAGCGGTGCGATATGAGTTACTTGCCCTATTTTTTTTCTTAATGAATTTGTGTTTGCACCCTTTACAAATTCATAATTTTACCTTATCCTCAAATTCAAAATCACTATGAAATTTTTTATTGATACTGCAAGCCTTAAAGAAATTAAAGAAGCCGAAGCTTTAGGAATATTAGATGGTGTAACCACAAACCCATCGCTAATGGCTAAAGAAGGTATAAAAGGCCAGAATAATATACTGAAACACTACGTTGATATTTGCAATATAGTAAATGGCCCTGTAAGTGCCGAGGTAATTTCGACCGATTTTGATGGCATTATTAAAGAAGGGGAAATACTTGCTGCCCTACATCCTAATATAGTTGTAAAAGTGCCAATGATAAAGGAAGGTGTTAAAGCCATTAAATGGTTTACCGACAATGGCATTAAAACCAATTGCACACTGGTGTTTAGCGCTGCCCAGGCATTACTGGCAGCTAAGGCAGGTGCCGCAATGGTATCGCCATTTATAGGCCGTATTGACGATAGTAATTGGGATGGAGTTCAGGTTATTGAGCAGATAGTTCACATTTATGGCATTTATGGGTATAAAACCGAAGTATTGGCTGCATCTATCCGTTCCTCGCTACATATAGTTAAATGTGCCGAGGCGGGTGCCGATATTGCTACTTGTCCTCTTTCATCAATTAACGGGCTTTTTAATCACCCTTTAACTGACATTGGCTTAGAAAAATTTCTTGCCGACTACAAAAAGCTAAACGGATAAACTCATTTCAATAGCAATTTCAAGATTGCAAAAACCTTTAGGTTCTGCAATCTTGAAATCTATATTCTGAAAATTATGGTCTTCTAGAGGTTAATATGACGATGGCGCATCATAACTCTTTCCTTCCCTCTCGTCGTTGTAACCTTTGATATATGCTTTATTGCAAAGTATCTCAAAATCGTCCAACTCCAATAGCATTGGGTTCGGAAATGGTTGGTCATAAACACCGCTCATAAAATCATTTCTGCCTTTGTCGTAATAATAGTCTTTGGCTTCTTGTGCTGCCATAAGTTCAATGGTTTAACTAGTTAAGTAATGTCATAATCTCTTCTGAAATTATAGTGGGTCAAACTATCGCATTCAGGTTACATGATTTTACGCATACCATTAACAAAAGGTTTCAGCTAAATCCATTATTCATTGATATTCAGGGTGCAATAACTTACCACATAAACTTAATTTCCTGATTTATATCAGGATGCACAGATTTTGCAACAGGGCAGTTGCGGGCTGTATTTTCAAGAATAGTTTTATCCTTATCGGTAAAATTGTTTTTAGGAAACTTGATAACAACCTCAATGCCCGATATTCTACGTGGTTCGCTGGCCATTGTTTTAGTTACCTCCATTTCTGTTCCGGTAATGTCAAAATTCATTGCACGAGCTTTAATACCCATTACCGTCATCATACAGCTACCCAAAGCGGTAGCAACAAGATCAGTTGGCGAAAAAGCCTGTGCAAGCCCATTATTATCTAAAGGCGCATCGTTTAATATTTCATTTCCTGAATGCAGGTGAGTTAAGCGGGTACGTAAATTCCCCTCGTAAATAACTTTCGATGTCATTTTATTAATTTCATGTACTACAAACTTAAAACAAAACAATTTCGTTTAAGTTTGTAATTAGTAAATGGTAACGGCTCGAAAAACATATACACTCATTTTACTCTTCATCTCCTGCTTTCTTGCTGCGCAGGACCAATCTCAAAAGCCTGTGGACTTACAAGATTATCAATACAAACACGAAGCATCGGCAGGTGCGAGACTTCAAAGCAATGGCTTTACTGTTTACGGCGAATATGGTTGGATTAAAGACTTAAACCGAACCCGTCTATTACAAGTTGAATATACCTACTATATCGATTACCATCAACAAAAACGACAGGTAGACCCCACCCTTAGCGGACCTGATTATATTTACGGCCTTCAAAACCATTTTCATACCATTCGTATCAACTACGGCATTAAAAGAACCATTGCCGATAAGGCAGATAAAAATGGAGTTCGTCTGTCCTTAATTGCATTTGGTGGTGTTGCGTTAGGATTGCTGAAACCATATTACCTCAACCTTACTGATACCTTAGGCAGTTCCACGATAAAGCCCGAAAGATACTCATCAGCTAATGCCGACCGCTTTCTAAGCCCTGCTTACATTGCCGGTTCCGCCCCCCTACGCTATGGTCTCGATCAAATACAACCGGTAGTTGGATTACATGGAAAAATAGGACTGAATTTCGATTGGGGCAAAAAAGATCAATTCGTTAAAGCCATTGAAGCCGGTGCTATGCTAGATGTTTATTACGAGCGCCTGCCAATCATGATTAACAAGTCGAATCATTTTTATCAGCTGGCACTCTATGTTGCATTTCATTTAGGCAAGCGTTGGTAAGCACTTCCCAAACTTCTTCACCATGGAAAATCAAGAGGCCAATATTTTAGCCGATACCTTTCAAAAAACACGCGACCTCACCAAATGGTACTTTAGCATGTTAAAAGAAGTTGACCCATATAAACATTGGGAAGTAAACGGCGTAAAGCTGAACAACATCGTTTGGCTAGCATCGCACATTACCTGGGCCGAAAATTTTCTACTACTAAAGGGTACCGGTGGAACAGTTCTCGATATTTCGTGGCTCGAACATTATAATATTAAAAGTACCGGCACACTGCATCATGCGCAACACGACATGAAAACTGTGTTGGATGCATTAAAATTCATCCACGAAAAAGCAATGGAACATTTACTAACCCTTACCGATACCCAAATGGATGAGCCCAATACTTTTGGCTTTGGCTTCGGTGGGCTTAAAACAAACCGCATTTTAATTCAACATGCAATACGTCACGAAGCCATGCACACTGGCCATTTAAGCTGGCTGTGTAAAATCAATAAAATACAAACCGTTTAATTGGATTTCGAAGGGGAGCCGATTCTCCCTTTAGGGAGTTAGTGGGTACAGGGGGTATTGAATCCTGTAAATTCTGATCCCGGCAACTACCAAAACTTCCACCACTTCTTCTCCTCATCTTTAACCAGCAATTGCTGCTGGTACCAACTCTCTGTAATTTTTACGGCATTAATTAATATCTCCGCCAGTTCCCTCGGCGGCCCTTCCGAATCAGCACCATACACCACCCTAAACGAATAATCAACATCATTCCGCCCCTGGAAAATTAAAGTCAATCTGCATTCCTCACCCTTCTTGCCCGGCTGGTTAATAACACCTGCATAACCAAAAATACCCTCGTTAATAGTCATCATCAGCGCATCAAAATGCCCCTGGTGCGAAATGCCCGCTCTTAGTGGCAACTCGGTAGTCGGGTTACCATTACCCTTCCGGTGTACACTTCCATCTTTCCCAAGTAAAATAAATAATGGGGTCTTATCTCCCACTTCAAGCGTTATAAGCACCTTATCAACCAATAGCTTTTCATGCATAGTATCAATTATAAAATGAATCTACATTTTATATTGAAAAACAAAAAATGGGGAAAGTAACATAGAAACAAAAAACAAAACGTATTAAACTCGGCGCATATTACATTGCTTTAAATAAAAATTCGGGTTAGAGGATATTTAGAGGTGTCCTTAAAATAGTAAAAGCGGACCTTACGGCGCCCGCTCTTAATAGTGCATTCAAAATATCTTTTTCTATTTAGTAGCTAGTGTATTTCCATTCTTTATCATGGCCACCGGTGTTCCCTGCTCTTCACTTTTATTCATCACCTCTGGCTTACCCATCATATCTCCGCGAAAAACCTTTATATCCTTTCCAAAACTCGAAGCCGGTGAAGTATAAACACTGTTCTCAATAAAATAAGCTCCACCGTTACCTGCAGCCTTGCCTCCAAAATTTTCGAAATTGTTTCCGGCAACCATGTTATTGTTATTACCAATATTGCCTTTATTATCAATATCCATCATGGCTTCCATAATAAGGTTGTTGTCAATGCTTCCTTCATTAACAATTCTCTTCATTACAGTATTGCCGTTATTAATAAACTTTCCCGATTTTAAAATCACCAGGTCTTTCATGCCAATCATGCAAGCACCTTTTTCTACGGTAACTGTACCTTCAACTACAATCCCTTCATTCATCGTTACCTGTCCTGTAATAATTACAACATCATCTGCTTTTATTGTGGTGCCCGGATATTCATTATTCCAAATTTTCTTATCTGTCCATTTGCCCGAACTTACTGTGTAGGTTTTTGCGTTAGCTATATTTGTTATAATACTTGCGGCTAGGATTGTGTATAATATTTTCATAGTTAGTGTTTTCAGATATTAATGCTTACGCCCTGTTTTTTTAAAAGTTTCAGTTTTATTACGAAACTTAAAAACACATTACAATATCCTGAAAATCAATTAACTTTGAAGATCGTTTTTTATGATATTTGTCATGAAATTTTCATCAGCCAATAGCTGAAAAAAAACGATACAAACGTTAGAACTGTGTATACAAAGTACGGGATGAGTTGCACATATTTTATTGGATTAATTCCAAAGAAAAAGTAGTTCACTAAAACCAGAAAAACTTTATCAAACAAATAAGCCACAAAAGTTCCTACCGCAATTCCTGCCAAACCAATTTTACCGGCCAGGTAAATACTTAGCGAAACATTAATGATTATTTCTAGAATTGACGATATAAGTAAAAAATTGGTTTGCTGCATTCCGGTAAGAATAGTTTGTGGAAATAAAACCCTCGGGATAATCAACAACAAATAAATATTGAAGATAACTGCGCTGTAAGTAAAACTTTCATTAAACCCGTATCTATATATATAGGGGCTTACCATCATCAGCGCAATACTAACCGGAAAGAAAAAATGCATCATCCGAGCCGATTTTGCTTTTAACTCCATCAATCCATCCTCAAGGTTTGCGGCTATGGCTGGTATCATAGCCGTACTAAAAGTATTGGCAATTATAAGCAGCACAGGCAATTCCTTAGCCCCGTAGCGGTAAATCGCAAAAAACACATTATCAAATTTCGACTTTACTATTACACCATCTACATACTCAGCCGAACCGCTAACAAAAATCGAGGCTATCAATGGTGCCGAAAGTTTAAGGCTGGTTACCTGAAGATTTAAATTAACCTTAAGTGTAGCGTACTTTATTAATAAAACTAACGATAGAACAAGCTTCATTGCTGCTACAACTATCAACCCATACATGCTGTATTGAACCGGATAACCCAGCGCTATAGGCACTAAAGCAACTATAACAGTAATAATAAATGTAACACTGCCATAACCTATTATCTCTCCTCGCTTATCATTTAAAAAGAAAATATATTCAATTATAAACGAAGGATTACTTAGCAAAAGATATATAACCGATAGTTTAATCAGGTTCTTATCATTGTCTTTACTTAAAAACGAAAGCAAGTTATTTGCAAATAGAAAAAGGCAGCCCCCTGCTATAAAACTGAATATGATGAGCGATAAAAACGTATTATATAAAAGCTCCTTCTTTTCTTCATCGTTCTTTCTCGGGTAAATCGAGAGCATAGAATTAATAATGCCGCTCACCCAAAAAAAACTAACCATACCGCTCACCATTATAAAAGTCTCAAATTGCCCTATAAAACTTTGAGGCAACCTAAACTTGGCAAACCCTACCCCAATAACCACAAAAGTGGAATATCGAATAAGCTGAAAAATTTGAAGGCTAGAAAGGTTAGTGATTTTGAGCACAATAAGTGAACGTATATTATGGGATTATAATTAACAGATGCTAATTCCGGTTAACAAAACATTTGTCAATACTTAATCTCAAAGGTAAAAAATATTGTAACTTTGAAGTAAATTCTATAGTTATGAAAATCAAAACATTCGCACTTGCATTGCTACTGGTTGTAACGGCATTGTTTATTGGCTCCTCAGCCCAAATAGATACACCTCTATTTAATAAAAACGGCCTTAAAATTTACGAGGTAAAAACCTCCACCGAGTTTAAAGATGCGGAACTGAAACTTCTAAGCCCGGCTAATCTATCTAACGTACCCCAGGGTGCCGATACTTTCAAGTTCGAAGTAAAGAACTATCAACTTGGAGCACAAACACCCGATGCAGGCCAAAAAATGTGTGCCAATTCATCAAAAGGCCAGCACATACACTTTCTTATAGATGATGCCCCTTACACTGGCTCTTATACCCCAAACATACCTGCCGATGTAAAACCCGGACACCACGTACTTCTTGCATTTCTCTCCCGCTCTTACCATGAGAGCCTTAAACACAAAAAGGCCTATGTATTAAAAGAGTTTAATGTAGGCTCTGAGGCTAAGGATGACTTTGATGCCAACGCCCCACACGTTTTTCTAAGCCGCCCCAAAGGCGAATATGTAGGCGAGCAGGAAACAGGCAAAGTAATGCTCGACTTCTATCTTGTAAACTGCGATCTATCGCCAAATGGCTATAAAGTGCGTGCTACTATTAACGGAACAGAATTCACACTCACTAAATGGGAACCGTACCTAATAAGCGGCCTACCCCTCGGCGAATCAAAAGTAAAACTTGAACTTATCGATAAAACTGGTGCCCTCGTAAAATCGCCTTTCAACGGTAAGGACAGAACCTTTACACTAAAAAACGAGCCCCTTAAATAACATGGCCTTTAGGTTGTTAAAATAGTAATAGGTATTCCCCTTTAACACAATTGGAATACCTATTATTATTCTATATTGTCCGATAAAAGTAAAAAAATATTTTTTCATTACAACTATTGCCTATGAAAGTGTTCAAATTGGATGAAAAAGTGAAAAGCAGGGGGCTACCC
>CAIXGR010000006.1 GCA_903919075.1 uncultured Bacteroidota bacterium | reverse complement strand
TTTACTAATAAATAGTTTACTTTGCAGGTATATATTGAAATAACTAAACCATGAATTATGAAAAAATTATTCTATTTATCTATTGCATTTATCGGGCTTGTTATCTGCCCCAACTCCTTTGTAAATGCGCAAGGTCTAGGCGTTAATACTACCGGAGCGCCTGCCGATAATTCAGCAGGTATAGATATTGATTTTGTTGATAAGGGTATGTTATTGCCCAGAATGACTACATCACAACGTGATGCTATCAGCAATCCTGCAACTGGTTTAACTATTTTCAATACCGATTGCCAATTGTATAACTACAATTCAGGTACACCGGGCGCGCCTAATTGGGCAATTGTAAATTCACCTAACGCAATTACTGCAGGTGTTACAATTTCTTCAAATCCTCAGGTAATTTGCGGTGGTTCATCTGCAACTTTTACTGCTGTAGCATCGGGCGGTCTTACATCACCGGTTTATCAGTGGAAAGTTAACGGTTCTAACGTTGGTAGCGGTGGAACTACATATTCAACATCATCATTAGCATCGGGCGATGTAGTAACTTGTGTTTTAACTACAACTCAAACATGTGTTATCGGTGTGCCGGCTACTTCTAACTCTATTGTAGTTTCAAGTTCACTTCCTGCGGCGCCATCTACTATTACTCCTCCAGCGGTTGCTTGTCAAG
The DNA here is from genome assembly GCA_903919075.1 of uncultured Bacteroidota bacterium. Taxonomy (GTDB): domain Bacteria; phylum Bacteroidota; class Bacteroidia; order Chitinophagales; family LD1; genus Bog-950. Next base: position 3,837 of record CAIXGR010000006.1, on the reverse strand, counting down.
ATTCGCAAAGCGGAAATACTTATACTGCAACTATCGTTCCAGGTGCTACTCAATATAACTGGGTGTTGCCTGTTGGTGGTAATTGCTTTATTACGGCTGGTTTAGGCACTAATGCACTATCTCTAGGTTTTAAAGATACAGTTGGAAACATTGGAAGCCTTAGCGTTACAGCAAGCAATGCGTGCGGTGTAAGTGCTGCTACAGTTTCAGCACCGATAGTATTAGCACACAAAACACCTCACCCTCCGGGAGCAATAACTGGTGTAGTAAATAGCTTTATTAACGCTGCAAACGTTCCTTATTCAATTGCGCCGGTAACTTTTGCAAGTTATTATACCTGGTCAAGCCCAGTAGGTACTATTACAGGTGGCCAGGGCACAACAAATGCTTCAATTACCTTTGGAAGCACACTAGGCACTAACAATATATATGTAACTGCTGGTAACACATGCGGTGTTAGCGCACCAGATAGTATAGCTGTTACACTTTGTACATATTCTCCAGGCTCGCAAACATTTACTTACACTGGTGGTATGGTAACTTGGACTGCACCTTGTGCTACATCTGTAACTATTACTGCAATTGGTGCTGCGGGTGCAAATACAGGTTGCTGTAATTATGGTTTTGGCGGATCTGCTTCAGGTAATTTAACTATTACTCCCGGTGAAACTTTATACGTAACAGTTGGTGGTGTTGGTGGTAGCGGTATTTCTTATGCTGCAGGCTACAACGGTGGTGGCGGCGGTGGAACTTCTAATCAATATAGTAGCTACCTTGGTTCATATTACTATGGTGCTGGTGGTGGCGGAGCATCCGATGTTCGTGTGGGCGGAACAGGTTTAACGAACAGAGTGATTGTAGGCGGCGGCGGTGGTGGTACATCGAACTTCGGTTCGAATGGTGGTGGCGGTGGTGGTTATACCGGTGGTGATGCAACGTTAAGCCAGGAGCTTACTGAAACTGTATCTAACTGCTACTTTGGTTGCTCATATACTTACTATGTAATGTATACAACAGGTGGCCATGGTGGTACATCAGGTAGTGGTGGTACTGGCGGTACCTGCGGACAGTGTCCTTGGTCAGGAACCTCAGGAACTCAAGGTTCTTCAGGTACTGGAGGCGGAAGTGATGGTTATATTAACGGCGGTGGCGGTGGTGGTTATTATGGTGGTGGCAGCGGTGCTACATCATTTAACTCAGGCCAAAACTGGTGGACTTCTTCGAGCGGTGGCGGTGGCTCATCATATACTGGTTCTCTTGGTAATGCAAGTACTACCGGTGATATTAACGGCCCGAGTGATGGATACAGCGGTAATGGAGCTGTAATTATTAGCTGGTAAGAAATAGTTTGAGATAAATACACTCTAAATAAAAAAGAAGCCGTTTCAATTAAATTGAAACGGCTTCTTTTTTTTCTCAAGCATTCAAGTTATTCACGCAGCATAAAAAAGCAGGTAGTTGTTTAGGTTGTTGCCCATTTTTTTTGCGCAGTGAAACAAAAAAATATCTATTGTTTTTTGCCTTGCCGTTTGCGTAATAATGTGATGTGGTTACAATGAAGGGTAAGAAGTTAATAAAAAGTATAATTTTGCCATGAGTTTGTTGGCTTGACAATCAGTTTTTACAAGCCGTAATATTTTTTGTTTCTGGTTAATACATAAAGCTAAACTTAGCGCTGCAATATGTTAATGATGTAGTTGGAGGTGCTAAAAAAATATATTTATCTTTTTTTAAAACAGAAAAAATAATAAGTTATGAAATATTTAAATGTTAATTACATCTTAACCGGTCTTGTTCTTTTATTGGTTGGTTCGCAGGCAATAGGCCAGCAGGCAGCGAAAGGACAAAGTGCTCCGAGTGGGTCAAAAGCACCTGGCAGCCAAACAGTGCCAGCCGGACAGCCAATGCAAAATGCACAACCTGCTATGTCAAATGGTCAACTTATGCCAGCCGGCCAACCGGCACCAACCGGGCAGCAAATACCGGTTGATCAGCAAATGTCGACAGATGCTGGGCAAATGGACTTGGACTATATACCGATGTATAGGAAAAAAAGAGATTTTAGGGTTCGCGAATTGACAACTACTATATATATGGCTGCCGGTGAAGCAATATATTTAGACCCTACCTTAATTGTATCGAAGGTTACGCTTAAATATAACGATAAGGGTAATGTGCTTGAAGAATACCGCCGTAATCAAATTGGTGAAATGAAAACTATTTACAGATATGATGCAAACAACCGTGATGTTTTAGATAGTGTTTTTAAATCAGATACAAGCTTTCAGTATAAAGTCACAACAAAATTTGATGAGAAAGGTACTAAAGCAGAAAAGACCATTTCGCGGAGCGACGGCAGTGTAATGGCAAAAACAGCAATGACCTACGATAACAATAATAACCTAATAGAGGAAAAACAATACGATAAGAACAATAAGTTAATGTGGACCAAGAAGACAACATTTGATGATAGAAATTATGCGGTTGAAAGTTCTTTCATATTTGCTAATCAGGTAAAAGACAACCCCGAGAGGAAAACAACTTTTAAATACGATAGCTTGGGAAACAGAATAGAAAAAAGATTCTTTATGGGGGGCAAGCAAATAGATAAAAGCTTATACAATTATGACGAGAAGGGGAATGAAATATTAAAGGTTACCATAAACCAAAGTGGAAAAGTGAAGATTGAAAAAAAGATATATACTTTCGATTCTAGCGGCAATTGGATTTTAAAATCGGAAGCGCCTAACAGCATTACTTTGCAAGAAATAACTTTTCAGTAATTCTGAAATTTGTTTCACTGAAATAGTTTAAGGCGGCATCAATTTTTTCAGTTTTAAAATAGGGCCTTACCAGACGCAGCAGTTATATTATAGTAAAAATAATATAACTGCTGTTTTGTTATATCGAATAATGTAACTTGGCCAAGTATTGGCAAAAATTGGTGAGCCGTTTATGCTTAATGCATATTGGGTGAGCTATAGGTTAATCACCAAAAAAATATCAATTAAAACAGGGGTATGGATAGTGTACAAGTGATAGAAAATGCTATTTTTGTATTATCACAGTTAAATTATATTTAATCTGTGTGGGTATTAAATACACGATAAAAATGCAGGTAGTTCTTTTTATGTAAATATTTGATATTCAGGGGGCTTTGTTTTTTTATAAATGGCACCCAATTGTGCGCTCCCTGTAATACAAAATGCATTTAATGGTGCAAATGTTAAAAAATTTGCATTTTACTAATAAATAGTTTACTTTGCAGGTATATATTGAAATAACTAAACCATGAATTATGAAAAAATTATTCTATTTATCTATTGCATTTATCGGGCTTCTAATCTGCTCCAGCACCCTTGTAAATGCGCAAGGAGTAGGCGTTAATGCTACCGGTGCGCCTGCCGATAATTCAGCGGGCTTAGATGTTAAGTTTAATAATAAAGGTGCGTTGTTGCCAAGACTGTCAACCTCTCAAAGGGATGGTATTAGTAACCCGGCTACCGGCTTAACTATTTTCAATAGTGATTGTGGTGCGTATAACTTTAACGCGGGCACGCCTTCTTCTCCAAACTGGTTGGCAATAAACTCAGGTAGTAACGTAGCTGCCAGTGTTAGTATATATGCTAACCCTTCGGCGCCAATATGCCACGGCACTAACGTAACTTTTACAGCAGTACCTGCAAGCGGCATTAGCTCTCCAAATTACCAATGGCAGGTGAATGGTTCGAACGTTGGAAGCGATAGCGCAACCTATTCAAACAATGCCTTAAATAATAATGATGTAGTAACTTGTATTTTGTCGACCAGCCAAAGCTGTGTTACTGGCTCACCAGC
>CAIXGR010000005.1 GCA_903919075.1 uncultured Bacteroidota bacterium | reverse complement strand
TTTTTCAGCTTCTGAATCATCAAGGATGAGGTCTACGGTAATGCTCTTGCCGAATTTCAAATATCCAGGGCTGGTCGGAATGAATTGAATAATTAATGCCTTGTTGCCAATCCGGTTAATGCTGTAGAGATATTCTTTGGAGAATTTCCGGCTTCCTTTTCGAAGTTGTAGTTCTGCTTCAACACTTTCTTTTAATGTGGGGTTAGCAGTGCAGTGTTCCCATATGACCAGTAATTTTTTGCTTTCTATCTCCTTTAAATTCATCCTCTCAGATTACTAATCTGCAACTCATGGTCAGGCAATTTAAAATTTTTCCTTGCCCCATTTGCAAAAACCTCCTTGCCCCACATAAAAATAGCCGCCTATCTACTTGATAAACAGCTATATATAAAAATATAATTGCGGTGAGGGCGGGATTCGAACCCGCGGTACCGTTTAACCAGTACGGCAGTTTAGCAAACTGCTGATTTCAGCCTCTCATCCACCTCACCAATATTTTTTAAGAACGATTTACTTTTATTCTTTCTCTCTATGGCTTGATTCTCACCAACCCGCCCTTTTGCTAAAAGGAGGACAAAAATAGAAATTTCGAGCAACTATCAAACCAAAGCCTCCCTTAAAAATAAAAAAACCCTGCTTTGCAGGGTTTAGCCTTTATCTTGGCTCAAAAATCTTGGTTTTGGGCTCTATTTATGAGATACTCATCTGAATCTTCTTCTGTATATCAGCCACAGCCTCTCTAAATTCCTGGTCAGTATCTATTAAATTCTGAACGGCTTGGCAAGAGTGAATAACAGTGGAGTGGTCGCGGCCACCAAAGTGCTTGCCTATAACCTTAAGCGAATTTTTGGTATAATTTTTAGCCAAAAACATTGAAAGCTGGCGCGCCTGAACAATCATTCGCTTTCTTGTCTTTTCACGAAGCATATCTACAGGCACGGTAAAGTAATCGCACACGGTTTTTTGAATATAGTCTATAGACACTTCGCGAGAGATGCTCTTTACAAAATTCTTGATTATTTTTTTCGCTAAATCAAGGTCAACTTCTTTCTTATTAAGCGAAGCCTGTGCAAGTAGCGAAATTAATGCTGCTTCTAATTCACGAACGTTGGTATTAATGTTATAAGCTACAAACTCTACCACCTCGCGTGGAAGTTCAATGCCATCGGCGTACATTTTCTTTTCAAGTATTCCAATTCGTGTTTCAAAATCCGGAATTTGAAGGTCGGCGCTTAGTCCCCATTTGAAACGAGAGAGCAATCTTTCTTCCATTCCTTCCAAATCGCGCGGAGGGCGGTCCGATGAAAGCACCAATTGCTTGCCGCTTTGGTGTAAGTGGTTAAAAATATGGAAGAAAATATCCTGTGTTTTTTCTTTGCCGCCAAAAAACTGAATGTCGTCCATGATTAGCACATCTATTAATTGATAGAAATGTACAAAATCATTAACCGAGTTGTTTTTTACCGCATCAAAAAACTGATTGGTAAATTTTTCGCTCGATACGTATAATACCGTCTTGTTCGGAAAGTTTTGCTTTACCTCATTGCCTATCGCTTGGGCCAAATGCGTTTTGCCAAGGCCAACTGCTCCATATATTACTAGTGGATTGAAAGCCGTTCCGCCTGGTTTTTGCGATACAGCATAACCAGCGCTACGGGCCAATCTATTGCAATCGCCCTCAACAAACGAATCGAAATTATAGCTGGGGTTAAGCTGCGAATCAATATTAATTTTTTTCAACCCTGGAATTACAAATGGGTTTTTAATATGGCTGCCTGTAAGAAAATAAGGGAAGCCCACTTCTGGGTTTGATGAGTTGCCAGATTTGTAATTTGGATAATCAACCGTTGAAGGCATATTGCCGTTCGATGAATTTTCAACTACAATACGGTACTCTAATCTTGATGTAGCACCTAATTCGCGCTTAATAGTTTTGCGCAATAACGAAACATAATGCTCTTCCAGCCACTCGTAAAAAAATTGCGAAGGAACTTGTATGGTAAGTACAGTACCTTTCAACTCCACCGGTTTTATCGGCTCAAACCATGTTTTAAAACTTTGTTGACTTACGTTGTCTTTGATAATCTCCAGACAGTTATTCCAAATGCTATTAGCCGATTTTTCCTTCATGCTCACTATGTCTGTTTTATTTGGGTTGAGAATTCGAATGTGTGTATGTGAATAAGACGACGTGAAAATGGAGAAAAGAATGCTTACAAAAAAATTTTTTGCAATAGTTTTTTCAAAAAATATTTTCATCCGAAACGAAAAATATTTATTGAAAAATTTTTGAGTATCTGTTCGTTTTTTTAAAAAAGTTTTTTAGCAGTTATCCAATTACGATAAATAAATCCGAAAGAGCTGGCCAATAAAAATTATTTGAAAAAAATTTGAAAAATTTATTGCTCTTCGTATTCTTAGGCAACTACTCACAGGCCAATACTATACAACAATTCATACAAGGCAAGCATCTTCATACAATAAAAAATTAAGGCCATTTTTATTGTTGATTTTCACTCTCTGTTTACACATTTATATTTTCTAAAGTTCATGTTCAAACACTAATCTTGTTGCAACAAATATCAAAATCTGCTTCAATTTGAATTGAAGAATAAAAAAAGAAGGATTACTTAGATAGTTTAAATAAAAAATTATCCGTGGTATTCGCCGTAAACTTCGCGTAAAGCGCCGGCAATTTCGCCAAGGGTAGCGTAATTTTCAACGCCTTCAATTACAAATGGCATCAAATTTTTATCTTCTCTGGCCGCTGTTTTAATCTTTATAAGGCATTGGTTAACCTCGTCATTATTTCTATTTGCCCGTAGTTTCACTAATTTTTCCGATTGCACTTTTCTTATTGAGTCATCTATACGCAATAAATCTATAGGGGTTCCCTCTTTTTCAATAAACTGATTTACCCCAACGATAATTTTTTCTTTGCTCTCAACCGCTCCTTGATATTTATACGAAGCATTCGCAATTTCGGTTTGCATAAACCCTTGCTCAATAGCCGAAACACTACCACCCATTTCATCAATTCGTTGAATATACTTCCAGGCCTCTTCTTCAACCTGATTTGTTAACGCCTCAATAAAATATGAACCCGCCAATGGGTCAACAGTATCTACCACACCACTTTCGTAAGCTATAATTTGTTGTGTTCGCAAAGCCACCTTCGCAGCTTCTTCGGTAGGTAATGAAAGCGCCTCATCATACCCATTAGTATGTAATGATTGTGTGCCCCCCAGCACCGCCGCCATGGCTTGTAAGGTTACACGGCTAATATTATTTTTAGGTTGCTGTGCTGTTAAAGTCGAGCCTCCTGTTTGGGTATGGAATCTTAACATTTGTGCCCTTGGGTCAGTAGCGCCTAGTTGCTTTGTAATCTCGGCCCACATTCTGCGCGCTGCCCTAAACTTCGCTATCTCTTCAAAAAAATTATTGTGGGCATTAAAGAAAAACGAAAGGCGTTGCCCGAACAGATTAATATCTAAACCCTTTGCTATGGCTGCTTTGCAGTAAGCCTTGCCGTTAGCTAAAGTAAAAGCAACCTCCTGCACAGCGGTCGAGCCAGCCTCGCGAATGTGATAGCCCGAAATAGAAATAGTGTTCCACTTAGGCACCTCATTATTACAATACTCAAAAATATCTGTAATAATTTTCATCGATGGCTTCGGTGGATAGATATATGTTCCACGCGCGGCATACTCCTTTAAAATGTCGTTTTGAACCGTGCCCGAAATTTTTTTAATGTCTGCTTTTTGCCTTTTTGCAATAGCTATATAAAAAGCCAATAGTATAAATGCGGTTGAATTAATGGTCATTGAAGTAGAAACATCTTCCAACTTAATTCCTTTAAAAAGCGTTTCTATATCTTCTAACGAATCAATAGCCACGCCCACTTTGCCTACTTCACCTTCCGAAAGTGCATGGTCCGAATCATAACCTATTTGCGTAGGCAAATCAAACGCAACACTCAAGCCACTTACACCCTGCGACAATAAATAATGGTAACGCTTATTACTTTCCTCCGCGGTCGAAAAACCTGCATATTGCCGCATCGTCCACAGCCTGCTTCTATATCCCTCAGGATGCACACCCCGTGTAAACGGAAACTTTCCCGGCTCTTCTGCCTTTATATTAGTGGGCTCATACACTCGCTGTATCTCTATCCCCGAATCGGTTTTAAATTTTTTGCTCATGCCGCAAATATAAATGCTACGGTGTAATATCGTTAAGTTAAGAAAGGTCGTTTTACAAAAATGCCTTTTGTCCTGCCTTCTGCTTTAGACCAATTAGACAAAACTAAACTGCATTTATTTCGCGCAGCGAGCATTTTGTATTTCCCTCTATACGCGAAGCGTGGAGAGGGGTGGTGAGCGTAGCGAGACGGGGTGAGGCAACGGGAAACGGTGGTCAAAACAACTTTGTTTCAACCTCGAAAACCTTGTATTTCCCTTTAACCTTTTAGCCCATTTAACCCTTTAGCCCCTTTCCCTAAAACAACTGCCTGCACTCCGATTTCAAAAACTCAAGTGCATGTTCAGTAGGCAATGGCGCCCCTGCATGAGCAATACCATTAAAAATGGCATTAATAAGCTGTCCCGATGAAGACTCGGGCGGAAGTTGCGTAGCTATTAAATTAATGGTGCGTATAATTTCGTCTTTCGATGCCACAATTAAATTCCAGGCATCCGAAGAAATATATACCTGCTGCGAAAGATTATGCTCATACTCCTCGCGTATATTTTTAACAAGTGCATATTGTAATTCATTCGCAATCATATCAGGGGTCCGCACTCTGGATATTACGCTGGCAGGGCTTATCCGCTCTAAAAAAAGAGCCAGCCTTTCATATGCCTGCAGCCGAATCGTGATAATCTCTTTGTCGCGCTTCATTTTCATTTCAATCGCCCTTACCGTTGCGTCTTTTTGCATATAGCGCGTTAGCAAAAAGTAAGCGGTTAAAAACACTATCAGGGCAGGAATCGTATACTTTAAAATATCCAGAATAGGGGTGATTTCCATGAACAAACGGTTTGAATTATGGTTATAACGCTAAATTGCTTTAATTTTGTGTGTCTAATATAAAAATGATATGGAAGATTTGGTTTTAGAAAGCGGCATTAAAAAGGGAATTACCCTTACCCCCGGCGCTGCAAAAGAAATAAAAAGACTGATAGCTGCCGAAAATTCAGCCCCCGATAAGTTTTTGCGCATTGGCGTAAAAGGTGGCGGCTGTGCAGGCTTTACCTATATCCTCGAATTCGACACCCGCAAAGAAAACGATACCATATACGAATTAGATGGCATCAGCTTTATAGTAGACAAAGCCCACGAACTATACCTGGGCGGCACCGAAGTAGATTTTCAGCAAGGCCTCAACTCACGCGGCTTCGTTTACAAAAACCCCAATGCCTCTAAAACCTGCGGATGCGGGGAGTCATTTGGATAAGCAATACACTATATTTTCAAATACCTATATTATAAAAAACATCCCTTAAGCTTCTGTATTAATGGGGAGCGGTTCTCCCGTTTCGGGAGTTAGAGGGTGCGGGGAGCGACCAAACTTCATCTGTATTAATTCTGCCAATCCTGTCAATTCTGTAAATCCTGATTATTTTTGCCCTCCTTTTAAAATTATTAAAAACAATGATTCAGTTCAACAACGATGCTTACCGCATAGGCGGTATTCCGGTTCAGGATTTGTGCGACAAATACGGCGCACCACTTTATGTATATGATGCTGCCATTATGGAGCGCCAGTATAACCAGTTAAAAAACGCTTTCAGCGGCGCTAACACCAAAATAAAGTTTGCCTGCAAGGCACTCAATAACATCAATGTGCTTAAGTTTTTCAAAAACATAGGCGCCGGTCTCGATACCGTTTCTATACAAGAAGTATGGATGGGCGTCCGCGCAGGCTTCGATCCTAAGAATATTATTTACACACCCAATTGCGTTTCTCTCGAAGAAATTGAGCTGGCGGTAAAAGAAGGCGTGCAAATAAATATTGACAATATTTCTATCCTCGAACAGTTCGGCCACAAATACGGCAACACTGTTCCGGTTTGCGTTCGTATCAATCCGCACGTAATGGCGGGTGGCAACATAAATATTTCAACTGGCCATATCGATTCAAAGTTTGGAATTTCCATTTACCAAATGCGACATTTAGAGCGCGTTATTAAAAGCGAGAAAATACGGGTTAACGGCCTGCACATGCACACCGGTTCCGATATTTTAGATGTAGATGTTTTTTTACGCGCCGCCGAAATTTTATTCGAGGTTACCGATCATTTTCCCGATTTAGAATTTATCGATTTTGGTAGTGGCTTTAAAGTTCCCTACAAGCCCGATGATTACCAAACCGATGTTGATGCCCTCGGTGTAAAGCTTACCAGCACCTTCAATGATTTTTGCAAAACCTACGGCAGAAATCTTGAGCTATGGTTCGAGCCCGGCAAATTTTTAGTAAGCCAGTCAGGAACTTTTCTTGCAAAGGTTAATGTAATCAAACAAACCACCGCCACAGTTTTTGCCGGTATCGATTCGGGTATGAACCACCTCATACGTCCCATGTTTTATAATTCGTATCACCACATCACCAATGTTTCAAATCCCGAAGGCACACAAAGGCTTTACACCATTGTAGGCTACATTTGCGAAACCGACACTTTTGGGTGGGACCGCAAACTAAGCGAAGTGCGCGAAGGCGATATTCTCGCCTTTCATAATGCGGGTGCCTATGGCTTTACTATGTCGTCAAATTACAACTCCCGTTTCCGTCCAGCCGAGGTGATGATATATAAAGGACAAGACTACCTCATCCGCAAGCGCGAAACATTAGACGACATTCTGCGCAATCAGATTGAAATTGAAGCGTTGATTTAATTGTCCCTCTTTGAAGAGGGAAGATAATTTCCGATGCATGCATCGGAAATTATCAGGGAGATGAGAGCCCTGTCAAGAACAAGACTAATTTTAACTTTGCTGATAACTAATTTATCAATTCTTTTTGCAGGGGAGCGGTTCTCCCGTTTCGGGAGCTAGAGGGTGCTGGGAGCAGCAAAAAAGAATTGCTTTTTAAGCGCCTTCTAAATATCCTTGACTATGACAAACTATAAATTGCTTTGCTGCTTTCTGTTGTTGATACTTTTTCAATTGTGCGAAGCAGCCGGTCGAAAAAAAATCTATGTAAGCGACCATAAAATTGCCTGTGCCGGAACTTTTGAATGCATGCAAATAAAAGAGAAAGTAAAAAAAAACTGGCAGGTTACTACCGATACTATTATTGGATTCAATTACCAGGAAGGCTATGCTTATAGATTATTAGTTGAAATAGCCGAACCCAAAAACACCTACGCCGGAATTTTAAACGACAAATACAAACTGGTTAAAATTATTTCCAAAACAAAAACCAACTACAACCCTGCCGAGAAATTAGAAAACAAAACATGGCACCTCAAAGCACTAACCGGCGAAAAAGTTATCCTGTCAGAAAAAGATACTGCAATATTTATTCGGTTAAATGTAAAAGGCGGCAAGCTAAGCGGCAGAGGCGTTTGCAATAGTTTTGTAGGAAATTTGAAATCCGATGGACACTCTATTTCTTTCGAAAATCTTGCCTTTACTAAAATGTTTTGCGAAGGCATTACAATCGAAAAAATATTATCCGGCTATTTAACTGCTGTAAAAACATATCAGCTTTCAGAAAACAAGCTTACCTTCTTTTGCAACGGCACCCGCAAAATGGTTTTTACTGCTGAATAACGCTACGGTTTACCTTTATTTATCTCCGCCATAAAATCATTCCACGTTTTTTTCTTGTAAACGTCATTGGTGTAATATGCAGTAATTTTTTTTATCAGTCCGGGAGTTATATAATACGGAACAGCGTCAATCACATTCATCTGTTCATCCAATACCACAAACGTGGGCAACGTTAATCCCTTATTGCAAAGCGCTACCGCAAGTTGATGAAACGGCGCCTGCTGGGTTCTTGGATTAATAAAAGTTTGGCCCTTAAAAACAATCGTGTCAGTAATTTCCGGGTTAAAATCTACCACATCAAAATTCTTTTTTATCGAATCATAAGGCAGCGAATCAATAAACGTAGTCCGCTGCATAATACGGCAGGCATTGCACCAACCGGTGTTAATCAGCACAATCGTTTTCTTTTTCGAAGATTCTTTTTTATTAAATGCCTCCGAAGGGGTCATCCATTTTACTTGCTTTGTTTTTCTTTCAGTAGCTGTATCAAAAAACGCTTTGTCGTACTGCACTTTAAAATCTTCAAAGTTCGAATTTCTAAAAGCATTTTCAAGTGTAAAAATCAGCATCGGCTCAAGCTTGTTCGTCTCTAAATATCCCTGGGCCAACATGCTAAAAACAAATTCGCTTTTCTGCTTATCAAAATTATTCAGAAAAAGCGTGGTAGGATACATCAATTTATTTTGAAGCAACTTTGCAGCCAACGCATTGGTGGTTCTCGGGCCCTCGCCAAGCGGTCCATATTTTTCGCCCAAATACTCAACGGTATCTTTGGTCTCAGCATTAAATTTTACAGGATAAAAATTGCTATTAATGTACTGTGCTAAATCAGGGTTAGCATAAGTAGTGCGCATCATTTGCTTACACCATCCGCACCAGTCGGTATAAAAATCCATTAGTATCGGCCGCGGCTGGGTTTTTACTTTCTCCATAGCCTCATCCAACTTCATCCACTTTACTAAATTTCCTTCTTCCCCCTGTTGCGCAAAAAGCCCTGTAGCCGATAAACACAAAAACAAACCCGGTAATACAATTTTTTTAAACATAAGCTGCAAAGGTAATAGAGTTCACTTTAGTTACCAATAGTGCCCATTTCTCGCTTAAACGTATATTTTGCACTGCTGAAAATATTTTCGTTCTTTACTTACATAGAATAAAACATAACACATGGCAGATGATAGAAAATACGGCACTTCGCGGGCGGCACATATTGTAATTGAAGATAAATACAAATGTTTTGTATGCAGTGGGTTTGTGCCCGATGAGTCTATTAATTGCCCTGGCTGTGGTTTTCCTCAAAACGGCGACGAATCAGAACAGCGCTATTTTCTTGGCCAGCTAAGGGCCGAAAAAATTGAGTTGAAGAGGGATGAATATGCAATAGGGCGGGCTTTTCAAATGCTATTGCCTGTACCCGTTTTGTTACTTTTACTATCGCTCGATTATTGGAAAAACGACCATTCAGTTTTGAATGCACAGATAACAGGCATTCTGGGCTGTACATTTTTATCAATATGGATATTCGGGCGCCGGAATCCATATCGCGCCTTTGCTTTAAGCCTGGTGCTGTATGCACTAATTACAATCCCACTCTTTATCTATTCGCCAAAAATAATTCTCAGCACCAAATTTATGATACTCGCGCCTTATCTGTATTTACCCATTGGAATGCAGCGTTTTAAGGCCTGGAAAAATCTTAAAAAAAATTTAGAGGGAAAAAACACGGGGTAATAAATTGCGCTCAACTTATTTTCCCCCAAATCTTCTCTTTCGAAACCTCATCCATAAAGCGCAACAAAGTTTGGTGCCCTGGCTTAGTAAGCGATGGGTCATCTGCTAACAATGCCTGCGCCGTTTCTCTTGCCACTGCAAGTATGTTGCCATCAGCCACAAGGTCGGCAATTCGCAAATCAATATTTCCGCTTTGTCGGGTGCCTTCAAGGTCGCCGGGGCCGCGTAGTTTCAAATCTTCTTCGGCAATTACAAAACCATCATTCGTTTTACACATTACCGAAATACGCTGCTTACTTTCATTCGAAAGCTTAAACCCGGTCATTAAAATACAGAACGATTGCTCCGCTCCTCTCCCCACACGCCCTCTTAACTGGTGCAACTGCGCTAAACCAAAACGCTCAGCATTTTCAATTACCATTACCGATGCATTCGGCACGTTAACCCCAACTTCAATTACGGTTGTGGCCACCATTATATCTGTTTCGCCTTTTACAAACCTGTGCATTTCAAAATCTTTATCCGCAGCGCGCATCCGGCCGTGCACCATGCTTACCTGGTATTCCGGTTTCGGGAACGCTCGCGAAACACTTTCATAACCATCCATTAAATGTTTTAAGTCTAACGTTTCGCTTTCTTCAATTAGCGGATAAACAATATATACCTGCCGGCCTTTACTTATCTCCTCTTTTATAAAACCAAAAACTCTCAACCGGTGCGCATCAGCCCGGTGCACGGTACGAATGGGCTTTCTACCCGGTGGCAACTCATCAATTACCGAAACATCAAGGTCGCCATAAATAGTCATTGCCAATGTCCGCGGAATGGGTGTAGCAGTCATAACCAACACATGTGGGGTAAGGCGGTTTTTGCCCCACATCTTTGCGCGTTGCGCCACGCCAAAGCGGTGCTGCTCATCAATAACAGTTAGGCCAATATTTTTGAACACCACTCCGTCTTCAATCAATGCGTGTGTGCCAATGGCGATATCAATTTTCCCTTCCGCTAAATTTTCAAGAATAAATTTTCTCGCCTTACCCTTAACATTACCGGTAACCAGCGCCACCTCAACACCGGTGCCCTTCAAGGCCTCCATTACACTTTCGTAATGTTGGTTTGCAAGTATTTCGGTAGGTGCCATCAAACTCGCCTGAAAGCCATTATCAATAGCCATTAACATCGAAAGGAGTGCCACAACAGTTTTACCACTACCTACATCGCCCTGTAACAACCGGTTCATTTGCTTGCCCGATAGAGTATCTTTTCTTATTTCCTTCAACACGCGTTTTTGCGCACCGGTAAGCTCAAACTTCATATTCTCCCGGTAAAACTTGTCGAACTTATTATCAATCTTTTCAAAAAGAAAGCCTTTCGAAACCTCATCCCGGTTCGATTTTATTTTCAGCATTTGCAACTGAACAATAAAAAGCTCTTCAAACTTTAATCTGCGTTTCGCTTCATTCAATAAAGCCTCACTCTTCGGAAAATGAATATTAAGCATCGCCTCATACCTCGACATTAACCGGTATTTAGATAAAATTTCTGCTGGTAAAAACTCTGGAATATCTCTTTCTTTTACCTGCTCAAACAAAGTACGCACCAGCCTCATAATGCCGCGCGAATCCAAACTTTTCTTCTTGGCTTTTTCCGATGATGAATAAATCGGTTGCAATCCTTTGCCGGTTGACTTAATCTCTTCGGTATATAATTCTACCTCGGGATGCGATATATTGTATTCACTATTAAAAATGGTAGGCTTGCCAAAAACTAAATACTCCACATTCGGCTTCAGCGATTTCATAATCCAATCAACACTTTGAAACCAAACTAAATCCAATTGGTTGGTGTCATCAACAAAAGTTGCAACCAGCCTCTTGCTGCTTTTAGTGCCTACAACTTTAAAATTTGTAATTTTTCCTTTTAACTGAATGTATTGTGTAATGGGCGTAATATCTCTAATCTTATGAATCACCGACCGGTCAACATACCTGAAAGGATAATACTGCAGCAGGTCTACAAATTTATGAATACCCATTTCCTTGCGCAGTAACTCGCCACGTTGCGGGCCAACGCCTTTTAAAAATTCAATTTCGGTTTGTAGGAGGGTGGGCATTCAGATTTCAAAATTAAGCCCGCTTTTGGCAATTCAAAACCATAGTTGCTATTCTTTATTGGCTGGCTAATCCATTCACTTTCTATGGACTTCAAACTTTAGGGTTTTTGTTCTACCCTTATCTGCCCAACTGCCGCTAATTGTTTCCCCATTAAATACCGCATCAATATATCCGTTATCATCAAAATTGGCTGTTTTTTCTATCAAATGAATGCTATCATTTTTAATTTCTCCGTCAAGGTTAATTCCTGTGCCAATCTTTAAATACGCATAAATTCCGTCTACGTGCCTTTCATATCTTTTCCTAATAATCAAAAGAATCTCGTGTCTTCCTTCAATTGTTCCACTAAAAAGCTGCGGCAATTCTTTCGAACGGAATTTTGCCATATTTCTAGTTGTAATTCCAAATAAGGCTTTGCCATAATCATTTAAATAATTTTTAAACTCACTCAAGGCAAAGGCAACAAAGATATAAGGAGCACCAAATTTTCTATTTCTCGAATCGCTGTTCCACGAATCATCAATTATCGAATCGTTTCTGATAAAAAAATTTTCGGTTTTATTGTCCTCAATATCTTGAAGATTCTGTTCGCGGTTATCTTTTTCTATTGCACTTATATCCTGAGATTGCAACTGAAGTTCTTTCTTCTCCCGTTCAATTATTTGCTTTTTGAACAATTCAAATCCACTTTGTGTAAATAAATCATTTAATAATACTCTATCACCATTGCCTGCATTAAAGTTGTAATATATATTCCAATATGCACAGGTTGCGCCGCATGATGTTTCATCAAACATTAATGAAAGCACTTTGTCGCTATTCTCAATTATTCTGAAGTAAAGATTACGTTTCGTTCCATAAATTGAGCCTCCATTGTTCGTAACTTGCTCGAAAATATCATTTCGTTCATGTCCTTTAAGCAACCCCAATTCCGATAATTGCAAATATTGATTGATTTTTTCTGCTGTTTGTGGTGACGATGAATTGCTGAAAATTGGAAAGTTTAAATTTCCATTGCTAATTGATTCATATTCAAAATGTGGTAGCTGTGCCTTACATAATATCGACATATTAGCAAAGAGAAGAATACATGAAATACGTCGCATAGAATTAAACATTATGCTCGATTTAGATTTTTCTGTGCATTACCGTATCTCTCTTCAAAATTCCTAATTCATTATTCATCATTCGATATTCTGTATTCAATTCAGCATTCATCACTCACAACTCAACACTATCAGATATCCCCAAAACCTTCAAAGCATTCATCGCCGCGTATTGCTCCGCAGCTTTCTTACTAAAGCCTTCCCCGCTCGATATAAACTTACCGTTAATTTCAAGGTGGATAATAAAATAAGCTCTCCGGTTTTTCGATTGCTCTTCGGCTACTTTAAAGTCAATGCTCTTGCCCTCTTTTTGCACGTAATGAAAAATCTGGCTTTTAAAATCGCTGTTGGTTTGTTCCAACTCATCTACATCAATCAGTCCTTGCAAAATTCTTTTCTGTATAAACCCTTTCGTTTTTTCGAACCCCGCATCTAAGTATACCGCGCCCACTAAAGCCTCAAAAGTATTTCCGGCCAAATCGCGGCTTACATCAGTCATACTTTTGCGGTTAAATTTCAGCTTGTCTATAAGCCCAAGTTTCTGCCCAAC
>CAIXGR010000004.1 GCA_903919075.1 uncultured Bacteroidota bacterium | reverse complement strand
TTGAATATCTATGCCACCTATTGAAGTGATATAATCAACTTCGTCCTTGCAAAACTCGGGGCTAACTTTGTAAGCGGCTACACCGTACGTCATCAGTCCACCGCCTTTTGCTTCTTTTTCGAAAATGGTAACGTCAATACCTTCTAACGATAAAGCATGAGCGCAAGCCAAGCCTGCCGGACCGGCGCCCACAACTGCAACTTTTTTACCGTTAGATGGTTTGCGCGTAAATAGTTTCCATTTGTTTTCTATTGCCTTTTCGGTGGAGTAGCGTTGAAGTTTAGCGATATGAATAGGCTCTTCTTCTAATAAATTGAAAACACAGGCACCTTCGCACAATTTTTCAACCGGACAAACCTTGGAGCATCCTCCGCCCATAATGTTCGATGAAAAAATAGTTTTTGCCGAACCCTTGATATTGCCCGATGCAATTTGTTTTATGAACAAAGGAATATCGATACTGGTAGGGCACGATTTTGTGCAAGGGGCATCGAAACAGTTAATGCATCTGTTAGACTCAATCACCGCACCTTCGGCATGTTCGAAAGGAGGATGAACATCGGAAAAATTAACTGCTAATTCTTCTTTTGATAAACGGTTGCTTTGTATTGCCATATATTAAGGATTACACAGATTTAATTTTATTCCAACAATTAGTAAATAGGATTACACCGTTTTTGTATTCCAGAAGAAATACAAAAACGTGAATCTTTGTTCGCTAATTTTTTAATTTTAAGAAACTACAACTCTACCAATCTTCCGTAAGTTTCAGGCCTGCGGTCTCTGAAAAACTGCCAGGTGTTTCTTACTTCTTCGATCATATCCAAATCAAAATCGGCTACAATCAATTCGTCTTTATCTTCCGACCCACAGGCAATTATTTGCCCTCTTGGGTCAACAAAATATGAATTTCCATAAAATTTACCAAGGTTCCAAGGCTTTTCTGTACCTACGCGGTTAAAGCAGCCCATAAAATAGCCATTAGCTGCAGCATGTGCTGGTTGTTCCAGTTTCCAAAGGTATTGAGATAAACCTGCAACAGTTGCTGAAGGGTTGTATACAATTTCAGCACCATTTAAGCCTAAGCAGCGTGCGCCATCAGGAAAGTGACGGTCATAGCAAATATATACACCTACTTTAGCGTACTTTGTTTGAAACACAGGATAGCCTAAGTTGCCGGGTTTAAAGAAGAATTTCTCCCAAAAACCTGAAGTATGAGGGATATGGTTTTTGCGATACTTGCCTAAGTAAGTTCCGTCGGCATCAATTACTGCAGCAGTGTTATATAAAACGCCGGCTTGCTCTTTTTCATACAAAGGCACCACAATAACCATGTTATATTTCTTGGCGTATTGAGCCATTAGTTCGGTAGTAGGGCCGGGTACTGTTTCAGCCGAGGCATACCATTTTTTATCTTGTCCCGGGCAGAAATATGGTGTATTGAAAATTTCCTGAAGGCATAAAATCTGTACTCCTTTTTTCCCAGCGTCCTCGATATACGGGATATGCTTTTGCACCATGGCATCGCAAATTTCCTGGATAGTTCCTTCTCCTTCAGTTTTAGGGAGGCTCATTTGAATAAGCCCCGATTTGATCATTCTTGGCATAGTTGGTTTGTTTTTAAATTTAAATGATACCTGTTACTTTATTCCGTTTAATAAATTGTCCGTAACCTTTTTTTACCATCAACTTGTTGTTATCAACAGCTATCTGGCCGCGCAAAATAATAGTTTTGCATTTACCAGTCAACTCCCAACCTTCGTAACCCGAATAATCACAATTCATGTGATGGGTTTTGGCTGAAAGGGTATGTTTCTCTTCAGGGTCTAAAATAACAATATCGGCATCAGAGCCAACAGCTATAGTTCCTTTACGCGGATACATACCAAAAATTTTGGCTGCGTTGGTAGACGTTACCTCAACAAACTTATTCAGGCTTATCTTTCCCTTCTTAACACCTTCCGAAAATAATAATTCCATTCTATTTTCAATGGCAGGGTGCCCGTTAGGTATTTTAGAGAAGTCGTGTTCGCCAAGTTTCTTTTGTTCCCATTTAAAAGGGCAGTGGTCGGTAGCAACAACCTGCACTAGGCCCTGGTCGATACCGGCCCATAAAGCCGCTTGGTCTTTCTTTTCGCGCAAAGGTGGGCTCATTACCCATTTAGCTGATTCAAAACCTTTATCATATAATGATGCGTCAAGTATTAAATACTGAATGCAGGTTTCGGCGTATACCCTTTGATTTCTCTTGCCGGCTTCGCGCACATGGTTTAAAGCACCTTCGCAGGTCATGTGTACCACGTATGCAGGAACACCGGTGTAAGATGCCATATCGGCGAATCTTCCGGTGGCTTCCGCTTCTGTAATTTCGGGTTGAGAGAGGTAATGGTATAAAGGAGAAAGCTTGCCTTCGCTTTTATGTTTCTGCACCAGGTAATCAATCATATCGCCATTAGTTGCGTGAACGGTAACAATGCCTCCTTGCTTTTTTACCTCGTTCATTAATCCAACCATCTGCCTATCGTCAATCATCAAAGCACCTTTATAGGCCATAAAAGTTTTGAAGGATACGATGCCTTCTTTTTCAATCATGTCTTTTATTTCGGCTTTGGTATTGTCGTTAAAATCAGTAACCGCCATGTGGAAGGAGTAATCACCAACGGCATTGCCATCGGAACGGCCTTTCCATTCTTTTAAAGCATCATACAAAGATTTACCCTGTGTTTGCAGAATGAAATCAATGACCATAGTAGTGCCGCCAAATAAAGCTGCACCGGTGCCGGTTTCGTAGTTATCGCTGGAGTAGGTGCCCATAAAAGGCATATCTAAATGTACATGCGGGTCGATACCGCCTGGAATTACCAGTTTGTTTTTAGCATCAATTACCTGGTCGGCTTTTACATCCAGGTTTTTGCCTATGGTGGTTATTTTATCATTTTCAATAAATATATCAGCAATGTAGTCATCGGCTACTGTTACAATTCTTCCGTTTTTGATAAGGATAGACATGTTGAACTGGTTTAATTTTTTAAATCTTGAAATGCTATTTTAAACTAAATTCTACAATTCCCCAATATCCTCATTCCAAAGAGCAGGATTTTTAGCAATAAAATCGGTCATCATATCTATACACTCTTTATCATTCAAATCTATCACCTCTACACCGTGCGATTGCATAAATTCTTTAGCCCCAGGGAAAGTTTTCGATTCGCCCGCATAAACTTTTTTAATTCCGAACTGAACTACAGCGCCTGCACATAAGTAGCATGGCATTAAGGTTGAATATAATACAGTGCCTGCGTAGCTACCTACACGGCCTGCGTTGCGCAAGCAATCAATTTCAGCATGAGTAATAGGGTCGCCATCCTGAACGCGCTTGTTGTGGCCGCGGCCTACAATTTTGCCGTCTTTCACTAAGATGCTACCAATGGGAATACCCTTTTCGCTTAAACCTTGTTTGGCTTCATCAATAGCGGCTTTCATAAAATTATCCATATCGTTATTCCTCCGTTGCTTTTCCATTCATAAATAAATAATATACCACGCCCGAGACAATGAAGCCCACGAACCATGCATAATGATATAGGCCGGAAACCCAGTGCCATGAGCCATTTCCATCTAACAATTTAATTTCAGCTAAAAAGCCTGGTATGTTTGGTAGTATACCAATTATTAATGCTAATACAGCATATTTATTAATGCCACTGCCGAATGAATATCGGCCATTTGTTTGGTACAATTCATTTACATGCAGCTTTTGTTTGCGGATAAAATAGTAATCGGCAATCATAATGCCTCCAATGGGGCCCAGTAAACTTGAATAAGCTATCAGCCATGTAAAAATGTATCCATTAGGGTCAGCAATCAGTTTCCAAGGGAAAATAAGAATGCCAATTACACCTGTAATGTAACCACCGGTCTTGAAATTAATTTTTGATGGAGATAGGTTAGCGAAGTCGTTAGCAGGACTTACAATGTTGGCGGCAATGTTGGTTGCCAATGTGGAAATAACAATAGCAATCATAGCAGCGCTCACCAATAATTTATCGTCAAACCTACCGGCTAAAGCCACCGGGTCCCAAATAGTTTCGTGATAAACAATATAAGTGGCAGAAGTAACCACCACGCTAACAAACGAGAAAGCTGCCATAGAAGGCGGAAGTGCAATAGCTTGCCCCAATATTTGTGCCTTTTGACTTTTCGCATAGCGCGTAAAATCAGGAATGTTGAGTGACAGCGTTGCCCAGAAACCCACCATACCGGTTAGTCCCGGAAAAAAGTAAGCCCAAAATTCGGCATCGGTTTTAAATTTAGAGGGTTGCGCCAAAATAGGCCCCAAGCCGTGCGCTGCAGTAATTGCCCAAAATAAAAGTGCTAATGCCGCAAGCGGTAAAAAGAAGGCTTTAAATACCAGTAGTTTTCTAATGCTTTCTACACCCAGATATACCACCAGCATATTTACGAGCCAAAATAAAAAGAAGGTAATAGCAGGACCGGTAGCTAATCCAAACGAAGCAGGAAAGACTTGCGGTAAACCATCCAAAGATGGCATCCATAATCTCAGCATTTTGAAAAGTGCATCGCCGCCTATCCATGTTTGTATGCCAAACCATCCGCAGGCTACAATAGCACGCAGCATAGCCGGAATATTAGCGCCTCGCACACCAAAACTTGCCCTAGCAAAAACCGGGAATGGAATACCGTACTTGGCACCGGCATGGCCATTTAAAATCATAGGAATTAATACCACCGTGTTGCCAATAAAAATAGTAAGGATAGCCTCCCACCAATTCATGCCGCCCTGAATTAGTGAACTGGCGAGTAAGTATGTGGGTATGCACAAACTCATGCTTACCCATAGGGCAGCGTAGTTCCAGGTGCCCCAGGTGCGTGCTGATGGTGGTACGGGCGCTAAGTCTTCGCTGTATAGCGAATCGTTAGCTGTTGCTTCGGTAGTGTATGCCATATCGTTAGCCATATCAGTAAAAATAAAAAAAAATGGTATTTGATGGCAATGTGGTCAATTAAACTACAACAGCCCCTCCTCCTGCGCCCCTGAGGCTTTCGCACTCCTCCTCCAGAGGAGGACAACTGCATAAAAGCAAAAGAGCACAGATTTTGTCTGTGCTCTTCAATATCAAATTACAATTTTAGTTTATCCGAATTATGCGGTGTAGTGTTCGTCTGCTATGGCAATGGCTTTTGATATAATTTCCAAGCCTTCATCCATTTGTGCTTCGGTAATGCAAAGTGGGGGTGCAATGAATATCCAGTTCCAACGAACGAAAGTATACATGCCTAATTCTTTAATTTTCGCGGCTACTTTATTCATTACTTCCATTTCATTAGGCTTAGCGTTCCAAGGAGCCATAGGTTCTTTGGTGGTGCGGTTCTTCACTAATTCAATACAGCCTAGCAATCCGGTGTTCCTGAAATCGCCTATTGAAGGATGTTTCTTTTTCATCGCTTCAACTTTTGCTTCAACGTATTTACCCATTGCAGCGGCGTTCTCTACCAAATTATCTTCTTCGTAAATATTCAATACTGCTAATGCCGAAGCACAAGCTACCGGATGCGCAGAATAAGTTAATCCTAATGGAAGAGGCTTATCATCAAAAAACTTTCCAATCTTTTCGCTTACAATAACGCCACCCAATGGAATATATCCGGCAGTTAAACCTTTAGCCATGGTCATCATATCCGGCTCTACACCATGATGTTCAACCGCAAACATTTTACCGGTGCGGCCAAAGCCACTCATTACTTCATCTGAAATAAGAAGGATGCCGTATTTATCGCATATCGCACGAATTTTTTTCCAGTAAGTAGGAGGGTACTTAATACAACCCGATGAACCTGACTCGCCTTCTAAAATAATAGCGGCAACGTTATCAGGGTTTTCGTATTTGATGACTCTTTCTACGTGTGCAGCGCAGTTTTCAGCACACTCTTCTAACGTTTTGCTATTCCAAGGACAACGGTAGAAATAAGGATTTTCTACGTGAACAAAGTTTGGTGCAGCCTGGCTGTCTACCGCATGTCTTCTCGGGTCGCCACCTGCTGTTATTGCTGCGTAAGATGCCCCGTGGAAAGATTGGTATTGTGTAATGATTTTATGGCGACCGGTGTAAAGTCTGGCCAGCTTAATAGCGTTTTCAATAGCTTCAGCTCCCCCTAGAGTGAAGAACGTTTTCTTTAAACTACCCGGAGAAATTTCGGCTAATTTTTTGCCTAACTCTCCGCGTGCTTTCGTAACCATGCCTGGATACACATAGCTAATTTCATCCATTTGTTTAACCACGGCCTCACGCACTTTCGGATTGCCATGGCCTATGTTTACGTTCATTAACTGCGAAGAAAAATCAATGTAGCGTTTGCCATCATAATCATAAACATAAACGCCTTCGCCGCGCTCAACCATAATAGGGTTTAGGCCCGCCTGCTTGCTCCATGAGAAAAGGGTGTATTCCAAATTATTTTTAAGTATCTGTTCTTTTTCTTTAGCTGAAATTGTTGCTGTTTCCATGATGTATATGCTTTTTTAATTATGCTACTTAAACTTACTTACCTGATGAAATTAACTCATCCAATTGGTCTTTGCTTCAGCATTCCACTTGGTAGTGGTTTTCTTTAGCTTAGTCCAAAAGCCTATTGAGCTTTTACCGGTAATATCACCAACTCCAAATTTTGAATCGTTCCATCCGCCGAAAGAGAATGGCTCTCTTGGAACCGGAACACCAATATTCACACCAATCATACCAGCGCTTGCACGTTCAATAATATAACGCGCCCATCCACCGCTTTGAGTAAATACCGATGCTGCGTTACCGTAAGGATTTGCATTTTCAATTGCAATAGCCTCATCAACATCTTTAGCGCGGATAATTGAAACTACCGGTCCGAAAATTTCTTCGCGGGCTACACTCATATCTGGTGTTACAAAATCAATTACTGTAGGCCCTACGTAAAAGCCATTTTCTTTTCCTTTCACAACTGTATTTCTTCCATCTACTAAAATTTTAGCGCCTTGTTTTTCAGCTTCGGTAATGTAGCGCTCAATGCGTTCTTTAGCTGCTTTCGAAATAACAGCGCCTAAGTTTTGTCCAGGTATAATTTTTTTAGCCTCGTCGCAAATCATTTTAATAATATGATCAACATCGCCTACAGCAACCATGGCTGATGCTGCCATACAACGCTGGCCTGCGCAACCCGACATAGAGGCGGTAACATTAGATGCAGTCATAGTAGGGTGTGCATCCGGTAATACCATTAAGTGATTTTTTGCACCACCTAAAGCCAAAGCTCTTTTATAGTTAACCGATACCGAAGCACGAGCGTAAACTATTTTCGCAACTTTGGTTGAACCTACGAACGAAACCGCTTCGATACCCGGATGATCGCAAATAGCTTCAACTATTTCGCGGTCGCCGTTTACTATGTTTAATACGCCATCTGGTAGACCCGCTTCTTTCAATAATTCTGCAATGCGTATAGAGCTTAAAGGAACTGCTTCAGATGGTTTTAAAATCATAGTATTTCCTAATGCGATTGCGTTAGGAATGGTCCAGTTAGGAACCATGCTTGGAAAATTGAAAGGAACGATGCAGGCAACCACTCCTACCGGATAGAAATCAGTGCGACATTCAACGCCCCTGCTTACTTCTAAAATTTCTCCACCTATTAATTGCGGAAGAGAGCATGCAAATTCTGTTAGCTCAATACTTTTTTCAACTTCGGCTCTTGCTTCGTCAATTGTTTTTCCGTTTTCTTCATGCACTAATTGCGATAACTCTGCCATATGCTTTTCCAGCAAAGTTTTATATCTGAAGAATACCTGTACTCTTTCTTTAATTGGCACTTTCGACCATGTTTCAAATGCTTTTTTGGCAACGGTTACTGCCGCGTCCAAATCTTCTTTTGTAGACATTGGCACAGTTGATAAAACGCTGCCATCTAAAGGTGATACCACTTCCATCTCTTTGGTAGATTTAGAAGCAACAAATTTGCCACCTACATAATTTTTTGTCACAGGATATTTCATTGTCATAGTTTCCATAAGTAATGCGTATTAAATGATGATAATTTAGGGGTGCAAAGATAAAATTTATTTAAAAACTTTGCTTAATTCTGATTGTCAATGTTTTATGTTAAAGTATAGGCCAAATATTAGGTAAAACGCCTATTGCAGCTAATGTTTGTTTGTCCATTTAACCGTATTTTAGATGGAAGAAAGTTGAATAACATGAGATTACACACGCTTGCCATAATTATATTAAGTACGATTTGCTTTTTTACCGCAACTGCCCAAATGCAAATTGACCATTCCATTTTGCTTACCGGTAGCGATACTAATGCACGGGTTAGAGGTATTGATGATGTTTCGGGTAATAAAGATGCGGTGAGTGTAGACTATGTACAAAAGGGTTCGTTAGTATATGCTGGCGATGCAGGTACGGTTAATGAATACTCTGTTACGCTTACGCCAACAATATCCGGAGTTTCATATACTACCGGTATGGTAGTACATTTTAAAGCAAATTCTTCAAATACCGGTAGTGCTACATTAAATGTTAATGGATTGGGTGTGGCAACTATTCTTAAAAACTTCAACGTTCCGTTAGTTGCTGATGATATTAAAGCAGGGCAAATGGTTTCGGTGATGTACGATGGCGCTAACTTTCAAATGCTATCGCAAACCGGTAATGCTGTTAGCAATAACAACAACAATAGTGGTGTGCCTTCCGGTATTATTGTAATGTGGTCAGGTGCTGTTGAGAGTATTCCCTCCGGTTGGATTATATGCGATGGAAATCATGGAACACCTGATTTGAGAAATAATTTTGTTATTGGTGCAGGCAACAATTACACTGTGGGAGACGCCGGTGGTGCGGCCCAGGTAACTTTAACTGTAAATCAGCTTCCACCACATACACATGATATTTCGTGCGGAGCAGGAAATACAAACCCTTATGGTAGTGGTTTGCCTATGACTTCAGGCGGAAATGCGGGTGCAGTCACTAATACCACGCAAAGTACTGGTTCGGGTTCGCCCATTAGTATTTTGCCACCATACTATGCCTTGGCTTATATTATGAAGCAGTAATTAGAATTCCCAAGCAATTAAGCCGCGCACTTCATCTACGGATAAAGGTTTTATTTCTTTCAATTCAGAAAAAGAATATTTTTCTTTCAGAAAATTTATTGCCGGAGTAAGCCACTGTTTACTTTCTTCATTTAGTGCATCTATTAGCAGGGATATTTGATAAAGTGAAGTAAGTTTATCGAAAAATATTTTTGCTGAGGCTTCCATTTCATCTTGCGGCAGAGTTTTTAATTTCTCTGAAAATGATACGAGCTTCTTGAGTTCATCTTTCAAGAATTTGCCATACGTTGAATTGCTTCCCGCGCTACGGGTTATTTCTTCGCATATTATTTTGAACCCGTTCGATTTGGCCATGCCGCGAAGCATGTCCAAAATGATAATGTTACCGGAGCCTTCCCAAATAGGCAACACCATTATATCGCGCATTAGTTTTGGCATTACAGTATCTTCAATGTACCCGAGTCCACCCATTAGTTCCATACTTTCTCTGGTAATATACACACCGGTTTCAGCTGACCACTTTTTTGTCATCGGGTTGATTAGTCGGAAAAGATGTGCTTCTCTTTCATTACCCAAATCGGCCATATCTAGCGATTTGATGGCACGCCATACCAAGTAAAAGTTGGCAACGTTTAGCGTCGCTAATTCAGTAAGCTTAGTTCGAACAAGCGCATGTTCAATGGCCATTTTGCCAAAGGTTTTCCGGTAGCTTAAAAACTGGTATGCTTCAATCAAGGCCCTGCGAGAACATGAAAGCGCGGCAACAGAATTGTAAAGGCGTGAAAGAGTTACCATTTCTACCATTACTTTAAATCCTTCAAATTCGTTACCTACTAATTTTCCTTCGGTATTGGTGAACATACACTCAGCGCTTGCCATGGAGCGCACGCCTAATTTATCTTTTAGGCGAATTACATCCATCGGATTCTTTTTTCCTGACGGCAGATTTTTTTCTATTAAAAAAATCGAGAGGCCTTTAGTTCCTTTTATATCATTATCTGTTCGCGCTAAGGCAAAAATTAAATCGGCATTGGCGTTGCTGCAAAACCATTTCTCACCAGTCAGTAAATAATCTTTGTCTTCTTTTAATGTTGCGGTAGTAATGCTTGCGCCTACATCAGAGCCTCCGGTTTTTTCAGTCAAAAACATGGCGCCGGTGTAAAACTCGTCGACGTAATCAGTATAAATGTGTGGCAATAATCGCGCGCGGTCTTCTTCGGTGCAAAATAAATCAATCAGGCGCGCTACGCCGTCAGTCATACAAAGCGGGCAGTATTGGCCCGATTCGCTCATTGCGTAGAAATACCCCAAGGCAAAACCAAGCTGCTGTTTTTCTTTATTGAATTTTTTGTTGGATGCGGGCTCCCATTTTACCCGAAACATTTCTGACTTCACAGCAATCTTCATCAAGTCCCAATATGCCGGATGAAAACGAATTTCGTTAATGGTTTCTCCGTAAGCATCTCGTTTAATTAATTGGGGGCCCGATTTATCGGCGAGCATGGAAAGTTCATTTATTTTACCGGCGGCTTCTTTTCCTATATATTCTAATTTATCTTTTATGTGTGATAGGCCTTCGGACGATAAATTACTTTTAAGATAATTCTGTAAAATTTTATCGCTTTGGTAAAAATTATTGCTGATGCGAAAATTTTCATCAAGCACGCGATTTTTTTCGTTGGGGTAGTTAGAAGTTTTATTAGCGGTTGTTTGCATTACACAAAGATAAACGTATTTTATCTCGTTCGCTTAACCATCATTGGTAAACGATTAGCCGTGTGTTTCGGCATCTTTTATTTTCAAAGCATATATTGCAATATAGTATAGCACGGCATTTGCTGCCATTAAACCGGTAAACATAATGTAGTACTGAGCGTGTTTAAACTGACTGAAGAATCCGCCATTTTCGATATTGTTATTTATAAATGAGTCGAAAATATTACCCAGAAATATAGTGAGGAAGAAGATAGACATAATGGTGCTCTTCATTGATTTTGGAGCCTGAGAAAAAGCATATTCTAAACCGGTAATGGAAACCATAATTTCGGAAACGGTAACTATAACATAAGCCAGCAGTTGCCAAACTATATTCAACTTAACGCCATGGTCAATTTGAATCTGTATCCATGATGTAAGGCTAAACGTAATAACCATAAATACTAGCCCCCAGCCTATTTTGCGCAGTGCAGTTACTCGGATGCCCATTTTTTCGAGCAATGGATAAACACCGAAAGAGAAGACCGGTATTAAAATTAAAATAAGCAATGCATTTACTACCTGTATTTGTTCCTGAAACCAGGTTACACCCATAAAATGTAAATCCATTTTACCGGCCTGGATTACCCATTCCGAACCGTTTTGATCGTACAGAGCCCAATACATAGGGATGAATGCAAAAACAACCAATACTTTCCAAACAGACTTTAGTTGTTCCATAAAGGGCGCTGATTCTTCTCTTCGTATGTCCGATGGTATTTTTATTTTGTATTTATTTTTACCCGCCCAAAAAGTTAGTAACGCGATAAACATTAAAATTCCGGGGACGCCAAAAGCCAAAGGTGCCCCGTACTTACTGTTTTTAAGCACCGGTGTAATCAGCATAGAAAAGAATGCGCCGATGTTAATGCCGAAATAAAATATATCGTACAATTTTGCAATGTTAGTATCGTTTTCATTTTCAAATTGGTCGCCTACCATTACCGATACGTTGGGTTTTACACCACCCGAGCCTATGGCAATTAACATTAAGCCGGCAAAAAATAAAGTGTAATTAGTATCGAACGCTGCAAGAAAAGCATGGCCAATGCAATACACTACCGATAAAATTAAAATGGTTTTGTACCTGCCCCAAAAGTAATCCGCCAGTATGCCACCAAAAATTGAAAGCAAATAAACCAGGGCAACAAAAAGATGGGTTACAGAATTTGAATGTGCTTCAGCACCATCTTGCAACAACGGATTATTAGTTGGATTGAAAAATTGTGTTATTAAAAAGGTCGAAAGAATAGCCTTCATGCCGTAAAAGCTAAAGCGCTCGGCAGTTTCAGTAGCTACTATATATGGTGCTGCTTTGGGGAAATGTTTGAACCTTTCAAAAATACCTGCCATGTTTTGTACTTTGAATTAAAAATAAAACAAATTATGAACCTTGTTTGGTTTTACAAAAAGCAGGGCATAGTTTATAATACTACTAGAATGTAACTTGTGCCTTAGCATAAAACTGGCTTCCCATTAAAGGCGTGCCAGGGAAAGCTGACCACTGATAGTTTGCCGCGTTGTTCACGTTAATTGAAAGCAGTAAGCCTTTGTAGAATTTAGGTTTATAGCTTACACGCAAATCAAGTAGATAAGCGGGTTTTACTTCTCCAAAGTATATGGCTGAATTTCCGTAGTAGCCCATTTGGTAGCGGAAAGTAAGCCCATAACCAAAGCCTGATTTTTTTAACCGGTGGTCGAAAGTTACCGCTGCTTTTACTTTTGGTGCATTTAGCGGTACTGTATCACCGCTAGGCAATATCAATTGATTTTTATCAACCCAGCTCATGCTTCCACCAACATTAATGCTGTGTAAATTTGTTTCGAAGGCGTTGTATTGAAAGCTTAAATCAATACCAAATATATCAAGGCTGCCAAGATTTTGATAAGTGAGAATATAATCCGAACCGATATATTTTGGATCGTTAGGGGTAACAGTTCCTATAGGGAATTGATAAGAAAGAACTACTAATTCATCCCAAATGGTACCCGGTAATGATGGTGTGATGCTGCTGTTTTGAAGGGAGGCTTTGCCATCTAGGGCGGGTGCTAATAGTTTGTTTAACAGGCTATCGTTAGCGTATAAATTCTGATATAATTTACCACTTGGGTCGTTGGGGCCTAAATAAGAATTTGCGTTAAGCATTACTGCACCTGAAGCTGATTTGAGCGGACTTACATAATTGCTTATGTGGGTCCAGTAACCATCAATTTGTAAGGCTAGTTTGTGGAATAGAAGGCCTTTGTAACCTATCTCTGTTGTTTGTGTGTATTGATTGTTTATTCTTTTAAGATTTTGGAACTGATTTATATTTTGCATACTTCCCGGAAGGTTACCGGTGGTGGCAAAATTCGCATAATTAACTAACTGGTGTGATGCATTTGCAACTGTGCCACCGGGTCCTGATATTCCATCAAACAAAGCGCTAAGCAGGCCTTGCGGAATAGCTTTAGAAAGATAATGGGTTAACGAATCAAACATTCTTGCATTGGCTGAATTATCATTATAGCTTATCCATGCGCCCGAGTTATAGCTGCCGCCCCATGGAGCAGTTTTGAATTGAGCTAGACCGGCAGAGTCGAAGTGATAATTCCAGCCATAAGGATTACCCATACCGCGCACGTTTATACCATTTGGAATTAACCCATTCGATAGATCAAGAAATTGATTGAGTGTATTTGGCGAATCGAAAGCACGGTTATAGGTTAATCTTATATTTTGATTTTCGGCAACTTTAAACACTAAGGCTGCACGAGGGCTTACTGCCACATTTTGAATAATGCTATTATAATCAACCCGCATAGCTGCAACAATTTTCAACCATTTTAAAGGGTCGTAATCGCCTTGTATATAACCACCGGCTTGGTTTAATTTTGCTATAGGTTCAAAACGTCCATCAATAGTACCTTCGGTATTAGGACGGGTAAGTTGAACATCAATACCATAAACAAAGTTGAGTTTTTTGACTGGAGCCCATGAATGCTGAATTTGGAATACATGCATTACCGACCTATCGATAAGTAATTGTACATTGTACGGAGTAGGGGGGCCGGTGGAGCCATATGCTTGGCGCTGTCCGGCGTTTTCCTGAGGGATAAGGTAAGTACTGCCCGAATTGCTAGCATCAATATAATATTGCACGAAAAGGTTTTTCCATTTAAAGCGCGTTTGGAAATACCAGTATAACCAACCGCCATTATCGCCACCGGCTAAACCAGCACCCAAACCGGTTAACTCAATATTATGCGAACTTGATAAGCCGCCGTTAATGGTGATGGTAATATCTTTAGTAGGTTTAATATCAATACGCGCATCTGCGGTGTATTTGCGTACAAAAAAATCTTTATTAAATCTTCTGATATCTAGTCTTGCCGAAGTATCGTTTTTATGCTTTATAGAATCATACTTTACCGTGAATCCCAAAGTGTCGGGTTGAAATATCCGTCCATTTTTTGCAGTCCCAAAAAGAAGGCTGTCACCGGTATACGGTTCATTAGGGTCGTAGTTAGGATAATCTTTGCCCTGAAAATAGCTAGCCGAAATTTTGTAGCCGAATTTGCCATTTAATAGTTTACCTGAATGCCTTAGTTCAGGATTTAGAATATTGCCGGAAAGTGGGTTGCCGCTATTATATTTTTCATACGATTTAGATAATACAGTAAAACCGCTCATCATCGAAATTGTGGTTTCAAATTTCTTTTCCTGTTCCAATGGCGATTTGGTCATAATAGATATTACACCGCTTGATGCGTTAGGGCCGTATAGGGCAGAAGCAGGCCCGCGCACTACTTCAATTTTATCATAATCCAAATCAATGGTTGAAACTAGCTGATAGGCGTTTACTTTTAATGAAGGCACTGCGCCTATACGGTTATCGATAACATTTAATACTGAGCCCGAAAAGATGTTGTTAAAACCGCGCACTACTACATCGCTCGAAACAAGGCCGGTACGGATAATATCAACGCCGGCTACTGTTTTTAATTCATCAACTGGTGTAGTTACTACGTTTCTTTCCATTTCCTCTTGGCCAATAACAGAAATAGAGGCAGGAGCGTCTAATAATTTTTCTTTTCGACGTGAAACTGAAACAACTACCTGATTGAGCGAGATATTAGAGACCGCCATGTCTATATTCAATACGCTCTGCCCGGGGGTAAAAGGCATCTCTTTGTTCTCGTATCCTATATAGCTTACAACTAATGTTTTTGCATCATTAGGTACATTCAAGGTATATTTTCCATCCTCATTGGTTGTGGTGCCTATGCTCGTGCCTTTTACAGCTATGCTTGCGCCTATTAAGGGCTGCTTTTTTTCATCAACTATGGTGCCGCTGATTGTAGTTGTTTGCTGCGAAAAAAGGTAAGCCGAAATAAAAATGAAAACGAAACTGAGTAGAGTTTTTAATTTCATATGCGCATGGATTAGAAGCAGAAAGATAGGAAAAATTACAATTCCTTTTGTTTTCGGATATTAAGATTTCAACAAGTCATTTCCTGCCATTGTTTGGCAACAGGCTTAAATATCTCTGTTGCCGTCAAAGGCTTCAAGGTAATCGGCTACGCGGCGAACAAAAGAGCCGCCAACAGCTCCGTCTATGATACGGTGGTCGTATGAATGAGAAAGAAACATCATATGGCGTATACCTATGGTGTCGCCTTCCTTGGATTCAATTACAACTGGTTTTTTCTTAATGGCACCAGTAGCCAGAATTGCAACTTGGGGTTGAAGAATAACCGGTGTGCCCATTACGTTTCCGAAAGTGCCTACGTTTGAAACAGTATAGGTGCCACCTTCTATTTCATCGGGTTTTAGCTTGTTGCGACGGGCACGGTTACCCAAGTCGTTCACTTTTTTGGCTAGGCCTATGATGTTGAGCGTATCGGCATTTCTGATAACAGGAACTATTAAATTGCCGGTAGGAAGTGCCGTTGCCATGCCTACATTAATGTCTTTTTTAATGATAATGTTATTTCCATCAAGCGATGAATTTACTATCGGAAAATCGCGAAGGGCTTTACAAACTGCCTCAATAAATATTGGTGTGTACGTAAGATTTTCGCCATATAGGTCGGTGAATTTCTTTTTCAGCCTATTGCGCCATAAAACAATATTGGTTACATCGGCTTCAACAAACGAAGTTACATGCGCCGAAGTTTGCTTGCTTTTAATCATGTTATCGGCAATAAGCCTGCGCATGCGGTCCATTTCAACAATCTCAACATTGCCTGAATAGGATTTGGTAGAAACTACATTTGGAGTTTCAATTTTTGGTTGTTCTATAATAGTAGTTTGCTGTTCTACCTGTTTTGGCTGTGTTTGAACATTGCCACGATTTTGAACGAAAGAAAGAATATCCTTCTTGGTCACCCGACCGTCGTTTCCGGTGCCCGACATGCTTTCTAATTCAGCCATTGATATGCCTTCCTGCCTTGCTATATTTAACACAAGGGGAGAGTAGAACCTGTTGCCGTTATTTGAAATTTGTGTAGTAGCAGTTGCGGTTTTTACTTCAGCCTTTGCAGGTGACGCTATGGTTTCGGTCTTTGTTACTGCAGGCGCCTTAGGCGTAGATGTAGCTGCATTGCCAACTTCGGTTTGTAAAACTGCAACAGCTTTGCCAACAGGCACTATATCGCCTTCTTTATATAACAGCTTTTGTATTACGCCAGCAACGGGAGAAGGAACTTCGGAATCTACCTTATCTGTAGCTATTTCAAGTACAGCTTCATCCAAAGCAACAGTATCGCCCTCTCTTTTCAGCCATTTAAGAATAGTTGCTTCGGTTATACTTTCGCCCATTTTGGGCATTATCAGTTCGAATTGGGCCATTCTACTTTTATTTACGGGGGTAAAAATAAGAGGTTTTGGCTAATGTTGAATGCTGGGTGTTGAATGTTGAATAATTAGAAGTTTTAGGTACACCATTTTTAAAGATGGTATTTTAAGTGTTAGTATATAATAAATGCTAATTATTATTATTTTGGGGCTTTAACCCCCAGGGCATGAACCAATCCAAACTTATTGCGGGCATTATTTTTGCTTGCCTGCTAACACTCAAATTACATGGGCAAGAAAACCAATTAAATATTGGTATTGAAACCGGCCCAGGCATTACTTTATTGCACGGAAATGAAATATTAAGGCATCCTGATCTTATGCCCAGACTGGGTTATGCGGCAGGCGTTGCTGCGCAATATAATTTCAAATATTTTTTTTCAATTAAAACAGGCTTGTATTATGAGTTAAAGGGTGAAAAAATAAAAAGTCAGTATACAGATGTCAATGGCACTCAGTTGGGCACGGTATATAGTCATTTGAATTTTAACTACCTTATTATACCTGTTTTGGCAAAGGTTTCTTTTGGCAAAAGAACCAAGTTTTTTATACAAGGAGGTCCGTATGTGGGATTTTTATTTAGAGAAGGGGAAGAAGAAGACGCTTGGGGGAACTATCCTAAAACCATATATATTCTTACCTCCGAATTTAAGTTGGAAGATGTGGGGCTTTCGGTAGGGGCGGGTGTAGAAATACCAATAAATGAAAGATTTGGAATTACTATAGAAGAACGAAATAATATTGGCCTGTTAAATATAGCCGGCCATCCGGTTTATCATAATGGAACCATTCAAACTTTTTCGGCCAATTTTTTACTAGGGGTTATATACAAATTAGGGTTTAGAGCAAAAGCCGCTAAATAATTTACTTCAATTCCCCCATCATCAACAACCGCAACAAATTCAACGCAGCATTCGAAAATACTTTGATGTTTTCCATTCTCGATGGAAAGAATTGAAACCTTTTAGCTATTGTTTTTTCCTTGGTACCAACCGCAATCCAAACAGTGCCAACAGGCTTTTCGGTAGTGCCCCCGTCAGGACCGGCAATGCCACTAACTGCAATGCCGTAAGTTGTTCCGGTAACGCGGATTACACCGCTAAGCATTTCGCGCACACATTCTTCGCTTACCGCGCCTACACTGTTTAAAGTTGTGTTTTTAACACCCAATATTTTTTCTTTAACATCGTACGAATATGAAATAACACTGCCCTCAAAATATTTCGAACTACCGGGAATAGAAGTAAAGAGATGCGATATATAACCACCGGTGCAGCTTTCAGCGCATGATACTGTGGCTTTTTGTGCAAGAAGCATATTGCCAATAACAGCCTCCAACTTTTCCTCGCCATCAAAGTAAACGTGGTTGTCCAATATAGCTTTCATTTTTTCTTTATAGCCATTCACTTCTTCTTTTAACGAGTTGGTATCACCAGCGGCAGTCAGTCGAAGTTTTACAACGCCCAAGTCGGGCAAATACGCAAGTTTGATATTGGCCGGTAGTTGTTCTTCAAATGCACTTAGCTTATCTGCAATTACCGATTCACCGGCACCGGCCGTCATAATAGTGGCATGGATAATTTTTGGGAAACTGAATTTTTCCTTTAATCTGGGAATAGCCTGCGTTTCCATCAGGTGTTTCATCTCGTGCGGCACACCGGGCATGGATATGAAAACCTTTCCATCGCGTTCGAACCACATGCCCTGTGCAGTGCCACGCATATTGGGTAGCATCGTGCAGTCTTTAGGTATCATGGCTTGCGAGCGGTTTATTTCAAGCACCTGGCGGCCACGCTTTTCGAATATTTGTTTCATGCGCTCCCATACTTCTTCGTTTAATATCAGTTCGGTATTAAAATATTCTACCAGTGTTTTTTTAGTTACGTCGTCTTTAGTTGGGCCCAG
The DNA here is from genome assembly GCA_903919075.1 of uncultured Bacteroidota bacterium. Classification (GTDB taxonomy): domain Bacteria; phylum Bacteroidota; class Bacteroidia; order Chitinophagales; family LD1; genus Bog-950. Next base: position 6,704 of record CAIXGR010000004.1, on the reverse strand, counting down.
GCCACCGGTCATTAATATTATTTGCGACGTGGTACGAGCGCGATTAATAGCATCAATAATCTGCACCGGTTCATCGCCGCACGATATGATTTCGTATATTTTTACACCCAGCTCGTTAAACTTTTGTCCTATCCAGGCGCTGTTAGTATCTACAATCTGACCTATCAGTATTTCGTCGCCTATAGTTATTACGGTTGCTTTCATGGGTGTAAATGTATTAATTGTTCCAATCCGAAATTGCAAGATTTTATAATTAATGCAAGGCCCATTCTTTAATTAAAAAAGCAAAGGCCGTACAATTTACATTGTACGGCCTTTGCTTTTTTATATTAGTGTTTGTTATTTACTATTGCTTATAAAAAGTTTCTTGTTAGTTATTTGTCCTTCGCTGGTTACGTTTACAATAACGTAGGCTTCATCAATACTTTTTATGTTTTTTTGATATAATGAACTACCGCTATATTTTTCGTTAATCAGTTCGCGACCCAACATATCAAATATTTTTATGGTAGCATTGGTATTCTCGGCATGTGCAAAGTCAATAAACACATTTCCAGAATAGCTCCACATGTTTATATTACCGGTGTAAATATCCGAAATACCAGTTGCTGTATTTACCACTACCGTTTGCGATTGAGACGAACTGCAACCCTCGCTATTCGATACGGATAATATTACACTGTAAACCCCGGCACTGGTATAGCTATGGCTTGGGTTAGTTACGCCACTTGTTGAAGTTCCATCTCCAAAATTCCAGCTAATATGCTCTGCATCTTGCGAGTTGCTTGAAAAAGTTACCGGTGTTTGAACAGATACATTTGATGATGAAACTGTAAAGCCCGAAACTATCGCAGGGTATCCACCTATTATAATGTGTTTTGTGGCTGTATAATTATTAGTGTCGGTTAAGGTTAAAATGTAATGGCCTGGCAGTACACCTGCTACAAGCTGCGAGTTTGTATTTAATATGCCGGTTTCAATAATTTTGTTGCTTGCCGAATCCTTCAAAACATAGTTCCAATATGCAGGGCCTGCTTGTGTAACTTTAATAGAACCCATATTTTGGCAGGTTCCATCCGTTGCCGAAATTACAGCTGGGGGCGTAAAGTGCACTATAAACCGGCTTGGGTTTTCGGCGCTATCGGCCCAAAATTCATAACTGCCCTTTCTTACATCATGAAGCACCTTAGTTCTTAAATCCTCCAATACTATATAGCTGGTGTTATCAAAAGTGGTATCGCCCACAAAACTTATTATAAAGCTATCGTTACTGCCGGGGTATAATGCCATATCAACAAACGGGTTCGAAATAATGTTTTTTAAAACATTAATCGACATTTTTTGCCCGTCGTTTAAAGTATAAAGGGTTTCGCGATTTGATGCGCCCATAAACTTGTTAGCATCGTATTGATTATCGAAATGGTTAGTAGCGGCAGTGTCAAAAGCTATTAACGACTTATCCCATAGTTGGGTTCTCGGATTTTCAATAAAAATATCAAGTTCGCTTTGATAGTTTGAAGACGAACCTCTAAATACCTGGTGATCCTCAGATTGCGCGCTAACATGCAATTGCAGAAAAAGAGCAATGGAAAAACAAGTTCCAAAAATAGTTTTCATGGTTTTTTTATTTTTTGTGAAACATTTTCTGATAGCAATTGAAGAGGTTTCTCTAAATCCGCAAATTGCTATTAGATTTTTTTAGTATACGAGGTTCACCGAAAAAGAAGTGTGAATTGTTGCAGGTAGATTACCAACTATACCAGAGAATTAAAAAGCCCGCCTTGTGTAACACAACCCCACCATTTAATTTGGCATTTATTGACGTGTTTTATAGCCACTCTGTTTGTTGGAACGCCTTAGGAAAACATGAGGCAGGCTATCCTAAACCTTGCAAGAAATCGTGTGCCCTGGGCCGTGGGCGAACATGGTTGACAGTTGACACTTTAAAATAAACCCCATTAATAATCAACACATTAAGTAGCCAAAGTGTCAACCGTTGTCAACCATCCCGCCCCTTAACAAACTATTTGCCGGTTTATCTGCTTTATAACTTTACTATTATTCCAACTCTTCGAAGCCTCCAAAAACAACTTGGCAGCGTTCATGTCGCCATGTAAAGCAGCCTTTAATATCTGTGCTATTACCTGCTCTGTCATCAGGTCAAAACCGCTCATGTCATTTTCACTTACCGGGTTTTCAGCATACTTACGCAAATGCTTATAAACCGTCTCGCGGCTTAGGCCTGTAGCTTTAGCAACAAGGCTTTTGCCCGGCATTATGCCAAACTCAGCCAGGTGCTGCTTTATAAAATTGGTTATGGCTGCATGGTTTTCTTCCCATTGCTACTTCTTGTCACTTTTTTCTCGCTTAGCGGCGCCATCCTCATTTATCGAAACATTTAAATTTTTCATGTTTGTTTTAATGGCAATTTAAACGCAGGTGTTTTAAATAAATACAGCCTCAAGCCAACCCACGCGTTGCCATAGTACAAAAATAACAAAATAAGCTAAATTTTATATATTTGTTTATACATAGTATTTTTTTGTTTGTAGCGGCGCGGTTCTCGCTTTAGGGAGTTAGAGGGTGCGACCGGGCATAAGATAATAGCGCATGAATCTTGAGCTAGTTGGCGAACAAACGTGTTTTCTATTCCCTTGCGGTCGCTATACAAAAAAATGGTAATAGAAGCACTATTAATGCCGTGGCTAAAGAAATGAATAATAATGTTTACCGCATCGGCAACCCTATTTCGCTAAAAGCGAATGTTACCAGGCCGTAATATTTTTGAAGACATATACTTGCAGTGAGTTGCTCTGGCACATTTCTGCTACGAGAGCGACATGCATTATTCCACCACAATCTTGCCGCTTCCAACCACATTATTACTCTCTAAAACCCGATAAAAATAAACCCCCTTTGGTTCATTGATTAAACTCACTGAATTTACACTACCATTGGCAATGCCTGATGAAACTTGCTCGCCCAATATATTATAAATGTGAATTTGAGCACCGGTGGGTATGCCGGTGAAGTAAAATGCACCGGTCGAAGGATTAGGGTAAATCTTTAAACTGTTAGTAGCAGTGGGTACGGTAATGCCCGTAGTAAGTATTTGCAAATAAGTGGGATACAACATGGCAGTTACCGAGCCATTAGCCTGGCCCAAAGTTACCGATGGCGCAATGCCGTTGTTAACTTCCATTTTATCAACCCAAATACTATAGGTGCCGCTGGCCAGGTTGCTGAACGTAAACGAACCGTCAACATTAATTACGGCACCGGCTACCGGTGCCCCGTTTTGCACCAAATATAAATGCACTGCGCCAGGCTTGCCCCCGCCCGAATTGTAAACCATGCCTGATAAGGTTAAGTAGCCCGAAGCACCGGGGTTGCTATGCAAGGTTACATTGCTACGCACAGTGGGTTGGTTCATAGAAATAGCTGTTGCCAATTGCTGTACCAGAGCAGTATCTTCATAACCAGCAAAAACCGAAGGCGCATTATGTGGGTCCGGTTCGGGGTGCACATACACCACCGGTTCGGTGGTAGCAAAGGTGTAGTTGCCCTGTGCATCAGTAATGGTGTTGTCAATAGGTTTTAAAATGCCTGCTGCTGTATCCGGTTTCATCAGCAATACTTCTGTATTGGGTACCGGTGTGCCGTTTTCTTTTTTAACGCTGCCGTATAATATTTTAAGTGAGTTGCCACATCCTCCCACCAGTTGGCTTAGTCCACACTCGGTGGCGGCCCAAATGTTGCAATATTGGTCCATCACAATGCTTTCGCAGTCGCCGTCAACAAGGCCGCTGTTTTGCGGTGTGTAAACGGTCCAGTTATTAGCGGCGTCAATAACGCAAAAGCCCTGTTGTGTTGCCACTAAAGTGTTACCGTTTTTAAAATAAAACCCTTCCACGTGGTTATAAGGCAAAAGCGAGTTGGAGGTATCGTAATTAACCCAGGTGTTGCCGTCAAATATCGAAAACCCATGATTGCAGGTGCCTACCCACAAGCGGTTGGTAGGGTCCACCGCAAGCGATTGAATATTACTATCAGGTAGTGCGCAGTTGGAAGGATTGTAATTGGTGTAGTTAACACCGTCGAATTTTGCAATGCCTCCGCCTGAGTTGCCAACCACATCATAGCTGCTGCCCAACCAAACGTTATTGGAAGAATCTACTGCGATGCATGAAAGTGCATGTTCAAAGCCCAAAAAATAAATATCCTGCAATTGCAAACTATCATCCACCATTATTGAGAACCCCCCACAGGCGCCTGCTGTAGAACCTACTACGTATACCCTGTTATTTTTATCTATGGCAATACCGGAGATGGTGTTATAAGCGCATCCGACAGATTCACTAAGTTGATATGATTTGGCCGAATCAGTTACCGGGTTAAAATTAAATACCGGCGACCAACCGCCGCCGCCGTACCATATATTGCCCGAAGTATCTAAGGCCATAGTTAAAACTCCGCCACCGGCACCTTGTGAAGGCGGGGCATTGGAATTAGAAAAATTATAACCGGGGTCAATTTTATCAATGCCTGCGTCCTGGTACGATATCCAATGGTCCTGGTTTTTATCAATAACCTGCGAAAGCATCAGGTTGCTTTGCAAAACAGCGCGCGGATCGGAGTAAGATGTAAAATTATTAAAGTCGTAACTGGCAAAATAGCCGTTAACAGTAAGCCACACCGTGCCGTTGGCATCTGTTTCGCTACTCGAAACTGAATTGTAATTGGTATTATAACCCGGCAGGTTGGTAATAAGCGTATTTGAATTGCCATCACTTTTAACAATGCCTTTGCCAAAAGCCATATAATTATTACCTGCACTGTCGAAAAATAAATCGGTTGGGGTAGCATAAATGCCCGTTAGCGCGGTATCAATAAGGGTTGCCGACCATGCGCCATTACTATAAGTATAATAATAATAGTCGCCGGAATAACCATTAGTGGCATACACAACATTGGTGGGACTTACTTTTAAAAGGTAGCATGAAAAATACGGATAGTGAGCACCAATTGCCGTGTCGCTATAATAAGTAAACGTAGTGCCGTCAAATTTAAACACGCCGCCGTTGTTATAATTATTATCAGTGCAGCCGGCCCAAAGGTTATTGTTTTGGTCGAATACCAAACTGCCGGTAATGTATTGACTTGGTAATTGGCTATTCAGCGTATCCCAATTAGTAAATGTGCCACCGGAGTATCGCACAATGCCCATAGAGGGCGATTTGAACCACATATCGCCGTTACGGTCGAAGGTGGGCGAAAGGTTGGGCTCGAAACCTGCACCGGTTAAGTTAGATGACCAGCTGGTCCAGTTCACCCCGTCGAAATAATAAAGCTGCCCCGCCGAATCTGTCGCGGTGTAGTCGTACGGGTCGTAATAGGTGGTAGCCATCCATAACCTTCCCTGGGGGTCGGCAACCAGTGCAGTAGGGTTTACCTGGTATGCGTTATGGTCGCTGTTGCAAGGTAGCACCGAATAGGGCATGGGAGTGTACTTAAAGTACCCGCTGGCTTTATCAAACTGCACCAATTGTGTGGTTTGAGTATAGCAGAGCGAATTGCCGTTATCGGCAAATATAACATATGAATATTTTTTATAATATGTTTTCCATACGTCCTGCGCATTTATAATAGTAACCGAAGCAATAACCAATAGTATTTTGAGGAAACACTTTTTCATAAATCGGTATTATGTTTTTAACGCTAGTACTTAATAAATATATTAATTTATTGTAAAAGTAATTTCATTTATTTAGCGGTCGGCAAAACGCAGATGACAGATTGTAATATTTGTGTTAAAATTTCGCGCGGCACATCGTCATCCTAGTTTTTCCAAATCTTTTACAGCATTAGTGGAAAGTTCCGCAAACAATTTGCACTTCTTGCTCGTTCACACCACACAAAAACACCACCCACTTCCAATAATTACCCACATCTCTCTGCAAATTAAATTTTTGAACCTTTTGAAAATTAAATTAACTGATTAGATTTGCGTCCCGTTTTTGCGGGCTTTTGGGTAGTTTTCATTATAAACATCACAAAGTCTTAATTAACAAGGGTTTTTGAGCTGCCAGCGTAGCTCAGTTGGTAGAGCAGCTGATTTGTAATCAGCTGGTCGGGGGTTCGAGTCCCTCCGCTGGCTCAGTAAGTGTTCTTTGATAGTGATTCACCAGTATGGGGAGATAGTCAAGCGGCCAACGACAACAGACTGTAAATCTGTCCTCTCACGAGTTCTCAGGTTCGAATCCTGATCTCCCCACTTTGCTTATATTTGGGGCTGTGTGGATTAGTAAATGCAGTTCGAAAGTAAAACTGCGGGAGTAGCTCAGTTGGTAGAGCGACAGCCTTCCAAGCTGTAGGTCGCGGGTTCGAGCCTCGTCTCCCGCTCTGAGTAATGCGGAAGTGGGAGTGCAGAATTGGGAAGTTAGAATGCGGAACGCGGAATTAAATACTTCCGAATTCCGAATTCGACATTCCGAATTAGTAACTGCCGTTGTAGCTCAGTGGTAGAGCACTTCCTTGGTAAGGAAGAGGTCGCGGGTTCGATTCCCATCACCCGCTCCAACTTGGAAGAAACAATACTGCTTGACGCCCACATAGCTCAGGCGGTAGAGCACTTCCTTGGTAAGGAAGAGGTCGCCAGTTCGAGTCTGGCTGTGGGCACCAGGTGTATGAAAGTTTTAGATCGG
>CAIXGR010000003.1 GCA_903919075.1 uncultured Bacteroidota bacterium | reverse complement strand
GTTTAAGTGGAATCATTGTTTAACAAAATTAAAAGCATAGAAATTATGGCAGAAGCAAAAAGCAAAGCTACAGGCGACATTAAAATTAAGCCTTTAGCAGACAGAGTTTTAGTAAAACCGGCAGAAGCAGAAACTAAAACTGCAGGCGGTATTATCATCCCCGATACAGCTAAAGAAAAACCACAACGCGGTATTGTAATAGCAGCCGGCCCGGGCAAAAAAGATGAACCAACTACTGTTAAAGTAGGCGATAACATTCTATACGGAAAATACTCAGGTACTGAATTGATGGTTGAAGGACAAGAATACCTGATTATGCGTGAGTCAGACATTTTTGCTATCCTTTGATAGTTTGGCAGAAATTCTGAGTTCCTTTTATTATTAAACATCATTTAAACTAAAAAACAAATATTTATGGCAAAGTTGATTTTATTCGAAAAAGATGCCCGCGATAAACTGAAGGCTGGCGTTGATAAACTGGCTAACGCAGTTAAAGTTACCCTTGGACCTAAGGGCCGCAATGTAATTATTGACAAAAAATTTGGTGCCCCACAAGTTACTAAAGACGGTGTTACAGTTGCAAAGGAAATTGAACTGGAAGACCCTATTGAAAACATGGGCGCACAAATGACTAAAGAAGTAGCTTCGAAAACTGCTGACCAGGCTGGCGATGGTACTACTACCGCTACTGTTTTGGCACAAGCTATTGTTGGCCCGGGCTTAAAAGCTCTTGCTTCAGGCGCTAATCCTATGGATTTAAAACGTGGTATTGATAAAGCTGTAAAAGCTGTAGTTGAAAACCTAAAGAAACAATCTGAGAACGTAGGTAAAGACTTTGGCAAAATTGAACAAGTAGCATCTATCTCTGCCAATAACGATAACGAAATTGGAAAGATGATTGCCGATGCTATGAAGAAAGTAGGCACCGAAGGTGTTATTACTGTTGAAGAAGCAAAGGGAACTGAAACAGATGTAAAAACTGTTGAAGGTATGCAATTCGACCGTGGTTACCTTTCTCCATACTTTGTTACTAATCCTGAGAACATGGAAGCTGAATTGGAGAACGCTACCATTTTGATTTACGACAAAAAAATAAGCAACATGCGCGAGTTGTTGCCTATACTTGAGAAAGTAGCTCAAAGCGGCCGCCCTCTTTTAATTATATCTGAAGAAGTTGATGGAGAAGCATTGGCTACTTTAGTGGTAAACAAACTGCGTGGCACTATTAAAGTTGCTGCTGTTAAAGCCCCAGGCTTTGGCGACCGTAGAAAAGAAATGTTGAAAGACATTGCAGTATTAACCGGTGGTATAGCTATTCAAGAAGAATTGGGTTATAAATTAGAGAATGCTGATTTCAGTTACCTTGGACAGGCTGAGAAAATAGTTATCGACAAAGACAATACTACAATTGTAAACGGCAAAGGCGAAAAGAGCCAGATTAAGGCACGTATTGAAGAAATAAAAGGCCAAATTGAAAAAACAACTTCTGATTACGACCGCGAAAAATTACAAGAGCGTTTGGCTAAGTTATCAGGCGGTGTTGCAGTTCTTTACATAGGTGCGCCTACCGAAGTTGAAATGAAAGAAAAGAAAGACCGTGTTGATGATGCATTACACGCTACACGCGCTGCAGTTGAAGAAGGTATAGTAGCCGGTGGTGGTGTTGCTTATATCCGCGCTCAGGTTGTTCTTGAAAAAATGAAAGGCGATAATGATGACGAAACAACCGGTATTGCTATCGTTCGCAGAGCTATCGAAGAGCCTCTTCGCCAAATAGTGGTGAACTCAGGTTTAGAAGGTTCAATTGTTGTTCAGAAAGTACGCGAAGGCAAAGATGACTTTGGTTACAATGCCCGTACTGATGAATATCAGAACTTGAAAAAAGCCGGAGTTATTGACCCTACTAAAGTAACCCGCGTTGCGCTTGAAAATGCAGCTTCTATTGCTTCGATGTTGTTGACCACTGAAACAGTGATTGTTGACAAACCGGCAGAAAAGGGAGCTGGTGGCGGAATGGGAATGCCAGGCGGAATGCCAGGTGGTATGGAAGGGATGATGTAAGACCCCTCTAAATCTCCCCTCAAGGGGAGACTTAATACAGAATACAATGAACCCCTTCTCTTTGAGAAGGGGTTTTTTATTTATTATTTCTGGGAAGTGTTTCGTATACAAACTATTTCCAAATGTGTTTTTGGTTTAGTAAGGGGAGAGCAAGTTTATATTCAAAAAATACTATTCCTACTTTTTTCTTGACAAAAAAGTAGCAAAAAGTCAAGCCTGGCATGAAAAGGGCCTAAAAAAATTTTCTTGCCAGCGCGCAGCAAAACGAACTCGCTTTCCGGTTGGTCTCTGAAGTTTCAGGATGTGTTGTGCTCAAACAGCGTTTTGCTCTCTTGCTTTGCTTCAAGAAAATTTCTTAACGGCATTTTCATGAATGGCGTTTTTCAAAAATTTAATGGTTAAATGATATGGTTACTGTAAAACTTAGGGTCTTAATGTTTATATATAGATGGGGGCTAAGGCAAAAAAACATTCAAAGTTGTGTGCATAGGAAGCCATTGCATGGAGAAGACATACATTTGAAGTGCGTAGTATCTTTAATTATTAAAAAAATAAATTTTATCTCAAAAAAATAAATATTACTTTTGTAGCATGAATTTGATTATTAACCTAAAAAGGAGAATTGCAGCGTGAAAGGGGAGGGATGCCTGAGCCG
>CAIXGR010000002.1 GCA_903919075.1 uncultured Bacteroidota bacterium | reverse complement strand
CAGTTTGTAAAATTAGACGTTTAATTTAATAGACGGCATATTTTTTAAAATTATTCGCGAATGTGGAAATTTGGCTGCAAATTGTGGATTATGCAGCTGCGCTGGAAAATTGCCCAATGGTTCGAATTGCAATGGTGGAAAGGCTATTTGCGCGATAAGAACAAAACTGATTATGTGAATTGGAAACGAGGCTATTGGAATGATATTTTAGAAAATGTTCCTCCTAAAGCGGGAATAACAACCAATAAAACAATCATTGATTTCGGCTGCGGCCCCGCCGGAATTTTTATAGCACTACCAAAAAATAATATTGTTGCCGTTGATCCTTTAATTGATGATTACGAAAAGCAAACTTCCTTTTTTAATAAGAGCGACTACCCAAAAGTTACTTTTATTAAAAGCACCATAGAAGAATTTGACCCGACAGTTTTGAGGGGAGCCGGTTTTCCCGTTTCGGGAGTTAGAGGGTGCGGGGAGCAAACATTCGACTACGTTTTCTGTATGAATGTCATCAACCACGTACAAAATATTAAAAAAGGATTTGAAAAATTAAAAGAAGTATGTGCAGATGAAGCCACCATTATAATTTCAATTGATGCGCACAATTTTTCCTTATTCAAATATATGTTCCGGTTAATCCCCGGCGATATTCTTCATCCACACCAGTATGATTTGAATGAGTATAAAGAATTGCTTGCAGCCGATGGATGGAAAATAACCACTACCCGGTTATTGAAAAAAGAACTTCTTTTCGACCATTATTTATTGATGGCAGTAAAATAAAAACGCAGCAACTGAATTACAATTGCTGCGTTCTCTATTTGAAACTTGAATTTTAAACTAAGCCTCTTCCTTCCCGTGGCAGTTTTTGTATTTCTTACCACTACCGCAAGGGCAAGGGTCATTACGGCCTACTTTTTCGCCTACCCGTACCGGTTCGGCTTTTTTTACAACTTCCTGTTGTGGAGGTTGCGGGCCGCCACTGGAGCCTGAGTTAATATCACCTCTACCCTCCTTAATTTTTTTTGCAAAAGCCTTTTCTTTTTGCTCGTCGGCGTTTCGTAAATGTTGCGGATCGGCTTGGGGCACTTGTCCCTTGAATAGGAATGAAGCGATATCGCGATTAACCGTTCCAATCATTTCCGAGAAAAGATTGAAGGCTTCTTTTTTATAGATAACTATCGGGTCTTTCTGTTCGTACGATGCTAGTTGAACTTCTTGTTTCAAATCATCCACTGCGCGTAAGTGATGTTTCCATGCTTCATCAATCAACGAAAGCGTAACCGATTTTTCGAAATTCGAAATAAGGTCTTTGCCCTCGGTCTTCATCATTTTTTCAAGGTCAATAAAAATATTCAAACCTCTTTTTGCATCGGTAAAAGGAACAGCTACAACTTTAACTGCATCTCCACGTGTTTCGTGAATATTAGTTAATACCGGCACTACATTCTTTTGAAGATTCTCGCTTTTACGTTTGTATAAATCCTGTACTTCGGTGAATAATTTTTCGGTAAGTACTTCTAACGATTCCTTGCCAAGCTCATCCTGAGTAATAGCAGTATCAAGCGAGAAATAACGAATTACCTCCAACTTAAAATTATCGTAGCCCGATAAATCTTGTTGTGCAACAGATATTAACTCCTCGCATAAATCATAAAAACTATTGCTAATGTCGAACGAAAGACGCTCTCCAAACAAAGCGTGTTTACGCTTGGCGTATATTACCTCGCGCTGACGGTTCATTACATCATCGTATTCCAAAAGCCTTTTACGTATGCCAAAGTTGTTTTCTTCAACTTTCTTCTGCGCACGCTCAATGCTTTTCGAAATCATGGAGTGCTGAATTACCTCGCCTTCGTCGTAACCCATTTTGTCCATCACTTTTACAATACGGTCACTACCAAACAAGCGCATCAAATCATCTTCCATCGAAACAAAAAACTGCGAACTACCCGGGTCGCCTTGGCGGCCTGCACGTCCACGCAACTGCCTGTCAACGCGGCGTGAGTCATGGCGTTCTGAACCTATAATAGCTAAACCACCGGCTTTTACTACCGCTTCTTTAATTTTAATATCCGTTCCCCGGCCTGCCATGTTAGTGGCTATGGTTACAGTTCCTGGGTTACCTGCTTCGGCAACAATTTCAGCCTCGCGTTGGTGTTGCTTTGCGTTCAATACATTATGCTTTAACTTACGTATAGTAAGCATTCGCGATAGTAACTCCGAAATTTCTACTGAAGTTGTTCCCACCAGTACCGGTCTTCCGGCTTGTGTTAGTTTTACTACTTCGTCAATAATGGCATTAAATTTTTCACGTTTAGTTTTATAAACTAAATCATCGCGGTCATCGCGGGTAATAGACTGATTGGTTGGAATAGATGAAACCTCCAGTTTATAAATATCCCAAAATTCCTGTGCTTCGGTTTCAGCAGTACCGGTCATACCACAAAGTTTGTGGAACATTCTAAAGTAATTCTGCAAAGTAATAGTAGCCAGCGTTTGCGAAGCCGATTCTACCTTCACGTTTTCTTTAGCCTCAATTGCCTGGTGTAAGCCATCACTATACCGGCGGCCTTCAAGTATACGGCCGGTGTTCTCATCTACAATTTTTACTTTATCTTCCATTACAACATAGTCTACATCCTTTTCGAAAAGGGTGTAGGCTT
>CAIXGR010000001.1 GCA_903919075.1 uncultured Bacteroidota bacterium | reverse complement strand
TGGTTTATTGTTATTTTAAGATTAAGCTAATTCTTTAGGCTTTTGTGCTGTATGAGGATGCTCGGCACCTTCATACACAAACAATTTGCCATACATTTTTGTGCCTAATGAACTTTTCGGCAACATTCCTTTTACAGAGTGCTCGATAAGTTTGTTAGCATTTTTTTCAATCATCTCTTTTGGCGTGGTTAAACGCTGCCCACCCGGGTGGCCTGTGTAACGAACTAAATGACGGTCGGTCATTTTTTTGCCTGTTAAGCGAACTTTAGCAGAGTTGATAACAATTACATAATCGCCACAATCGCTGTTAGGCGTAAAAGTGGGTTTGTGTTTGCCAAGCAATACTGAAGCTATTTTGCTAGTCATACGGCCTAATGTTTTGCCATCGGCATCAACAATAAACCATTCGCGCTTTACATCTCTTTCAGCTACTGTTCTGGTGTTATAGCTACGTGATTTCATTTCAATTTATTTTTAACCTGATTTTTAAAAGGAGCGCAAAGGTAACAGTACGTAATGGTTATTCCAAGTATATGGGTATAAAAAAATCAGGCACCCTTTGTAAGTGCCTGAAAATGAGTTAAAGTATTGACAAAAATATTTTTTGCAGAGCCGTAGGCTGTTAAAACTATCTTCTTCTACCCATTAGGATAGAAACATAGTAAAGCAACGTAGCTAGTGAAGCTAATGCAGCAACAACATAAGTCATAGCGGCCCACCATAAAGCATCTTTTGCCATTTCGTGTTCCTGCGAGCTGGTAATGCCAGAGCTATCTAACCAGGCCAATGCTCGGTTAGAAGCATCGAACTCCACCGGCAGGGTAACAAAAGAAAAGAAGGTGGTAAGTGCGAATAAAGCAACACCAAATATTAGCAGGTAAGGGAAAACTGAAATAGTTAATACACCGGCTAATAATATCCATTGCATCCAGTTAGATGCAAAGCTAACCGCTGGTGTAAGTGTTGAGCGCAAGCCCAGCCACATATAAGCTTTAGCATGTTGAACCGCGTGGCCACACTCATGCGCCGCTACTGCAGCTGCCGCAACACTGCGCCCGCTATATACTTCGGGCGACAGGTTTACTGTTTTTTCCAACGGGTTGTAGTGGTCGGTTAACTGGCCTTCAACCGAAATAATTTTTACATCGGTAATACCGTTATCGGCCAGCATTTTGGCGGCAACATCGGCACCGGTCATGTTACCCCTAAAGGCAACTTCAGAATATTGTTTGAATTTACTTTTTAACCTCGCACTTACCAGCCAGCTTATTAGCATGAAGACGAGAAGGATTACCCATATTAAAGGCATATACATTTAGTTTTGTTGAACAATGATAATAACAATTTCTGTGCTATGTGGTTCGTGTTACCGTTTTTGACAATGTTTAGGACGAAATGGCAGACCTTACGAGAGCCAAGAGCCAAGAATCAAGAACTTAGAGACGATTCAGCACTCAGCACTCCAAACTCAGCACTTCCATACTGACGTTCTATCTCCTTTAATATTTCAAAAATCTCGTTTTTATCTTCAGAAGTAACTAAGCGGGAGCGGTAGTTTTTAATGTTAGGCAAGCCGGCAAAGTAAGGCCCGTAGTGGCGGCGCATTTCTAAAATACCCAGCTTTTCACCTTTCCATTCAATACTACGGGTAAGGTGCGTTTTGCAGGCATCTAATTTTTCGGCTAAAGTAGGTGGGGCGAGATGTTCACCTGTTTTCATGAAATGTTTTATTTCGCGAAAAACGAAGGGGTGGCCTATGGATGCACGGCCTATCATTACTCCATCGGCATTATATTTTTTTATTAGCTCCACTGCTTTTTCAGGCGTGTCAATATCGCCATTTCCGAACACCGGTATTTTTAGGCGCGGATTTTCTTTTACTCTGGCAATCCAGTTCCAATCGGCTTTACCGGTGTACATTTGGTGCTTGGTGCGGCAGTGTATAGATATAGCCTGTATGCCCACATCCTGCAAGCGTTCGGCCACTTCAATAATTTTTATACTGTCGCCATCCCAACCTAAACGGGTTTTTACAGTTACCGGTAGCTTAGTTGATTTTACAATAGCGGCTGTAAGTGCTACCATCTTATCTATATCGCGCAATATACCGGCACCGGCGTTGCGGCACACTACATTTTTTACCGGGCAGCCATAATTAATATCAAGTAATTCTGGTTTGGCTTCTTCTACAATTTCCGCGCTGCGCATCATGGGGCCTTCTTCGCCACCAAATATTTGTATGCCTACCGGGCGCTCATCATCAAATATGTCCAGCTTTTTTACGCTCTTTTCAGCATCTCGAATTAATCCATCGGCACTTATAAACTCAGTATACAGCATATCGGCCCCATACTTTTTGCACAAATGGCGGAAGGGAGGGTCACTCACATCCTCCATAGGCGCTAGCAGCAAAGGCATATCCGGTAAAATTATATTGCCAATTTTTATCATAATAAGCGGTGCGAAGATAAGGAGTTTTTAGTTAGATATGAGTAGGCTCTTTACTTGATATTACACCATCCGTCTATACAAAACATGGTTGACAGTTGACACTTTAAAATGAGAGTATTGAAAACCAGCCTTTTAATAATCAAAAGTGTCAACCATTGTCAACCGTATATTCAAAACGCCGCGTCTTTTTATCATATTACAAATATAACAAAAATAGCTTAATTTTATTATTTTGTTACGTATGACTGTACTATTTGAAGGGGAGCGGTTCTCACTTTAGGGAGTTAGAGCGAGCGGGGAGGGGGAATCTTGTTTCAACCTCAGTTAGATGAATATATATTTACTTTACTCAAAACAAATCTCATGAACCCTCGCTTAAAAGCCGATTTTGATAAACTTGAAACCAGCCGCAAAAAAATATTCGACACCATAAAAAATTACTCCGACGAAAAACTCAATCAAAAGCCCAGCCCCGAAGCTTGGAGTGTAACACAGGTACTTCAACATTTAATAACATCGGAAGAAGCATCGCTCCGTTATCTGCAAAAGAAAACATTAGACACATCAAGGTCCGCAAAAGCGGGGATGAAGGGTGGTGTAAAATTATTTCTCACCAAACTTACTTTTTCAATACCTATAAAATTCAATTCGCCTGAAACTATGATACCGGCTGAAACCTTTGTGCCGTTCAAAGAATTAGAAATAAAATGGGAAAAACTGCGCACCGATACCTGGCAATTACTTAGCAAGCTAAACGATGAAGAATTAGAAAAAGAACTTTGGAAACATCCGCTGTTGGGCAAAATGAATATTTATCAGATGTTGGATTTTTTTGATTTTCATTTTGAGAGGCATAGGGGGCAGGTGGAGCGGACGATTGAGAGGGTTATCACGACTGCCAATTTTTTGTGAATTATATGGATTGCCGATCTAGGTGTAGTGCCTTAAGATTCTATATCCAGACTTAAAAGAATTTTCCCTTCAGGTGTTTTATATACCAATATTTCAGATAAGTCAAGGTCTCCAAGGTCGTGGCCCCAAATTCCATACTTGCCGTTGGTTTGGTTTCTATTGTACATAGTTTTCCTTTCGCTTATGGGAATGGTTTTGATTGTTGCGGTTGCCTCCTCCTCCTTGTAAATGCGGTGATATTCTTTGCTGATTTCAAGGATAAGCTGCTCTCTTGAAAATCCTTTTTGAGTTGAAATTAATTCAATCCTAGTCGCGTTTTTTAAAGGATAGTCAATTACTAGGGTGACTTTATCGAACGCCAAAATAATTTCTTTGGCATTTTTCAAGTTTTTAATCTCAGCGTCTGGGGTTTCAAGACTTATCCAGGGAATGATACTGTCTTGGGAATTTTTTTGACCTTTGAGTTGTAACTCAAACTCAATCTTACCAATAAGTTTTCCTAAATCGTCCGTAACCTTATTTGTCTGAGCATTTTCGAGGCTAACTATAGTTTTTTGTTCGTCAATTGTTGAATCGATAGCAATACCTGAATTGGATTTACTAGACATTCTGTTTTGATTCTGACTGCAAGCCCCTAACAATAAAAAGAAAAATACAGTAAATAAGCGATTGCCCATAATTATATTGTATCAATAAAAATATAATATTCTGGCGTAATTTAAAATTGTATTTTTCGCGCTATAGCTAAGAGTAGCTGCTCATCGTCCATTAGGGGCTAAACCGCAAACGTCAACCCCTCCTCCGCCAACTCCGTATTCGCAAAAACCTCTCTCGCTTCATTTAAAAGCGTATCAAGGTTTTCATACCTCGCAGAAAAATGCCCGATAAGCAGTTTACCGGCACCGGCCAGCTTTGCAATTTGTGCTGCCTGTTTAGCGGTGGAGTGGAATGTTTCGGTTGCTCTCTCGGCGTGCTCTTCAATAAAGGTAGCTTCGTGGTATAGGGTGCCTACACCTTTAATTTGTTCTGCAACGCTTTCGGTATAAATAGTATCGCTGCAATATGCATAGCTGCGTGGGTTAGGCGGCTCAAGGGTTAACTCAGCATTCGCAATTTTATTTCCAGCCGCATCAATAAAATCGGCGCCTTTTTTTATCTCAATAATTGTTTGATGTGGGATATTGTATTCGGTAATTTTATCGGCAATAATTTTCCGCAGGTTTGTTTTTTCTTTAAATAAAAAACCGGTGGTGGGCAGCCGGTGTCTTAATATAATAGTCTCAACGGTCAACACATTATCTTCATAAATCTTCACCGGTTTATCATTGGTAATGTGATGAAAACTCAATTCGAACCGCAGTTGTGTTTTCGAATGTTTAAAATGCAGGTTAATAATTTCTTCTAACCCCGCAGGTGCATATATATTTAAAGGATGTTCGCGCCAGTTTAAATTAAATGAAGTGATGAGGGCAACCAGTCCGAAAAAGTGATCGCCGTGAAGGTGCGAAATAAAAATATTGTCTAAGCGGCCGCGCTTAATATTAAATTTATTCATTCTAAACTGCGCGCCT
The DNA here is from genome assembly GCA_903919075.1 of uncultured Bacteroidota bacterium. GTDB lineage: Bacteria > Bacteroidota > Bacteroidia > Chitinophagales > LD1 > Bog-950. The sequence continues at coordinate 48,413 of CAIXGR010000001.1, read as the reverse complement.
TCGCCGCAGTCTATCATAAATATATTGCCATTATAATTTAATACTTGTGAAGAGGGGAAACGGTCGTAAGCGGGAATTGCACCATTGCTGCCAAGAATAGTTAAGTCAAATTGCATCAGGCAGCGTACTTTTATGTTCTCAAATCGCGATCAAGTTCTTCCATCATCACGTAATCAACCGATTCGTTTAATGATGCTACAATATTTAATATCGGCTCAAGCTGCGATATTTTGATAAGTTTCTGGATATGAGCATTCAATCCTGTAAGCACAAAGGTTCCGGTAGCTTCTTTGCAAAGGCGGTTGCCTACTAACAAAGCACTTAGGCCCGATGAATCTACATACTGGACTTCTGTAAGATCAAGAACAATATTCCTGAATCCTTCGTTATTCAATATCACTAATTCCGATTTTAACTGCGGTGCAAGGTTGCTCAACAGCTTGTCTTCGTTTAGTTTTACTATTACAAGTCGGTCTCGTTTATCTACTTGAAATTTCATGGCCAGGGTCTTATATGTGACAATTATACAACTAAATATATGATTTTCCGGAAAAAATTAATTCGCGAAAGTGTATTATAAAACGCTCTTTTCAAAATTAAATGTTAACATATATGCATTTACCCAGTAAATAATGGTTGGCAATTGCTTATCTTTATTATCTGAATTTGTGCCTTGTTTAAACTGTGCGGCCCTTTGTTTGTTCTATTAAAGTAACCTACCACAGTTTGACAAAAAAACGTTCTGTTAAATATATTTATTGTTCGTTCGTCTTTTATTAAAGTATTTGCGTCTATAATGCATGGGGTTTACGTATATAAAGGCACCATGACAGGATGGCAAAAAAAATAGTTCGTTTGATTTTTGAACTAAAGAAACATTATGGAAGCAAAATTTTCACCAAAAGTAAAGGAGGTTATCTCCTTCAGCCGCGAAGAAGCTTTACGCCTTAATCATGACTACATTGGTATTGAGCACCTGTTACTCGGGTTAATTCGCGAGGGCGAAGGCCTTGCCATCAAAACGCTGAGAAGCCTTGATGTTGACCCGGTAATGCTGCGTAAAACCATTGAAGATGCTATTAAGGATAAAGTGGCTAAAGGGAATTTTAACCCTAACAACTTGCCCCTTACCAAGCAGGCTGAAAAAGTGCTTAAAATAACCGTGCTAGAAGCGAAGGTTATGAAAAGCGATGTAATAGGAACCGAACATTTAATGTTGTCAATATTGAAGAACAAAGACAATCTGGCAACTCAACTACTAAACCAATACGACGTGGACTACGAAGTTTTTAAAGCAGAATTAGACTCAGTGCAAAATGATTTTAAATCAGAATTACCTAACGATCCTCCAGAGGATGAACCATTCGAGGATGAAAAATCGAAATCGTACAGCACCCAGCAGCCTAAAAAGCCAGGCAATGCAAAATCGAAAACACCGGTGCTTGATAATTTTGGCCGCGATGTAACCCATTTGGCTGAAGAAGGTGCGCTTGACCCAATTGTAGGAAGAGAAAATGAAATTGAAAGAGTTTCGCAAATTCTTTCGCGCCGTAAAAAGAATAACCCAATACTTATTGGCGAACCCGGTGTGGGTAAAACTGCCATTGTTGAAGGCTTAGCTTTACGTATAGTACAGAAAAAAGTATCGCGCGTGCTGTTCAATAAACGAATTGTTATGCTTGACCTTGCAGCACTTGTTGCAGGCACCAAGTACCGCGGACAGTTTGAAGAAAGAATGAAAGCCATAATGAATGAGTTAGAGAAAAACCGCGATGTAATTCTATTTATAGATGAAATACATACTATAGTAGGTGCAGGTGGTGCTACCGGTTCGTTAGATGCTTCTAATATTTTTAAACCGGCATTGGCCCGTGGCGAATTACAATGTATTGGTGCATCAACATTAGATGAATACCGCCAGTATATTGAAAAAGATGGTGCATTGGCGCGTAGGTTCCAACAGGTAATGGTAGATCCACCTTCGCCTGAAGAAACTATACAGATATTAACCAACATTAAATCTAAATACGAAGATTACCATAATGTTGAGTACTCGAAAGAGGCCGTTGAAGCTTGTGTAAAACTTTCGACCCGTTACATTACCGATAGGTTTTTACCAGACAAAGCCATTGATGTAATGGATGAAGTAGGTGCACGCGTACACTTAAAAAACATACATGTTCCCAAAAACATTTTGGAGCTTGAAAAACAAGTTGAAGAAATTAAGAACCAAAAAAACCAGGTAGTAAAAAGCCAGAAATACGAAGAGGCTGCCCGCCTGCGCGATAGCGAAAAACGCCTATTGGAAGATTTGGATAAAGCAAAGAACCAATGGGATGAAGAATCGAAAATAAAACGCTTTCCGGTAAGTGATGAAGATATAGCTGAAGTAGTAGCTATGATGACTGGCATACCGGTTAATAAAATAGCACAAACCGAAAGCAATAAGCTAATCAACATGAGTGCCGAAATAACCGGTGCGGTTGTTGGGCAAGATGAAGCGGTAAAGAAAGTTACCAAAGCTATACAACGTAATAGAGTAGGTTTGAAAGACCCTAAAAAACCAATAGGTACTTTTATTTTCTTAGGCCCTACCGGTGTTGGTAAAACAGAGTTGGCAAAAACAATTGCCCGCTACCTGTTCGATTCGGAAGATGCTTTGATACGTATTGATATGAGCGAATACATGGAGAAATTCAGCGTAAGCCGCTTGGTTGGTGCCCCTCCGGGATATGTGGGTTATGAAGAAGGTGGCCAGTTAACTGAAAAAGTGCGTCGCAAACCATACTCAGTAGTGTTGCTGGATGAAATTGAAAAAGCGCACCCTGATGTATTCAATATTTTGTTGCAGGTATTTGATGATGGTATATTGACGGATAGTTTAGGCAGAAGAGTGGATTTTAAAAACACACTCATCATTATGACCTCAAACATAGGTGCACGCGATTTAAAAGATTTCGGACAAGGTGTTGGTTTTGCCACTAAATCTAAAACTGAACAAACCGATGACTTTGCGAAAAACGTAATTACTAAGGCGCTAAAAAGAACTTTCTCGCCCGAATTTTTGAACCGTATTGATGATGTTATCATTTTCAATTCGCTCGAAAAAGATTCGCTTCACAAAATTATCGATATCGCTCTTAAAGACGTTACCAAACGTATTAAAGACCTTGGTTTCGAAATTAAATTGAGCGAGCCGGCGAAAGATTTTCTTTCAGATAAAGGTTACGACCCGCAGTTTGGTGCTCGTCCTTTACACAGGGCTATTCAAAAATACGTTGAAGACCCACTGGCTGAAGAGATCTTAAAGGCTAATGCAAAACCCGGCGATACTTTTGTAATAGAATATACTAAAGATGCTGATGAGTTAACTATTACTCACAAGGCTGCTAAAAAAAAGGCTGAGCCGCAAAGCGATAGTGCTTGATTTTTTAGTAAGCTATAAATAAACACTCGGCACCCAGGCAAATATTGTCTGGGTGTTTAGTTTTTCCTAAGTGCCTCAATCAACACAAAGCACCAGCCACCAATAAAAAAGAAACCACCAATAGGTGTTACCGGCCCAAGAATAATTGCTGGCATGTGGGTCAGTTCTCGTGTTGCTAAAAGATATAGCGAACCTGAAAAGCAGAGAATGCCCAATATGAAACAAATAGCTGCATTGCGAATATATGTTGAATGTTCCTTACGTAAAAAAAGTGCGCACATAAATAGGGCGAGGGTATGATAGATTTGATATTGAACACCTTTCTCCCAAATACTAAGTTCGTCTAAGGTCAATAATGGCTTTAGGCTATGCGCCCCGAAAGCGCCAAGAATAACAGCAGTTAAACCTGCCAATGCTGTAGCTGTAAGTATTACTTTTTGCACAATAGATGATTTATAGAATGAAGCACGAAATAAATGAAAATATGCCATTTAACATTTTTAAGGAGTCCAAAATAGGCTTCTAAAAAATTAAATGTTTAAACTTGTATAGGATATTAACTCAGCAAAAACAAAAACATTATGAAAAGTATAATCGGGCTTATAGCCATCATCGCAATTTCATTTTCTGCCAAAGCGCAATCTGAATGGGCAATTGATAACTCGCATTCATCAATTAAATTTGGTGTTACGCACATGTCTATATCTGAAGTAGATGGTGAGTTCAAAAAATTTACCGGCAAAATTCTTTCTAAGAACGACGATTTTACCGATGCGCAAATCGACTTTACTATTGATGTAAACAGCATTACTACCGATGATGAAAGGCGCGATGGCCATTTAAAAGGCGATGATTTTTTTAACGCAGAAAAGTATCCAAATATTACTTTTAAAGGCACTTCGTTTAAAAAAGTAAGTGGTAATAAATACAGCCTTGAAGGAAACATGACCATTAGAGATGTTACTAAAAGTGTAAAGTTTGATGTAACCTACAACGGAACTATAAAAGACCAGAAAGGCAATTTAAAGGCCGGCTTTAAGGCAATTACTGTAATAAACAGGCTTGATTATAACCTAAAGTGGAACAGCATGTTTGATGCAGGGCCAGTTGTAGGTAAAGATGTTACTATAACAGTAAACGTTGAATTGAAAAAAATGTAATTTCACCAAAGGGTAGGTAGCTGCGATATATTTGCCCTGTTTATTTTCACAGAAGTACATTTTATGCCTACACTTGAACAGTTAATCAGCCAAACAAAATTTAAAGATGAGAAGCACAAAGCGATTTTAAGTACTTTATACGCCAGTAATCTCATCAATAATTATTTCGAGGGAATTTTTAAAAGGTACAGTCTTACAATACAACAATACAATGCCCTAAGAATTTTGCGCGGTCAATACCCTCATCCATGTACTATTAATTTAATACGCGAAAGGATGCTTGATAAAATGAGCGATACCTCAAGAATAGTAGAGCGCCTTCGCAAAGCCGCATTGGTTGAGCGGCTAGTGTCGCAAAAAGATAAAAGGGCTGTAGACGTTGTAATTACTAAGAAAGGATTGCATTTGCTTACCCAAATTGATAAGATTGAGCCAGAAATGGACCGCCCAACCGATAAACTTACCGAAACTGAGGCGCAGCAGTTGAGTGGACTTCTGGAAAAAATATTTAGTAGCCTGGTAGATTGATGAAGAAACTTATTTTTTGATAAACCGCACAAACGCACCAAGCGGCAGTTTTTTATCAAAGTTATCCTGCAGGTACAATTCGCCGTTTTCAATATTCTCCGGTTTAAAATTTTGCTTTACAAGGTTTTCAAGTATTAATGATGAAAAGCCGAGTGAGTAAGCGTTGAGGATTAAAAAATGCTTTCGGTCATCAAGCAACTGCAATACACCCTTTATCATTTCGTTGATGTTGTCCTCCAACTTCCATTTTTCTCCATCGGGCCCGTGGCCATAAGCAGGTGGGTCTAAAATAATACCGTGATATTTATTGCCTCGTTTTACTTCGCGCCTTACATATTTCAAAGCATCTTCAACTATCCATCGTATATCGCTTAGACCGCTCAACTCCATGTTTTCGCGTGCCCAGGTAACCACTTGCTTAATCGAATCTAAATGCGAAGTATCGGCTCCGGTGGCTTTAGCAGCAAGCGAAGCCCCACCGGTGTAAGCAAAAAGGTTTAAAAATTTAGGCTTCTCAACATTTAATTCTTGTATTGACTTGTTGATGTAATCCCAATTCACAGCCTGCTCAGGAAAAACACCAACGTGTTTAAATGAGGTAAGTCCCAATCGAAATTTGATAGTTGTTGAATTCGGAATTTGATAATTGATACTCCATTGGTCGGGCATTTCCCTAAGTTTTACCCAATCGCCGCTTGATGAAGATTTGGGAACAAATTTTACGTGCGCCTGCTTTTCCCATTCGCGCATCCCTTGTCCGTTATCCCATACCGCCTGTGGTTCAGGGCGTATGGTAATATACTTGCCAAATCTTTCAAGCTTCATAAAATTGCCTGAATCTAAAAGTTGATAGTCGGTAAAGTTGCGGGGTGTAAGAGATAATATCATTGGGCGAAGATATGCCTAAGGATTGGTTTTCTGTTTCTTTACAATAATAAAAATGTCTTCATTATCACGTTTCATCCAGTAATGCTCGCGGGCAAATTTTTCCTGTGTGGTGGTGTTAGAGGTAAGTTCTGCTAACTCTTTTTGTGTGTGGTCTATTTGTTCTATGTAAAATTTTCTTTTTTCTGTAAGTACAGAAAGCTCATGCCGCCTGCGGTATTGGTTGAACAAATTATTGTCATCCATAAATAGCATCCACAAAACAAAAAGCACTGCTGCAATAAAATACAAATTCCTGATTACAGGAGGTAGTTTGGATATGCGCTTTTGAAATTTCTTCCACATGACAGTTACGAATTACGGGTTAAAACGCCCGAACATCAACTATATAACGCTTTTAGTTTGCACACCAGTATGGTAAATGGTACAATGGTGTTATCACACAGGCAATATCTGTTAGGAATGAGGGTTTTGTGAGCAGGAGGGAGGTCTTATCGAAATAGGAGTAAAGATTTTTTCGACGGGTTTGTTACCTGAACATTTAAAATGAAAGCAAATAAGAATATCGGCAACAACGGTGCTTTATACCTAACCAGATTACCTAACACCGGGGTGCAAATTCCAATAAGTGCGTAGTATGAAATAGAAAAGGTGAGGAGGAACAAAACCAAATTCAAATTTTTAATGCTTTTGAAATTGGTAAGTGAAAGACATAGAATTATGAATAATACAGTAAATATATTTTCCACTGCGCTGGCAAGCATCATCATGTTTTTTCCTTCCCACAGATAGGGTCGAGTAATAGTGTTCCAAATGCCCACCGGTGCAACTTTTAAAATGCTTAAAGTATTGCCATCAATCGGTGGAATATCAATGCGGCTACCTGCATTAAAATAGGCAGCTTCTTTTACTGAGTGCGATTGCTTGTTTACAAGCATTTGCTGCAAATTAATTTTAGGTATTACATAATGAATATTAAATGCAACCAGCAATAAAATAAAATTCACCACCAAATATTTTACGATTATAAACGAAAAGGTCTGTTTGTTTTTGAAAATGTAAAACGAAATTAACGCTGGTAATAAGCAGGCAATAACAAAAAATTTTGTCATAAGAATTATAATAACCCCAATAACTATTGTAATAAAACGCTCAACAACTTTTAAGCCTGAAACCAATAACCCATGCAGAACAAGGCCCAGCCCCAGTACCAATAAAGGTTCTTTCATTACGCCCGAAGTCCAGAAAAGAACGGAGGGCAGTAATAAGATTGGTAATACCAGAAGTGAAGCTTGTAAATCAGTAAAAGCAAGAATTGCATTGGTGAGCAATACCCAACCTATTAACGAGAAGAAACACATAAAAAGAATATGTACGAAATAGGTTTTGAACGACACGAACATAATTAGCGCATTCAGTTTAATAATAGTGCGGTTTTCATTAAACGGTGCTTCGTCAAAATTGCGCGCCCAGTTTTTCATTTGGCTGGTATATGCATCTGTGTATGAACCGGTATTTAGTCCTGTAATTAATTGGGTAAATGCGGCGGGGTTTTCGGTGACGGCATTTCGAAGTATCAACGCATCATTATAAAATTTATGTACATCGTTATTTTGAACATCCTTATAATAGAAGGTATAAATTACCCATATTAAAATGCCGGTAATAAATTTTAAATTGAACAGGAGCGAAGTAACAAACGGTTTAAAGTTTTTTAATTGCAGTTGCTTAAACCGGTAAATAAGAAAGTTGAAAAGCAGAAAGTAAAAAACAGTAAGCACTACCTGAATAATCATTCAACTAAGGTAAAAGATTTTCTAAATGATAATTAAAGTGCTGACGAGCTGTACTTGTTTACTTCGCGTATTTAAAACTACGGCCCGGGAAAATAGCCATTGGGCCTAACTCTTCCTCAATACGCAGTAGTTGGTTGTATTTAGCAATCCTATCGGTACGCGACGCTGAGCCGGTTTTAATTTGTCCGCAGTTAAGTGCTACCGCAAGGTCGGCAATGGTTACGTCTTCCGTTTCGCCGCTGCGGTGGCTCATTACCGATGTGTATGCATTTTTATGTGCAAGGTTTACCGTATTAATAGTTTCAGTAAGCGACCCTATCTGATTTACCTTTACAAGAATAGAATTGGCTGTATGTTCATTAATACCTTTTTGTAAGCGCTCTACGTTTGTTACAAACAAATCATCGCCCACTAATTGCATTTTGCTGCCTAACTTTTCAGTCATTAGCGCCCACCCTTTCCAGTCATCTTCGGCCATGCCATCTTCAATTGAAATGATAGGATATTTTTTGCTCCAGTTTACCCAGTAATCTACCATCTCCTCGCTTTTCAATTTCTTGCCATTCGATTTATGGAAATGATAAACTTTTGCTTTGGCATCATAAAACTCGGTTGATGCTGGGTCGAGCGCTATAAAAATATCTTTGCCCGGTTTGTAGCCTGCTGCTTCAATAGCTGCTAATACAATTTCAATGGCTTCTTCGTTGCTGCCAATCTCGGGCGCAAAACCGCCTTCATCACCTACGTTAGTCGAATATCCTTTTTTCTTTAACACTCCTTTCAAAGTATGAAAAACTTCAACACCCATGCGCAATGCTTCGCTAAAAGTATCGGCACCGGCAGGCACAATCATAAATTCCTGAAAATCTATTTTGTTATCGGCATGTGCGCCGCCATTTAAAATATTCATTAATGGAATAGGAAGTGTATTTGCATTAACACCACCTACATACCGGTAAAGCGGCATCCCTAATTCCTCAGATGCTGCTCTTGCTGCTGCCAACGATACCGCCAGAATAGCATTAGCGCCCAACTTACTTTTATTAGGTGTTCCATCCAGCAATAACATTATTTGGTCAATAGCATTCTGTTCGAAAATGTTGATGCCTTCCAGTTCTTTGGCAATTTTTTTGTTGATGTTTTCTACAGCTTTTAAAACACCTTTGCCACCATATTTTTTCTTATCGCCATCGCGCAATTCTACGGCTTCATGTTTACCGGTAGATGCACCGGAAGGCACAATGGCTCTTCCGAGCGTACCGTTAGCAGTATAAACATCGGCTTCAACAGTAGGGTTACCTCTTGAATCAAGAACTTGGCGGGCGTGGATTTTTGCTATTTGGCTCATTGTTATTGTTTATTGTTGAGATCAAAAATATTAATTAAAAAATAACCATATCGTGGTCTTGGAGTTCTGAAAAATTATTTTTATGTAAAACGTACTTGTTATTCATCCATCCATTCAATTCATTTTTGTAAAACTGAGGATATTTCCAAATTAGAAATTTTCCATCAATGTAAATTGAGTCCATACCCTTATAACCATTATTGCTATCGCAGTTTAAAGAAATCGGAGAAGATAGCGGATCAGCTCTGCCAAGCTTATCAATTTCATAAACAATTACGCCGTGGTTTTTGTTGCTATCTGCACTTTGAAGTATAATATATATATCCTCATCGCTATTTTTATTTAAATCTGCCAAAAACGTATTAACAATAATTCCCTTCCTTTCACCCTGCGCAATGGTATCAGGTTTATTATCAAAACCACGTCTTATTATAGCATATTGCCCTTTAGTGGCTGAACCACCATAAGCAATTATATCATACACTAATTTTTCTGAAGCGTTTAATGTTTTGTGGTATTCGTATGAACTTTCAATAGCGGTTTGCATGGAAGTATCTTGGGCAATAGCTGTCGAATCGATGCTTCCGGTTTCGGGAATGGAATTTTTATTTGAACCACCATTACACGCTGATAAAATAACGGAGACTATAAGTATTAAAGCGACTTGTTTTTTCATTAGTTATTTATCATTTGTATTAATATACTCAATAAACTGGTCGAACAAATATCTTGAATCATGCGGGCCCGGTGAGCTTTCGGGGTGGTATTGTACCGAGAATGCTTTTTTACCTTTAATATGTAAGCCCTCAATAGTATTATCATTCAGGTTAACATGGGTAATTTCGATATGCTTTGATTTTTCAATCGCCTCTCGGCTTACTTCAAACCCATGGTTTTGCGAGGTTATTTCGCTTTTGCCGGTAATTAAATTCTTTACCGGATGGTTTATGCCCCGGTGGCCGTGGTGCATTTTGTACGTAGGAATGTTATTAGCCAGTGCCAATAATTGATGGCCCAAACAAATACCAAAAAGCGGCTTACCCGAATCGGAAATTTCTTTTACTGTTTTAATTGCATAGCCCATTGCGGCAGGGTCGCCTGGGCCGTTGGAGATAAAATACCCGTTAGGATAAAACGCCTGCATTTCTTGAAAAGATGTTTTTGCCGGAAATACTTTTGCATAAATATTTCGCTCGGCCATACACTTCAATATGTTTTGTTTTACGCCGCAATCCAATACTGCTACTTTAAATTTTGATGAAGAATCGCCGTACAAATAAGATTCGTTAGTAGTTACTTTCGCCGCAAGGTCAAGCCCATTCATATCGGGCACCGCATTCAATTTATTTTTAAGTGTAGCAACATCAGTGGTTTCAGAACTAATAATGCAATTCATAGCGCCTTTATTACGCACATGTAGGGTAAGCGCGCGGGTATCAATATTACTAATACCGGTTATGTTGTTTTCTTCTAAACACTCTTCCAAAGATTCATCGGCTTGTGTGCGCGAATAAGAATATGCTGTGTAACGCTTACATATTAAACCCGAAATTTTTATGCCTGTCGATTCTATCTCATTTTTATTGATGCCATAGTTACCAATATGGTCGTTGGTCATAATAACTATCTGGCCGTAGTAAGAAGGGTCGGTAAAAATTTCCTGGTAGCCGGTCATGCCGGTGTTGAAACAGATTTCGCCCGTAGTAGTCCCGATTTTACCTAAAGATTTTCCGTAAAAAACAGAACCATCCTGCAAAAGTAAAACAGCCGGAACGGGAGCGAAGGTTTTTGTCATTAAACAGGTTATCCGGAGAGCAAATATAACACGATGCTTACGATTATAAACAAGATAGGCATGATATTTATTAAAATGCCATGCCTACCCGTAAATAAATATTGGATTTGTGAATTATTCCGCGTTAATGAATTTATATACTAAACCAGCCAATACGCCGCCCGCAACAGGGCCTACTATATATAGCCAAACATTGTGCAGGTTACCAGTATCGCCTAATGCTACTTGAATAATATTAGGGCCAATGCCTACAGCAGGGTTAAACGCACCTCCCGATACCATGCCGAGTGCGAATGCCATTGCGGTAACAGTAAAGCCAATAGCCATACCATAGTATGAATTGCCACTGGTTTTAGGATGTGTGGCTACATTAAGCACAACATAGGCCAAGGCAAATGTGCCTAAGGTTTCGGCGGTTAATACTTTTATGGCACTGTAGCCTGCGCCAGGGGCAACAACAAGTGGCCTGCCTACCAGCATCCAAACCACAGTGGCAGCAACAACTGCTCCTAAAAGTTGAAATAGCATATACATCAAGGCATCCATTAATTCTATAGAGCCACGCACGTATATGGCTGTGGTAACTGCAGGGTTATAATGCGCACCCGATATGTGCCCACCGGCATATATCATTACCATTAATACTGAACCAATGGCAATAGCGGCCATATCGCCTGCAAAATTTACGGCCATGCCTATTGTGAAAATTAAAAAGAAAGTGCCTATAAATTCAACTAAATACTTTTTCATAGTTGGGGTTTTAAGTGAAAAAAAACAATGATGAATGACCAATAATAATGGTTAATTGTTTTTTATAATAAAAAAGTTTTTAACAGGGTAGCTTGCACATGACGGGATTAAAGACTTAAGGTATATGCAATAAAAAAGCCGGACATATTTAAATGTCCGGCTTTTCCTATAAAAAATTATTTATTGTTTAACGATAGACTGCGTTGTTACCTTGCCATCAACTGAAAATTTGCAGAAATATACACCAGCCGCTAACGATGATAAATCAATTGGCGCAGAATAAATTCCCGGATTTTCTTTGCCACTATAGATGCTGGCCACTTCCTGGCCTTGCATATTCAGTAATTTTATTTCAACTAAAGCGGCTTCTTTTATTTCATATCTTAAATTAGAATATGAAGAACCGGGGTTGGGATAAACGGTCAGGTTATTATCACCCGCAACTTCGCTAATTCCGGTTGGAATATTATCAGCAATCAGTACATTGAACGCACTGCCATAGGCTATTGTATCGCTGGTAATTTCGTTAAATATGGTCCAACGGCTACCGTCATACCAAACACCTATTGGGCTGTGATTATATGGTACGCTTTTGCCGCTAGCATCTAAATTAAAAGTTACGAATATTGTAGCATTTGGGTTGCCATTAAGAAAAGGATTATCGAGGTACGTAATGTAAGTGCTGGTGTTAGTTGAGTCGGCCACATGCAAATATGCATTAGGAGTACCAGACTCAACCGCAAATACGTTGAAGGTTGTATTTGGAACAAAGGCATTAACGCCACCATCATCATAAATGGTCCAGTTAGCGCCATCATACCATACCCCAAGCGTATGATCGCAATAGTTGTAATTTGCATAATCAGGGTCGTAATTATGCGAAATAAATAAAAGAGCAGTAGGATTATTGTTAATGGCTGAGTTATTTATAACAGTGTAGTTGGTTTGAATGGTGCCGGTGTCAGCCGTATGTACAAACGAAGTACCATGCATAGTAGGAGAAAGAACATTGAATCGAGCAGAGTTTGGAATTGTACCAATATCTTCGCGATAAATGTCCCAGTGAGAGCTAAAGTAATAAATTCCAAGATTATAAGTTGTATATACTCCGTACACTGAAGTGAAGATGCACGCTTTTGAAGAGTCGCCATTAATAGCAGCATTGTTTAATATAGAACCATCACCGCCATCGTTATTTGCAGATGAGGTGATATGAGTGAAATATGGCCCGTAATATCCGGGTTGAGCAGAAACAGTGTTTGCCAAAAAGGCAAGCATTGCAGTAATACATAAGGAAAGTGTAAAGTTTTTCATTTTATTAAATTTTAGTGGTTAAAAAAATAACCGAAGCTGGGGTTCACTTTTTCGATTAAATCAATTCTGATACAAAAGTAAATATTTCTATATATACTTTTGTGCTTTTTTTGCACATATTAATTTGGAGAAAAATAAATTGTCGGTGGTTATACAATAGACATACGGCTAACACTGTGATGCTGTAATGCTTAAAGTTTGATAGCCAAACCAACTTATTTTTGCTTTATGGGTCAATATCCACACTTATTTCTACACTTTTTAACTCGGGTATCGTCTTCATTTTGTTGATTATATTCCTCAACGCATGCTTCATGGGTGTAAGGTCTTTCGATTGTTTGCTGCTTTTAATTAATACCTCACGCAAATAATAATTATTCACTTTTGAAATAAGAGGAGTGCCGGGGCCTAACACAATACCAAGATTGGTTTTTCGCGCTTCGTTGGCCAGGTATAGTACGGCTTGCTCTACATTAGGTACTTTTTTGTGCTGTAAAGTTATTTCGATCATTCGGGCAAAAGGAGGGTAGCTAAATTGCAGGCGTTCCATCAATTCAGTTTCGTACATTTTTTTAAAATCGCCATTCACTACATTTCTAATAACCGGATTATCGGGGTCAGAAGCCTGAATAACTACCAGCCCCTTTTTATTTTTTCTACCGGCCCTACCGGCAACCTGCATCATTAATTGAAACGCTCTTTCGTGTGACCGGAACCCAGGGTGGTGTATTAATTGATCGGCATTGATAATGCCTACTAGGCTTACATTATCAAAATCAAGGCCTTTGGTTACCATCTGGGTGCCTACTAAAATATCTATCTCTCGGTTTTCGAATTTTGCAATTACATTGGCGTGGCCGTGTTTTGTCCGGGTGGCGTCGTAATCCATTCGGCTAACTTTGGCTGATGGAAAAAGTTCGGCCATCTCGTCTTCAACTTTTTCGGTGCCCATGCCAACAATATCAAGATCAATAGCACCGCATGATTTACATTGGGTAGTTGCCTGTTCGTTATAGCCACAATAATGGCATACCAATTTGTTCAAAAATTTGTGATAGGTAAGGCTTACATCGCAGTTTTTACATTTGTAAACATAGTTGCAGGTTCGGCATATTTGAAAATTGGCAAAGCCCCGCCGGTTTAAAAATAAAATAGCCTGTTCTTTGTTTTGTAATGCGGTTCGCACAACATCTACAAGGGGACCGGTAAAACTACCAGTCATGTTTTTGCGCTTGCGTTGCTCGCTGGTGTTCACCACTACAATTTCGGGCATTTCAATACCGCCGTAGCGGGTGTGCAATTCTACTAATCCGTATTTACCTTTTTCTACATTATAATAAGTTTCTATAGCCGGGGTTGCGGTTCCTAAAATTACTTTGGCATCAAACATCTGTGCCAGCATAATTGAAGAATCGCGGGCGTTGTAGCGCGGTGAGGGGTCTATTTGTTTTAGCGATTGGTCGTGCTCTTCATCCACCACAATCAGGCCCAAGTCGAAATATGGCAGAAACAGACCGGAGCGGGCGCCTACAATTATTTTATAGTCATTGCGCAATACCTTATTCCATATTTCTACTCTTTCATTGGGGTTGAAACGCGAATGATAAACACCAACTTGATTGCCGAATACTTTGCGCAACCGGTTAATGATTTGTGCGGTAAGCGCAATTTCGGGTAGCAGGTACAAAACCTGTTTGTTCTGTGCAATTACCTCCTTTATTTTTTCGATATAAATATTCGTTTTTCCGCTACTGGTAACGCCATGCAACAGCACCACATTTTTCGACTCGAAATGAAAATTTACTTCCTCCAAAGCTTTTTTCTGTTCAGTGCTCAATTCAGCACTTTCCATTTCAGCCATTTGAAAATTTCCGAGTCGGGAAACTTCCATTTTAAATTCCATAAAAACACCTTTGTCAACTAAGCGCTTTATTACGCTTGCATCTACTTTTGCCAGCTCAAGCAATCCGCTCTTTTTTATAAATTTCGATTTCTTTTCCAGCTGCATAAAAGCAAGCAATAGTTCAACTTGCTTGTGCGCACGGCTCAACTCATCAAAAAGTTGTTTTAGTTTTTCTTCATCATGAAAAACATCATTCAGCTTTACATATGTTTCTGTTCTGGGCCTGAATTTTTCAGCAAGTTCTTCAGAGGAAATAGCTATACCCAGGTTAAAAAGTGTTTTAAGCAGCGGGTAAACATTCTTCTTTTTTAGTAAGTCCTGTACTTGTGGAATAGTAATTTGCGTTTGCGCGCGTAGTGCCTGCACAATCAAAAATTCATACTCATTCAGCGATTCAAAATCGCCATCGTAATCTTCGTTATACCTGATTTTTGTTTCGCTGGAAAGTTTGAGGCCCGATGGCAGCGCAGCGTTCATTACCTCGCCTTCGGTGCACATATAATAGTCGCTCATCCATTTCCAGAAACTCAATTGTTTTTCAGTAACAATAGCCTCTTCCTCTGCAATAGATTCGATTAACTTGGCATCAAAGGCCGGCTTTTCGTGATGTATACGTTGCACAATAGCCGAGTAGTATCTGTTTTTACCAAACTGAACTATAACCCGCTGTCCGGTTTTTACAAATTCTACCAAATCTATTGATACAGTGTAAGTATAAAGCCGCGGCAATGGCAGGGGCAGAATAACATCGACATATGTAACTTGCGAAGACACCGCGCAAAATAACGACTTTAGGTGGAAAGAAGGAATGCCTTTTATTATTAGGAATTTAAAGAAGGATGTACCAAGGTATTTTTAATTTTGCTTTGATGAACATCCTCATTCTGGGCTCAGGCGGGCGTGAACATGCGCTGGCGTGGAAAATAAGACAGAGCCCACTTTGCGAAAAATTATACATAGCCCCCGGCAATCCGGGCACGGCTTTGCATGGCGAAAACATACCTGTTAGCATTAATAATTTTGAAGCTATTGAGCAGTTAGTGCTGGAGAAGAATATTAATATGGTGGTGGTTGGCCCCGAAGACCCATTGGTAAATGGTATTTACAATTATTTCCAATTAGTGGAACCGCTTCGTAATGTAATTTTAATAGGGCCTTCGAAAGTTGGGGCTATGTTGGAGGGTAGTAAAGCTTTTGCCAAACAATTTATGTTGAGGCATGGTATATCCACAGCAGCTTATCGTGAATTTAATGCTGCGAATTTGGCGGAAGGATTGGCTTATATTGAGACCCAAAAGCCACCGGTGGTTTTAAAAGCCGATGGATTGGCTGCAGGTAAAGGAGTTTTAATTGCCGCTACCCGTGGGGAAGCGAAAGCAGAATTAACCGAAATGATTGCTGGTGCAAAATTTGGAGAGGCAAGTGCAAAAGTGGTGATAGAAGAATTTTTGAAGGGTATTGAATTTTCGGTTTTTGTATTGACGGATGGAGTGCATTATAGATTGCTGCCACATGCCAAAGACTATAAGCGAATTGGCGAGGGCGATACCGGATTAAATACCGGTGGTATGGGCTGTGTTTCTCCACTTCCTTTTGTAAATGATGGGTTGATGAAAAAAGTGGAGGAGCGTGTTATTGTTCCAACCATTCGAGGATTGCAGAAGGACAACGTAATTTATAAAGGCTTTATTTATTTCGGCTTGATGAATGTAAACGGTGAACCTTTTGTAATTGAATACAACTGCCGACTGGGCGATCCGGAAACGGAGGTGGTAATGTTGCGGATTAAATCGGACCTGGTAAAACATTTAGTAGCATTGGAAGAAGGAAAACTAGGAGAAGAGGATATTGAAATTGATGAACGTGCTGCTGCAACAATTGTAATGGCGTCGAGCGGTTATCCTGGGGCGTATGAAAAGGGAAAAGAAATAACCGGGATTGAAAATGTGGACGACTCTATAGTTTTTCATTGCGGCACTACAACCAAAAACGGTGAAACATTTACTAATGGGGGGAGAGTATTGGCAGTTTCGTCTTTTGGGAAAAATATAGCAGAAGCAGTAACGCAATCTAAAACATCAATAAAAAAAATACATTTTGATGGGATGTATTACAGAAAAGATATTGGATGGGAGTTTCAGTAAATTACAACTTAATCAGCTTTTTAACCATACTGCTATTTGCAGAATGAATGCGTGCGAAATAAATTCCCGGAACAAGATTCAATTCAATTTCAGAAAGCTGAGTGCGAATAATAGATTGGTATATAAGTTTACCGGCGACGTCGAACATTTCTAATTCACTTCCAACTAAATTATTGGTTACTGATAACTGAAAATTGCCATCGGGAATTGGATTGTGATACAGGTTCCAATTTAAAGCACCGGGTATTAATGAAATACCGGTTTCGGTTTGTGGCCCATGGCAGCTATCACCATGTAGAATAACATTCAAATTGTAATACGGTATTGGCGCATCGCTTATTTGCGACAGTTGTTGGTATGATAAATTTTCTGTTCCTGCAGATTGACCGGTAACTGCTGCATGACAATAAAAAGTAAGTGGATAATTGCCGCTGCTGTCGATTGTATTACCTGAAAAAGCTATACAACCGCTCGAATCGCCGTAAAGAACAAAGGGCGAAGAGGGATTGCTGCCCCAGGTAATGCCCGCCGGCAAACCGGCAATGGAATCAATAAACAATGAATCAAGTGTCAATATGCCGTGAAAAATACTTGGCATATTGATTTGGATAGAGCTATTGTAGGCGCTGCCTTGTTCGACACACGGAAGAGAATCTGCAGGAGGGTACATTAGCCCGGATGAGACAACGGAAGAATTAATATTACAAGGCTGAGAATATGCGAACGCAGAAGTAATAAGGCATATAATAAAAGCTAAAAAAGATTTATTCATTAGGACTAGTTTTCATTTTTTTTACGAAATCATTCAACAGAAATATTCTTCGAAGTAAAACCTTCGCTGCTACGCAGTTGTAGGGCATAAAGGCCTTTGCTGCATTTTCCTAAATCGATATTAGTGTGGTATGCACCCATAATATCTAGCATTTCCGAGAATATTCTTCTACCGGTAATGTCTATTACCGTCAATTCACCGCTCAATCTTCCACCTGCGTTTAGGTCTACTTCAAAAATGCCGTTGTTAGGGTTTGGATAAATACGCATACTGGTGTTAAGCACTTGGCTGAAGCTTTTCATTCCGGTGGTAATTTGGTTGCAACTTTGCCCTGATGTAATTACCGTTAAAGATGAACTAAACGGATTTTGTGGGTAGGTCTCTATATCCTCCAGCCTAAAAGTAGTGTCGCCACTAAAATAGGGTGGGTACGGCACACCAGAGAAAGTAATAGTGCCATGATAAGTAAGCTTGTAAGTGCCAACAGTATCGTTTGTTGTTCCACTAACCAGCGCACACGCATGTGCGCCACCGTATAAATGCCCGTTTGCAGGATTCAGAGAATCTGTAATACCGGAAGGAAACCCTGTGACTGAATCTATGACTACTGAATCAATATTTAAAGGGAATATATACGGAATGCCATATTGTGTAAGATACTCGGATACCGGAACCGATATTTGTATTACCTGGTTATACGGAAAGCCCTGTACAATACATGGCAGGGTATCGGGCGCAAAAAATTGCGAGCCGGTATCGCTTACTACACATTGGGCTTTGGTAAATTGAAAGCCCGCGCAAATTAGAATAACAATAAGTATACCTTTTTTCATAAATCGGTTAGTTTATCAGCGCTAAAGATACGTAATGATGCCGCAATAAAAAGCCGCGATAGCAGTAGTATTAAACCGGATTTTGTTTGCTTTAATAATTACAATTCGCCTACCATAGTTTTTGGGTCTACCCATTCATCAAATTGCTCTGCGGTAACATAGCCCAAAGCAATGGCAGTTTCTTTTAGTGTAGTGCCATTTTTGTGCGCCGTTTGGGCAATTTCGGCAGCCTTGTAATAACCTATTTTGGTGTTAAGTGCTGTAACCAGCATTAGCGAGTTGTTCAGGTTTTTACGGATATTTTCTTCAATTGGCTTTATACCAATGGCGCATTTATCATTAAATGAAACACAAACATCGCCCATCAATCTTGCGGAATGCAGGAAATTATAAATCATCATGGGCTTAAAAACATTCAATTCAAAATGGCCGGTTGCTCCGCCTATGTTAATGGCTACGTCATTACCTAATACTTGGGCTGCTATCATGGTCATAGCTTCGCATTGGGTAGGGTTTACTTTCCCCGGCATAATTGATGAGCCAGGTTCATTATCGGGTATATATAATTCGCCAATGCCCGAACGTGGGCCCGATGCTAGCAAACGTATGTCGTTAGCTATTTTCATTAATGAGCAAGCTACTGTTTTTAACGCTCCATGTGTTTCAACAACGGCATCGTGTGCAGCAAGCGCTTCAAATTTATTTTCGGCAGTTACAAAAGGCAGGCCGGTAAGCTCAGCAATTTTTTTAGCCACATTTACTGAATAATTTGGTGGGGTATTAATACCGGTGCCCACTGCGGTACCACCTAAGGCTAATTCTGCAAGATGCGGCAACGTGTGTTTAATAGCACGAATGCCGTGGTCTAATTGCGATACGTAGCCCGAAATTTCCTGCCCAACGGTAAGTGGGGTGGCATCCATAAGGTGTGTTCGGCCAATTTTTACTATCGGCATAAACTCTTTGCTCTTTTTCGATAATGTATCACGCAGCTTTTTAATACCGGGCAGTGTTACATCGTTTAAAATTTTATAGGCTGCAATATGCATTGCTGTGGGGAAGGTGTCGTTTGATGATTGCGATTTATTTACATCATCGTTAGGGTGTACTGATTTTTTTTCGTCAAGCAAGCTCCCGCCATTTAAAACATGTGCGCGGTAGGCAATAACCTCATTTACATTCATGTTACTTTGCGTACCCGAACCGGTTTGCCAAACCACCAACGGAAATTCATTGTCTAGTTTACCTTCAAGTATTTCATCGCATACTTTACAAATAAGGTCACATTTATCTTTTGGTAAAACACCGGATTCTAAATTGGTAAGGGCGGCTCCCTTTTTTAAATATGCAAAGGCCCGAATAATTTCTTTGGGCATTTTATTAATGTCCTGCGCTATCTTAAAATTTTCAACCGAACGCTCGGTTTGTGCGCCCCAATAAACATTGGCGGGAACTTGAACCACGCCCATTGTATCTTTTTCTTTTCTGAATTCCATAAACTATTTTTTATCGGCACGAATGTAAGGGCTATTTGATTATTACTTAATACAATAACGTAAAAATATTTAGACGAAGCGACCTACCCATGTTATTAAGTAATTGCTAAAGATTTAGAGTGAAATGATATATTTGAAAGAATGATTTTATTTTATTACGTAAAAATATTTTATGAATAAACGTTTACCTATAACCATACTCGTTTTACTGGCAGCTGTTTTATCATTACAAGCGCAGTATTTTTTGGGTTTACGCAGCAGTACTTTAGGCGGCGTTACTAATGTTGATTATAACCCGGCCATAGCCGATAACCGGCTTTTGTTTGATATTAATCTTATAGGCTTTGGGTTTAATTTTAATAACAATTATTTAGGCTATAATCGTAAGGGTATTTTTGATGCTAATTTCCGTAGTAACGCTCCTTTTCAAGGCGATGGAGGCCTGGTAGGTGAGCGTGTTAACGGAAGAGATAAAGATATTTTTATTGGTATGCAGGTGCAGGGCCCACTGTCATTTATGTTTTCGTTTGCTGACCCAAAGGATAGAAAGGAGAAAAAGAACAAAAACAAAAATGCTTTTGCTTTTACTTACCACGTTAATTCAATAACCAACTTCGACCATATTAATGAAACGCTCGCTCGTTACTCTTTTTACGGAGCAGGCACTAAGGCCGACTCTATAACCAGTTTTTTGGGTAAGCCGCTTACCAATTCAAATATTAATATGCGCACCCTTACCTGGGCCGATTATGGTATTACCTATTCGCGCGTAATTATTGATAACGATAAGCACATGCTTAAAGTAGGCGCAACGCTTAAGTTGTTGCAAGGCGTTGAGGGCGGATATCTTTATGTAAAGAATCTTCAATATAAATGGAACAACTTTGATTCCATATCTGTATTCAAAACCGATGTTAAATATGCTTACGGCCAAGGTATGGTTACGTCAAAGGGCTTTTCGCCAAGCGATATTGGCACTTATGCTAAAAATTTAGCGACCTTTACCTACTCTTATCCTTCGGCCGCGGGCGATATAGGTTTGGTTTACGAATGGCGCCCAAATAAGGACAAATACAAGTATACCATGGATTGCCAGGACCAATGGCGCTACGATAGAAACCGGTATAAACTTGCTGTGGGTGTTAGTGTAATTGATATTGGAGCCATACGTTTTAAAACCGGCCAATACAGTGCCGACTTTAACGCCGACATTCAAAACTGGAACGTAAACGGCATCAAATTCCCTGATGGAATAAAGAGTTTTGATGATACTATTCGTTCGCGCTTTACTGTAAAACCAGCGGCAAGCAGTTTTACCATGTGGCTGCCTACCCGCTTTAATGTATATGTCGATTATAATGTGGGTGGTGGTTTTGGTCTCAATGCCGCAGCTTCTTTATCGCCTAATATGGCACCTAACCGAAACATGGTTCATCAAATTTCGGTGTTTTCATTAACGCCTAAATTAGATTACCCTTGGTTTGGTGTATACCTTCCTGTGTCATATGATTTATTGGGCAATTTTAATGTGGGTGCCACTTTACGTATGGGTCCACTTATTATTGGTACCCAGGATTTGCTGGGTTTGTTCGCCAAAAAATATGTTTACAATGCCGATGTGCACATGGCTTTGAAAATAACTATCCCTTATCATAAAATTCATGACCATGATAAGGATGGAGTTTCGAACAGATTGGATAAGTGCAAGCATCAAAAAGGCAATTGCGCTTCGCATGGCTGCCCTGATAGAGATAATGATGGTGTTTTAGATAATGATGATAGATGTCCTGATGTTCCGGGTCTTCCTGAATTGCATGGCTGCCCTGATACGGATGGTGATGGTATACCTGATATTGACGATTCGTGCCCAACCGAAAAAGGCTTGATACAAAATCATGGTTGCCCAGATAGAGATAGCGACGGTATTATCGACAAGTTAGATGAATGTCCTGATGTTCCGGGCCTGGCTAAGTTTAACGGCTGCCCTGATAGAGATAGTGACGGCGTGCCAGATAAATTGGATAAATGTCCTGATAGCCCCGGTTCGGCTGAACATTTTGGTTGCCCTGATACCGATGGCGATGGAGTTTATGATAACGAAGACGAGTGTATACTAGTGAAGGGGCCAAGAGAAAACCATGGTTGCCCATGGGCCGATAGAGACCACGATGGTATACCTGATAAGGACGATGAATGCCCGGATGTGCCCGGTGTGCCAGAAAACCACGGTTGCCCTAAATTAGAGAAGAAGGAAATTGAAACCGTGAAGTATGCTTTCGAAAACCTTGAATTTGCTACCGGTAAGGATATTATCAGCACACATTCATATCCTTCGCTAAACGCACTGGCTGAATTGCTGGTTAAAAAACCAAATTATGGCTTGCGTATTGAAGGGCATACAGATAATGTAGGTACCGATGCCAACAACCTTATTCTTTCGCAAAAACGCGCAACAGCCGTTAAAAATTATTTAGAGAAACACGGTGTTGATGCATCTAAACTTGATGCGATAGGTTACGGTGCAAGCAGGCCTATTGCTGATAACGATACCCCTGCAGGCAAACAGAAAAACCGCCGGGTTGAAATGAAAATTACTTTCAAGTAAAAAGAAAACTTAAGAGGTAAGAAAAAGCCGGGGCAAAATGCTCCGGCTTTTTTTATGGCTGTAATTAAATGCGCACCATTATAGAAAGATTGATAACTCTTCCATCAACCGGTGCCCAAATTTGTTTAAATAATGGATGTGTGTATGGTGGTAAAACAACCGACGAAAATCTTGTTTGGCGTTCATCAAGAAGATTTTCTCCGTTTAATACTAAAGTTATATGTCCCACATGGTATTGAACCGAGGCAGCTAATATTACATAAGGCTTTGTTTTAGAACCATCATCTAAGTATTGAGGCCCCATAAACGAACCTTCAATACCAATTTTCCAATGCTTAGTTATTTTTCCGCTTACCACAGCCGCTGCCCGATGTATGGGTGTAAGCGTAAGGTAAGGCTGAAGTTTATCCGAATTTTTGCGCGGATAAGTAAAAGTATAACCCGCATAAACTTCTATAGGATCCTTGCTGATTCTAATGTAATTGTCAATACCTAATGTTGCAGCACCACCGCTAATATTAGAAACGGAATAGGTGCTGTTTAAATTATATGTTTCAATAATTGCATTTTGCACCCAGGTATAAAAAAATGTTTGATTAATAAATAGCGATAATTCTTTATCCTTAAAAAATTTCCGGTAGTTCCACTCTGCGGTTCCGCCGTACGAATGTTCGGGTTGTAACGCCGAAGTTGCTATGAAAGAAGTAATATCTTCATTCAGGCTGGCAATATCCAGTATGTTGGGTGCCTTGTACCCGCTGCCGCCGTTAACGCGAAATGAAAGTTCGTGCGTTGCATGAATTAGCATTGCTACTGATGGCAAAACAAAAAAACCATATGCACTATGCCAATCGCCGCGCAGCCCAGCTTGTAAACTCAACTTGTTTTCAATGGAGTATGAATACTGAGCAAAAACTCCACCGGTGTGGTAATTGTAGTTATGAAAACCGGAAGTGTCGCCTGGTGCATGATTAAAAAGATCAAGCAAGTAGTTGGCACCAACAATAAAATTGTGCCGCCGGTGTGTAAGGCCGTAATACAATTCGGAATAGCCACTCCATTGCCCACCGGCAAAGGCTGCATCATTGGTTTGAAAATTACGATTGAAGTAATTAGCACTTCCTTTAAACGATAACATTTGTTGCTTATTAAAATTGTGTGTAACCATCACGTCGGCACCGTAGCTTTCAGTAATGCTTTTTTCAAAATATTGATGTGTTGAGTCGCTCTCACCGCGTATTACACGCATATCGCCACATAGCCTGCTTTCATAATTGACGCTTATTCCTAACCTGATTTTTGTTTTGTTATCAGGATAAAAAAACAATTGCGGGTGCAGTAAAACAGAAGTAGTTTTAGGCACATCGCTGAAATTATCATTGTTCACATCTACCGCAAACTGGTGTGTACCTGCAGCAAGAAAAGTGTAGCCTATTTTTTTATTCCTGCCAGAAAAGTATGCATCCAGATTAGTTTCAAGAAGTGAAGACTGATTAAATACAAAAGCAGCTTCCGTGCTGTCACCAGGCTCTTTGGTTATAAAATTAATGAGGCCTGCAATTGCTCCGCCGCCGTTAATGGTAGAGGAGGGGCCTTTAATAATTTCTACCTGCTTAAAATCTAACGGTGGAAG
The DNA here is from genome assembly GCA_903919075.1 of uncultured Bacteroidota bacterium. GTDB lineage: Bacteria > Bacteroidota > Bacteroidia > Chitinophagales > LD1 > Bog-950. Next base: position 24,024 of record CAIXGR010000001.1, on the reverse strand, counting down.
TTGCAATATGCTTAAGCCACCAGAAAGGCCACCAAAGGCCGGCAAGCCATCGCGCAATAAAAGTGTATATCTACCGTCAAGCCCCTGCATACGCACTACCGAGTTGCCGCTTACTGCCGATGTTTGTTGTATTTGAACCCCAGATACATCGCCAAGAATGCTTGACACATTGCCCGGTTTTAACGAGCTTTCTTCCTGCAAATCTTCAGCCCCCAGCACTTCAACCTTTACCGGTGCATCTTCAACACGCGAGCTTACACGAGTTGTTGTTACTACGACTTCTTCTATATCCGATTCTTGTTGTAATAAATGTATTGGATACGGAGTGGTGCTTTGCATTGGAAATTGAAGGCTTGTCAGCTTTTTATTATAGCCGATATAACTTATTTCAAAAGTTTGAAGGCCTGAGGGAATATTCTTTATTTCTGCAATACCATTGCTATCGGTTAAGCCACCTTGTGTAGTATTGCTTAGTAGAACAGCTACGCCCTCTAATTTTTCATGCGTAAGGCTGTCGGTTACTACCACCCGTAGTGTATATTGGCTGAAAGATAATTGCCAAAGCAGAATCAATAGTAATAATGAAACTGTGTTTTTAATAGTCATAATTTTTATAATGTTTATCTTATTAGGTTATTATTTTTCAACTTTTTCAACATTCTTTTTCAGCATTTTTCCCTCAGCGGAAAACATAATTTCATAACCGTCTTTACCTTTTACAGCTACAATTTCATAAGTAGTGTTTGCTTTTGGTGTTTCTACTTTGTTGGCTTCTTGTACATTGAAACCTTCAAATTGTTTAGTGAAGGCCTGTGTTACCGGTTGTGGAATATGCTTAAAATCCATTTTAGTTTCTGTTTCAAGCCAGTTACCGGTTTCATCAAATTCGGCTGATTGTGTTTTGGCACCGTTAATAAATTCTACTTCATAAATGCCGGGGCTTTCAATGCTCCAACTTTCTTGCTTTGCAGCTGGAAATTTGGCCTTGAACGCAGAACTGGCTTTCGTCGGAACTTTATCGGTGGTGATTTTTTGAGCAATGGCATTAGTATATACCATTATTGCTATTATGATGATTGTTACTTTATTCATAAATTTTATTTTAAAAAAAATTAAATAAATAACCGGCACACGAGTAATTACAAACAATGTACAGCTACAGAGTGTTATACATTGTGCACGTGCTGGTAAGAAAAACTTACTAGTAATTAGACAAACGAGTTAGGCAATAGGAGGGCGAAAAACGTTAGCGGAATAATCCGAAAGGCAAATGTTATTTGCTGTCGCAATAGCTTTTGTTGGCTCGACATCAGGTAAGCAGAATTCAATCTTGATTTGCTGTGCTGCAAAAGTTATTGGGGCTAAATGATGATGAAGTTGAATAGGTTGATGGGGCCTGTCATTAACATCATGTTCTTCAATTCCGAAAATACCGTTAATGTCCATAAGGTGCTCAGTAATAAAATCGGGAATATCCATATCAGTATCTTCAACATTTTTGCATTGAACATACATTTTTGGCATATCTGGCAAGGTTGAAAAATCGCCTTGAGGCAAAAATATAGTGCCTGATAAAAAGTATATTAATAAAAGGATGGTAGGAATTTTAAGCATACTATTTACCAATCAAAAGTATGTTTTTTTATTCATAAACGAAGGGTAACATTATTAAGCCTCTTTGTGCCATTAATATTATCCCGCTGTAATATTGATAAATATCATCTTATGGGTTGAATAAGAGGAAAAGCATTATTATTAATTCACCGAAATAAGCTTTTAGAAACTATCTTCGATGTTAAAGCCTTTGTTTATATGAAAAGGATGATTTTTTTTATTTTTTCCATATGCAGTTGTGTGGCGTTGTTTTCGCAACAGCTTCATTCATATAATAAAGCTATTATCTGGCGGGGTTTTCAGCACCAATGGACTTATAACCACCGGTGCAGCAGATTGGGCGATTACGTGCAGTTTAATAGCGGCACACCCATTTCGGTTCATACCAGCGCTACCGGAATTGGTGCTGATAGTACTTATTTTAGCTCGTATTATACTTATGTCGCCTCTCCGGACGTAGTTTTTAAAGAAGGAGACACCACTATTAAAATTCATACTAAAGAAAAAAGGCTGATTGAAAAAACGATTGGTTTTTCAGTAAATGCTGACAAATGGTTACAGGGTAAAACAGATTATATTACCCTAATTAATGGTTTCGACCTTCGTTCAGATCATGCAGCAGATAAAATTCAGCTGCTTCGATTTTCGATTGAAGATGGTGAGTATGACAGCGTTACTAACGAAATTCATTTTAATGCTAATATAAGCCTGGTGCTTAATTGCCAAAGTATTGAATGCCCTGAACTAAACAACAAAGTGATTTATGACTTAGATATTCATTATTTAATAGTGGGACTAAATAAAGGAGAGGCTGCGGCAACTGAACAGTTTTTTACGCGCAGCTATTCATGGGATAAGAAAGAGGAGTTGGATGAGCAGCCGGAAAAGAAAATTATTACCGGCGATGTTTTCCCTTCGTTTGCACAAGCCACCGTTGGCATTAAATCTTTCAGCTTTGCATTGAACGAAGCGCATTGGATGTTGGCTATGAATAATAATATTAACCCATTTGATTATGATTCTACTTCATCGAGAATGAAACTTTCGGTAGACCTTCTTTTTAAAGAGTGGCAAGAGGGAATGAAGGGAAGCGATGCAGCGCCGAAGCAATCAAAATTTTCATCGAAGCGTAAAGGCTGGGCTGTTATGGATATTGATGCAGTATTGCTGCAATTAAAAACCGCTAAAATTATATACGGCAAACACCAGGGTCAAATGTTTTGGCGAAATTCGATAGGCACCCCTTACGGAAATAATGCGAAACAGATAAGTGATATTCAATTGGAATGAAATGGGTTAAATGCCTACGGTTTCAACATTACCGGTTCTTTTAAGAACGCCCCAGCTTTGCAGCTCGCCTTTTAGCACTTTTAATATCGCTTTGAATAAAACATAATACATCAACCACCGGTAGGTAAAGCGTTGCGGAATCAGCATCCATAACCGGCGTACGTTTTCTCTTTCGAAACTAAAAGCGAGAATAGACCCAGCCAAATCCACCAATTGGAAAATGAGATAGTAATAACCAATTTTCTCAGCATTGCCGCTAAATAAACCTGCTATCATTAAAATATCGGCAAGGGGGGCAAAGAATGGAAGAATGATTTGGAAGATGAGAATATTAGGTAGCGCTATCCACCCTAAAGTTTTGTATTCAGAATTAAAACAAGCGTCTCGGTTTTTCCAAAAAGTTTGCATTACCCCAAAGCACCAACGGAAACGCTGCCTTAAAAATTGGCCTATTTTTTCAGGTGCTTCAGTCATTGCAATGGCTTCGGAATTGTTTTTAATAGTATAACCGGTGCGCAAAATTCTAACAGTAAGGTCGCAATCTTCGGCAAGGGTGTCTCTGGTAAATCCACCGGCATCTTCAATTGCTGTTTTTCTGAAGGCACCAATAGCGCCCGGTACCACAGTAATGCAATTTAAAAAATCGAATGCCCGGCGATCAAAATTTTGAGCAGTGATATATTCAATACTTTGCCATTTGGTAAGCCAGTTTATTTCGTTGCCAACTTTTACATTCCCGGCTACTGCGCCTACTTCTTCATCAACAAAGCTTTCCATTAATCTCGAAACTGCATCATATCTTAACTGTGTGTCAGCATCAATACATACTACAAAATCTCCTTTTGCACTTTCAATGCCAACGTTAAGTGCTGAAGCTTTGCCACCATTAGGTTTGTCTAGAACTTTAACTCGGTTGTTTCCTTCAAAAGCATTTTTTACTAATTGATAAGTGTCGTCTTTTGAGCCGTCATTCACAAATATAATTTCGAAATTGGGGTAGTCTGATTTTAATAAGTTTGAAACGGTTTTTACGGCAGTTACACTTTCATTATGTGCAGGAACAATGATGCTAACAAATGGTTGAACCGTAGATTTTTTAAAAGTCAATTTGCTTTTTGCTTTTTGAATAGAAGCAAAAGTGCCCATCAGCACCATTCTTCCTATTGAAAGAAAAATGCCGATAAAGAATAAGCCATAAATAAAATGCTGGAAAAGGAAAATAATATCGGCTACAATAAAGTTGGCGTGATTAAGCATCTGCTCCTTTTGGTTAGTAACCGTTGGCATTAGGTCTTCTTTCTTTTTGCCCAGCAGTTCGGCCACAGTAATAAAGCGATAGCCGTTGGCTTTAAAATATTGAATAAGACGCGGCAGCGCTTGTACCGTAGCATCGCGATTGCCACCAGCATCGTGAAATAAAATAACATTTCCCAATGGCAACTCGCGGATGACCCGATTGAAAATACTATCGGCATTAATATTTTCAGCATCCCAGTCCTGCGGGTCTATTGATTCACCGATGGTAATGTAGTTTTCTCGCTTGCTTTCTTCAACCGGTATAATTTCGGCTAAATCCTGCGGTTCGGCATCGGCATTAAATGGCGGCCTGAACATAACTGTAGAGTGACCGGTAACTATTTCAATCAGTCTTCGGGTGCCGTTAATTTCCAGTTTGGCGCGCTCCATGCTTACATCAGCAAGGTTGGGGTGTGTAAAGGTGTGGTTTCCTATTTCATACCCATCATCATACATCTGTTTAACCAGCGGTATATTGCTTTCAATGTTTTCGCCTAGCATAAAAAAAGCTGCCGGAACATTTTCTTTCTTTAATATATCAATTATTAGTGGGGTGTATTTTGGGTCGGGCCCATCATCAAAAGTGAGGAGAATATCTTTGGGTTTTGCTTTGCCAAACTTTTTAATTACGTACGAGCTGGGTAATTCGAGATAAGTTTCTTCGGCTATTAATTCGTCTTTGCTGTTATAGTCTAAACTTATTTTACCCTGTTCGGGCGATGAAATAATGTCTAGCACTTCACCTTCGCCAATGTAATCTACATTGTTAGATGGTTTTACATAGGTTAATTTTGAAACATCAATGGGAGTGGTTTTTAATGCTTCGTCAGATAAGTCGCGGTCGTAAAAATTCCACAGGCGCGGGTCTTCAGCCCCTAATCGCCACAGGGCAACACCGGCCAGCCCGTAGTTGGCGGCAGTTCGCATAATGTTATAATTAGTAGCGGCATCGGCAAACCATACTTCGTGTTGCCGGTTGTCGTCATCCTTGTAATTGTAATGCAGGTTGTAGCCGTTATTGTCAAAACCAATTTTCGTATCGTTCTCTTTGGCAAGTGTCAAGGCTTCTTCGTAGGTAATATCTTCACCGGTGCCTCCTTTGGGCCAATCGTATCCGTAACCTGCAATGCAAAGAATAAATTTATCTTCCTGAATATTGGCTGTAAAAGCATCCAGCACTTCCTCCACCCATTTGCCATCGCTAATGCCACCGGGTTTGGTATTGGGGTAATGCTGGTCGTAAGCCATTACAAAAATGTAATCGTTAAACTTGTGCAAATCACTAATGCGGTAATCTTTATTGTTAGGCGGTATACACTGTGTGGCAATCATGTTGCTGGCATGTAAAGAATCATATAACTCATGGTGAAACTCTACCAGGTCCTGATCGCTTTTTAATGAGTAGAGGTCTTCAAAATCGATACTAACGCCATCAAATCCATACTTGCGCAAAATGCCCATTAGTTGAGAAATAAAGGCTTTTCTTTTTTCGGGCGAAGCCACCATGTTGCATACAATAGAATCGCGCCAGCTATCGGCGTAGTTGTTGGTAAGCAGTGGCACTATTTTGGCCTTAGAGGAATCTAGCAGCGCAAATGCTTTAGGGTCAATATTGGCAATTATTTTAGAAGAACTTGAATCAATGAACAGCCACTCGGGCACAACCATGTTCATTTTCGAAATATTATTTTTTAGAGAGAAATAGGATTGAAGATCCCAGTTAACGTAAAACCCTGCACGCACCTGCGATGCGATAGGCGCAGTTTTATTGCGGTGTGGTTTTTTTTTGCCGGTGCTTTTAAATGATGATGGCTGCTCGGGTTTTTTAAGCTGTTTAAATTGTTCGGTGGTGCTTACTAAGTGGGGTAAACTTGGGTTCGAGTTTTTGAACAAGGCCACACATACCGAGGCAACACCCAAGAGTAACAAAAATGAAATAATCCGCATGGTCCATAGAAATGCTTTCCAGCGGGTGGGTGAATCGGTTTGAAAGACTTGTTTATGGTGAGGCATACTTTGGGTAAACGTGTGCAAAGATGCTACAAATGTTTCGTTTAAATAGTCCTGTTAAGAAAGTTTAATGTTACGGTTGGCTATCAAAAATTAAGGCTTGCTTATATTTACTGCATGAAACTTTCATTCAGGCCTGCTGCTGAAACTGATACATCTGTTATTTCGCAATTGGGGCATAAAATATGGCATGAGCATTACCCAAGCATTATAACAGTTGCGCAGATAGATTTTATGCTGAATGACCGTTATTCAACCCAAGCCATTAAAGAAGGCATGAAGCGAGGCGAAAAGTATTTTGTTGCCTTTGATGGTGATACCCCCGTTGCATTGGCAGATTTTGAGTTGAAAGGAGATCACTATTTCATCCACAAATTTTATGTAGATGTTTCGAACCACCGGAAAGGTATTGGCGAAAAGCTTTTTAGCTATATCATTTCAAGTATGGCGATTTCAAAACCCTTGCGCCTGCAGGTAAACCGGCTTAATTATAAGGCCATTAATTTTTATTTTAAAATGGGTTTTGTAATTGAACGGGTTGGCGACTTTGATATAGGAGGCGGGTATTTTATGAATGATTATGTAATGATTAAGCGAGCATAGAGGGTTGAGTTTATTACATAAAAAAAGCCCCACAATAATGCGGGGCTTTTTTTATTTCTATTTTATAAGTGCTTATTTAACTTCGATTTCAGCACCAGCTTCTTCAAGCTTTTTCTTCATATCTTCAGCTGTAGCTTTGTCAACTTTCTCTTTAATTGCTTTAGGAGCGCCGTCAACTAAGTCTTTAGCTTCTTTTAAGCCAAGGCCTGTAAGGTCTTTAACAATTTTCACAACGTTCAATTTCTGACCGCCTGCGCTTTTAAGAATTACGTCGAATTCAGTTTTTTCAGCAGCAGCAGCACCGCCAGCAGCAGGCGCAGCAGCCATAGCTACAGCAGCAGCTGGTTCAATACCGTATTCTGATTTAAGAACGTTTGCTAATTCTTGAACGTCTTTTACTGACAAGTTAACTAACTGTTCAGCTAATGCTTTAATGTCTGCCATTTTTATAAGTTTTTAATGTGTTAATAATGTTTTTTCGTTCTATCATCTGCTGCCATGTTCTCACATCCCAGGCCAGATTTTTTTAATACCATTTTAAAACTAGTGGAAGCAGCTTTAAAACGGGACGGCAAAAGTAAGCTTTTTTTGATGTTGTGCAAATGTTTTTTGAAGGAAAATTGGAGAAAGGCAAATGTAGTATAAGTGTATGACATACAGTTGTTTATATGCATGCATAGCCCTTTTAATGGGTTGCAGACTAATTTATTGATTTAGGCATAATTAGAACAAGGCTGTGTAATTTCTATCAAATATAATTTCGGTTTGTTTAGCAGCTTTCATACTTTGGCTTTACCTAATTACTAATAACCGCAAAAATCATTATCATGAAAAAATCATTTACGTTTTTATACGCCCTTTTTTGTATCGGCCTTGCAAATGCTACTATTCATTATACGCTAGTAAACCAATCGGTACAAAACACTACTGACTCGCTGCTGATAGATGTAAACGGAGATAATATAAAAGATATAAGGCTTGACAGGTTCCTCAATTCTTATAGCGAGGATAACACTACATTTCGGGCAATCAATGGAAGTAAGATAAGGGTGAATGGCAGTAGCCAGTTGGATTCGGTTCTTTACGGACAGGCCATTAACAGCTCGTTAACTTGGGATACAGTAATTGGAACAATATGCGTTTCGAACTATGGCTATGGCTATTGCGGTAAAACAATATATGTGGCATTACAGATAAATGTAAACGGTAATACCTACTATGGATGGGCTAATTTAATTTCGACCTACGAAGGTATTGGCTCATCAAGCTTGATTTTACATGATTATGCCTGGAGCGATGGTGGGCCAATAACCGCCGGCGAGGGAGGCACATCAACCGGTGTAGAGCATGTTGCCGAAACCCAAATACACGTTTACCCAAATCCGTTTAATGATTATGTGAATTTCGAAGTGCCGTCTGCCATTCAGGGAGATTATAATTTGCAGATAAAAGATTTAAGCGGAAGGACCGTTGCTGTATTCAATCAAATAAGCAGTTCAACACTTCATTTGCCTTTAAATCTTGCACCGGGTATTTATATGGCAGAGATGATTGCTGAAAATAAAAGATGGGTTACTAAGTTGGTGAAACAATAACTTTTCAAAAAACTGCCACAAAGTGCCGCCCGGCTAATAAGGTTAACGTTTTTGTGTTTGTGTGATAGTGTCAAAAATATAATTATTATCTCAAATAAATAAATGTTATTTTTGTATTATGAGTAATATGAATTTTACAATGCAGCATTACCGTGCAAATGAGAAATACATGCCCCAAATTATGGTATACATGGGTTTACACTTTTTGCGCCATCTATTGCTTGGTCATCTATTCGTAAAATGGCATTTGCATTAATTGTCCATTTTGTTTTACTGGCAACTTCTGTTACAGTGATAAATTTAGTCATAGTATATTTATTTAGTGTTTTAATAGGACAAAGATAGGAAACTTTATGTACGGTGAAAGTTTCCTTAAATATTTTTCATTGCTCAAAACAGGAAACCCATTGGTATAATAGCCTTTTGTCCGAAGTTAGTAGTAATAACCCTTTTTTAATGTAAATGGTTGATTTTCAATTATTTGATTATTAATGTGTAACCTGTAACCGCATGTTATTTATAAGTTATTGATAATGAATTTATTGAGAGAAGGCAGAGGATACGGGGGGTGACAATAAGGAAGATTTGCCAAAAAGCCTGCGAGCCGGAAAGGTTTGACCCCGCTGGGGTCGTAAATTTTTTTCGTTGTTAGTGCTACAAAGCTGAGACCTCTACGAGGTTGGGACTTGGTTGACTTAATGATATTGCTGAGGTGAGCCAGAAGTATATTGAAATATTTTCTTAATCAATCCACCAATAAGATTAACCAAAAACGCAAGTTGGGCTAATAAAAATAGCGAAGGTAAGGTTGCCAGCAACTCGCTAATCCCAGGTAAATAATGATAGTTTCCAAATGAAGGTGATGAAACCCAAATACAAATCCATATGCAATTCATTGCTGCTGCAACACTAACCAAAACATGGAACCAGCTTAAATAACTCGACAGCATAAATTTTCGAGCTGCAAGATATATTAACCAGAATGGGAAACAAAGAAGGATAATATCAAAAATTAAATGACCACCGTACGTTGTTAGTTCAATGTTGAACAAATGAAATTTAAACACAGTATCATACATATGCATGTCAAAAGGTACTCCACTGAAAAATAAACCAAGAAAAATAACAACAGGTATTAACAGCAAGCTATACGGCAAGTGGATTAAAGATTTTACCATACCAGTTTTCTTCTTTGTGATTATTCTAAAGCTAATATAGATAAATTATCATCATATAATGAAAACTGACGTTTAATCCTCATCTTAGCTATATGAATTTCAATCCCACCACCTGGAAACAGGAAGCCACAAAAAAGCAAAAAGAAAACAAACAGTTTCTTGCTAAAAGCAAACGCATAAAAGGCATTGAAAAACATTTGCCCGATTTACATGATGAGGCTTTTAGTAAAATTGATTGTTTGAATTGTGCCAGTTGTTGTAAAACAATTTCGCCCCGGTTTAAAACACCCGATATTGTTCGAATAGCCAAGAGTCTGGGCATGAAACAATCGGTAATGATTGAAACTTATTTGCGCTTAGATGAAGATGGAGATTATGTGGTAAAGACAAGCCCCTGCCCGTTTTTAGGAAGCGATAATTATTGCAGTATTTATGATGTTCGGCCCGGCGATTGCCGAAAATATCCGTATACCGATAGTGGTGAATTTTTTGAATATGTGAATACTACTTATCAAAATACTACTACCTGCCCGGCAGTGTTTTATGTGTTGGAGAGATTGAAGGAGATAGTATAAAAAAAAGAACCACAGAGTTGTTACCCTGTGGTTCAGTATTAATTGCTTTTTAAATTATTAGTTGTGCGAAAACTGTAGCGATACTTCGGCCGCTAAATCCTGCAATTGTTTTTCAATGGCATCAGTCATCGGGTTTTTCATTGCTTTAAGTGTATCTGGGAAACGAGTTTCTAATTGAGTTAAGAAATCGGTTTCGAATTGGCGAATTTTATTCACCGGTACTTTCGCTGCCAGGTTTTTGGTGCCTACGTATAAAATAGCCACTTGCTTTTCAACCGTAAACGGAGTGAATTGTGGTTGTTTCATGATTTCCACGTTACGTGAACCTTTATCCAATACTGCTTTGGTAGCAGCATCCAAATCGGAACCGAATTTAGAGAAGGCTTCCAACTCGCGGTATTGAGCCTGGTCAAGCTTCAAAGTTCCAGCCACTTTTTTCATGGCTTTAATTTGTGCATTACCACCCACACGCGATACCGAAATACCTACGTTGATTGCAGGGCGAATACCGGCATTGAATAAGTTCGATTCCAAAAATATTTGTCCGTCGGTAATTGAAATTACGTTGGTTGGAATGTAAGCCGATACGTCGCCCGCTTGTGTTTCGATAATAGGAAGCGCTGTAAGAGAGCCACCACCTTTTACGATAGAGCGGATAGAATCAGGAATATCATTCATCTGTCTTGCTATTTCATCGTTAGCATTTACTTTGGCAGCACGCTCTAACAATCGGCTGTGCAAGTAGAATACGTCACCAGGGTAAGCCTCACGTCCCGGAGGGCGTTTTAATAGTAGAGATACTTCACGGTAAGCAACAGCTTGTTTCGAAAGATCATCATACACAATCAATGCAGGGCGGCCGGTATCGCGGAAAAACTCGCCAATAGCACAACCTGCGAAAGGTGCATAGAATTGTAATGGAGCAGGGTCGGCAGCTGATGCTGAAACCACAACTGTGTATGCCATAGCGCCGTTATCCTGGAATGTTTTTACGATACGGGCAACAGTAGATGCTTTTTGTCCGCAGGCAACATAAATACAGAAAACCGGTTCGCCTTTTTCGTAAAACTCTTTTTGATTCAAAATGGTATCTACCGCAACCGCAGTTTTACCAACCTGGCGGTCGCCGATGATTAACTCACGCTGTCCACGACCTATCGGAATCATCGCGTCAATAGCTTTGATACCTGTTTGCAATGGTTCGTTAACCGGTTGGCGATAAATAACACCCGGTGCTTTGCGCTCCATAGGCATATCATACAACTGACCGGTAATTTCACCTTTGCCATCGATAGGCTGGCCCAGTGTATTTACTACACGGCCTACTAAGCCTTCGCCAACTTTTATTGAGCTGATGATACCGGTTCTTTTTACAGTATCACCTTCTTTTATTTTTTCAGAAGGGCCCATGAGTACCACACCCACGTTATCTTCTTCAAGGTTTAATACAATAGCTTTTACGCCGCTCTGAAATTCAACCAGCTCGCCTGCGCGTGCGTTGGTTAAACCGTAAACGCGGGCAATACCGTCGCCTATTTGCAATACGGTGCCTACTTCTTCTAATTCAGCTGCACTTTTAAAGCCTGAAAGCTGTTCGCGCAAAATCGCTGAAATTTCGTCGGGTTTTACATCTGCCATATAATGGATATTTATTTTTTTTTATGGTTAATTTAAGTGAGGGGCGCTGCACTGCAAATAAAATTGCCCATTAGTAGCGTCGCCAATATAATTGCTGTTGTCATCCTGCATTTTTGCTTTAAAAGTTCCATGTACGGAGTAAATATCAAAATCAAATATGGCGGTATCTCTTCTTAAAAAATTGATATCCGAAATATATACATAGTAACTGTGGTCAGGTGTACTGAGTGAAAGATGATTGCTCGTAAAATTAAGGTCGTGATGAATTGAAGGAGCAGGATGGCTGCCATCAAAAAAGAGAGAATCGTGAACTATACTGTTTATATGGGCTGTAGTAGCTGAATCGTTGAAATAAATTATTACTCCTGCAAAAGTATTGAAAGAAGCATCTCCGGGAACATAACCACCAAAGGTATAATTATCGGTAGTTCCGTATTGAGGGTAGGAAATGGTATAATTATATGCTGTACCACCAAAGTTAAATTTAAAATAGTAGCTGTTACTGCCACCGGCACATGATGGGCAATCTCCTCCGCAATCTACACCTGTTTCATTACCATCCTGTATACTGTTTGAACAATGTGAAGGACTATCAGGGTTTTTTTTGCAAGCGCTTAACGCTAGCATAAGTGAAAGAAGTGAAAAGAAAAAAATCCGGCCCATGGTTATGAATATTTTTTAATATATGTATCGTCTTCAACAACTGTTTTAAGATTATTTAAGCTGCGGCTAACACTGTTGTCCAACATCTTGTCGTCGTACTGTAATATAAAGCCGCCAATAATATCTTCATCTACTGTTTCACGTAATTCAACGGTAGCTAATTTCTCTTTTACTTTAAGCGAGTTGATGATATTTTGAACCAAAGGAGCATCTAACTTTACGGCTGATGTTAGTTTAACAGGCGTAATGCCTTTGATAATATTATACTGTGTAATGAAAGCCGCAAAAATTCCATGAAGTTCAGCCTCACGTCTTTTTTTAGTTACCAGTTCCATGAATTTGTAGGTCATGTCGCTTACATTTCCTTCAAATATTTTTCTGATAATTGTTAGCTTCTTATCGGTAGGAATAATGGGGCTTTTGAATGCCATTTTTAAATCGTGGTGATTTTCTAAAATGCTATCAATTGCTTTTACATCTTTAAAAACCTCCTCCAGCTTGCCCTTTTCCTGGGCCAGCCCGAGTAGCGATTTTCCGTATCTTGTTGCTAAACTATGTGCACTCATTTTTTAAATCTAAGATTTCAATTCTCTTAATTACTACTTGCTGTAGAGGTTAATTGCGACTCTTGGGCTAACTTGTTAACGTAAGCCACTTGCTCGCCGTTGCTCTTTAATTCTTTGCGCATTACTTTTTCAGCAATGTCAAGTGCCATTAAGCCTACAGTATTTTTTATTTCAGCTATGGCCGCTTTTTTCTGAACATCAATTTCGCGGAAAGATGCTTGTATTTTTTGCTCGGCTTCTTTCTGTGCTTTATTTAAAATATCGGATTTTACTTTTTCCGCTGCTTCTTTTGCATCGTGCAAAATTTTATTTCTTTCTTCTTTCGCCTGGTTTAATAACTCTTCGTTTTTAGCAGTTAATTGGGCCATTTCCCCACGTGCTTTGTTAGCTTCGTTTAATGAGTCTGCAATAGTTTGTTCGCGCTCGCGAAGCATGGCTAAAATAGGCTTCCATGCAAATTTGCTAAGAATGAAAAACAGGATTCCGAATGTAACTACCATCCAAAATACTAAGCCTAATGCGGGTTTTACCAGTTCCATATTCTTTTAATTTCTAGTTTCTTATTTCAAATTTTCATTCAACATTTCAACTCATCATTCAAAAAAGTCCGGGCAACGCAGCCAACCGCTTTTGCTGCCCGGATAAATTGTTTAGGTCTTAGCTCTTGAAAACAACAAGAAGACCAACAACCATTGCGAAGAAGGCAGCACCTTCAACCAAAGCTGCAGTTAAGATCATATTGGCACGGATATCATTTAAAGATTCTGGCTGGCGGGCAATTGCCTCAACCGCACCTTTACCTATTTGTCCGATTCCAATACCTGCGCCTACGGCTGCCATACCGGCACCCAAAGCTGCAATACCGTAACCCATACCAAGATTGGCTGCTTCTAATAATACTGTGTTAAGCATGATGTTTGGTTTTATAATGAATGAAAAATATTCTAAACAATTGACTCCTTATGATGATGCGGTTCTTCAACAGCAGCACCAAAATAAATGGCAGATAAAAGTGTAAATACATACGCTTGTATCAAAGCCACCAAAATTTCCATTAAACCCATAAACACGTTGAACGCTACAGAGAAAATACCTACACCTAATCCAACGCCAGCGTGCATTTCGCCAAATATGAATATCAGGCAGAAAAATGAAAGTGCAATGATATGACCTGCAGTTATGTTAGCAAACAATCGTATCATCAATACAAAAGGGCGTAAAAACACTCCAAAAATCTCGATAGGGGTAAGGATGATAAGAATAGGTTTAGGAACTCCCGGCATAGCCAATACGTGGTGCCAGTAGTTTTTATTGGCATTAAACAGCGTAATAATAAACGTAAACAAGGCCAAAGTGCCTGTTACTGCTATATTACCTGTAAGGTTAGCACCGCCCGGAAGAATGGGTATAATACCTAACATATTGCTGAACCATATAAAGAAGAATATGGTTAACAGGTAAGGCATAAATCTTTGGTAATTCTTTTCGCCGATAGATTGTTTAGCAATATCATCGCGAATGAAGATGATGATAGGCTCAACGAAAGACTGCATGCCTGTTGGTGCCTGATTTAAATTTCTTTTGTAGGTAGATGCTACTGACAAGAATACAAACAATAATAAAAACGCACCGAAAAACAGTGAAGCGACGTTTTTAGTAATTGAGAAGTCATAAACTTTTGCATTAGCGGCTTCGTCAACTTTGCCTGCTTCGTTTACGACAACTACGTGATTGTTTTCATCTAATTTGTAAGCGTATTTGCTTTGAACTACGGCTGTACCATGTTCAAATTTGCCCGACATAAATATGTCTAAGCCTTTGTCGGTATACAAAATAACGGGTAACGGAAGGGCAACGCTTTCTTTTCCTTCGCCTAAAATGTGCCATTCATGGTTATCGCCAATGTGCTCCATAATCATTTTTCCTGCATCGAACTTTTCGCTTTTGGCGGTAGATTCTTCAGAAAAGGCTGAAAATGTGCTGAAAATGGTGAATACAGCCATCAAAAAGGCTGTTCGCAGAGATTTGGTTGCTATTTGGGTAGACAAATTCATAGTTTTTTCAAAACGGCTGCAAACATAGAATAATCTGCGAGATTTTGATAATTCAAACGAGAGGAAATTATAGAGATTTTGAACAGGGAAGGGGCATTAAGGGGCACTTATTAACACTTACTACCATCCATTCTCTAAATCAGTAGCCTGGTATTTGTGGTTGCGAGTAACAAAATAGCTGGGGCCGCTGGTTTTGCGAAGTTGTAAATTACTTTTGTTACCAAACATTCTGGAAAGGGCTGCAATAGGCCATAAGAAGCAGAAAAACACCACAGTAAGAAGAATTTTTGACGTTACTGACCCTAATACTTCCGAAAACTTCATCCAGCCCCAAACTATTTTTGATGTCAGCATTTTCGAAAGTGTTGCTATTAACCCAGTGGCAACTGACAGCCAAAGCAAAAAGTTATAATGCCGTTTGGTGATGAGGAATAATATCACCAATACTGCAACAATGCTAATAATGGTTTCAAGTTCTTTTTCGCGGCTAATTTTATTTTTCATACCTAAAATATGGTGTATATAAATGGACCAAGGGCGCTGCTACCGCCAATAACTATTAATAAGCCTATTAACAGCAATACAATAATAACCGGCAGCAGCCACCATTTTTTTCTTTCGCTTAAATAATTCCAAAGGTCTTTTAGAAAATCCATACGGTAAATTATTTAATCCAGGCTCAACTCTTTTTTCCAATTATCTGTTTCAAACCAAACGGGTTGTGCGGTTTTAACCAATAGGCAATTGCCAATTACTAAATAATCCATTTCTGTACGCATAAAACATTTATAAGCATCCTCAGGCGAACATACCGGTGGTTCGCCACGCACATTAAAGCTGGTGTTTAGCATTACCCCATAGCCGGTTAGCTTTTTGTATTCATCTAATAACCTAAAAAATGGCGCGTTTGTTTCTTTGGAAACCGTTTGCACCCGGGCTGAAAAATCAATATGCGTAACTGCAGGTATATCGGAACGTAAAGTGTATAACCTTTCTGCTAAAGGAAGTTCGTAATAATTTTCGGGTATTGGGTTTCGGCGTTGTTTTTTTACCGGTGCTGTAATCAACATATAAGGAGAAGCTGTACCCAAATCAAAATATTCAGAACAATCTTCTTCAATTACAGAAGGCGCAAATGGCCTGAAATCTTCGCGGTATTTAATTTTAAGGTTCAGTTTTTTTTGCATTCCAGTATTTCGCGCATCGCCCAATATACTTCGGTTGCCTAATGCACGAGGGCCAAATTCCATACGCCCTTGAAACCAGCCCACTACAGC
Organism: uncultured Bacteroidota bacterium; assembly: GCA_903919075.1. GTDB lineage: Bacteria > Bacteroidota > Bacteroidia > Chitinophagales > LD1 > Bog-950. Next base: position 7,665 of record CAIXGR010000001.1, on the reverse strand, counting down.
GCCTTCGCTAATTAATGTTGCACTTTTTAAAAGCAGTTCGTCAAAGTCGGTATACTGGCGATAAATAGCTTTGTGTTTTTTTAATTGCGATACAATTTCGTGCTGAGAAAACTCAGGGCCTAGGTAAGACCCTTGCATTTTATCAGGGGTATTTATGGACTTCCTGTCTTTATTAAAATAAATAAAATAGGCGGCTTGAGCAGCCCCAATAGCACCACCGGCATCACCTGCTGCGGGTTGAATGAAAATATCTTTAAACAATTTTGTTCTGAGCAGTTCGCCATTGGCTACACAGTTTAAAGCCACACCGCCTGCCATGCACAAATAATCGGCACCGGTAAGTTTTTTTGCTTCGACTGCCATGTTATATACAACCTCTTCAGTTACTTTTTGAATGGCGTAAGCAAAGTTGCAATGGTGCTGCTGCAAGTCATCGGCCTTGTTTTTCTTTTTAAAGCCAAAAAGTTTTTCCCACTTGTCATCATGCAACATGGTTAAGCCGGTAGAATAATTAAAGTATTCCTGGTTTAACCAAAGCGAGCCATCGGGTTTAATATCAACCAACTTTTCCTTAATTATTTTTATGTATTCAGCTACTTGCGGCGAGGTAGGGTTGCCATATGGCGCTAAGCCCATCAATTTATATTCGCCCGAATTTACTTTGAAGCCCAGATAATAAGTAAACGCTGCATAAAGCAAACCCACTGAATGTGGAAAGTGCAACTCTTTTAATATTTCAATTGAATTTCCTTTGCCAATACTAATTGAAGCGGTGGCCCATTCGCCAACTCCATCAATAGTAAGTATAGCAGCATTATTGTATGAAGATGAATAAAAAGCACTGGCAGCATGCGAAAGATGGTGCTCAGGAAAAAGCAATTTTATTTTGTCTTTGTCATACTCCTCAATTCCGCCAAGCTGTTCGTGAATAAGGCTTTTTAAAAATAATTTATCGCTGATTGAAAGGGGTATTGATTTAAGGAACGACTGTAAACCTTTGGGGGCAAAACCGTAATACGTTTCCAGCAGGCGTTCAAATTTCAATAGTGGTTTATCGTAAAAGGCAATGGCATCTAATTCACCAATGTGGCAACCCGCGTAGCTGAGGCAAAATTTAATGGCTGAAATGGGGAAAGCGGCATCGTGCTTAATGCGGCTAAAGCGCTCTTCCTGCGCAGCGGCAACAATTTTTCCATCGCGGATAATTGCAGCAGACGAATCATGATAAAAAGCCGAAATGCCAAGTATGGTCATAACTGGCGCATATATATATGTTCTTCAGTAAAATACGCCGTTCTAGTTATTGGCTTTTGGTGCATAAACTAGCCAACACGTACGAAAAGGCATACATTTTTCGTTAAGTATTTATATAAAACACATTGCTATGATACGCAAACTAAAATCCGGTCAGTACCGCATCTATTCACGCAAAATAACCCCAAAGACTAACCGAAGGAAAAATCTTGGAACGTTCGATTCGTTAGAAGCAGCTAAAAAACACGAGCGCGAGATTCAGTATTTTAAGCATGGTTAATATGATAGCAAGATATTACGGCTAAGATATTTTAGTTGAATATCTCTAACGCCTTATTGCACATCAATTGATCTTTTTCATTAAAGATTTTGACATTGTATTTGCCAACTTTAAATGCATATGATAGCCATGCATAGGTCCATGCAGCCTGTACATTTTCTACCATCATGTTTTCATATTTCTCTTCGCCGCCTTTACCTATTGCGTAAACTTTAAAAGTAATTTTTGATGTGCCCACAAAAGAATTTGAATTATGTACACGCATATAAATTTTTTCATTAACACTATCGGGCGACAAGAAGAATTTGCTGTTATTAAACAGGCAATAGCCATTCGATTCAACTGAGGCGCAAAAATTAATGGAAGACTGGCTGTGTAAGTAGTTAAGAGAAAACAGCATTACTAAAATTACAATTGTTGATTTCATTTTATATATGTTTCCGGTGAAGGTATTCCATTAAAACCCTAAACGGGGAAAATATTTGTCAATGTGTGAATTATGTAATTCTTTTTAAGAATGATGTAACAAGAGGAAAATAAATGGCAGCAAATTTGCCATGTTATAAATAGTATAAAAAACACACACATGAAAAACTTATCTACCCTCTTGTTTTTGGCAATATTAATTGCATTTACAGGCTGTAAAAACACAAATCTTTTAAAATGCCCTAGCGTATCCTCGGCAAAATCACATCATGAAGGTTGGGCAATGCACAGGCAACATCATGAGCATAATACAGCCAACAAACAAGTTGAGGTAAATCACCTTGTTGTAGCTAAAGAAAAAAACGAGGCCGTTGCACCAACAACTACAAATGCGGAATCGTCATTTAAAATTAAAATACCGCGCATGGTTACGCATAAATTAAGCGAACAGGAATTGCAAAGTGCGAATGAAGTATTCACAGAATATTCACAGAATAAAGTAAAGATTGAAAAGGATGAAAAGGGCAAACTTTATTTAAAGGCAGATTCAAAAGAAGATTTTTTCGCATTGGCTAAAACGTTGATTTCGGTTAAAAAAACTAGTGCTGCCGCATCTGGTGGCACCGGCGGCTTAGCTATTGCCGGGGGTATACTGGGCATTATTGCTATTATTTTATCGTTGGGCCCTTATGTAAGTTATAGCGCATTTTTACTTGGCTTGTTGGCATTAATATTCGGCATTATTGGGTTAAGTTCTAGCAGAAGAGGCTGGGCTATTACCGGTATTGTACTTGGGGTACTTGCCATATTATTTGCAGGGGTTATAGGCATAGGAATATATACAATTGTATTACATTATTGATAAACAATCTCTTTAATTTGGGTTAACCTGGTTTATAAGAAAACTAAAATCAGGTTAACCCAAATAGGGGGAATTGGAGCAGCGGAAAATGAGATTTTATAGGTTACTTTCGTTAGTATCAAATGCCACTTTCAATATATTTTACTTTCGCATTTCTACTGCCAACACTAATTAGTCAACTGCCTCAAAGCACCTTGGGCAAAACCCATTTACAGGTAATAGCTATACGCGGTGCAGATTATAAGAAAATGTTCGACCGGGGCTATCCGGTGTTGGAATATAAAAGAACCATTGCCAACGATTCAGCATTTGGGAATTATAGCATAACCGAATTGATATATTTTGAACACGATACTTGTATTAAAGATGTTACCATATTGCCAGCCGACCAAGCCGATAGCTATGTAAACGCTTTCAACCACAAGTTTCAACCAGCAGGTTTCAGGTCGTGGATGGAACCCGATAGTAGCGTTATTACTATTTCAGTAATAGACAATCTTTTAGATATTACTTCCTTCTCTAACACTTACTATAAAAAGATTTCGGCACATTAAACCTTGTTGAATAAAGCTATAATGTGTTCACAATACACGGTTGTTTAATCAGGGCTATTTTTTTTAAAACTATTTTATACATTTATGCCCTGTTAAAATTTATCACTTAATCATTATTATATGAAAAAAGTATATTCTGTAATTGCAATCTTATTTTTTGTGGCGGCTGTTTATGCACAATCGCCGCAAACAATGAATTACCAAGCCGTAGCTCGTAGGACGGACGGCACACTTATCAAAAACCAGGCGGTATCCGTTGATATAAGAATACGCGATGGTTCTGCAACTTCACAAATTGTTTATTGGGAAACAGATACTGCAACTACTAATGAATATGGTTTGTTCACTATTGCTATTGGCAGCGGGCAGGTGCAGGTAGGCTCAACCTTAGGTGCAATAAATTGGGCAACAGGCAATAAATATATGCAGGTGCAATTTGACCCCACAGGCACCGGTAATAGTTTAGTTAATATGGGAACCACCCAACTTTTAACTGTTCCTTACGCAATGTATGCTTCTAATAGCGTTGGCTCAACCGGCCCAACTGGTGCTACTGGTTCTACAGGTTTAACCGGCCCAACCGGAGCAGTTGGAGCCACCGGCCCTTCAAGTACTTCGCATGCAATTGGCGAGCGCTTTGGCGGCGGCATTGTATTTTATGTATATGATGGCGGGCAGCATGGTTTAATAGCAGATAGTGCAGATGTAGCTTCAAGCCAATCTTGGGGAACTAACACCACAACTAATGCAATAAGAGATGGTATTGGTGCAGGTAAGTTCAATACTGAAAGAATTATAGCAAATCAAGGACAAGGCAATTACGCAGCGCAGGCGTGTTCTAGCTTTCAGGGCGGTAACTACGGCGATTGGTATCTTGGGTCGAAATATGAAATGCTTTTACTATATCAAAACCAACAGCAAGCCTCAATGCCAAGTTTTTCTAACGGGTATTATTGGAGTTCTACCGAAGTGAGCAGCAACGTTGCTTATGACCTATCTCCAAACGGAGCCGCCGTGCAGGATAGTAAAAATATATCAGGGGGAGATTATGTGCGCCCTATTCGCCAATTTTGATTTGGGCTATAATGAATACAACAATTTTTCAAACGCATGACTCAGGTCATGCGTTTTTTATTTTAAGGAAAGCGATATTTGCTTTTTTGAAAGCAGATTTTCGGAATAGGTATCTAATCGAAATAGCCTAAAATGAACTTTAAAGTATTGACTTTCAATATTTTTATGCAGCAGAAGACGGCATTTTAAGCAAAAAAGGCTAGTTGAAAATATTTTCTTTAAATTTACAATTAGGAAAGTGCGGCAAATGAATAATTACCCCAGTGAGAAGTAAAATGAACCTTGTAAGTAAAGCATTTGTTATTACCGGGCTTATACTAGCCTTGGGGGCTACTATGTCTTTTGTTATTATGCGCCATTCTATTGCAAAGGGCAATCTTAACATTCATTTTGAAAATTATGTGGGTGATAGCTTATTAAAGCTAAATACCATTAATTATAAAAACGAAGCTGGTCAGGTATATACCATTTCAAAATTTAAATACTACATCGGCAATATTCACTTAAAGAAGGCTGATGGTTCCGGATATACTTTGCCGCAAGAATATTTTTTGATAAATGAAGAAAACCTTTCATCGAAAGAAATAGTTTTGAAAGATGTTCCGGAAGGCAGTTATACTTCAGTCAATTTTATAGTCGGGGTTGATAGTATTCATAATTGTAGCGGCGCCCAGTCCGGCGCACTAGATCCGGTAAATGCTATGTTTTGGGCATGGAATACCGGTTATGTATTTTTAAAGATTGAAGGATATTCTGATGCATCAAAATCGCCGGGCCATATTTTGGAGTTTCACATAGGTGGCTTTAAAGCCCCTGCAAATTGTATTCGCAAAATAGGACTTGACTTAGGAAATAAAGGCTTAAATGTGGCCTCGGGGAAAGATGCTTCTTTAAGTATTAAAGCCGATGTTTCGGAAGCCTTTAAATCGCCGGTGGCAATAGATTTTTCAAAAATTTCGGCAGTAACCGATTTTCATAATTCTACAATGATGGCCGATAATTATGCAGATATGTTCAGTATATTAGCAGTTGAATAATGAACCGTAATTTAATTTATATTATTCTTTTTCTGCTCGGGCTGAATAGTTTTGTCGGCGACAACTCTTATTTTGTTATTACGCAAAAAGATGTGCAGCTGCAAATTCCTAAAGATTTTCCGAAACCGGTTTATGATTTTAAAGAAAACAAGCTAACCCCTGAAGGATTCACACTGGGCAGAAAGCTTTTTTATGACCCGGTGCTTTCGAAAGATAGTTCAGTAAGTTGCGCATTTTGCCATCAGCGTTTTGCGGCTTTTGCGCATGTCGATCACACGTTGAGCCATGGCATAAATGGTTTAATTGGCAGGCGCAACGTTCCGCCTATACAAAACATGATATGGCAAAAGAATTTTATGTGGGATGGGGGCATAAACCACCTTGAAGTGCAACCGGTATCACCCATGACAAATTCCGCTGAAATGGATGAAACAATGGCACATTCGGTTTATAAGCTTCAACAAAACAAAGAATACGTTACCCTTTTCAAAAAAGCGTTTAATGATCCGCACGTTAGCAGCGAAAATGTGTTGAAGGCACTGGCACAATTTACCGGGCTTATGGTTTCATCCAACTCGAAGTATGATAAATACCTGAGAGGTGAAGAAAAATTTACTGATCAGGAATTAAATGGTTTTAAACTTTTTAGGCTGCGCTGCGAAAATTGTCATCAGGAACCGCTGTTTACAGATAATTCTTTTCGGAACATTGGGATTAAGCCTGATACGGCTTTGAGAGACTCCGGACGGATGTCTATTACAGGGCTGCCATCAGATTACATGAAATTTAAGGTGCCTAGTTTGCGAAATGTTGAACTTACCTATCCTTACATGCACGATGGAAGATTTAAAAACCTGTACGACGTATTAGACCATTATGCCAAAGGAATTTTTTTTACTAATAACTTTGATGAGGGTATAAAAAAGAATGTAGGTAGTTTAAGCGAAGATGATAAGCAGGCGCTTATAGCTTTTTTAAAGACTTTGACCGACAAAGATTTTATTTATGACAAGCGGTTTGCGGACCCAAATTCAAGGTGATTTTTTTCCGTATTACAAATTCATATAGCTGATTGAGTTTAACCGAGTAAAGCAAGGGCAATGAAAAAAATATTCTCCGTTTTATTTTTTCTGGTATGCATACAATTGATAGGCATTAAGGTTGCTGCGCAATGCGGCACAGAGGTAAAAGATGTTGATGGCAATGTTTACCACACAGTAAAAATAGGGAAGCAATGCTGGCTGCAAGAAAATCTTAAAACCACCCATTTCCGTGATGGCTCGGCAATAGCCGAGATGCAGAGTAGTGAGCTTTGGGGGAGCACTGAAAAATCTCATGCACCAGCTTGGTGTTACTATCAAAAAAACGATACCAATAACCGTATGTTCGGCAAGCTTTACAATTGGTATACAGTGGCCGATCCGCGCAATATTTGCCCTGGTGGATGGCATGTGCCTAGTGAAGAAGAGTATCAGGCATTATCAGATTTTATGGGTGGCGATTCTATTTCAAGCGCGCACCTAAGGTCTACTAAAGTGTGGAGATACCCGAGTAAAGCCGATAACTCTTCGGGCTTTACAGCATTGCCTGGTGAATTGCGTACTAGTTTTGGCGATTTTGTGCCCAACCGGGGATTTGATGATGATGGTTATTATGGAGTCTTTTGGTCTTCAACCCCTTCTGGTAGTTTAGATGCCAAATTTCTGGGGTTATACTTTAGCTACTTAAATGCCTATATCAGCATTTTTAATAAAGGCAATGGCATGTCGGTTCGCTGCATTGCTGATTAATGGCCCATTATTACAAGTGTTTTTACTTCAACTTAGTTTACGAAAAAGTATATTTGCAATCGATTTTTTAATTTGATAAGAGTTCCCCTAGGCTTAATGTTAGGCCTTTTCTTATAGATTAGATTAGTAGTAAAAAGAAAATGGAAAACATCTGTGCTGATGTAAAGCATGGGGGAATAGTGCGTGGTTTTTGTTTGTATTGAAGTAACCATGAAAAAAGTATTTCCAATTCTTTTTGCTTTAATCTGCTTGCAGTTTGCCAGTTTTAATGTATGTCTTCAAACCAAAGTGAACTTTTAGAGAGTTTTCAATTCAGAGAATTTAAATTTGTGAATGCAAAGTTAGAAGATTTGTTTTTAAAGTAAATACTTCTTCTGTCATTTAATGT